>NC_014328.1:661437-1322875 GCF_000143685.1 Clostridium ljungdahlii DSM 13528 | reverse complement strand
TCATGCCTTCTTCATTTAAAAGTTTTAAACAATAAGGTAAAAAATGATTATAGTGTGCTTTGCCTGCATCCATAAATATAAAATCATATTGTTCCTGCATAGTTTTAAGTACTTCCAGGCAGTCTCCTTCTATAATGTCAATGTGCTGCTCAAATTTATATTTTTTCACATTTTCCCTGGCGATTTCTATCATGTGCTTATCTCTTTCAACTGTTGTTATATGACTTTTTTTATGGGAACTTAAGCTCATGAGAATAGCAGAGTAACCAATTGCTGTTCCAAGCTCCAAAATTTTTAAGGGCTTTTTCATAGTTATCATAAGTTCTAAAAATCTTGCCACTTCTTTATGAACTATTGGAACAGAATTTAATCTGGCGTACTCTTCCATCTCCTTTAATATTCCATCATGTTCTCCTATCAATGATCTTATATAATTTTCCATGTATTCATATGCAACACCGCTCATTTTTTCCTCCAAAATAACTTCAAATTAAATAGTTATTCTTATGTGTAAAAGCTTTTACTATTTTCTCCTTGCAGCCTTTTTTCTAAGATCTGTATTTAATATTCTCTTTCTCATTCTTATACTCTTAGGAGTAATCTCCACTAATTCATCCGATGCTATAAACTCTAGTGATTTTTCAAGACTCATTTTGTTTACAGGAACTAACTTTAATGCATCATCCGCACTTGAAGTTCTTGTATTTGTCAAATGCTTCTTTTTACATACATTTACCTCTATATCCTCAGCTCTTGAACATTCACCAGCTATCATTCCTTCGTATACTTCTGTTCCTGGCTCTATAAAAAGAGTTCCTCTTTCCTGAGCATTAAAAAGTCCATAAGTTATAGCAGTACCTGGTTCGAATACTACGAGTGATCCTCTTGTTCTTTCTGGTATGTCTCCTTTGTATTCTTCATAACTATCTAATACATGGTTCATTATTCCATTTCCCTTGGTATCTGTCATAAATTCATTTCTGAATCCAATAAGTCCCCTTGCTGGTATTTTAAATTCCAGTCTTGTATACCCATTAACTGCAGAAGTCATATTTACCATTTCAGCTTTTCTAGGTCCAAGCTTTTCCATAACAATTCCCATAAATTCTTCAGGTACATCTATAGTCAAATATTCAATAGGTTCTAATTTTTTTCCATTCTCTTCTTTATATATAACTGTTGGTTTTGAAACTTGAAATTCATAGCCTTCTCTTCTCATAGTTTCTATTAAAACTGAAAGATGTAGTTCTCCTCTGCCGCTTACTTTAAAGCAATCTGCTGAGTCAGTTTCTTCTACTTTAAGGGCAACATTTGTTTCAAGCTCTTTCATGAGTCTATCTCTCAAATGTCTTGAAGTTACATAATCTCCTTCTCTTCCAGCAAAAGGTGAATCATTTACCATAAAGTTCATATTCAATGTAGGTTCGTCTATCTCTACAAAAGGAAGTGCTTCTGGTTCTGAAGCATCTGCTATAGTTTCACCTATATTTATATCAGGAATACCTGATACAGCAACTATATCACCAAGTTTTGCCTCATCTACCTCTTTCTTTTTGAGTCCATCATAAACATAAAGATTAGACACTTTTACATTCTCTATTTTATTTCCTTTTCTTATAAGTGCAACCTGCTCATTTTTCTTTATACTTCCTCTTGTTATTTTTCCTACACCTATTCTACCTACATATTCATTGTGATCTATAGTTGTAATTAGCATTTGAAGTGGCATATCTAAATATCCCTGAGGTGGAGCAACATTTTCTATTATTGCATCAAATAAAGGTTCCATATTATCTGATTCATCTTCCATCTCTTTTTTAGCAAACCCTGCTTTTGAAGAACAATAAACTACAGGGAAGTCAAGCTGTTCATCATTAGCACCTAACTCTATAAATAAATCAAAAATTTCATCCAGTACTTCAGAAGGTCTTGCATCCGACTTATCTATTTTATTTATAACAACTATTGGCTTTAATTTTAATTCCAACGCCTTTTTCAAAACAAATTTTGTCTGAGGCATAGGTCCCTCATAAGCATCTACTAATAATAAAACGCTATCTACCATTTCAAGTACACGTTCTACTTCTCCTCCAAAATCTGCATGGCCCGGTGTGTCTACTATATTTATTTTAATTCCTTTATGCATTACAGAAGTATTCTTTGATAGTATAGTAATACCTCTTTCCTTTTCAAGATCATTTGAGTCCATGACTCTCTCTTCAACTTTTTCATTTGATCTAAATATATTGCTTTGTCTTAATAATGCATCTACCAATGTGGTCTTACCATGATCGACATGGGCTATTATTGCCACATTTCTTATATCATTTCTTGTAAACAAATTCATTATTACTCCTCCAATTTTACACTTAAACTGACTAAACATATTAAAATTCTGAATAAATACTCAAAAAAATTGGATACTTCCCTGTATCCAATTTAAAGTAACATATTTATTTTAATATCATAGTGTTAAAAAGTCAACTTTCTAAACATCATTCTAATGGTTTTCACGTAAAAACTATTTTTTATTTTTACCTGTTCCAAAAGAAAAGTCTATTCCTATGGCATCATTTAGCACCTTTAATATATTCTGCCACATAATACTGAATCTCTGTTCTGTCTGTATATACTTATTTACAGATGGATTCATAGATACTACAGAACCTATATCTTTAAATTTTTGTTTAGTTTTCTCAGAGACCTCTCCATTTTGCATTTGCTCTGAATAAGCCTCCATTTGTATTTTTCTAAAGTCATCTAACATTTTTATATTTGCTTCACTTTTTTCTATTTCCTTACTTGCCTCTCTTAATGCAGTCACTTCTTCACAGTTTTTAAGCTCTGCTGCAAGCTCACTTGCTTTATCGCATATACTCATTTCAACCATCCTCCTTAGACAATATTTCAAAACATTATATTTCCATAATTATAGGTAATATCATTGGTTTTCTCTTTGTCTTTTCGTATAAGAATGATCTGAGGACTTCTTTTACATTTGATTTTATACTTGCCCATTCAGTAATGTGTTTCTCCTCACATTCATTTAATGCACCTCGTACAAGTTCCTTTGCTTCTTCCATTAAATCTTCTGATTCTCTTACATATACAAATCCCCTGGATATTATATCAGGACCAGCAATAACGGTGCCAGTTTGTTTTTCAATGGTAATTACTACTGTAAGTATACCGTCTTGTGAAAGATGTCTTCTATCTCTCAAAACTATATTTCCAACATCCCCCACTCCAAGTCCATCTACAAATATCTGTCCAGATACTACTGTACCCGTTTTCTTTATAGAGTCTCTGGAAACTTCTATTACATCTCCATTATCTGCTATAATTATATTGTTTGAAGGCATTCCTAAGCTTACGGCAAGGTCTTTATGCTGCTTCAAATGCCTGTATTCTCCATGCACTGGCATAAAAAATTTAGGTTTTACAAGAGTATGAATTAATTTTAATTCTTCCTGACAGGCATGACCTGAAACGTGCACATCTGCTAGTGCTTCATATATTACTTCTGCTCCCTTTTTAAACAGTTGATTTATAACTCCAGAAACTAATTTTTCATTTCCAGGTATAGGATTTGCTGAAATTATTATTGTATCTCCTGGAATAATATTTACTTTCTTATGTTCGGAAGCTGCCATCCTGGAAAGAGCTGACATAGGTTCGCCTTGACTTCCAGTAGTTATTATAACTATTCTATTACCAGGATACCTATTTATATTATCTATATTAATAAGAGTATTTTTTTTAATGTCTATATATCCCAAGTTCATAGCTACTTCCATTATATTTTCCATACTTCTCCCGGAAATTGCAACTTTCCTGTCATATTTTTCAGCAGCAGTAATTACCTGCTGTATTCTATGAATATTAGAGGCAAATGTAGCCACTATTATTCTACTTTTTGCAAGTGAGAAAAACTTTTGAAAAGTTGTTCCTACAGTTCTTTCAGACATAGTGTATCCCGGTCTCTCTACATTAGTACTATCTGCTAACATAAGGATTACACCTTTTTTACCTAGTTCTGCAAGCCTAGCAAAATCAATTACACTTCCATCAATAGGCGTATAATCTACCTTAAAGTCACCAGTATGAAATATAATACCTATTGGTGTATGTATTGCAAGGGCAGTTGAATCAGCTATACTGTGGCTAGTTCTTATAAATTCCACAGACATACTATCCAATTTAATTACGTCCTTTGCTTTTACACACTTTAATTTTACTACATCATTTAAGTTATGTTCCCTTAACTTACTCTCAACAATACCCAGGGTCAACTTCGTACCGTACACAGGAACATTGATTTCTTTTAGCACATAAGGTAACGCTCCTATATGGTCTTCATGTCCATGAGTTAAAAATATTCCTCTCACCCTGTCAATATTCTTTTTTAAATAAGTAATATCGGGTATAACTATATCTATGCCCAGCATATCTGCATCCGGGAAACTCATGCCACAATCAATTACTATTATGTCATTTTTATACTCTATTACTGTAAGATTCTTTCCTATTTCACCTAGACCACCTAATGGAATGACTTTTACTCTATCTTTTTCTTTACGCAAAAAAATCTTCCCTCCTTTTTATATTTTAGTTTTTTATACTTATTTTGATTTTTTTGTACATTTATTACATATGCCATAAAATTTTAAACTATGGTTTAAAATTTTAAAATCATACTTTTCTTCTATCTTTTTTTCTAAAGGTTCCAACAAATCATCCGTTACTTCAATTATCTTAGAACATTTAGTACATATTAAATGATGATGCTGATGGTTTTCTTCTTCATGCACTATTTCGTATCTATTGCATCCATCCTCCAAATCCAATTTACATATAACGCCTATATCCTCTAAAAGCTGTACTGTCCTGTAAACTGTAGCCAAACCAATTTCAGGGCATTCACTCTTAACCTGATCATATATTTCTTCTGTAGTAAGGTGTTTTCCTTCATTTCTTATTATAATATCAACTACAGCACGCCTCTGCGGCGTAAGTTTATATCCTTTTTCTTTTAAGCTATTTTTTAATCTCTCTATTTCTGAAGAGGAAAGTTTTGGCATTACTATACCCCATTTCAACCTAAATTTGTCCCATGACAACCTTCTCTACTGCTTCACTGTGTGTAACGGTAGTGTTATAGATAGCAGCCATCGGATAAAAACATTGTTTAAAAATTACAATACTATAAGTTTAATATAGTATAAAGTTATTGTCAATTGAAAATCAATTAATATAAAAGCTAAAGGCTAAAAGCTATCTAAGCCACAGCTTTTAGCCTCTAGCTTTTATATTAACTAAGCTTCATTTCCAAATAAACTTTCATAAACTTCTAAAACCTTATCAAATTCATCCTCATCTTCTACTGTTACAAGAACTTCTTCTCCATTATCATCTTTTACTATTTTAAGTGCTATAGCTGTATCTTCATCAGCACATTCTTCAGGTACCGCAATTATATATTCTTCTTCTTTTATATCAAATTTAGTAACCACCTGGAACTTAACCTTTTTTCCATTTTCATCTTCTAATATTAAATCTGCTGCGTTATTATCCATATTGAGTTTTCCTTTCTTTTAAATCCAGATTTATTCAATAACTACTCTCTTTAACACTTAACGATACTTTGCAAAAACCCTTCACAAAAATTATAGATTTTAGTTTTCTGATTTTTTTCAAGTCTATGATAAAGAGAGACTATATCCCTAAATAAGTTCAAACAATTTTCACTTGATACTATTTTGAAATACTATCCAAATATCCTTGAAGTATATAAATAGCTGCCATCTTATCTACTATTTTTTTTCTCTTTGCCCTAGATAAATCTCCCTCTATCATAGCCCTATGAGCTGCTACAGTAGTTAATCTTTCATCCCACATCTTTATGGGTACTTTTATACTTTGCTCTATAACCTTGCAAAAACTCAACACTTTTTCACTCTGAAGACCTAACGTACCATTCATATTTTTAGGAAGCCCAGAAACAATACATTCTACACCGTATTTTTCACATATAGACTTTAATTCCTCAATATCCTTTTCCTGATTCTTTCTTCTCACAGTAGTGATTCCTTGTGCCGTTATCCCAAGTGGGTCACTTAGTGCCACTCCTATAGTTCTGTCACCTATATCCAATCCGAGTATTCTCAAATCTTCACTCTCCTACTTTATATTATTCTCATATTTAAAATAAAAATGTCCATAAGGACATTTTTATTTTATGTCTAAGTATGCTTTTAAGACTTCTTCAAGTATTTCATCTCTCTCAAGCTTCCTAACCAATGACCTTGCTCCATTATAATTTGTTATATACGTTGGATCACCAGAAATCAAATATCCCACCAATTGATTTACTGGATTATAGCCTTTTTTAATTAGCGAATCATAAACCTCAGTCAATATTTCCTTTGTCAATGCTTTTTTACTTTCAGAAATGTCAAACTGAATAGTATTATCGTTGCTCATATATATCACCCCGCTAACATTCTAATAAATATATTATAAAACATATTTCATAAAATGTATACTACTTAACTAATTTTGTAATAATTGTATTACTTTTTCCTATAGCTTCTTGTAACTTATCTGGAAGTCTTCCTCCTGCTTGAGCCATATCAGGTCTTCCTCCACCGCCGCCACCTGTAATGGCTGCAACTTCCTTTATGATTTTTCCACAATGTATTCCACTTTTTACTGCTTCTTTAGTTGCCATAGCTACAAGCTGCACTTTTCCTCCTATGCTGCTTCCAAGCAAAACTACACAATTTTCAGATTTACTCCTGATTTTATCAGCCAATTCCCTAAGAGAATTTCCATCTACATCTTTCAATATACCTGTAAATAGATCTATTCCTCCTATTTTCTCTACTGACTTTAAAATATCGTCTTCTGCACTTCCTGCAACTTTCAATTTTAATTCTTCAATTTCTTTTTCCAATTCTTTCAGTTCACTAGATTGCAAATCCAATTTATGAACAATTTCTTTTTCAGAACATTTCAGTTTGCTTGATATTTCTCTTAGTATATCACTTTTTGAATTAACATATTCAGCAGCCATCTTACCTGTAACTGCTTCTATTCTTCTTATACCAGCTGCTATTCCAGTTTCAGAAGTTATTTTAAACAAGCCTATCTCTCCAGAATTACTTACATGAGTACCTCCACAAAGTTCCTTGCTGAAATTTCCTACGGAAACTACCCTTACTTCATCCTTATATTTGTTGTCGAAAAGTGCTATTGCACCACTTTCTTTGGCTTCCTCTAAGGACATTATAGTTGTTTTTACAGGATAAACTTTCATTATACTTTCATTTACCAAGTTTTCAATATTCCTTAATTTTTCATAGCTTACAGCTTCAAAATGATTAAAATCAAACCTTAGCCTAGATTCATCTACATAAGAACCAGACTGATGTACCTGTTCTCCTAAAACTTGTTTTAAAGCAGAATCTAATAGATGAGTTGCCGTATGATTTTTTCTTATATTACTTCTTCTATCCTCGTCTACACTCAGTTCAATTGTATCCTCCAAATTTATACTTCCTGAAATAACCTTAACAAAATGTAGTACCTTTCCTGCTAGATTTTTCTTACAATCTAAAACTTCTCCTTTGAAATTTTCACTAAATACAGTTCCCTTGTCTCCTACCTGGCCTCCCATTTCAGCATAAAAAGGCGTATTAGCAGTTATAATAACTCCTTCTTCTCCTTCGTTTAAAACAGATACAAATTCTTCATCTTTTACAATTAATTTAACTTTGGAACTGGATTTTAATCTATCATACCCTTCAAATACCGTATTTATTTCAAAAGGAATTTTATTTAATACAGTATTTTCTGCTCCCATATAATTGGTCTCTGCTCTAGCAGATCTTGCTCTTTCCCTCTGATCTTTCATATTCTGATTGAATTCATCTAAATCCACAGTCATTCCTTTTTCTTCTAATATTTCTTGGGTAAGTTCTATAGGAAAACCATAAGTGTCATACAATTTAAATGCTTTTTCACCCTCAAGTACAGTATTTTTATTTGACTTTAAATCAGATATAAAGTCATTTAAAATTTGCATTCCACTATCTATAGTTTCATCAAATCTTTCCTCTTCTAGCTTTATAATCTTTTTTATATACTCTTCTTTTTCCTTCAATTCAGGATAATTTCCGCAAGAATTGTTTATGACAACTTCTGTAAGTTTATACAAAAATCCTTCCTTAATACCAAGGGACTTTCCATGCTTTGCAGCCCTTCTTAAAAGTCTTCTAAGCACATACCCGCGGCCTTCATTAGATGGAAGTATTCCATCACTTATCATAAATGTAACGCTTCTCACATGATCTGTTATTATTCTCATGGACATATCGCTTTTTTCATTTTTACTATATTCTATACCAGCCATATTGCTAACTTCTTTTAATATAGAATTTATAGTATCCACTTCAAATATACTGTTTTTACCCTGCATTATAGTTGCCATTCTCTCAAGACCCATACCCGTATCTATATTTGGATGAGAAAGCTTATTGTAGTTTCCCTCTTCATCTTTATCAAATTGTGTAAATACCAAGTTCCAAAATTCAACTACCCTGTCACTATCACCTGCTTTTACAAATTCATCTACTGTAGTTATCTTTCCTTCGCCTCTATCATAGTGAATCTCCGAACAAGGTCCACAGGGTCCTGCTCCATGTTCCCAAAAATTATCTTCTTTTCCTAGTCTGAATATTCTAGATGGATCTATGTCCGTCTTTTTCACCCATATATCATAAGCTTCATCGTCATCTAAATATATAGTGACATATAATTTATCTTTAGGAATCTTTAAAACATCAGTAGTAAATTCCCAAGCCCAAGGAATTACTTCTTCTTTGAAATAGTCTCCAAATGAAAAATTTCCAAGCATCTCAAAAAAGGTACCATGTCTGGATGTTTTCCCAACATTTTCAATATCCCCTGTTCTTATACATTTCTGACAGGTAGTCACCCTTTTTCTAGGTGGAACCTTCAATCCTGTAAAATAGGGTTTAAGAGGTGCCATTCCTGCATTTATAAGAAGTAAGCTCTTATCATTATTGGGCACTAAAGAAAAACTTGGCATTCTCAAATGCCCCTTCTTTTCAAAAAAACTTAAATACATCTCTCTAATTTGATTTAATCCTAATTTTTCCATATGTATCTCTCCTCTTCACTCATATGTAATCAAATTTTATCATCTTATTATGTAAAAAATAATTTTAATTAAAAAGCTTCCATCCCTGAAAAGGGACGAAAGCTGAATCCGCGGTACCACCCTAATTAAACAGATATATAAAACAAAAAACCTGTATCTCTTAAATTATATGTTATGACTCATAGATAGCTTCAATATATATTATAAGAAGTTTACACCATCCACTCCCTCTCTTTATATAATAAAATATTTACTTTTTCTATTCATTGCCTATATTCCATTATGATACAAATTATAATTTAAATACACTTTTATGTCAATATTGTAGTCTTTTATAGTACCTTATACTAATCAAAAATTAAAAATGGTCCTTAAAACATATAGTAATTCAGATCCTCATATATAACTTTAACTAAAACTCCAAAAGGTACTGCTAATACCATTCCAATAAATCCTGATATCTTTCCTCCAACTATTAATAGAAGAATGACTATAAGAGGATGCATATCTATGCTATCTCCTGTAACCTTAGGTGATAGTATGTTTCCTTCTATCTGCTGCAGAAGATAAAGCCATACCGCTGTCCATAAAGCCGTTTCTGGAGATTTTGTAAGGGCTATAACTATAGCCGGGAGAGCCCCAAATATAGGTCCAAAATAAGGTATTATGTTAAAAAATGCATTTAATATAGATAATATTATAGGAAATTCCACCTTTAAAAATATAAGTATAAAAAAAGTAGCTATTCCCACAAGAGCACTTAGCATAATCTGACTTGCTATATATCGTCCTAATATCTTATCTGCATGACAGCATATTTTTTTAATAGGTTTTCTACTATTTACCGGGAATGCCGAAAGCAAACTTTCATTTATGCATTTATCATCAGCTAAAAAGTAATAAGTTATTATTGGTATAACTACTAAATACAATATATTTTCTCCCATATTCATTAAGAAATCGAATATTTTAACAAATATAGAAGCAATTTCACTGTCAATCCTTCTATTTAAATTATTTACTAATAAGTGTATTGTCCTATTGCCCTGGATTAACTTTAGTTTTGCATAAAATTTGTCTATTAACATCTGAATATTGGCAGCAGTGGCATTTAACTTTAAGCTTTCCTTAAATAAAGATGGTATAAGAAGAGCAAATGTAGAAACAACTAATAAAATTAGTATACCTATTATAATAATAGCACTAACTTTTTTATTTACTCCGGCATTAACCATCTTTATTTCTATAGGTTTTAGGGTATACGCTATTAAAAAAGATATAAAAATCAAATATAACATTTCCCTTAATACAGAACTTTTAGCAACAAGCAAGGCAGCTGCTGCAAATATAACTATTGTAAGTACATATTTGACGACAGAATTTTTAATAATATTCATCATATCATCTTCCACAATTTTAATTATACTTGAGTGTTTCTCTTTCTTAGACATTTTCAAAAAAATAACCATTCAGTATGCTAGCCTATTTTCTTTCAGATGCCTTATCTGAGTTAAATAGTGCATGAGGAGAATTAAAAAATTTTAAATTTTCTTTTTTCCCTCTGTAAAATACGTTATCTTCTCCTAAAGTCAAATCATCTATAAGCAATATTTTTTTTCCTTTTATAAAATTATTTATAAATCCAGTGGAAAGTATAACTGCCTTTATGCAAAAACTTTCTTCATCAAATAATATATCTTCTACCATCCCTATTAAACATCCTTTTTCATCCACTACATTCATTCTCTTTACATCATTAAATTGAAAATACTTATCCTTATTTACATTAGTAACAACTATTACAGATGTTAGACTCACTATATCCTTTATAAATACGTTTAAACTTTTTCTAAATATGTTGTTAGGAGTTATAACAAACCCCTTTACTTGTTTTTTGTTAAAGTCTAAAAATATATCACTTATAAACCCCAGTAAATTTCCTGAAAGATTTACTGCATCCATAAATATAAAATCTCTTATTCTATACAAAGATATCACCTTAATTTAAAAATATATACCTGTAGTTTATCCAAAAAATAAAAATATAACCTCATAAAAAGGTTATATTTTTATTTAGTAAACAAAGTTTAAATTCTATATATTACAGAAAACCTACTTAATATATTATCTAAATTATTATTAATTTCCATGAACATGTTCGTGGATAGTTTCAGAATGATTTTTAGTTGCCCATGGTTCAAGTCCCTGTGACTCTCTATAATCGTTTATTGCCTTATGGATAGCTTCTTCTGCTAAAACAGAACAATGCATCTTCACTGGTGGAAGTCCATCCAGCGCCTCTGCAACTGCCTTGTTAGTAAGCTCCCATGCATCTTCTAATGTTTTTCCTTTTATAAGTTCAGTTGCCATACTGGAAGATGCTATAGCAGAACCGCATCCAAAAGTCTTAAACTTTATATCTTTTATCACATCATCTTCAACCTTTATATATATCTTCATTATATCTCCACATTGTGGATTTCCAACTTCTCCAACACCATTTGCATCCGGAATTTCACCTACATTTCTAGGGTGTCTAAAGTGATCCATAACCTTTTCGCTGTACATCATAATTGTTCTACCTTCTCTCCTTTATTTTGTGTTTTAAGAAAGTCTTCCCAAAGCGGTGACATTGCCCTTCTTCTAGCTACTACCTTCGGAATTACCTGCAGTGCATAATCTACATCCTCTTCAGTAGTACCAGCACCTAAAGTTAATCTAAGGGAACCATGTGCCACTTCGTGAGGTAACCCTAAAGCTAAAAGTACATGTGACGGATCCAATGAAGCCGATGCACAAGCACTTCCTGTAGAAACAAATATACCTGCATCATTTAAATCTAGAAGCAAAGTTTCTCCTTCTATTCCTATAAAACTCAAATTAACATTTCCAGGAAGTCTCTTATCTCCACTAGGTCCATTTACTTTAGCATAAGGTATTTCTTCAACTAATCCTTTTGTAAGTTTATCCCTTAATTTACTAAGTCTTTTACTTTCTGTCTTCATTTCAGAAGTTGCTAATTCTATTGCTTTTCCTATTCCAACTATTCCTGGGACATTTTCAGTGGAAGCTCTCTTTCCTCTTTCCTGTGCACCACCATGTATCAGGCTTTCAATTTTTACTCCCTTTTTCAAGTACATTGCTCCTATTCCCTTAGGTCCATAAAACTTATGTCCTGCCATAGAAAGAGCATCTATATTCATATCCTTTACATCTATGTTAACGTGTCCTATAGCTTGAACTGCATCTGTGTGAAAATATATCTTCTTTTCTCTACATATTTCACCTATTTCCTTTATAGGTTGAATGGTTCCCACTTCATTATTTGCAAACATTACAGATACAAGTATTGTAGTATCCTTAATTGCTTTTTTTAAATCTTCTAAATTTATAAATCCATACTCATCTACAGGTAAATAAGTAACTTCAAATCCATTCTTTTCAAGAAACTTACATGCATGTAAAATAGCATGATGTTCTATCTTAGTAGTTATTATATGATTTCCTTTATTTTTATTTGCAAAAGCTATTCCTTTTAATATCCAGTTATCACTTTCTGAGCCACCTGCTGTAAAAAATATTTCATTTTTATCTGCATTTATTGCCTTAGCCACTCTTTGTCTAGCTGTATTAATTGCCTCTCTTGGAACATCTGACATTGAATACAGTGAAGATGGGTTTCCAAAATTCTCAGTAAAATAAGGAATCATCTCTTGTAATACCTCGGGTTTTGTATAAGTAGTAGCTGAATAGTCCATGTAAACCTTCTTATTCATTTATATATCCCCTTTCGTTTTTTCTTGTTTCATTTGAATATAATCATCTACCATGTCTTGTAAAGTTGTAGACTTCATAACCTGTTCTATACTTTCTTTAATTCTACTCCATAAAAGCCTGGTAGCACAGCAATCCATATTACTGCAGGAATTTTCATTATTTTCATCTACACAATCTGAGATTTCTATAGGTCCTTCTAAAACTTTCATTATATCAGCTACAGTTATATCTTTGGGTTCTCTGTTTAAAATATACCCACCTTGTGCTCCCCTAATACTTTTTACTAAATTAGATTTTCTAAGGTTCGAAAATAGCTGTTCTAAATAGTATTCTGATATATTTTGTCTTTCCGATATACTTTTTATAGATGACGGCTCATCACTATAGTGAATAGCTAAATCTACCATAGCTTTTACCCCATATCTTCCTTTTGTGGATAGCTTCAATTCATCACTTCCTTAAATCAATGTGACTTAATACTGTAATTAATATTATAGTATCAAATTCGAGTAAAATTGTCAACAATAAAATGTGCATTTTTTACCTCTGATTATAATCATTTTTATTTTAACATGGAACTATTATATTAAATAAAAAACTAGTATAAAAAAGAGCTGTTCATAGCTATTCGAAAAATAGCTAATGCAACAACCCCCTGCCATTATACCAGTATATCTCTCACTATACGCTCCATATTTTTAAAAGCTATTTTTTCTAATTCATCATTTTTATATCCTCGCCTTTTTAGGATATTTAATAAATTAGGTATTTTTGAAGCGTCTTCAATACCTTGCGTTTTTATATATTCTTCATCCTGAAGTGATTTAAGTGTCCTAGAATCTAAATAATTTCCAAAATCAAATCCAAATCCTACATGATCTATACCAATTTTATCTACTATATAATCCACATGATCTGCCAACTTTTCTGCGCATGGATGTTCATTATCTACAAAATCCACCCAGGAGTTAACTCCTATAACTCCGTTTCTTTCACCTATGGCTTTAATTTGATCATCTTTTAAATTTCTAATACTATTGCACAAATTATATGCATTAGAATGTGAAGCTATAAATGGTTTTGTAGTATTCTCATATATATCCCAAAAAGTACTTTCATTTCCATGGGACACATCAATTATTATTCCTAATTTCTCCATTCTCTTTACTAATTCTACACCTTTTTTCGTAAGTCCCCTATCTTTATTTGAGCTTTTAACCCCTGTGGCAAATTCATTTTCCTCATTCCAAGTAAGCATAGCATGTCTAACTCCAAACCTATACATTGCATTTATAAGACTTATATCATCTCTAAGTCCACTTACACCTTCCATCCCCATTATTATTCCAATCCTATTCTCTTGATTTAATTTAATTAAATCACTATATTTATATACAATACCAGCGTATTCTCTCATATCTTCTATTTCTTCAGAAACAGCACCCATTATCTGAAGCGTTCTCCATGTACGATCTTTATTAACATAAAGGGGTTCAATCCATATTCCTAAAATTGAAGCTGCTACACCTCCTTTTTTTAATTCATCTATATGATAATTTTCTATAATATTTCTCTCACCTTTTAATCGTCTTATAGTAATATCCGTAAACATATCAGAATGTGCATCAAAAGCTTTCATTGCAATTTACCTCCAAGTTAGCTGTAATAATTTTTACTCCAATATACTAGAAATTAATCTTTTTGTATAATCATGTTTAGGACACTCAAATACCTCTTGTGAGTTTCCCATTTCAACAAATTGTCCTTTATACAAAACTCCTATCCTGCTGCTTATATACTTGACAACAGCCATATTATGCGAAATAAACAAATAAGTTATATTTTTTTCTTTTTGAATGTCCTTTAATAAATTTAAAATTTGTGCTTGAACAGATACATCTAGCGCAGAAGTAGGTTCATCTAAAATTATAACTTCTGGATCTGTAATTATGGCCCTGGCAACAGCTATTCTCTGTCTTTGTCCGCCAGAAAATTCATGTGGATATCTATCTAAATGCTGTTCTTGAAGTCCAACACTTTTTATAAGTTTTGCAAGATTTTGCCTAGATCCTTTTTCCTGTCTAATTAATTTTGGCAGCGCTAAAAGCGGTTCTGAAATTATACTCTTTATAGTCATCCTAGGATCAAGTGAAGAGCGTGGATCTTGAAATACAATTTGAATTTTTCCATACTCGCCACAATTATATTTATTGTTTTTCCACAGTTTTCTATCTTTAAAAATCACATTACCTGATGAAGGCGAATGTATTCCCACTATTATATTGGCAATAGTTGACTTGCCAGATCCCGATTCACCAACCAGTCCAAAAGTTTCACCTTTATTTAGTTTAAAAGAAACTCCTTTTAATGCAGAAAACTTGCCAAACACCTTTTTTAAATTTTTAATCTCTAAGATAGTTTCCATCACTTATCAACCTCCCAGCAATAAAAGACATGATCCTCTGAAGCTTTTTTTTGGGGTGGAGCCTCTTTCACGCATCTATCGGTTTTAAAAAGGCACCTGGAAGCAAATATACATCCCTTAGGTCTGCATCTAAGATCAGGTACTTCTCCCTTTATTTCTTGAAGCCTTATATCCGGATCAACTTTATCTGGAAGTGCATTTAGAAGTGCTTGTGTATATGGATGCTCTGGTTTTTCTAATACATCTTTCGTATATCCCCTTTCAAGTACTTTACCTCCATACATTACACAAACTTTATCACTTACAGCTCTTACTACACTAAAGTCATGTGTAATTAATAAAACAGCAGTATTTCTTTTTTTTACAAGTTCTTTCATTAAATTTAATATTTCAGCTTGTATAGTTACATCCAATGCAGTAGTAGGTTCATCTGCAATTAAAAGTTTAGGTTCATTACACATGGCAAGAGAAATAACTATTCTCTGTCTCATCCCCCCTGAAAGTTCAAATGGATATTTGTTAGCTACATATTCAGGGTTTTCAAAATGAACATCCCTTAAATTTTTAAGCATTATTTCTGCCGCCTTTTCCTTTGATATTCCTGAATTTTGTATTATTACATTTAAAATTTGTTTTCCAACCTTCATTGTAGGATGAAGGGCAGTCATAGGTTCTTGAAAAACCATACCTATTTTTTTACCTCTATATTCTTGTATTTCTTTTTCTTTTAATTTTAAAAGATCAGTATTTTCAAACAACACTTGTCCATTTTCTATGTTGGAATTTTTATCTAAAAGCCCTAGTACAGAATAAGCTGAAACGGATTTACCTGATCCAGATTCTCCTACTATAGCAAGTATCTCACCTTCATTTACAGAAAAAGATACGTTGTCAAGTACATGGATTCTACCTTCAAAAGTATCAAAAGATATAGATAAGTTTTCTACATTTAACAAAACATTTTCCTCCTATCTCAAAGATTTAGGGTCAAGTACATCTCTTAGACCATCTCCTATTAGATTAAAACCAGTTGAAGCTAAAAAAACTGCAAGTCCAGGAAACGTAGGATACCACCATTGTTCGAGCATATACTTAAATCCTGTACTTATCATAGTTCCCCATTCTGGAGTTGGGGGCTTTGCTCCAAGTCCCAAAAATCCTAATGTTGCTACAAGTAAAATAGTATCTCCTAAATCCAAAGTAATCTGAATAATTATAGGAGTTATGGCATTTGGAATAATATGCCTAAGTATTATATATATATTAGATAATCCGAAGGTATTAGCTGCTTTTACATATAGGTTGTTTTTTAAAATAAGCGCTTCTCCTCTAGCTAATCTAACATACACAGGAATTTTTACTATAGCTATGGCAAGCATAACATTAAATAAACTAGATCCTAATATTGCAGCTATAACCATTGCAAGTATAAGAGTTGGAAATGCCAAAACCATGTCCATTAGTCTCATTATTATTTGGTCTACATATCCACCAAAATATCCGCATACAGATCCTATAAAAGCACCTATAAATCCTGCAGTAACAACTACACTTATTCCAGTTGTAAGAGATATTCGAGTTCCATAAATAATTCTCGTCAAAATATCACGCCCGACTTCATCTGTTCCAAATAAATGTTTTATACTTGGCGCTTGAAATCTGTCTAGTATATTCATTTTTGTAGGATCATAACTTGTTACATATGGTGCCAAAATAGCTAGCAATGCCATTATTATTATTATAGAAAATCCCAATATGGTCATTGGATTCTTTTTTATCTTATAAAGAATAATACTATTATTTTTAGTTTTTTTATTGGATGTATCACTAACCCCTAACTCTAAATTCATAAGTATTCCTCCTATCCCCTAGTCTGTGGATTCAAAAGCATATATAAAATATCAACTACCAAATTTATAAGAACATATCCTATTACAACTACAATAGTAAATCCCATTATAGATTGAAAGTCTAAAAATGCTATTGAATCAACTACATATTTACCCATTCCAGGCCAGTTAAATACAGTTTCTGTTACTACTGCTCCACCTAAAAGTCCTCCAAGTGATAATCCAACTACAGTTATTGTAGGAACTAATGCATTTCTAAGTGCATAAGATACAATTAAAAATTTTTCTTTTATACCATTTGCTCTAGCCGTTTTTATATATTCTTCATTTAAAACTTCAATCATGCTTGATCTAACTTGCCTTGTAATTGTTGCAAGTTGTGCATAAGATAAGACAATTGCTGGCAATATGAGATGCCTTAAGGCGTCTTTAAATACTGCAAAGTTTCCAGTAAGCAAACTATCTATTGTTATAAGACCAGTTATTTTAGTATTAAAAACTACACCAAGGGATAATCGTCCTGAAGAAGGAAGTAAATTTAATTTTGAATAAAATATGAGTATTAAAATTATTCCTCCCCAAAATGCTGGAATAGAAACTCCTCCTATGCAGAAAATTCTTCCTAAATAATCAGTTAATGTGTTTTGTTTTAGACTTGTTAAAACACCTAATGGAATTCCCACTATAAGTGCTATTAAAAATGCATATAAAACTAATTCTAAAGTAGCTGGGAAATATGTTGCAAGATCTGATACAACTGGCTGTTGTGTTCTTATTGATATTCCTAAGTTTCCTGATAAAAGACCTTTCATATAAATGAAATACTGAACTATCAAAGGTTTATCTAATCCAAGCTGTTTTCTAATACTTATAAGTGTATCCTGTGAAGCTCTCTGTCCAGCCATCATTCTAGCTGGATCTCCTGGAATTACATGAGATAGGAAAAACACTATTATTGTAACTCCAAAAAGAACTAATATCATTGCTAGAAGTCTTTTTATAATAATCTTTTTCATATATTTCCTCCTAAACATCATGAAGCATATGTGTAATAAATTAAAAGTGACAAGTTTGCAAATGCAGTTTTTATAAACCTGTCACTTTTAATTTATTATTTGCAATTTATTATACCGTTAACTATTTGCTCATATCTGCTAAGTTGTATATTCCCTCTAACATTGGATTATAAACAAATCCTTTTACATTTTTGCTGATAGGTATAACAAAATCTTTTTGATATAGGTAAACATAAGGTGCATCTTCTATAACTATCTTTTGTGCTTGATTATATAAATCCTCACGTTGTGATTGATCAGTTATAGATGCTGCTTTTCTAACTAAGGTGTCTACTGTAGGGTTAACATAAAAAGCTCTGTTGCCTGCAAGCCCTTGATCATTTGAATCAAACCAATAATTCATGAACATAAACGGATCTGCATAATCTGGACTCCAAACACCAAGTGAGAGATCAAATTTTCCCGAATCAAGCATATCTCTCATAGTTGCATAAGCTACCTTGCTTAAATTTACTGTTATACCGATATCTTTCAGATTGCTTTGTATAATCAATGCTTCTTGTTCCCAGTTAGGGAATCTGTCTGAATAAAGTAGAGTGAGTTGTAAGTTGCTTACCCCTGCTTCTTTTAACAGTGATTTTGCTTTGTCAACATTTTTAGTGTATTTAAAAGCAGATGCATTGTATCCCCACAATCCTTTTGGTACAGGACTTGCTATCGGTGAAGCATAACCATGCATAACTTTACTTATTATCGAATTATAATCAACAGCATAGCCTATAGCTTGCCTTACTTTTGCGTTTTGAAGTGCAGAATTACCTTTTGTACAATTTAAATATACATAATCAACTAGTAAGCTTGACTTTTTCACAATTGAAACATTTTGATTACTTTTAAGTTTATCAATTTGATCGATATCTATTCCTTCTGCAATATCTACATCACCTTTTTCAAGTTCAAGTCTTGCTGATGAAGCATCTGCAACTAGTTTAAAATAAACGTCTTTTAAAGCTGGTTTTTTAGAATAGTTAGGATTTAAAGCAAGATGTATATAAGCTCCCTTTTTCCATTCAGTAAGTTCATAAGCACCACTTCCATCTGTATGAGTAGCCAAATAATTTTGAGCTCTATCACCATTTTGTTCATGACTCATAACTTTAGGATTTACTATACTACTATAGTTGGTAGCAAGCGTAGCTAAAAATTGAGGAAAAGCACTGTTTAAAACAAACTGAACAGTGTACTTATCTGGTGTATTTATAGTCTTTATTACTTTGAATGTATCAGCTGGTCCCTTCTTTAGAGCAAGTATTCTTTCAAAGGAAAATTTTACAGCATCTGATGTAACCTCTGTTCCATCTGCAAATTTATGTCCCTTGTCTAAATGAAAAGTCCATGTAAGTCCATCACCGCTTGTCTCCCATTTAGTTGCTAATGCTGGTTTTATGTCTGTAGATTCACCATTAAATTGTACAAGCCTTTCGTAAGCAGGATATGTTATTTTCCATGCCATATTATCCATTGTAACACCTGGATCCAAAGTTCCCATGTCTCCATTAATAGCAATAGTTAATTTACTTTTGTCTGATGAACTAGAACCATTTGCATTGCTTGATGAAGTTGTATTTCCACATCCTACTGAAAATGCAGCTAAACAAACTCCCATCAAAATTGCACATAATCTTTTTTTGTACATCTTTGTCTTCTCCATTTGTCCCCTCCACAAACTTATTTTTTTAAGTACTTATACATTCTCGTTAGATTCTATTTATCAAATACCATCTCCTTATTTTCAATATATTGAATTGGAAAGTTATAAAAATTCTGTTTGCCTATAATATTGTGTTTAATAATATCACTGTTTAATAATAATTTCAATGTTTTTTTGATAATTTTTATATTTTATTCTTATTCTTTTGATAATATGTTAATGAATGTAGCAGTAATTTGTTATATAGATATAAATAGAATGAAACTAGTCAGACTGCTTTTTCATCATAGTGAAAATAATCTTAAATACTTTTAAAAACTAGGTGGGGTCATGGCCCATATAGATATAACTTTTTCATTGCCAGCATTTATATATCTATGTGGTACATTACTATTAAAATATATGCTATCGCCTTCTTCTAAAATATGTTCTTTATTACCTAATTTAACTTTTAACGTTCCTTTAATTATATAACCACATTCTTCTCCCTCATGGCATATAAGATCTTTTGTATTACACTCTCCTGCATCTATTTCTACTAATAGATATTCTATTTTTCCCTTAATATTAGGTGACAATAGCTCATATGTTATTTTAGAATTAGGAAGAATTATCATTTTTCTTTTATCTTTTCTTACTACATTATCTTTTTCTTCATATTCATCTTCATCGAAAAAATAATTCATTGATACATTTAATGCTTTAGCTATTTTCCACAAGGTAGTTACAGAAGGTCCTGTTATGTTTCTTTCTACTTGACTTATGAGCCCTGTACTAAGTTTTGCCATTTCAGCTAGTTGCTCTATACTTATACTTTTTTCCTGCCTCAATTTTCTAATTTTAAATCCAAATTTCATAAAATTCACCCTTTATCCATTTAATTTTATTAGGTTGTGTAAAATTCTGTACTCTATGTTAAAAAATAATAACTCTATTTTACTAGATTTCTTATATTTTAACTACTACCTAATATAAAATAAATCATTACTAAATTTAAGATGTTTTATATAAATCTGAATAAATTTATATAGTTTTCAGCTGATATATATCAAATTATGACGTTTTATCCTATTACAAAGATATGCCAGCTATTAATGTGTCACAGAGTAAATTATTCAAGAACAACAGTTTGAAATAAACTAAGTACTTAAATTGTTAAGGTCTCAACGTTCTTTTTTCGTAATTATTTTATGTATTTTCTTTCTTTAAACAAATAATTATTATTCAACAAACCATTATTTTATATATAGTTTTTCACTTTTATAACGTGTCCATTTTTTATATATACCCTTGGGACTCTCTTATTCACCATACAAAGTACTTCATAGCTTATTGTACCTAAAAGTTTTGCTATATCCTCAGCATCAAATTTTACCTTTCCATCACTGCCCATCAGTATCACTTCATCTCCAATTTTCACATCTTCAATATCTGTGACATCAATCATACATTGATCCATACAAATATTGCCTATAACTGGTGCAAGCTTACCATTTATTATTACTTTTAATTTTCCAGATAAGATTCTAGTATACCCATCTGCATACCCAACTGGCAAAGTAGCTATAACAGTTCTTCGTTCAGTTTTAAATCTTCTTCCATATCCTACATACTGACCTTCATTTAAAGTTTTTAAGTATACAACGCTTGCCTTTAGTGTCATAACAGGCTTAATATCCAGCCTACTCTTGTCTACTTCATCTGAAGGATAATATCCATAGAGTATTATTCCAGGTCTTACTCCATCACAATAAGTCTCTGGCAAGTCTACTATTGCTGCACTATTAGAAATATCTCTAATCTTAATATTTAAACCTTTTTCTTTTAGCTCATTGACAAACCACCTATATTTATCAAATTGAAACTTCGAATATTTTTTATCTTTCTCATCTGCTGTAGAAAAATGTGAAAAAACACTTTCAATTTCAATATTGGAAATCTTACTTATTTTTACTGCTTCTTCTACATTATGCTCTGTTGGAAGAAACCCTATTCTTCCCATTCCGCTATCTACGGCAAGATGTACTTTTACTTTTTTGTTTTTGCTATTTGCATATTCAGATAAACTTTTTGCATATTCATATGAAAATACTACTGGTTCCAAACTGTATCCAATAAGGTCAGGAAACAACGTAGATGGTGTAACACCTAAAATATTAATTGGACAAGTTATTCCTCCTTTTCTCAGCTCTATACCTTCACTTAAAACTGCTACGGATAATCTTGTTGCTCCATTTTCCAATAGTACTTTTGAAACTTCTAAAGCACCATGTCCATACGCATCTGCTTTAACTACCCCAAAAATTTCTTTTGTCATTGTTTGGGCTTTTATGTTTCTCATATTATATGCGAGGTTATCTAAATTTACTTCTGCCCATACAGGTCTGTAATTTCTAAACATATTAAATTTCTCCTTTTTGTAAATTCATTAAAAAAATGTACAATTATTGAATTTTTCTATGATTTATAAATTGTTATAATTATAGCACATAAAATATGATTAGTTTAAAAAATGTTTAATTTTTTTGCTATTTTTTTAAAATTACATTGTAAACTTTACATTATCGTCAGAAACTTAGTTTGAATTACTCTTATTTATTAATGCATTTTTATTTTTATTTAAAATATAGAATATTTAGACAATAGTTACTCCAACTAAAACATTTAAATGTATGAAATTTTGAATAAGATACTAACAAAAAATAGGAAGTAAATTTTAGTAAAAAATATAAAAATATCCTTCAAATTATCATATATCCATTTCTAATTCAAAAGACTTCTTAAGTACATCTTTAAACAAATCAACATATGTAATAGAATACTTGAATATTGCTTTTATCATTAAAAACTATAAGTTTTGCAGTATAATAATATAGAATAATTTTAAAAGGATGGTGAAATTATGGATCTATTCGATTTTGCTAATAACAAAAATAATAAAGAATTGAAACCTTTAGCCGAAAGAATGAGACCAGAGACCTTGGAAGAATTTATAGGCCAAGAGCATATTTTAAGTAAAGGCAAAATGCTATATAGAGCAATAGTTACAGATAATATTTCCTCAGCTATTTTTTACGGACCACCTGGTGTAGGTAAGACTACATTAGCAAGAATTATAGCTAATACAACAAAGGCAAATTTTTATGAATTGAGTGCTGTAAATTCTGGTACATCAGATGTAAAGAAGATTATAAAGGAAGCAGATGATAACCAAAAATTTTATTCTAAAAAAACAATATTATTTATTGATGAAATACATAGATTCAACAAAGCTCAACAGGATAGTGTTTTAAACGCAGTTGAAAAAGGTATTATCATATTGATAGGTGCTACTACAGAAAATCCATATTTTGAAATTAATAATGCCCTTCTTTCTCGTTCTATGATTTTTGAGTTTAAAAATCTTTCCGAGAATAACGTTAAAGAAGCATTGAATAATGCCATCAAAAGTCCAAAAGGTTTTGGATATCTCAACATAGAAGTAGATCCTGAGGTGTTTGATTATTTTGCTGTACATAGTAATGGTGATATAAGGAAGGCTTTAAATGCTTTAGATATAGCAGTTAGGACTTCATCCAGGAAGGAAGATAAAATTTTTATAACTGCTGACGATGCAAAAGAATGCATCCAGAGGAAAATGACATTGTACGATAAACAAGGTACATCCCACTATGATACTATAAGCGCTTTCATAAAATCACTTAGGGGAAGTTCTCCTGACGCAGCAGTATATTATCTTGGAAAAATGTTAGATGCTGGTGAAGATCCAATGTTTATAGCAAGAAGAATTACTATTCAGGCCTCAGAGGACGTAGGAAATGCTGATCCTATGGCTTTAGTAGTAGCTACAAATGCTATGAATGCTGTACATATGATAGGCATGCCTGAATGTAGATATGCACTATCTCAGGCAGCAATATACGTAGCATCAGCACCAAAGTCAAATGCTTGCTGTGTTGCAATTGATTCTGCCCTCACAGATGTTAGAAAACGCAGAGATTCTGGAATACCTCTTTATTTAAGAGATGCCCATTACAAAGGTTCAGAGAAGTTAAGACACGGAATTGGATATTTATATCCACACTCATATGGAGGATTTGTAAATCAACAGTATTTGCCCGATTCTCATAAAGATACTGTGTATTATAACCCAACATCTAACGGATTTGAAGCTAAAATTAAAGATAGACTAATTAGACTTTGGGGTAAAAAAAAATAACTTACCTAAAACAAAATCCCCTTAAATCATCAATATAAGGGGATTTATACATTCTTTAATATTCATTTATATCTTACTAAATAAATGGTAAACTGTAATCTACTTTTCATCTTCCTTTAAATTAGTTTTAGGAAGGATAGTTTCAACTTCAACGTGTGGACGAGGAATAACATGAACAGAAACTAATTCTCCAACACGTTGTGCTGCTGCAGCACCAGCATCAGTAGCTGCCTTTACAGCTCCTACATCTCCTCTTACCATTACTGTTACAAGACCGCCACCAACATGTTCTTTTCCTATTAGATAAACATTAGCTGCCTTTACCATTGCATCTGCAGCTTCAATTGAACCTACTAAACCTTTTGTTTCAATCATTCCTAATGCATCATATTTCATTTTTATTTCCTCCTAGTTTATAATTTATTTTTTTTATTTTTTACTTTGTATCTTATATCCTATATCTTCTAATATTAGTCTTCCTTTAAACCAGTTTTAGGAAGGATAGTTTCAACTTCAACGTGTGGACGAGGAATAACATGAACAGAAACTAATTCTCCAACACGTTGTGCTGCTGCAGCACCAGCATCAGTAGCTGCCTTTACTGCTCCTACATCTCCTCTTACCATTACTGTTACAAGACCGCCGCCAACATGTTCTTTACCTATTAAGTTAACGTTAGCTGCCTTAACCATTGCATCTGCAGCCTCTATAGAACCTACTAACCCCTTTGTTTCAATCATTCCTAATGCATCAGATTTCATTTTTATTTCTCCTCTCCAAATACTGTTATTTTATAATTTATAATTTTACTATTTTACTATTGTAATTTTTGATGAGTTGCCAACACACATTGCATTTGCTTCCTCTGTGTCAATATGGCATTCTAAAGCTGAAGTATCATTTGCTCTAATTGCAACATTATTATAAATTCCACCACGTGGTCCATCAACTTTAATGCTTACTGTCTGTCCATCATGCACCCCAAAATGTTGTGCATCTGCAGGAGTCATGTGAATATGTCTTTGTGCAACAATCACACCTTCCTTTATTTGAACAGATCCCTTTGGTCCTATTATGGCAATTCCAGGTGTTCCGTGTAAATCACCGGACATCCTTACTTCTGGAGCTACTCCCAATTTGAAAGAATCTCCTCTTAGGATTTCTACCTGTGTCTTACTACGTAATGGTCCAAGAATTCTAATCTTCTCAATAGCTCCCTTTGGTCCACATACTGTTACTGTTTCTTTACAAGCATACTGTCCTGGTTGTGCTAAATCCTTTATCTTTGTTACCTGGTATCCTTCTCCAAATAATATGTTAAAATCTGCTTGTGAAAGATGAATGTGACGGTTTGAAACTCCAACCGGGATTTCATTTGTATCTTGCTTTGTCTCTGTAGAAGACTGACTACCTTGAACAGCTTCCAATAAAAGCTTTATAACAGCTTCGTACTTGTCCATTTTAGTTAGCTCCCTTCATTGCAGCTACTAATTCACTTACGAGTCTAGCAAGTTTATCATTATCAGTAGTATCTGCAGCAGTGCTATCACAATTGCTCTTTGCTGCAAATTCTGCAGGGCTTGTAGCACAGAATCCTAAGTCATTTTTGCTTCCGCAAAGTTCAGGATGATTGAAAGTTGTATCGTCTGCAGCTAATGTAGTACAATCTTTAAGACCATATGCTACTCTCTTTATATTGATTAAATGTAATGGAGTAACATTTTCAGAAACAGAGCTTCCTCCCCATGTACCACAACCTAATGTAAATGCAGGTGCTAATCCTGTGCTTGCACCAGTACCTCCCTGGCTTCCACCAGTATTAACTAAGATACGGGATGCTGGTTTTTTAGCAAACTTCATTACTAAGTCTCTATCATTTGTATGAATGTTCATTGTATGTCCAAGACCATTTTGAAGTAATCTTATACTAAGCTCACATGCTTCATGCCAATCTTTAACTGTATAGAAAGCAAGTACTGTTGTAAGTTTCTCATAAGATAGAGGGTAACCATTACCAACTCCGCCTTGTTCTCCTATTAATACTTTTGTTCCTTCTGGAACTGTGAAACCTGCAGCTTCTGCTATAACCTGAGGAGCTCTTCCTACAAACTTAGCGCTCATGCTGTGTGTACCAGGTTTAAAAAGTACGCTGCAAACTTTTGCAGTTTCTTCAGCTGTCATGAAATATCCGCCTTGTTTCTTAAATTCAGCTACTATTTCATCATGGTTGCATTCTTCTGCAATTACAGACTGCTCGGATGCACAAATAGTACCATAGTCAAAACTCTTACTAGCTATTATATCTTTAACTGATTGATGAACATCAGCAGTTCTTTCAATATAGGATGGAGAGTTACCAGCACCAACGCCTATTGCAGGTGTTCCTGAACTATATGCAGCCTTTACCATTCCAGGGCCTCCAGTTGCAATTATCATAGCAACTTCTTTAGCTTTCATAAGTTCATTTGTAGCTTGTATAGATGGTGTAACAATACCACCAATTACATTTGCAGGAGCTCCTGCTGCTACTGCTGCATCACGCATAAGTTCTATTGCTTTTGTTGAACATTTTAATGCAGCTGGGTGTGGTGAGAATACAATTGCATTTCTTGATTTAATTGCAATGATTGATTTATAAATAACAGTAGATGTTGGATTTGTAGATGGTACAATACCCATTAATAAACCAACTGGTTCTGCAAATTCAATTACACCTTCACTTTTATCTTCTTTTATAACACCAATAGTCTTCATATCCTTGATGTAATTATATACTGTAGTAGCAGCCATATGGTTCTTATAAGCCTTATCTTCAGCTTTTCCAAAACCAGTTTCTTCTGCAGCCATTTTACCAAGGCAAACTGCATTTTCTTCTGCTACCCTAACCATATTACATAGGATTTTATCAATTTGTTCTTCAGTATAATCAGCAATTTGGTCTGCTGCAATTTTTCCTAAACGTGCAAGATCTCTTGCTTCTTGTATAGAACGTAAGTCTTTATCAAAATTTTCCAATTGTGTTCCCTCCATTGTTTATTATTTATATATTTTAATTTTTATAGCTGGCTAATTATGCCCATAATATTTTTTGAACTCTATAAGCAGTAACTTCTTGTCTGCTTTAGAAATGGATCTTCCTTTGATACCAAAGTTCTTATATTTACGAGCGAGATTTCGAAGCTCTATTACCTTAAACTTACTCAAAATCTCAATAGCTTTTTCTAAACCATAGTCAAGTACCATCTTATCTACGGCTTTCCTATTTAGTTTAGTTAAATCCATTTTCAAAGGATCAGTTATTTTTTCTGGCAAAAGCTCCTCATTCTCTGAATTTTCTACTGTTGAATTCTCTTCTTTAGAGTCTTCCACTGCTGGATCTTCCACTGTTGAATTCTCTTCTATTGAGTCCTCTACTATTGAATCTTCTATTTTAACAGGAACCTCTACAGTATCTTCTTCAATTACTTCAACTGTTGTTTCATCTTCTGGTTGGTTTTTCGCTGGAGCGACAGTTGGAATATTTCTATCTTTCAGTGGTACTGCTGATACAATTATATTATCTAATTCCTCATGTGGACGGGGAATCACATGTTGTGAAACAAGCAATGTGTCATTTATGTTTCTAACTGCCGCTCCACCAGCGTCTACAGCTGCCTTCACAGCACCCACATCACCAGTTACAGCAATCGAAACAAGTCCCCCTCCTACATATGTCTTTTCTAAGAGATTCACATCTGCTGCCTTGAGCA
Organism: Clostridium ljungdahlii DSM 13528; assembly: GCF_000143685.1. NCBI lineage: Bacteria > Bacillati > Bacillota > Clostridia > Eubacteriales > Clostridiaceae > Clostridium > Clostridium ljungdahlii. The sequence continues at coordinate 1,294,944 of NC_014328.1, read as the reverse complement.
TAGCATCTGCGCTCTCAATAGCTGCAATAAGTCCTATTGTTTCGATTAACCCAAGTGCCTGCATTATTTAACCCTCCTCAACCTTGATCAGCTATTCTAATATGTAGCATAGAATGCTTTCATCTTGTCAGGTGAACCAAATGCTATCTTAGCTCCCTTAGGGAAGAATACTGAATCACCAGGATGTGCAGTATAAACTTTATTATCCACTGTTACTGTCAATGTACCCTCTATAACATAGTAAAGTTCCTGACATTCTGTTTCCCAATCAAATTTACAACTTTCAATTGTAATAAATCCGGCATTCATTGAAGAACCATCGTCTGCATTGATTATCTCCTGATAAAATACTTTGTCATCAGGATTTCCAGTATCAAGTGCTTCATATTTTACTGAACTGCCACGAACAATCTTTAAACCGATAGAGTCAGTCTCAGCAAGATAAGGCTTCTTATTGGTAATCAAATCAATCACTCCATTTAAAAGGCCTTTTTTCATCATGATCTTAAATACTTTATAAATTACTTCACTATCAATTCCATTTTCAAAAACTTTTTCAAGCTCAGAAGTTTTTGTTTCACAAGGAGTTTCCACTTCACAAGAACTTTTTGCTTCAAGGACTTGCTTTTCAGTAGAAAATTCTATGCCATAACTTTTTGCTATATCTTTGGCTGATGGAGTAATAATTGCTTCACATCCAATGTACACTACTTTTTGGCCCTGCCTTTCTGCAGTCTCAACATCTTTTGCACAAATTAATTTTTTCATTCTTGTACCTCCTGAGTCTATTCTACATTGCAATCTTCATCAATAATTCCAACAACAACTGCATCAACCGGGATGTCCTCACATTCATCTAACATTTTTCGAGCTGATGACCCGGTTGAAACAAGAACTCTATCTCCAATTCCGGCACTGATTATATCTGCAACAACTAAATGCTGACCAGCACCAGTTCCACCAATTACTTCCGCTAACATAAACTTCAATCCATTAAGTGATTCTGCTTTTCTTGTTGCCCATACATTGTCAATTAATCTTGCTATTAACATATATCTTTCTCCTTTTTAACATTGCGCTTAATCTCCTGAATTGCTGATTCAACAGATGACGTATCGCCAAAAATCGCAATCATTATCATGTTCTGTGGACAACTTCCTTTAATATCTTCTACTGTGACACCAACTGCCTTTTCAGCAATATCTGCGGCATAAATCATGTCCAGCATTTTACCTTGTACAAGACCAACCGCATCAACACAAATTGAATCCTTATTAACATTAGCACCCATACGCCTCATAAGCATATCTATTGTACCCTTTGAAGGCGATTTAATAGTTCGAAATTCCATATTGAATCATCTCCAACTATATACTTTCCTGCGTACAGCTAAGTGCTATGCCTAAAGGGGTTACAAACATCGGATTCTTTGGCTTATGAGTAAATATTCCTGTCTTTTTTTCTATAATTGTCTCAATACCTGTCAGACAGCAAGTTCCTCCAACCAGAGATATTTCCTGAACATCATACCCTTTAATATGCTGGTTAATAATAGATGCAATTTTTTCAACTACTGGCTTTAGTACAGGTAAAAGGTCCTTATGGTTTTCTGGATTACGTTTATACAATTCTGCTTCTGCAAAAGGCATTTTATATGCACCAGAAACTACTAATGAAAACTGAGTACCTCCTGTTGGTTCATCTGCAATATAAACAACTTTTCCATCTTTTAAAATTGAAATTCCAGTTGTTCCACCACCGATATCTACAACTGCACCATTCTTAATTCTAAGAACTTTATTAGCAGCCGTTGGTTCATCAAGCACACTTGTAAGTTCAAAACCAGCTGCCTGAACTACATTTTTAACTGCCCCTGAATCCAAATCATCTGTTCCTGGTGGAATAGCTGCAGCTCCATAAATCAACTCTGTACCTAACTTTTCTTCAATTTCATGCTTCATCTCTCTAACAATATTGATTGCACCAATATAATCAACAACCATACCATCTCGAACTACATCTGCATATTTATAAGCACCTGCTACTGGTTTATAGTTTTCATCTACAACTGCTAGGACAACACATGCTGTACCTAAGTCAACTCCTGTATAATAAACAGATGACTTGCCAACAATCGGATGCTTTACTACATGTTCAAAATCTTTCACAAGTTGGTCGCAGAACTTAAAAGTCAAATTTTTCTCTGACATTTTGTACCTCCAAAAATAGAACAAATCATTTGGGACAAAGCATTAATAATTTGATTGATCTTTCCAATAGTATCACTGCACAATGCATCCTCATCTTCACTATCTTCATATGCTTCTAAAATGAATGGTTCGATTTCTCTAAGAGCACATCGCAGTCTATGCAAAATTATGATATCTCTTCCCTTTTTAAGCTGCATATGAAATTCTGTAATTTCAAAGCAATCATCTAAATCAAGTGAATAATTGCTAAAATTTATTGCTGTACATTCCTTAATACAAAGATTTTCAACGGACCCTTTACCCTGAATGGCGTTTTTAATTTTAGTAAACTGCTTACCTAAACTAATAACATTCTGTGCCCAAAGGATATCCTTATTCAAAAGTTCTTCTTCTGTAATAAGGAACAATGCTTCCGTTGATTTCATCTTACTGTAAAGTTTTTTCTTCTTCCAATTATTCTTCTTTTTGGGCTGTGCAGGTGTTTGATTTTCATTTATGCTCTGCACCTTTTCCACAGTTTCCTTTTTCTCTACAGCTTGTTTTTTATCTACATCATGCTTCTTCTCCACAGGTTGTTCTTTATTTACAACATTTCTCTTTTTGTAATAAGACCCGTCATCAAACATATTTATACCTTTGTCTGACAGAAACTGACTTGCTTCAGGTGTAAGTCTTGTCCCAAGTTTTAACTCATAATCTGTAAAAGGTTCTTTTCTATATAAATCCCGCAAATCAATTTCGGTAATAAATTTCATTTTGAACCCCCTTTACCCTCTTCTAGCTCTCAACCTAATTCTTTTCAATACTAGGTTTCATTTTAGCAGGTAAATAAAGTGAAATTAATTTTTCATATATGCCTCCACCTAAAATTCCTCCTACAATAGGAGCAAATATAGGTACAATAAGTCCATAATTATTAGGTCCAAAAGCATTTGTTCCCCATCCTGCCAGCACACATAATAATCTTGGACCAAAATCACGGGCTGGATTCATAGCAAAACCAGTTAAAGTTCCAAATGATGCTCCTAATAACGCTACTACCAAACCTATAGCCAAAGCTGGCATACCATTTTTAGGACAACTCTTATTGCATCCATCTGTTACTGCAAAAATAACTAATACTAAAATGGCCGTTATACACATTTCTACCATAAAAGCATTGAACATTGACAACCCTGTTTTAGGGAATGTACTAAATATTCCTGCTGAACTCCACCCAGCTTGTGAGTTTCTAATAATATTTTTGCTGCTTTCAAATTGTCTTATAGAACTGCCATATAACCCATAAACTATTGCTGCTGCTGTAAAAGCTCCTAAAATTTGTGAAACAATATAAGGAATTACTTTCTTTTTGTCAAATTTCTTCCATACTGCTAGAGCTATTGTAACCGCAGGATTTATATGAGCTCCGGAAGTATCGCCAACAACAAATATAGCTATTGTTATAGCTAATCCCCAACACATAGATAATCCCCAAAATGTAACGTTTGCATTTACTGCAACTAGAGCTGCTACTACCCCAATTCCAATAAATAATAAGATAAATGTACCTATAAATTCAGCAAAACATTCACCTAATAATTTATTTTTCATATTCATATTATCCTCCTTATTGTTAACATTTCCGCTAATTTATAAAAATGCTATTTACCATAAACTTCTTCAAACAATTTAGCTATTTCTTCTTTGCTAGTTTTCCTTGGATTAGTAGCTGTGCATTTATCATTTAAAGCATCATTTACCATATTCTCTAGTTCGTTTAAAAAATCAAGTTTATCTATGTTTACTTCCTGTAAGTTCATAGGTGTATTAGTTGCATTCATTAATATTTTTATTGCAGCAATAATACTTCTTACTCCCTCATTTGTAGAAGCACAAGGTAACCCTAAGATTCTAGACAAATTAGCATACTTTTTTCCTGATTCTGTTTCATTTTCTGATTTTAAATTAGCATTATACTCAATGACATACGGTAATAAAATTGCATTTGCCCTACCATGTGGTATATGAAATTTCCCCCCTAATGTATGTGCCATACTGTGATTAATTCCTAAAGATGCATTTGTAAATGCCATACCAGCCATGCAAGATGCATTATGTAATTTTTCTCTTGCAAGCACATCGTTTCCATCTCTATAAGCCCTTAGTAAATAGTCAAATACTAATTTTACAACCTTTTCAGCCAGCGCATCTGTATAATCAGAGCTTTTTGTCGAAACATACGCCTCAATGGCATGAGTCAAAACATCCATTCCAGTATCTGCTGTTATTCGTTGAGGCACTGTTTTAACAAGATTTGCATCAATTATAGCTATATCTGGAACTAATTCATCATTAATCAAAGGAAATTTTGTACCTCCCATTGTAATTACTGAAAAAGAAGTAACTTCTGATCCTGTACCACTAGTAGTTGGAATAGCTACAAATAATGGTTTTTTATAATTGCCTCCATTAGTATTTAATATTTTAATAGTAAAGAATATAATGCTTTTCGTAGCATCAATTGATGAACCGCCGCCTAATGCAATTACTACATCTGGTTTAAATATTCTCATTTTATTTACTCCCATAGCAACGATTTCAATCGGTGGATCAGGTTTTATCTCTGAAAAAATTTCATACTCAACTTTATTATCTTTTAATATGTCAATTATTTTATCTGCAGTACCTGATTTAAGCATAAACGGGTCCGTAACTATACACACTCTTTTATTCTTTATGTTTTTCAAATACTCTATTGACCCTCTATTAAAACAAATTATGGGTTTAATGTTAAATATAGTCATATTATCCCTTCTTTTACGTTTATAACATATATTTATATAAGCGTTTGCATATAGCTTAAATATAAGGCTTTGTTGTTGAAATAGGATTTTGTCCCATAGATTTTAATATTCCTATTCCTACTTCTCTAGCCGCTATTACAGACTGCTTAACAGCTCCAGAATCTCCTGTTATTGATATAATTACCTCATTTGAATGTGATGTACCATCATTTGGACTTGCATAAGTAACCAATTCCACATTAGCAGTTTTCATTGCAGTATCTGCCATAACCAAACCTACCCCTGCTGGTGCTCCTACAACTATTCCAAAAGATTTTCCAAGTGGAGCCCCATAAGCCTTTTCGAGTGCAAGACTTGCTCTTGCAGTATAATGAAGTTCTGCATGTCCCGCATCACATCCATATACATCTCCAAATGTTCTTTCTACATCTTTTAATGCAACTTCAACAGCTCTTCTAGCATCTGATACATCTTCAGAAGCAAAAATTATGAGTGATCCATGTCCTGCACCACCTTTTGTATCCCTTGGAAGTTCTATTGCCGCAATTACAGTATTTGTTGCTTTTACAGCTTCATCTGCAGCCATAATATGAGGTCCAGCACCTGTCCTTGCACTTATAATTCCTAAAGAACGGTACTTAGGATCCAAGTTCATTTTTTCTTGAATACTTCCATCAATGTTAGCAATAACCAAACCAACCGTATCTCCAATAGCACATCCTACATATTCTGTTATTACAGGCGTATCATTTATCATAAAAGCTTCCCTCTTTTCTTCCTTTTCTATTATTTTTTCTTCCTTTAATTCTGATTTAGAATTTTGTGTATTTTGTGTTTTATCTGTTGTATCACTTGAATTTTCACAATTTGTTTTCTTTCTAAGCTCTTCCAAAACCTTATTGATTATCTCTTGATCCATTTTTCCACCTCGAAACATTTAATATTTTGACAATGAAGGTAAATTTCTTTAACATTTGCTACCTTAGCTATTAAACCTTGCAGCCTTCTTATTAGCTGATGATTCATTAAATTACTGTACCTAGCAATGTTTTTTTCCTATAAGATCTCACCCCCAAAAGTTTATAATATTTTTTATAATCAAATTTGTGGTTTAATTTTATTACAAAAGCAAATAAAGTTTTTTAATAAATTCGACTGCATTTTGTACAATATATATTTTTATATGTTGTACTATTTTGACATCTTAGAAATTTGTTATATTTTTATATTCATTAGTTAATTTTCTTGTAAATCGACACATTAAATATTATAATTCTATTAAGCGACAAATTTTGTTTGAGTATTATATAAGTTAAATATCTATTTTTCATTTAACTTATTTTATTTTCACAGTTTTAATTGTTAAAAAATAAACTCAGTAAATTTTAATTTTATTTTCTGTGACTTTCAAATCGTGTACCCCTTAAAATATTCTTAAATTTTACAAATATACATAAGCTATATTTCTAAAGTAACTTACTATTTACAAGATTTTTTTTTACGGAGGATATACAAATGAATTCATTAAAAGATCTTAAATTCAGTGACATTATTGATATAAACACTTTAAAAGATATCCAAGACAAACTCGCTAAAATAGTTATTTTTTCTGCAGTTACAACAGATATTCATGGGGTTCCTGTTTGTAATGAAAACAATTTCACGCCATTTTGTAAACTTATTCGTTCCTCCCCAAAAGGATGTAAAAACTGTATATCCTGTGATTCTCAAGCAGGCTTTATGGCTATGAAAGATAAAAAGCCAAGAGTATATAAATGCCACACAGGACTAATTGATTGTGCTGCACCTATAATAGTAAACGATATCTATGTAGGTGCCGTGTTGGGCGGACAGGTATTACTAAAAGGACAACAAACAAGAGATTCCATAGACTTAAATTGGATTTCTAAAAATTATGAGCTTCCTCTAGAAAAACTAAAGGAAGCTGCTGAACGCATAGAAATTGTTGAAAGCGACTACCTACAAAATTGTGTTTCATTTTATACATTTCTTGCAAATTATATAGCTGAAATGGGCCTTCATACTCTTACACAGGAAAAATTATTAAAAGAAAGTGAAGAAAAAATTAAGCTTGAACAGTATGCCAAAAAAATGCAGTTAAAAACTATACAAGCTCAAATTAATCCTCACTTTCTGTTTAACACTTTAAATACAATAGCAAGTATGGCTCTAATTGAAAATGCTCCTACAACAGAAGAACTAATATATAATCTCTCTGATTTATTAAGATATAGCTTACGAAACTTAGAGGAATTTCCCAAACTCAAAGATGAAATTACTAATATAAAACGATATCTTTTTATCCAAGCTTTAAGGTACAGCGATAGAATTTCCTATGAAATTAATATAGATGAATCTCTTAATGAATATAGAATTCCAACCATGATTCTTCAGCCACTTGTTGAAAACTCCCTCGTTCATGGCCTTGAAACCAAAAAAGAAGGTGGAAAAATAACTATAAATAGCACCTCCAATTCAAAAAAAGATATAATAATTGAAATAAGTGATAATGGCAGAGGAATTAATAGCAGCATACTTAACCTATTAAATAACTCAAAAGACCTCTCTGATAGTGGTTTAGGTATAGGACTGCAAAATACTGACAATAGGCTAAAGCATTATTTTGGTAGAGATTACGGTCTGAAAATAGAAAGTACTCTTGATGTTGGAACAAAAGTATATATACGTATTCCAAAATTGAAATAATAATTTTTAGTATTTTAACCATTACTATTAAACAAATTTTATAATACCTTAACAGGAGGGTGATTAAGATGTATAAACTTATGATAGTCGATGATGAACCTCTTGAGAGAAAATCATTAAGAATATTATTGCAAAGAGAATTCTTTAATATTGATATTGAAGGAGATTCTAAAAATGGAGAAGAAGCAGTATTAAACGCTAAGATAAATAAACCTGATATAATTCTTATGGATATAAAAATGCCTGAAAAAACTGGTTTAGATGCTCAAAAAGAAATAATTAACTTTCTGCCAAACACTAAAACAATTATAATAACAGCCTATGGAGAATTTGACTACGCACAAACGGCAATAAAATATGGAGTAATAGATTATTTATTAAAACCTGTTCGGCCATCTAATCTAAAAGCTTCTATAAATAAAGCTCTTAAATCTATAGATAACTTTGATTCTAGAAAAATATCTAATTTAAAGTCTAAGGAAATTTCTGAAAGTACTATAAAAACTGCAATAAAATATATTGATAATAATTATACACAAGATATAAAATTAAATACTGTAGCAAATTTTGTACACTTAAATCCTCAGTACTTAAGTAGATATTTCAAGCAAAAAATGGGAGTGACATTTACCCAGTATATTACAAATCTAAGACTTGAAAATGCTAAAAAGTTATTAGTCAATACAGATAAATCTATAACACAAATTGCCATGGAAGTAGGTTATACTGATATTGCATATTTCAGCAAAGTATTTTTTAAGAATGAGAATAAATCACCTTACAAATTTAAAATGAGTTATTGCAATAATTCCTAAAAATTACTGACGAATTAATAAGAGAAGTATATTAAAACTCGATGTTTAATACACTTCTCTCTATTTGTCATTTAGAACTAGTCAATTCCACCAACTTTACATATTAGTCCACATTCTTCCACTAGTTCTTTAAGCTTATTTATTTCTTCTTTAGTAGGTGGTTGTAAACCCTTCATTATATAATCATGTCCTAAGTACTCATACTTATTTTCACCAAGACGATGGTATGGTAGAAGATGTAATTCTTTAACACTTTTAAGGCTAGTTGCAAAATTAGCTGTAGCTCTTATATTATTTTCATCGCTATTAACTCCTGGAATAACAGGTACTCTTATTATTAACTGAACTCCAAACTGAGCTATTAATTTTGCATTCTGTAAGATTAACTCATTAGGCTTTCCTGTATACTCTAAATGTTTATTTGCATCCATGTGCTTAATATCAAGCATAACTAAATCAAGCCAAGGTAGCATCCTTTCTAAAACACTTTGAGATGTAAATGCTGCGGTTTCAATAGCTGTGTGCCAACCATTTTGTTTGCATCCTTTTAGTAATTCTTCAGCAAACTCAGGTTGAGCTGTTACTTCTCCTCCTGATAAAGTAATTCCACCACCAGATCGTCTATAATATATGTTATCCTTTTTCAATTCTAGTAACAATTCCTTTACAGTTCTCGTGTTTCCTGCTAAATTCAAAGCTCCAGCATAACAATTCTCAACACACTTACCACACTTAACACATTTATTCTGATCAACTCTAGAAGGAAGGTTGAAATCTATTGCTCCATTACTGCAAACTTCATAGCATTTTTTACATCCTATACATTTGCTTGGAATAAACATTACTTGTGGCTCCATACACTGAGATTCTGGGTTACTACACCAACGACAAGATAACGGGCAGCCTTTAAAAAAGACTATTGTACGAATTCCTGGTCCATCATGAACAGAAAATCTCTGTATATCAAAAATAATTCCTTTTTTATCTAAATTCACTTGATAATTCAACATAACTTTTCCTCCTATAAAAAGCTGCTCTATAAAAAACTTTACAACTAACTCTCTTTTACTAATTTAAAAATGAGGAAGTAGTAAAAACTCTTCCTCAAAATATATGAAACCAAACTAACTAAAAAGTATGTTCTGTTCTTTTTATAATATCATCCTGAATTGACTTATCTAAAGAAGTAAAGTGAGCACTATATCCGGCTACACGTACTACCAGATTTCTATAATTTTCAGGATTCTTTTGAGCATCTAAAAGCGTTTCTCTACTTACTACATTAAATTGTACATGTAATCCTTTTTCATCGAAAAAGGTTCTTACTAGAGAAGATAAATTCTGTAAACCAGTCTGACCTTCTAAAGCAGATGGATGAAACTTTTGATTAAATAATGTACCATTTGAAGCTTTACAATGGTCTATTTTCGCAACAGAATTAGCAGCTGCAGTTGGTCCCATTGCATCTCTTCCTGAAACTGGTGATACACCATCTGCTAGTGGTTCCCCAGCTTTTCTTCCATCTGGTGTTGCTCCTGTCTGTGATCCCATTGGAACATTTGCAGAAACAGGATAAAGTCCTGGTTGGAATTGACCATTACGTGGATTAGTGTATTTTTCAACTTCATTACAGTAAATTAATGCGGCTTCTCGTGCTAAATCATCAACCTCATCTATATCATTACCAAACTTAGGTGCTCTATTTAATAGCATTTGACGAATACTCTCTTTATTTCCATAACTACCTAAATTAATATCTTTACCCGGCTCCAATCCTTCTAATGAGGTTTTCTTTTCTTCTGATAATAATTTCTCAATAACTTTCAATATAGTTTCAGGTGTTAATCCTTTCATATCACCCACTTCATTTATGCTATTAGCAAGTTCAGATATTGGGTTTTTCTTACATCCACCAAAATTAGTGTCTAACGCATTCTTTAAATCCTGTAAAGTTATCTTCTTATCTTCAAAAACAAGTTTCTTAATAGCTTCTAACGAGTCTGCTGCATTTGCAACTCCTACTCCTTGTGGTCCTGTAAAGTTGTAATGTGCTCCTCCTTCTTGTAATGACTTTCCTCTAGCTATACAATCGTCTGCCATTGAAGATAAGAATGGTAATGGTGCTCTCTCTCCATGTGCTAAATCTACACTGTTATCTGCATTAACTAAAAGTTTAACAAAATACTCCATCTGTAATTTGTATGCATCAAATAATTTCTCAAATGATGTAAAAGAAGTGAAGTCTCCAGTTCTTAATCCTATCTGTTTGCCATTATCCATACCATTATTTATAGTTATCTCTAATACCTTTACAATATTAAAGAATGCAGCATCATGCCATCCTTCCGTCTTTCCACCTTTTTGAGGTTCTACACATCCAATAATACCATAATCTCTAGCATCTTCTAACGTAAGACCGCGGCTTGTCAAAGAAGGAATGATAACTTCATCATTATAGTAAGCTGGCATACCTAAACCTAAACGAGTTACTTCAGCAGCTTTTAATAATAACTCATCTGGAGTTTTGTTCCAAGCTCTTATTGAAATTGATGGTTGCGGTAATTTGGTATGTGCAGTAGCTTCAAGGCACATAAATGAAAGCTCATTTGTAGCATCTCTTCCATCAATAGTTTGTCCACCTACAATTAAGTTCTGGAACATTGGATATCCACCAAATGCTTTTGTTGATCCTTCATCACGAACCTTATTAACATCATTAAATTTAACCCATAGACAATCTAAAAGTTCTTGGGCTTTTTCTTGTGTAATAAGTCCATTTGATACATCCTTCTTAAAATAAGGATACATGTATTGGTCAAAACGCATAGGTGATATTGAATGTCCATTAGATTCTATTTGAATAATAGATTGTACAAACCAAAATGATTGTAGAGCCTCATAAAACGTTCTAGCTGGTCTTTCAGGTACCCACTGACAATTTTCAGCTATTTGCATTAACTCTTCACGTCTTCGTGAATCCAATGATTGACTTGCTAAATTTCTAGCTAATTCAGCAAAACGTCTAGCAAACTTAATAACAGCTTTTGAAGTTATGATTACAGCTGTTAAAAACTGATCCTTCTTTATGTAATCTGGATCTGCTTTATCTGCTTTAGCCTTTTCACTTTCTGCATCTTCAATTATACCGTTAAATCCTTTAGATAATACTTTTGCATAATCTACAGAAATATGACCTATACCATTGAAGTAATAATTTCCAACAGTAAATACCCCTGCTTCCATTGCTTCCTTCGTTTCTGAAAACATATACTCTGTTGCAAGCTCATTTGTTGTTTTTCCATCCCAATATTTGAATACTTCTCTAAGTTGTGATTTTACATCTTCACTAATAAGAAATACATCACCAGTTCTTTTTGCAAGAGTATCAAATTCCTCCAAAAGCCACTTATTTGAAAATTCTGGAAATATTGAAGCCGCTCTAGGTTTTTTAGTTAAATTTCCTACAATAAGTTCTTCATCACGAATAACTATATCCATTTCATTTAGTATTTTTTCTAAAGCTTTAGCTCTTCTAATAATCATAGGATAAGCTTCAGTTTCCTTAAAAGATTCCGTTATTAAAACTGCTCTTTGCGCTTCGATTTCAGGAGTTACCGAGTATAAATCGTTAGTTAATTTTTCTATTCTTTTACTTTGATTTGCAGTATAAAGTTTGTTTAAAACATCATTCAATTAAACAACCCCCTTAATTAATTTTATATAACTTTTATTAATCATTTTCATAATTACATTTTATTCTTAAAGTTCCTATCTTTTTTTGATTATTTCGACCTGTTTTTGTATTATATAGATTTGAATATGATGTATTATTTTGATATATAAAAAATTTACACAACAATACTCCTCTACTTACAGTAGAGGAGTTTTAAATTAATAACTTTAATTCTGCAAAATAGAAATCTAAATTATATAGTTTCTAACTAAAAAATAAAACACATACTGTATAAATACTATGTATGAACCATCATTGTATTTATACAGTATGTGTTTTACTTATGAAAATTAAATATCTTTACAATGAAGACTTTATTTTTCATAGCAATTTACTATTTCTCCATAATAAACTGTATGATAATCTCCATCAGGATAACAATTTGAATCTACTTCTTTTGTCAAAAGTTCTTTTTTCATATCCTGTTTATATATAATCTTGCATTCATAATACATATCACATCCTGCTATCACCGGGCTATCTACACTTCTACCTGGATTAAGCTGCAAATTACACACCTTAAATTTATCTATATTCCTACCAGATTTAGTTCCACATATTGCAAGAGCCTTTTTCATATCACTGCTAAAAGGAACACTTACTGTAAAGTTACCACTATTTTCCATGAATTCTTTAGTATATCTAGATTGTCTCACTAGCACAGTGAACACAGGTTTTCTCCATATAACACCTATGCTTCCCCACCCTATTGTCATAGTATTTACTTTTCCATTATATTTACTTGTAAGGAAGGCTCCTTCTTTACCCAATTGCTTGATTACTTCAGCCGAATTATTTGTAAAATCCATAATCTACACCTCTTTATCATACTCTTTTTTTCCATTTCTAAAATATACTATTTTTAAATTACACCTTCTAGCAATTTCTACTGCTTCTCTAAAATTACTTCCCATAGACTCTAAATTATGAGCATCAGAACCTACTGTTATGTATTTTCCACCTAATTCATTAAATCTTTTATACATTTCCAGCATACTTTTTATTGAATTTTCATTTTTAAGTCTCCTAGTATTTAATTCCAAACATTTTTCTTTATCTATAAGTACCTTGAATATCTCATCAATAATATCTGGAAAATCACTGTAATATAATTCTTTATCCTCAAATTTAGCATACCTAGCTATATAGTCAATGTGACCCAGACTATCTATAAACTCAAATTGTTTTAAATTTTCTAGCATATCTTGCAAATATTTAAAATAAGCCTCTTTTTTACTTTTGCCTTCATAATAATCTGAATAATAGAGATCTAAGTTCTCCACTAAATGTATAGATCCAATTACATAATCAAAAGAATTATCCTTTATTAACTTTCTGCTTTGTTCTAAACAATCCTCCTTCATTCCAAGCTCTATGCCGAGAAGTAAATTATCATTTCTATATTTTAAATACTTGTTTAAATATACATCTACGTTAAAACAAAATAGACCCTCTTTGGGAAAATTAATATCCATATGTTCTGTTGTTATAAAAGATATACCTTTTTCTTTTGCAGATTTTATAGCTTCTTCTATTTTCATATCAGAATCCGTAGAAAAATTAGTATGTACGTGTGTATCAAACAATATGTAACCCTCCTTCAAGTTTTAGTTAGAAATTGTATACATATAACCACAATAGGGATAGTAACCATTGAAATTATAGTAGTTATAAAAACACTTCTAGCTGCCAATTTACTATCTGCTCCATACTGCTGTGCAAGCACAGAAGCCATAACAGCTGATGGCATTGCTTCAATCACAGCACACATTTGAATCATAAAACTGTCTGCCTTCACAAGTTTTAAAAGTAAAACAGTAACTAGAGGCACTATTATCAATCTCATAAATGAAGTATAATATACCTGGAATCCCGAAAAGATATCTTTGAGTTTCACTCCTGCCAGCATAGTTCCTACTATAATCATAGAAAGCGGTGTAGTCATAGAACCTACACTATTCAATGTAGTATCTACAACATATGGAAGTTTTATAGAAAATACAAACATTAAAAATCCAACGATAGTTGAAATTATAACTGGATTAGAAATTACATTTTTTATATTTTTAATATCATTTTTACCTGCATATATGGCAATTCCTACACTAAACATAAATATGTTAAGAGGTATATTAAAAATTGCTCCATAAAAAACTCCCACTTTACCAAAAAGTCCCTCTAATACTGGATATCCCATAAATCCACTGTTAGAAAATATAATAATAAATCTCATTACTTTCTTTACTTTGTCTTCATATTTATAAGCACAAACTTTACTCAACAATATAATTACTATATGAATAATAATTGAATACAAAAATATACTTTCTGCATTAGCAATCATCTTTTCTGAATATCTATAGTTAAAGGAAGTGATGAGAAGTGATGGAAGAGTGATATTAACTAAAAAACTCGATAGACTTTTTTCTCCTTCTTCAGTTATTATATTTTTCTTTTTTGCAAAGACTCCTATAAGCATCATAAGTGATAAAATTATTACTTGGTTTATTACCCTTACAATCAAAATTTTCCCCCTAATTAGGCATCTGAAAGAAATCTACCAACGCAGCATAATAAAAATAGACTAACATACTGACTAATTATTTCTTTGAAAACACCTTTTGCTGCCCCTAGATTTAAGTACATTAATATTAATCTTCCTCCATGTCAGCATACATTCCCCTATCTGCATACTTTGAAATTAAGTCCGACATTCTTATTATAACTTCATCAGTGTCATCCTTTAATATATTAATTGCAAATTCCCTATTCTCAGATAAAAATTGATATATATTTAATACTATATAATCCCTTATACGACAATACAAATAATCTTCTTCCATACATGTCAATCTTTCATTTATGTTTTTTATGGAACTATATCTCTCTAGAAATTGTAAATCATCCTTATCTGGTTCATCTCCATTTTTAAAAACCACTTTTCCATTTAATACTTCTGTCTCACATTTCTTTTCCATATTTGAAATTGTTTCACTTATTTCCGACGTGGAAGGCATATCTTGTTTTTTACCCCAAGAATGTAGAGTATCTAATTCTTCTCTCCATAGCCTTTTTATACTCAAAATATCAGCCTTTAATTCTAAAAAATAATTGTTATCATCGTTTATAGAATCCTTCTTTGCCTTTAAAACATTGTACACACTAGCATGCCAATAATTTCTGGCCTGAAGTACAGGTTTTGCAGATACTTCTACCAGTTCATCTAACAAGGTGATTTTATCCATTTATATTCCTCCTTTAAAAGCCATATTTATATTATAATCCATTAGAATAAAAATTTGAATGTAATTCGTGTAAAATATTGTTTCTATGACCTACTATCTGCCAAATTAAAAATCACATCAAATATCATATAACCTGAAGAATATTCTGCCTTTATTTTTCCACCTTGAATTTCCACTATACTTTTAGCAATAGCAAGTCCAAGCCCACTTCCTCCTGTATTAGAAGATCTTGATTTATCCACTCTATAAAACCTATCAAATAACTTATCAACTTCTTCTTTACTTACAGGCTCACACTTGTTTTTTATAGAGATTACTGCATCGCCTTTTTCTTCTTTTAATAAAACTTCTACGTCTCCCGGTTTTATACTATATCTTATAGCGTTTATAAATAAATTTTCAAACACTCTTGCAGTTTTATTCGGATCTAAATAAACAAGAAATTTCTGCTTTGGAAAACTTCTTGTAATAGTTACCCCTGTCTCTTCACAAATCGGAACCAATTCTTCCATAAGTTGTTCTAGTAATCCATTTAAAGATATACTTTGCCTATTTAAATTAACTGCATTATTGGTAAGTTTAGTGTATTCAAACAGGTCATTTATTAATTCTTCTAACTTTTCAGATTTATTGTAAGCAATATTAATATATTGTTTCATTTGTGTTTCATCCTCATATCTTTTATCTTTAATAAGAGCTAAATACCCTTTAATAGAAGTAAGCGGTGTCCTTAAATCATGAGATACATTAGTTATGAGCTCATTTTTTATTCTCTCCTCTTCCCTTTCAACTTTCATTTTATTATTTAGCTCTTCTGCCATAAAATTTATATTATTTGATAGTAAAGCCAGTTCGTCTCTCCCCTGACTCTTTATTCTATAATCTAAATTTCCCCTTGATATTTCTATAAGTCCAGAAGATATATTTTCTATGTATTTCATTTTTTTATTAGTTATAAAATAAAACATTGTTAGAAATGATATAAAAGATACAATGGTCCCAGGAATGGGATTGTATCTTTTTTCATAAATTATTTCATACTGGGGCATACCTTTAACGACTAAATAGGCTTTTCCATCAATAAAATTTATAGGATAAAAACTGATATATTCTCTATTTTTACTTATTTCATTACCTTTATTAGTTGCATATATGTTTTGAATATTTTTCATCATTTCAAGAGAATTTTTTATGGAATTCTTTATAGTAGTATATACATCTATTTGTGTTTCATCTGCATTATTTGATTTGTACAAAACTTTTCCATTTAAATCCGTAATCATTATCTTTTCCAAATCTGAGGTATCATTACAACTATCTATAATTTTTTGTATTTTATTCTTATCGTCTATACTTATACTTTTACTCTTTATTTCATCACCTATTAAGTTGGCATTTACGGACATCCTATCTATACCTTTACTATAATCTATTCTAGCAGTGATATTCCTATTTTGTAAAAAAACGCCTGCTACTTTTCCAAGTGCAGCAGACGTGACAAAACAGAGGGCAAATACAAATATAAGCTCCAGCCTTATACTGTTTTTCATTTTACTCAAGCTAGATTCTAAAGATATTCTAAAATCATTTTTCAACTTTATATCCCACCCCCCAAATGGTCTTTATAAAACGAGGTCTTCTCGGATTTTCCTCTATCTTTTCTCTTATTTTTCTTATATGTACCATTACAGTGTTATCAGATTCAAAAAAATCCTGTTTCCATACAGATTCATAGATCTTTTCAATACTAAACACTACACCCCTATTTGAAGATAAAAGTTCTAAAATTTCAAATTCTCTTGGAGTGAGTTTTACATCCTTGTTACCAACCTTTACTTGGTGATTTTTAGTGTTTATCATTAAGTCATCTACTTCAATTACTTCCTGGTCAACTTTTTTAGGTACATTTAACCTTTTATATCTTCTCAGTTGAGATTTTACTCTGGCTACAAGTTCCAGAGGATTAAAAGGTTTTACTACATAATCATCGGCTCCAGTAGTAAGACCTAATATTTTGTCTAAATCTTGACTTTTAGCTGACAACATTATTATAGGCATATTTTTACTTTTTCTCATTCTCATACAAACTTCAATTCCATCCATTTTAGGCATCATTATATCTAAAATTACTAAATCAACTTCATTATCATTTGAAATCTGTAAAGCTTCTAAACCATCAGAAGCTTTCAATACTTTGTATCCTTCATTTACTAAATATATCTCAACTAAGTCTCTAATTTCTTTTTCATCGTCAACCACCAACACAATTTCTTTTTCCATATTAGTCCCCTTTCCAAAATGAAACCAGCAACAAACCTATAGATTATCTCTGCCAATAGTATAGCAAAGATCATATCTAAAATCACATGCTGTTTTACAAATTGGGTAGATACTATTACAGATATGCCTATAAAATTCATAGCAAATTTTATAAAAGGTTTTTTATCCAATTTTCTTGATGCCATCATTATTATATAACTTGCAAGCACATGTATACTGGGGAAACAATTAAAAGGCTTATCCCAGCTATAGGTAAACCTTACAGCACGAGAAAAAATATCATTTCCACTAACAACAGGCCTTGGCACCATGGTCTGAAAGAAAAAATAGATTATATAACATGTAATCATACCTATAACCATAGTTATTACGCATTTATAATAACTATTCCTATAATTAAAACACAAATATACTAGTGATACAAACATAAATGGAAACCACATCCAATATGCAATTATAAATTCTTTTATAAATGGAATGGCCATATCCAAACTAGTAACTAAACTATGACATCCTCTAATTGTATTATTTAGCAAACCATAAGACACATTTATTGCAGGTATGATTAGTAGCAAACTCAATGGTAGTAAATTCAATTTTAAACGCTTCAATACAACACCAACTCTCAAATTTAAATGCCTAACTTTCTAAAATTATTATATAACATTCTATACTTATTATTATAGGAAAAATTTCTTAATATTTGTTAATTAAATTCTTAAAAATTTCTTAAATTATAAGATTACTTAGCATTTACCTTCTAATGAAAAAAAGTAAACTGCACTCTTTATATTCAAACACAGCTTACTTTTATCAATAAATCTTACTTAGTTTAAGTTTTACAATAGGTATCCCATCTGATAAATTTTCTAACTTAAAAATCAATGTATGCGTAGAAATATTTTACAATAAGCAAGTACATTTAAATATTTAACGTACTTGTGTTTGTAAAAATATTCGCAGTATACGTTGATTTTTAGTTTAGAATCTCTATATTAGTGTATTCCTTCTATAATTTTTCTTTCAGGTTTTTTATTACATATTTTCTGTCTTCTTTTACCAAGTTCTTGTGATAAATCATCTAAAGTTATATTTTGATTTGACATTAAAACTAAAAGGTGATATATCAAATCACATATCTCATAAACTTCCTCTTTTTTATCATTGTTTTTGCTTGCAATTATAACTTCTGCACTTTCTTCCCCTACTTTTTTTAATATCTTATCTATTCCTTCTTTAAATAGGTAACTTGTATAAGAACCTTCTATAGGATCTGACTTTCTCTCCTCTATAACTTTACTTAATTCCTCTAATATACTTTGAAATTCCATAAAATATTCCCCCTTCAATTTAATATAATTTTCTATAAAAACAGCTCCTGTTTCCTGTGTGACAAGCTGCTCCTATTTGCTCAACTTTTATTAAAATTGTATCATAATCGCAGTCCACACTTATACTTTTTACATTTTGATAATGACCTGATGTAGCTCCCTTGTTCCAAAGCTCATTTCGAGATCTACTAAAGAACCAGGTCTTTCCTGTTTCCAGCGTTCTTTTTAACGACTCCTCATTCATATACGCCATCATAAGTACTTCTCCATTTTGAAAGTCCTGAACAATTGTAGGTACAAGTCCCTTCCCTTTTTCAAAATCTATGTTCTTTAAAATTTCTCTTTCCATATTTTCACCTTTGTTCATATTTTTATACCCTCACCGGTATATCCTTAGTTTTTAAATATTGTTTAACTTCACCTACAGTAAGCTCTCCATAGTGAAAAAGTGAGGCTGCAAGGGCTGCATCTGCTCCTGCATCATTAAATACATCATAGAAGTCATTTAAAGACCCACATCCTCCTGAAGCTATTACTGGAATATTTACCAGATTAGTTACAGTTCTTGTAAGTTCTATATCATATCCATTTTTAGTACCATCTGCATCCATACTAGTTAAAAGTATTTCACCTGCACCTAAGCTTTCTGCCTTTTTAATCCACTTTAATGCATCTATTCCTGTATTTTTTCTTCCGCCTTCTACAAATACATCCCAACCATCTCCTGAATCCCTTTTTTTAGCATCCACTGCAACTACTACACATTGTGATCCAAATTTGTCTGCTGCCTCATATATTAAGTTAGGATTCCTTATAGCAGAAGAATTTATTGATATTTTATCTGCACCTGCCCTAAGTATGTTTTTAAAATCATCTATCTGAGATATTCCACCGCCTACTGTAAGCGGTATGAACACTTTTTCTGCAGTTCTTTCTACTAAATTAATTATGGTTTTTCTCTTTTCATGAGTAGCTGTAATATCCAGAAATACTATTTCATCTGCTCCCTGTCTATTGTAATGTTCAGCTATTTCAACAGGATCTCCTACATCTTGTAGGTCAACAAAGTTTATTCCTTTAACAACCTTTCCCATATTCACATCTAAACATGGAACTATTCTTTTTGTAAGCAAAATCTTAGCTCCTCTCTATCTCATCTATTATTTCTTTAATTTTATCTATAAAGAATTTCATATCTTCATCTGATCCTATACTTACCCTTAAGTAATTGTCTATTCTATCCTTGTTAAAATATCTTACAAGAACTCCTTTTTCCCTTAACTTTATAAAAAGTTCTTTTGCAGGATATTTGGCATGGCTTATAAAAATGAAATTGGATTTTGAAGGTATGATATTAAAGTCCATTTTTTCTAATTTATTTACAGTTGTTTCTCTGGTATTTATTACTTTACTAACACATTTTTCAAAATAATCCTGGTCTTCAAAAGCTGCTATTGCTGCTGCATTTGAAACCCTGTCTACAGTATAGGAATTGAATGAATTTTTTATTCTATTCAGTCCATTTATAAGTTCTTCTTGTCCAAGTGCAAATCCCACACGAATTCCAGCTAAAGAACGTGATTTAGATAATGTCTGTACTACCAAAAGATTAGCATAGTTTTTTATAAGACCTACTACAGAGTTTCCTCCAAAATCCACATAAGCTTCATCAATTATGACTACTTTATTTTGATTATATTTTAAAATTTCTTCAATTTTTTTGGTTTCAAGACATCTTCCTGTAGGTGCATTTGGATTGGGAATTACTATTCCTCCGTTTTCAGTTAGAAACTCCTTAAATGGAATTGAAAAATCTTCATTTAATTTTGCAAGCTTATAATTTAGATTATATAAATTAGCATAAACAGGATAAAAACTGTAACTTATATCCGGAAAAATTATAGTTTCATCCTTATTAAAAAAAGTTAGAAAAGACATAGCCAGAACTTCATCAGATCCATTTCCTATAAAAATTTGATTTTTATTTAAGCCATAATATTTGGAAATAACGTCCCTTAACTCATCGCAATCTGGATCTGGGTACAACCTCAAGTCTTCATCTGCAGCATTTTTTATTGCCTTAATTACCTTAGGGGACGGTGGATAAGGACTTTCATTTGTATTCAATTTAACATATTTTTTATCCTTAGGCTGTTCACCACACACATAAGGTTCTACACTTTTTGTGATTTCGCTCCAATACTTACTCATGATTCATTCCACCTTCTACTGTAATTTTTTATTTGCAAATTTCTATGGCTTCTTTTAAATCTATGTTTCCAGAATATATAGCTTTGCCTGTAATAGCACCGTAAATATCCATTTTACTTATATCCTTCAAATCGTCTATATTTTTTATTCCGCCAGAAGCTATTATCCTGCAGCTTACACTGTTTTGAATTTTAAAGAGTTGATCTAAATTAGGTCCCTTTAGCGTTCCGTCTTTACTTATGTCTGTAAAAATGATAGTTTTGACTCCTATGTCCTCCATTCGTTTTGCAAAATCTATGTAATGGACACTGCTTACATTAAGCCATCCATTTACTGCAACTTTCTTATTTTTTGCATCTATTCCCACTGCTATTTTTTCTCCATATTTTTTTAGTGCTTCTTTTGCAAAATCAGGATTTTTTAAAGCTGCAGTTCCAAGTATTACTCTTGATATTCCTATTTCTATAAGCATATCTATGGTTTTTATATCTCTTATACCTCCACCAAGTTCTACTGGAATCTTAATGGCGTCTATTACCTTTGATATGACTTCTATATTTTTTATTTTTCCATCAAGTGCCCCATCTAAATCCACCATATGAATATACTCTGCACCGCTTTTTTTAAAGCTCAGTGCTACCTTTACCGGGTCTTCTCCTACTATCTCCGATTTTTCAAATTTTCCTTGATACAATCTAACACATTTTCCATTTCTTAAATCTATCGCTGGAAGTATCAACATATAAAAGCCCCCTTAAATTATCCAATTAAGCTGTTATCTTTACAAAATTTTTGAGCATTTCAATACCTACGTCACCACTTTTTTCTGGATGGAACTGAGCTCCATAAACATTATCTTTACTTACAACAGCTGGTATATTTATTTCTCCATAAGTGCTATAGGCATTTAAATTTTCTTTAAATTTTAATTCTCCATAAAATGAATGCACAAAGTATACATAGCTATTTTTAGGTACATCCTCTAAAATTTTACACTGTTTATCTATTACTAAATTATTCCACCCCATATGTGGTATCTTTATATCCCCATATAACTTTGTTATTTTTCCTGGTATCAGACCTAATCCTTCACACTCTTCTATTTCTTCTCCTATGTCAAATAAAAGCTGCATTCCAAGGCATATTCCCATAAAAGGCTTTCCTCTTCCTGCTTCCTTTTTTAGCACTTTATCTAAATTTCTCTTTTTCAAATTCTTCATAGCCTCGGGAAATGCACCTACCCCAGGAAGTATAATTGCTTCACTTTTTTCTATTTCACGCTGATCTGAAGTTATTTTACTATCTGTTCCTATATATTTAAGTGCTTTTTGAACACTCTTTAAATTTCCCATACCATAATCTACAATGGAAATCAATTTTACACACCCCTTTCTTCAATGCACAATGCACAATTATGGATAATTTTCGTAACATAGTGAAGAAAAATCTCCATCAACTTTCTACTCACTATTAATTATTAATTCCTAATTTTTAACTATTTATATAGTTCCTTTCGTAGACATTATTCCATTTATACTTCTATCTATACATACTGCCTCTTTAAGTGCATGACCAAATGCCTTAAATATTCCTTCTATCATATGGTGTGTATTTTTTCCGTAGATTACTTTTATATGAAGTGTCATTTCTGCATTAAAAGCAACTGCCCTAAAAAATTCTTCTACCAATTCCGTATCCATTTCTCCTACCTTTTCAGTTTTAAAATCAGCATCAAATACTAAATAAGGTCTGCCACTCAAATCTATAGATACCATCGAAAGACTCTCATCCATTGGTATAAAAAATGTTCCATATCTTTTTATATTTTTTTTATCTCCCAAGGAATCTTTTATACATTTCCCCATGACAATTCCTATATCCTCCATGGTATGATGAAAGTCCACATCAAGATCACCTTTTGCAGCTATATCAAGATCTGTCATCCCATGTTTTGCTATCATGCACAACATATGATTAAAAAAGCCTATTCCCGTATCTATATTGTACTTTCCACTACCATCTAAATTTATTTTTACCTTCACATCAGTTTCATAGGTCTTTCTAGAAAGTTCCCCTATCCTCAAACAAAACACCTTCTTTTAATGAAATATTTACTATTTAGTTCTAACTTTTATTGAATTTGCATGAGCTGTAAGCCCTTCTGTTTCTGCTAACTTTATAATTTTGTCTCCTATTTTTGAAAGAGCCTTCCTGGAATAACGAGTAAAACTTGATTTTTTTATAAAATCATCTACAGAAAGTGGAGAAAAAAACCTAGCTGTTCCGCTTGTCGGAAGTATATGATTTGGTCCTGCCATATAATCCCCAAGAGGTTCCGGTGCAAAATCACCCATAAATATGGAACCTGCATTTTTTATATCTCCAAGTATAGAAAAAGGATCCTCAACACATAATTCCAGATGTTCTGGAGCTATTTCGTTTGCCACATCTATGCCTTCTTCTATGCTGTCTACTATAATTATGGCTCCGCGATCTTTCAGAGATTTTAGTATTATATCCTTTCTTTCCAAAGATTGTACTTGTCTTTCAAGTTCCAGTTTCACTTCTACTACCAATTCTTTCGAAGTTGTAACAAGTACTGCAGATGCAAGTACATCATGTTCTGCTTGTGACATCAAGTCTGCTGCCACATATTTTGCTTTTGCCCTCTCATCTGCAATTATAAGTATTTCACTTGGCCCTGCTATCATATCTATATCTACCTGGCCATATACGCTCTTTTTTGCCATAGCTACAAATATATTCCCAGGTCCCACTATTTTATCCACTTTAGAAATACTTTCTGTTCCAAAAGCCAGCGCTCCTACAGCTTGTGCTCCTCCCGCCTTATATATTTCATCTACTCCAGCTATATCAGCAGCTACTAAAATATTAGGATTTATACTTCCATCTTCTGAAGGTGGAGTTACCATTTGCAAATTTTTAACCCCTGCTACTTTTGCAGGAATTGCATTCATTAAAACTGAGGATGGATATGCAGCTGTTCCCCCTGGTACATATATTCCTACATTCTCCAGTGCTCTAATTTGCTGTCCAAGTACTACTCCTTCTTCTTTTGTAATTATCCAGGAGGTTTTCTTCTGCTTTTCATGGAAAAATTTTATGTTTTCCGCTGCAGTTTTTAATGCATCTATAAACTCATCTTCTACAAACTCATAAGCCTTTTTTATTTCTTCTTGTGTCACTTTTATATTGCTTTTAGTAACTTCTTTACTATCAAATAAATTTGTATATTTTAGAAGAGCCTCATCTCCATTTTTCTTTATATCTTCAAGTATTTTAGAAACTTTTAAAGTTACATCTTCCTGTATACTCTCTTCTATATTTCTAAAATTTTTTAAATATTTGCTTCCTTCTTCCGTATCTAAATATACTGTCTTTACAATTTTATCTTCCATGAATTTTCCTCCTAATTTGTCAATATGTCTCCTACCCTTATCTGCATTTGAATTCTATTTATTATGTCCTCTATTTCATTTTTCTTCATCTTCATACTAGCTACATTTACTACCATTCTGGCACTTATGTCACATATATTTTCATAAACCACCAGTCCGTTTTCCTTTAAAGTAGTTCCAGTTTCCACTATATCAACTATGGCGTCTGCTAGTCCCAGTATAGGAGCCAATTCCACAGAACCTTCTATTTTTATAATTTCCACATCCTGTCCCAATTTTCTAAAATAATTTCTAGCTACGTTGGGATATTTTGTAGCAATCTTTTTTCTATTATACCCGGAATAAAAATTAGAATTTTTAGGTCCTGCTACAGAAAATTTACACTTTCCAAAACCCAAATCCAGTACCTCATAAAAATCTTTATTTTGTTCCAGTAAAGTATCTTTTCCAACTATGCCAACATCAACTACTCCATGTTCTACATAAGTAAGTACATCAGGAGCCTTCACAAGCACAAAATCTATATTGTCTTCTTCATTGTGAAATATAAGCTTTCTTCCTTTATTTATAACTTCACTACAATCTATACCTGACTTTTGAAATATATTTACAGCTTCTTTTTCAATTCTGCCCTTAGTTAAAGCTATTTTTACCCTCTTCATATTTGACATATCAATTCTACGCTCCTATATTTTTGTGAATTCCATATTTTTTTTCTCTGCATATTTTCTTGCTTCACTTTCATCTCTAAAAGGACTTAACTCTGTAACTATACCCTGATTTCTTAAGCTTTCAGCCTTTTCATAAGCTTTTCCAAAACTTTCTCCCCCATAATATACAAGAACCTTAGTATTTTTTTCACAACACAACTGTCCATTTTCTTCAAGTGAAGTGATTATTCCATCTACATCCATGGCAAATCCTGTAGCAGGCTGACTATCTCCAAATTGAGCTATCAAATTGTCATATCTTCCTCCACTTAATATATTTCCTCCAAATCCATGAGTATAACCTCTAAATATTATGCCAGTATAATAATCTATGTTGTGTACCATTCCTAAATCAAGAGCTAGATATTTTTCAAAACCAATACTTTTTACAATCTCATACACCTTTTTTATACTTTCTAAAGCCTTCAATGCTCTCTTGTTATCTTCCATAAGATGAGAGGCTCTTTCAATTACCTCCATCCCTCCAAATAACTTAGGAAGTTCTTCCAAAGACTTTAAAGAGCTTTCTTCAAATTTATCTTTGTTTTCAAGAAGTATGTTATTTAAAGCAGTAAAATTTTTATTATTTATACTCTTTCTAAGTTTCTCTCTTTCTTCATAATCCAAATTTACACCATCTACTAGTGCTTTAAATAATTCTGCATGTCCAAGTTCTATTTTAAAATTCTCAAGTCCACAGCTTAAAAGTGCCTTTATTCCTGTTACTATAACTTCAGCGTCTCCTCCGATACCTTCTATGCCTATTATTTCAATACCAGATTGAGTTATCTCACTATTTTTTCCATTTAAACTTTCGCTGACTCTATACACATTGGAAGTATAACAAAGTCTTAGAGGATGAACTACTTCCTTCAATTTTGTACCTGCGATTCTAGCAATAGGGGTAGTCATATCTGCCCTCAAAGCTAAAATTCTTCCCTGGTTATCAATCAATTTATATATTTTTTCCTGCGGTAAAGTTGCATTTTCCCCATTAAACACATCATAGAATTCTAATGTTGGTGACTTTACTTCCATAAATCCACTTTGTATATAGATTTTTTTTAATATATTTTCTATCTTCACTTTTTCCGCACATTCATTAAACAAAATATCCTTTGTTCCCTCAGGTATATATTTTTTCCAATTAGTCACAAGTATCACTTCCTTATTTTATTACAGTATCGCTTTAATTCGATGTAGTGATAAATTAAACGTTATTGATATAATAACAGTTAATTTATAAAATTTCAATATGTTTTGCAAAAAAAAATTACTGCTGAATTTAAATACAGTAGTAATTTCTTATATTTACCATATTCATTTAATCAATACAATCATCTTTTATTTCCCAAAAAACAAAGTGAAAGCATTCCGCTGCCGCAGTGAGTAGCCATACCCATACCCAACGTGTTTATGATAAATTTATTATTTGGAAATTCTCTCTCTATTATATTTTTTAAAAGCTTGGCGTCTTCTATACAATTTCCATGAGATATACCTATAACCTGATTTTTATCATCTAAGGCTCTTTCTCTAAATCTTTCTACCAGGTATTTTATAGCTTTTTTTCTTCCCCTAACATTGGTTACATTTTTAAGTTCTCCTTGATTTTCAATATATATAATAGGCTTTACATCCAAAAGAGTACCTATAACAGCTTTAGATGAAGATATTCTGCCACCTCTCTTTAAATGCTTTAAATCCTCTACCACAAACCAATAATTCATCTTTAGCCTATTATTGTTTACCCAATTTACAATCTCATCTTTACTTAAACCTTGCTGTGCCATTTTACAAGCATAGTATACTAAAATTCCAAGTCCAATAGAAGAACCTTTACTATCTATCAATGTTATATCTGCATCTTCAAATTCGCTTAAAATTGCATCCTTTGCTAGTTTTGAGCTGTTAAAAGTTCCACTTATTCCAGATGACATTCCTATGTATATGATAGGTCTTTTCTGTTTCAGCAATTCTCTAAATTTTTCAGTAAACCTGTATTCATTTATCTGTGATGTATATGGCATTTCTCCATTTTCAAGGCCCTTATAAAATTCCTCATAGCTTAAGGATTTACCAAAATCATCCTCATAATCTTTGCTTTTAAAGTGACACATCAACCCCAAAAATGGTATATTATTTTTTTCCATAAAACTTCCTGGCAAATCACAGGATGCATCCGTCATGATTATAGGTACTGTCACCAACATCTCCCCCAATATAATATGTTATTTACATTATAGTCCTTTTACATATGTTTCCATATAATATTATATCAAAAATACAGTATATTGACCACACTAACATATGTGAATTTGCCAGTTATAGAATTTCTTTAAAGTTAAAGGCTATATTTTAATATAGTGTTTAAGTATAATCTAAAAATTAATAGAAACTACTTTCTATATTCCTTCAGCTTTTTCAATCTCATCAAATAGCTCTTTTACTAATTCTTTACCGATTTCATTTTTGTATTTATCAACAACAGGTTTGACAGCATCCTTAATTTTAACCATTTCATCCCGACTTATAGAATCAACTTTCATTCCTCTGGATTTTAACTCCGATAAACATCTGTCAACTCTCTTTCTATTAGCCTCTGTAGTATAAAGTGCTCCTTCTTTGGCACATTCTATAATGATTTTTTTGTCGTTTTCCGGAACCGTATCCCACAATTTTTTTGAATACATAAGTACGAATGGTGAATATACATGATGGGTCAATGTCAAGTATTTTTGAACCTCGTCAAATCTATCACCGTAAATTGCCGTAACAGGATTCTCTTGTCCATCTATTTCCTTTTTACGCATTGCATTATATAATTTTGCATAAGGAAGTGGTACAGGTTCTGCACCTAAATACTTCCATGTATCAATATGCAAATCATTTTCCATTGTCCTGATTCTTAAACCTTTAATATCTTCTAACTTTGTTATGGGACGTACAGAATTGGTAGTATCCCTGAAACCATTTTCAGCAAATGCAAGTCCATAAAATCCATACTCCTCAAGCATATCTAATAACTTTCTTGCAAAAGTACCATTAAGTACTTTGTCTGCTATATGCTCATTTTTGAATATAAAAGGAAAATCAAATATCATAAATCTCTTGTCAAAGCAAGCCAATGTTGAAAACGACGGATATGTCATTTCAAGAGTACCTTTACCTAACATCTCTATCATATCCATACCTGTTCCAAGTTGTGCACTATGGTAAATCTTAAGTTTATACCGGCCATTGGTATGTTTTTCCAGTTCCTGTCCAAATCTCTCCATACCGGCATAACATATAGAATTGTTCGTCATTTCAAAGCCGACTCTGAGAGTTCTCACATTTGAAAACTTAAATTTGAAAAGTGCCTGCTCCAAATTGCCGGCCATATTTGAAAGTTTCTTTGCATTTCCAGCTATTGAAGCGACTGATTTAGAAATTTGTTCACTATTTTCAGATACAGTTTGCGTGGAAGCTGAAGATTCTTCCGCAATAGCAGCTACATTATGCACTGTAGACATCAAATCATTGGTAGCTTTTGATTGATTATTCGCATGAGTAACCACTTGCTGTAGTTTTTCCCTTGATTTTTCAATGCTGCTTATAATACTTTCAAAATTACACTTTGCTTTATTTATAGTATCTACACCCGAGACAGTACTTTTACTCATAATTTCAAATGCCTTAACTACTTGTGACGTATCTAAAAGCATGCCTTCTATTATTTTATTTATTCTTTTTGCTGCCTGCTGTGACTGATTGGATAATTGGCGAACTTCCTCAGCTACAACTGCAAATCCCTTGCCGTGTTCTCCCGCTCTTGCTGCCTCAATCGCAGCATTTAACGCCAACAAATTAGTTTGATCTGAAATGCTATTTATTAGATCAACAATTCCACTTACCTCAGTTGATTTACCTTTTAATTCATTACCAAGTTTTGTATTATTGTCGGTAACACTGGATATATCATTTATTACTGATACTGATTTTTCAATTAACATTTGTCCTTCTTTTGCCGATTGAAGAACATTTCGCGTACTTTCAAGTACTTTTTTCGACTCTTCTGCAGTATTCTCGGCCAGTTCAAAAACTTGACTATTCTTATTTGCAGCTTCAACTGCCATCCCACCAGTTTCTTGAGACCCTGCAGCAATTTCAGATATTGTGGCTGAAATTACTTTTATGCCGCGGTTTGTTTCATCAGATACTGATGCAAATTCCACACTTTTTTTAGACATTTCTTCTGCCTCATCGTTGATCAAACTCAACAGGTTACGTAAATTTTCAAGCATAATATTAATTGAATTTCCTATCATACCCAGCTCATCATTTGACCTGGACTCAATCGCAACCGTCAAATCTCCTCCTTTTATATTTGAAACTTGTTTACAGACATTCTTTAGAGATTTAGCAATACGATGTAATTTAATGAAACTGATAAAGTACAGAACCAAAACAAAAAATGCAATAATTATATTACACAAATTAAAATCAAAGATAATCATGCGAATCAACAATACAATTAGTAATATAACTGATATTGCTGAAAAAATTTTTAAGTAATTTTTTTGCATAAGACATCAACACCCCGAATCATTTATATATAATTATTAACTATTATTGTAAATTATATTTATTAAAAGTCGATTTATGTCTTAACATGTACTGTCAGCAACACCCCTAACATATTTACAAAATAAATATGTTAGGGGTGATAAATACCTATAATTTATTATAGGAAATTATTATTGTATTTACCTTCCTTTGCTTCTTTCACTGCCTGTACAAATTTCTTTGCAGTTTCAGTTACCAATTCATAGTCACCTGTTTTAGCGCCTTTTGTCAAATCTCCACCCGTTCCTACAGCTATAGCTCCTGATTTTATCCATTCCTTTACATTACCTAAATTCACTCCACCTGTAGGCATGAAATTACCCTGTGGAATAGGTCCTTTAAAAGCTTTAATTATTTGAGGTCCGAAAACACTTCCCGGAAAGATCTTTATTATTTCCGCTCCTGCTTCCAAACCTTCAACTGCCTCTTTTACAGTCATGGCACCAGGCATTACTAAAATACGATATCTATTGCATAACTTAATAACATCTGCATTAAAGCTTGGACTAACTATATATTTTGCTCCTGCAAGTATACAAGCCCTTGCAGTTTCTGCATCAAGTACGGTTCCAGCACCTATCACTACATCTTCATTTTTATAATGCTCAGCAAGTTCTTTTATTATGTCTATTGCACCCGGCACAGTCATTGTAATTTCAAGCATCTTGATGCCACCTTTTTTTACAGCATCAACTATTTTGAGTCCCTGTTCTTTCGAATCTGCTCTTATTACTGCTACAACTCCTTGCTGCGCCAGTTTCATTATTGTCCTAACCCTATTCATTGTCTAATTCCCCTTTATAATCTTTATTTTATATTTTCAATAATATTGTTTGCTGCCATAATTCCCATATTGTCAACTGCCTCAAAGGTTGATGCTGCACAATGTGAACCTACAACTATATTGTTCAAATCAAGTAGTTCTTTATTTTTAGGTGGCTCCTGTTCAAAAACATCTATACCTGCACCCCAAATTCTATTATTTTTCAATGCATCATATAGTGCATTTTCATCTATTAATCCACCTCTCGCAGTATTTACTATCACCGCATTTTCTTTCATCATGTTTAACTCTTTTTCTCCAATTATATATTTGGTTTCTTTAGTAAGTGGAAGATGAATACTAATAAAATCAGCTTCCTTTAATATTTTTTCAATAGTTACGTACTGTACATTATTTCTAGAAGCAAAATTCATATCTTTGTACACGTCATAAGCTAAAACTTTCATGTCAAAACCCTTAGCTCTCTTTGCGACTCCTTTACCTATATTTCCAAGTCCAATTAATCCAAGTGTTTTTCCATACATGCCAATACTTGTAACTTTACTCCAATCAAGTTTTCTGCAGCCTCTGTCTATCGTTACAATTTTTCTTGCAACTGAAATCATAAGTGCAAATGCATAATCAGCAACTGCATCTGAATTTGCTCCTTTTGTTATAGTTATAGTTATATTGTTGTTTTTTGCATAATTAAGATCAATATTATCAGTTCCAACACCATATTTTGATATTACTTTCAATTTTTTTGCATGTTTTAAAACTTCAGCATTTAATGGATCTACTCCTATAATAATCCCATCTACATCCGCAACTTCTTTAATCATTTCATCTTGAGTCAAAATTCTCCCATATGGATTTACAACAAGTTCAAATCCTCTTTGCTTAAGTAATTCAAAAGGCTTCTTACTATGCTTACCGAATGACCTTGGCGTAATTAATATCTTTCCCATATTTACTACCTCTTTTCCAATACTTACACAATTAAAATAATTGTTTTCCCAAAATAGCTGTATAGTAATTTAAAAATCTTTTATACATATCCTTGTAGACTTCAACATTTTTACTATTTGGTTTTATCACTTTAACAGGTTTCATCTTAGGTATGGGATCCTTCAAACTTTTTATGTCTCCCACAGCCACCATTCCGGTATACGCTGCTCCAAAAACAGAAGCTTCTGTTATTCCTGCAACTGCTATTTCTTTATTAAAAATATCTGCCTGAATTTGCAACCATATATCTGAATTTGCATATCCGCCATTTGCAATTATCTGCTGGACATTACCATCAATTTTTTCTATCATCCTGTATATTGAATACATATTATAAATAACGCCTTCCATAGATGCTCTTATAATATGTCTTTTATCATGCATAAACCTTAATCCAACTAATGACCCAGTTGCATCTGCATTCCAACCAGGTGCTCTCTCTCCTGTTATAAATGGTAAAAAGGTCAATCCATTGCTCCCAGGATCTATCTGTGAAGCATAGTAATCAAAAAGGTGATAAATATTATCATATTTAGCTTCAGAAGCTTCTTTTTCAAACTGCTGTCTAAATTGGTTTCTAAAATACTTGAGAACTATTCCTCCATTATTTATTGCTCCACCGGCTACCCATGTATCTTTAGTAAAACAGTAACACCACGTCCTCTGTTCTTCATCAAAAAGTGGTTTATTTACAGCAATCCTCAAAGCTCCACTGGTGCCAATTGTACATGACATTGATGTATCATCAAAGCCCCCGCATCCTATATTTGCCATTATTCCATCGCCTGATCCTATTACTAACGGCGTATCAATTTTTATTCCCATTTGCCGTGCATATTCACTTTTAATGCCTGGCACTACATAGGTGCATTCCTTGACTTCACCAAATCTATCTGAATCTATTTGCAATATATTTTTTAAAATATATTCATCCCACTGAAAATTATTTATATTCAGACAACCCATTGCTGAAGCATCCGTAACATCAATTACAAATTTACCACTCAGTTTAAAAATAATATATTCTTTGATAGTGACAAATTTATAAGTATTTTTAAAAACTTGCGGCATTTTATTTTTAACCCATAGTATATTGCTCAGAGGATACATTGGATGTTGTACCCTGCAGCCAGTTTTTCTGTACAATTTATTGCAATCATAATTTTTTTCTATAAATCTTGCTTCATCTATAGACCTTGTATCACCCCATGTAATAACGTTTGTAAGATTATTTCCATTTCTATCTACTGCAAGAAAGCTGTGCATCTGAGAACTCATACCAATAGATCTTATATCATTAAATGATAAATTGCATTTATCAATAGAATTCTTAACTACTTCTATAAGTGATTTAAATACAACATCAGGATCGAGTTCTAACATTCCTCGTTCAGTACAAATAGTCGGATATTCTTTATAATCAAAACCTATTTGATTACCTTTTATATCAAATACATTTGATCTTATCCCACTAGTTCCAATATCGATTCCCAAATAAACCCTTTCACTCAAGTTACTACACCTTCTTAATTTTATAAAATTCTATATCTTACTGAATTAAATATGATATTTTAAACCGATTCTAATTGATATAACCTATCTTTAAATTAAATAAGAATCATTGGAATAAACATAAGAATTATCTATTTCTAGAATTCTACGGATTGTCCTATTTTATCCGACAACCATATTTAATAGTAAAACACCTATCAAACCACAAACCGAAAGGATTGTTTCCGCTACTGACCACGTTTTCAAAGTCTCAGGAACCGTTAACCCAAAGTATTCCTTAACCATCCAGAATCCAGCATCATTCAAGTGTGAGCAAAACAAGCTTCCTGCTCCAGTTGCAAGAACCATAAGTTCAGGGCTTGCATGTGTTGCTGTTATAATCGGTAATACCATTCCTGCTGCAGTCATTCCAGCAACCGTAGCTGATCCTACTGCAAGCCTTATTACAACAGCTATGAGCCATGCCATAAGTATTGGTGAAATAGTACTTCCACTCATTAAAACCTTTATATAACCAGCTACACCACTATCTATTAGTATCTGTTTAAATGCTCCACCACCTGCTATTACAAACATTATTACAGCTATAGTCTTTACTGATTCCTCGGAAGTTTTCATAATATCAGTTATCTTCCTGCCCCTAGCTAAACCAAAAGTATATATTGCAATTAATACTGACAATAAAAGTGCAATTGTTGGTTCTCCAATAAAACCAGTAAATTTAGCAAAAACAGTATCTTTAAGTGAAGTAAGCTTTACAATAGCATTCAATGCCATGAAAATTACTGGAGTTAAAGCTGTAAATACACTTATTCCAAAACCAGGCATGTCCTCTTCTTTAAATATCTTTGCAGTAAACAAACCTTTTGGCAAATCGCTTACTTTTTTATCACATTTTATAAACTTCGTAAAAAGAGGACCGGCAATTATTACTGTTGGTATTGCCACAATAATACCATATATAAGAGTCTTACCCAGATCTGCCTTGTAAACACTAGCTATAGCTGTTGGTCCAGGATGCGGCGGTAAAAATCCATGAGTAACAGAAAGTGCTATTGCCATAGGAATTCCTACATAAAGAACAGGAAGATCAGCTTCTAATGCTACAGTAAATACCAATGGTATCAGCAAAACGAAACCAACTTCATAAAACATTGCAAGACCAACTATAAAACCAGTTAATACAACAGCAGCTTGTATTCTTTTCTTGCCAAACTTATTTATAAGTGTCATTGCTATTCTTTGTGCTCCACCACAATCAGTCATGAGTTTTCCAAGTATAGCACCAAATCCCAGTAATAATGCAAGACTACCTAATGTAGATCCAACTCCCTTCTCAATTGAAGTAGCTACCGTTGGTAAAGGCATTCCTTCCATTATACCAACAGCAATTGAAACAACTATCAATGAAATGATTGCATTTACTTTAAATTTCATCATAAGAATTAGCAATAATAATATTCCTAAGGCAACTATTAATAAAGGCATAATTCAACTCCCCTTTTGCATAATATTTTTCTTTTAAACCGTTTACACAATTTTTAAATATATAATGCTTGTCTATACAATGTTGTCTTTGATCCTTAATTCAATAACTTGATTTAAAACATAGATCATCCTCCTTAAAAAAATTTTTTTCATAATCACTTTAAATATACGTTTACATATAAAATACATGAAGAATGTTTCTTTTATAAACAGTATATCATTCATATATTTTTTTTCAATATAAAAAAACATTTTTGTAAAAAATTTTTTTCTTGTTTGCTAAATTTATATTTCTATGTAGCAAATTTAATAATATATTTTCAAATATACAAAAAACGATAAATACAATTAGAAATGCTCTTAGAAAGATTTAAAGCATAGTAGCTTTAAATACTCTACAATAAGATAAGCCCTAATAAATTAAGGGCTATTTTAAAAATCATATAGATAGCCCTTAATTTATAATAATTAAATTCAAACTATTCTTTTTCTACATCATGTCCACCAAATTCATTTCTCAGTGCAGCTATTACTTTACCTGTAAATGTATCATCTTCTTCTGAACGAAATCTTGTGAATAAGGACTCAGTTATAACCGGTGCAGAAACCTTGAGCTCCAATGCCTCCTGTACTGTCCACAGTCCCTCACCATTAGAATGAATTATTCCTTTTATTGAACTAAGTTTCGGATCATTTTTGAATGCATCTTCCATTAACTGCATAAGCCAACCGCGAATAACTGATCCATAATTCCATACTCGAGCTATCTCTTTAAAATCAAAGTTGAACTGACTTTTTTCAAGAACTTCAAATCCCTCTCCAATTGCTTCAAGCATTCCATATTCTATCCCATTATGAACCATTTTTACAAAATGTCCCGATCCATTTTCACCTGTATGCAAATAGCCATTTTCTACACTTATATCTTTGATTAACGGCTCAATATACTCAAAAACCTCATCTTGTGCACCTATCATTGTACATGCACCATACCTTGCGCCTTCAATACCTCCACTTGTTCCAACATCTACAAAATCTATTCCTTTTAACTTAATCTTTTCATATCTTCTCAAGGTATCTTTATAATGAGAGTTACCTCCATCAATTATTATGTCATGTTTATTAAGGAGAGGCAAAAGATCATCTATTAAAGTATCCACTGGTTTTCCTGCGGGTACCATAAGCCAAACAACTTTTCTTCCTTTAAGCTTGGAAACCAATTCTTCAACACTATATGCACCAGTTAATCCATCCTTTTCAGCTTCTTTGACATTTTGTTCATTACAATCATATGCAGTAACATCATGCCCATGCTCCTTCATATTTAATGCAAGATTATACCCCATCTTTCCAAGTCCAATCAATCCAACATCCATTAAGTTCCCTCCAAAATTCATTATCACTAAATTAATTCCATATCTATAAAAATTACTTCTTATTTAACCAACCAGCTTGATTCTTCATGGGTTTCTAAATATTTTTTAAATTCTCTTAATAACAAGTATGGAGTCTTGTTAAAAGTATCATTTGTTGCACCAGCAAGGTGTGGTGTAATTGTTACATTCTCCAATTTGTGTAATGGATGGTCTTTTTGTAATGGTTCAGTCCAAAATACATCAAGTGCTGCTCCACCAATCTTATGCTGCTGCAATGCATCAATTAATGCAGCCTCATCAATTAAACCTGCTCGGGCTGTATTAATTAAATATGCAGTAGATTTCATTAATGAAAGTTCCTTTTCACCAATAAGTCCTTTAGTTTCCTCGCTAAGTCTTGCATGAACACTAATTATATCTGATTGCTTGCATAACTCTTCCAATGAAACTGCTTTTACATTATATTTTTCTAATACATCTTCTTTTACAAAAGGATCGTAAACAACGATACTCACATCAAATCCCGATAATTTTTGGGCAACTAGTTTTCCAATATAACCAAATCCAACTAATCCTATTGTCTTATCGGCCATATCGCCCATAAAACTTGAATTAGCATATTTCTTCTTCCATTCTCCTTTAATAAGTGCTTCATGGCCTTTTGCTATATTACGAAGTTGTGCCAACATAAGAGCTATAGTAAAATCAGAAACAGCTTGTGCATTACGTCCCATAGTTCTCATTACCTTGATACCCTTTGCCTTTGCTGCTTTAACATCTACGTTTTCAACTCCGCCCCTGCAAACACCTATATAAGATGCATTACTTGCATTTATCAATTTTTCACTTATAGGTGTATGATGAGTAATAATTACATCTACATCCTTAACTGCTTCGTCTAATTCCTTAGGCGGTTTTCCTGCACTTGGTCCAAGTTTTTCTACTTGGCTTCTCAAATACCAGAACTCATCGTCGCTTGCTGGCTTCCAATCTACTTCCTTTACCTCTGTATCACTGCCAAAAATATCGTGTACAGCACCACTCAATGTTTTTGAAGATAACATAGGATCTCCTACAACTAAAAATTTCATTTTCTATTCCTCCCCTATTCCTTTATTTTTTACTGATTAAGCATCTTTCATTAAGCATTCTTTATTAAGTATTTCTGAAATACGATTTATTCTATAATTTGTTTCCTTTAAAGCAGGATAAATGTGCTTATAAATTTCATTCATAAGCATATGATATTTTTCATGGCATTCCGCATCTGGTTTATATACTGTCTCATTTTTACGGGTTTTCTGTATTGCATCAGATGGGCTACTATACACTCCACTACCTATACCAGCAATCATAGCTGCACCTAGTGTAACTTCTTCTGGTACATCTAGACAAATAATAGTTTTACCTAATATATCAGCTTTTAGCTGCATCCAGAAAGGTGAATTTACAGCACCTCCTACTACGTGCACACAACTTATTTCTTTATTAGTTACTTCTTGCAAATTTTCTATTATAACAGTAGATTCATAACAAAGTCCTTCCAAAATAGCTCTCACTACATCACCGCGTGTATGTGATGTGGTTAATCCAAGAAATGCGCCTTTAGAAAGTGGATCTGCCCCTGGTACATACTTTCCACGAAAATGTGGAAGCATCATAACTCCATGTGCACCTATAGGTGATTTTTCAGCTTCAGAAACCAACTCTGAAACGTTCTTTTTACCTATTTCATTACAGAACCAGTCTAAAATTACACCTGATGAAATAACTTGTCCTCCAATATAATATTTATCATTTACTACATAATTGACACATGTAAAATTTGTTTTAATATTCTTTATATCATTAGCAGGCTCATCGGTTACCATCAGGATTTGCTCACTTGTTCCAACTGCACTCAGTACTTCACCACTTTCGCATAAGCCAGAAGCAAATGCGCCACATACATAATCCATTCCTCCTGCATATACAGGAGTTCCTTCTTTAATCCCTGTCAGTAAAGATGATTTATTGCTTACTCTTCCTACTAATTCCCCAGATCTCTTTAAATTTGAACATATATCAACAGGAATGTTAGCATGATTAAGAATTTCCTTTGACCAACATTTATTTTTTAAATCCATTGCCATTGTACGACAAGCTATTGAATAATCTACTCCAGCTTTTCCTGTAAGTCGATATGCAATATAATCCTGCATAGACAACCAGTGTTTTACCTTATTAAATTTTTCAGGCATTTTATTTTTAATCCACTGTATTTTAGTTATTCCAGCCATAGGATTTGGAACAAAACCCGTAATAGAATATACTTTCTCATCCCCAAGTGTTTTTCTCCACCAATCAGCTATTTGTTTAGTTCGTGTATCAAACCAGGTTATTGAACGATGAATCCAGTTATCGTTTTCATCTAAAAGTACACCAGCAGCCCCCATACTAGCAATTGCAATCCCATCAATACTTTCACCTTTTAATTGGTTAGAAAGGTCCTTTAATATCGTTTGAACTGACTCCCATAATTGTCCAGGATCAAATTCAGTCCAATTATCTTCCAAATAATAAGTAACCGTTTTATGCTTTGCAATAGCTTTTATAGACCCATCTATATCATAAGCTACTGCCTTACAATTTGTCGTTCCAACATCTATTCCCACTAAACAAGGCATATGTTTTCCCCCCACGAAAATACATTAATCTTTAATCTTTTTTAACTTTTAACTTATACTACTTAACAATCTTTACACCTGGGAGTTTATTAAATTCATCATTTATTTCATCTATACAAGGCGCTACACTAACACGTAATGCTTCTCTATTCTTTACTAATTTCATACCATCAATTATTTTATCAAGTGTTACAACATGAGTTAATATATCCTTAGCAGAAACTTTTCCACTGCGTATCATTTCTAATGCAAGTGCATTATGACGCGGTGCCGAAGAAAATGTTCCAAAAACAGTAATCTGTCTATAATGCAAAAGATTGGAATCCAGATTAACTGTTGGCTGATCTTTAGGCAATCCTGCAAAGAAACAAACTTTACCCATTTTACTTGCCATATTAAGTCCCATTATTTCAGCTTCAGGTGAGCCGGCAGTAACAATTACTATATTAGCCCCAAGTCCATTCGTTAAATCCATAACAGCTTTCACTGCATCTTCTTTTCCTGAACATATATATTCATCAAAGCCAAATTTTTTTGTTGCTTGCAAACGGCCTTCACTACGATTTATTAAGAAAACTTTACCTGCTCCTTTTGCCCTGGCAACTTCTGCATGCATACATCCTATTGGGCCAGCACCTATTACAGCTACTGTATCTCCTAATCCAACGTTTATAACTTCCTGTGCATTTAAAACACATGCCAGTGGTTCTGCAAGAGATGCTTCCAAATATGTTACTTCATCTGGAATATAATTAATATTGCCTGCTTTGATTGCAGCTGCAGGTATAAGCATATATTCTTCAAAGCCTCCATTATAATGATGGGCAATAGTAGTACGATGATAACACATATTCTGCCATCCTGATAAACAATACGAACATGATCCACATCCTATAGCTGGTGCAACAATTACACGATCACCAACCTTATATTTTTCTATATCAGATGCAGTTTCAACAATTTCTCCTGCAATTTCATGTCCCAAAACAATAGGTGGTTTTATAGATTTATGTCCAAAATTAAAAGTTCTTAAATCTCCACCACAAATTGCACATGCTTTAACTTTAATTAATACTGTTCCCTTTTCAACCTTAGGTTTTGCTATTTCCTCAAGTTCTATTTTCCCAATTCCTTTATATATAGCTGCTTTCATATACGTTCATTCCCTTCTTTCTAGCCGACTTCTAGCTAGATCTTTATTTTATTATATAATTTAATAAATTGCGAAAATTATTTTCATATTTAGTATATCATACGCTATAAAATAATCAAGTATAAAAAATATTTTTTTCATATTGTATTAATGTTTGTTATTCAAAATATTGAGAAATCATGATTCACAGTATAAAATTCTATTACACTATTCCGCTAACGTTTTATAAACACTGCATTAATGTTTGTGTTATAATTACCTATGTGTTAAGAATTTTACATCTAAATTAAATAATAATTATAAGGAGGCAATTATGGATAATATAGAAGCTGGTGATTGTTTAGCAAGAATTAGAGCAATCTATAGTAATTTAAAAACTGCGGAAAAAAAAGCGGCTCACTATATTCTAGAAAATCCTGAAAGTATTATCCATTTTTCTATTACCGAGTTTGCTTATGTAAGTAAGGTAAGTGAAACAACAATCTTCAGGCTTTGCAACAAGTTGGGCTATACAGGCTATCAGGATCTTAAAATTAACCTAGCTAGTACAATAGTCAAGCCAGTTGAAAATATCTTTGAGGGTATTAAAGAAAATGACGATATGTATATAATAATGCAAAAGGTCATGAGTTCAAGTATACATAGTATTCAAAAAGCCATAAGCATGAATGAAAGTACGGAAATGGAAAAAGCGGTAAAGTTAATATTAAATGCAAAAAAGCTAATGTTTTTTGGAATGGGAGGTTCTTGGATAGTTGCTCTGGATGCATATCATGAGTTTATAAGAACAGGTATACCTTGTGTTTGCAATTCTGATTCTCATTGGCAAGTTATGTATGCTGCTATGGCTGAAAGAAATGATGTAATATTTGCCTTTTCTACTTCAGGAAGCAATAAAGACTTAATCGATTCTATAAAAGTAGGAAAGAAAAATGGTGCTAAAATCATTTCTATAACAAGCAACCAAAAATCTCCTCTTCAGAAGATTTCGGATATATTATTAACATCATATGGCAAAGAATCAATGGTAAGAAGTGAAGCTATGGAATCAAGAATTACATCATTAGTATTAATTAATAGTCTATTTGTGAGTGTTGCTTTAAAAAGACTGGATATAACCTTAAATAATCTTGACAAAATAAGAGCTGGCATAGCAGTAAAGAGATATTAAAACTATAATTAATTAACAAATTAGAAATGCCTACGGCTGATGTTAAAAGTACCGTAGGCTTCTTAATTATATTAAAATTAGTCTATATGTCCATAACTATACTTTATAATTTAAAGTAATTTACACCTGCTTCAAATAACTTTTGGTCTTTTACTCCCGGAACATTTTTTGTAACACTTTTTCCAATTCTTTCTGAATGTCCCATCTTTCCTAGTATTCTTCCATCAGGACTTGTTATACCTTCTACAGCAAAACATGATCCATTTGGATTAAACTTTATGTCATAACTTGGATTTCCTTGAAAATCTACATACTGTGTAGCTATTTGACCTTTATCTTTTAAATTTTTAATTACGGAATCACTTGCTATAAACCTTCCTTCTCCATGGGAAACAGGTATTGAATGTACATCCCCTACAGATACATTGCTAAACCATGGAGACAAATTTGAAACAATTCTAGTATTTACCATACAGGATACATGTCTTCCTATTTTATTATACGTAAGTGTAGGACATGACTCATCTATATCCCTTATTTCTCCAAAAGGTAACAGTCCCAATTTTATAAGTGCCTGAAAGCCATTGCATATTCCAAGTATAAGTCCGTCTCTCTTATTTAAAAGTTCCATTACAGCTTCTGCTATTTTAGGATTTCTAAAAAAAGTAGCAATAAACTTTCCTGATCCATCTGGTTCATCTCCTGCACTAAATCCACCTGGAAGCATTATAATCTGAGATGAATTTATTCCGCTCACTATTCGATCTACTGATTCTTCTATCTGATTTCCAGTTAAGTTTTTAATTACAACAGTATCAACTTCTGCTCCTGCATTTTTAAAAGCCTTTCCCAAATCATACTCACAATTAGTTCCAGGAAATACAGGTATAATAACTTTAGGTACAGAAGCTTTTACAACTGGAAAACTTTTATGGTTGCTTTCAAAACGCTCAAACTTTATCTTTTTATCTTCAACTTCAGTATGTGTAGGGAATACACTTTCCAAAGTTTTTCCCCAATATTCTATCATATCTAAAATATTCATTTTAATTCCGTTTACACTAATATTTTTTTCCTTTTGGGTAACACCAAGAATCTTATAAGAAAGACCTTTAAAGCTCTTTTCAAAGTCTACAGATGGATCCATTTCTACAACTATGGAACCATAATCTGGTGCAAAAATTTCTTCACCTTTCATAGGTTCTGTAAATTTCATTCCTATCCTATTTCCAAAACTCATTTTACTTACAGCCTCACATATTCCTCCTGTTTTAACAGTAGAAGCTGCTAATATTTCGCCTTTTCTTATCATAGAACTTACAACACTATACATTTTTTTAAGTTCTTCAAAATATGGTAACTCAAATTCATCTTTAGAGGCTTTCAAAAGTATTACATTATTTCTGTATCCTTTAAATTCAGGAGACTCAAGTTTATCTGCCTCCCCAAGTGCTGCAGCAAAAGATACTAAAGTAGGTGGTACATCCATATCTTTAAAACTTCCAGACATACTGTCTTTGCCACCTATCGCTGCTATTTCAAAACCTCGCTGAGCATGTAATGCTCCTAAAAGGGCAGAAAGTGGCTTTCCCCATCTAATAGGTTCTTTACCTAGTCTTTCAAAGTACTCCTGAAACGTTAGCTTTATACTGTTAACATCTCCACCCGAAACTGCAATTTTAGCTACAGATTCAACTACCGCATACAAAGCTCCATGGAATGGACTCCACTTAGCTATATCCGGATTATATCCAAAACTCATTAAAGTAGCAGTATTTGTTTTACCATCTAATACCGGCAATTTTGCGGCCATAGCTTCTATTGGTGTATCTTGATACTTTCCTCCAAAAGGCATAAATACAGTAGAAGCACCTATAGTACTATCAAATCTCTCTGCAAGTCCTTTTTGGCTACATACATTTAAATCTTTTAGTGTTTCAATCCACTTATTTAAAATCTCGCCGTCATTCATATTCTTGTACTTCTTGCTGCTCTCAAAATAACCACTTTCCTCCGGTGCCTTTACAACAACTTCTGTAGTTGCTCTAACCCCATTAGTATCTAAGAATTTTCTGCTTAAATCTAAAATAAGTTTTCCCTTCCAATACATTTTAAGTTTCTCGTCATCTGTAACTTCTGCTACTGTAGTAGCTTCAAGATTTTCTTCTGATGCATATTCTATAAATTTCTTTTCATCTTTCTTTGATACAACTACAGCCATACGTTCTTGAGACTCCGATATTGCAAGTTCTGTTCCATCCAATCCTTCATATTTTTTAGGAACTAAATCTAGATTTATTTTAAGTCCGCTTGTAAGTTCTCCTATAGCTACAGAAACTCCACCTGCACCAAAATCATTACATCTTTTTATCATCTTGCTTACTTTTGATTTTCTAAAAAGTCTTTGAATTTTTCTTTCTGTAACAGGGTTACCTTTTTGCACTTCAGCTCCTGAGGTAATAAGTGATGTTTCTGTATGCTTCTTAGAAGATCCAGTTGCTCCTCCACATCCGTCTCTTCCAGTTCTTCCTCCTAACAGTATTACCACATCAGAAGATTTTGGCTCTTCCCTTTTTACATTTTCAAACGGAGCTGCACCTATTACAGCACCTATTTCCATTCTCTTTGCCCTATACCCTTCATCATATATTTCAGAAACCATACCTGTTGCAAGACCTATTTGATTCCCATAAGAACTATATCCTGA
The DNA here is from genome assembly GCF_000143685.1 of Clostridium ljungdahlii DSM 13528. NCBI lineage: Bacteria > Bacillati > Bacillota > Clostridia > Eubacteriales > Clostridiaceae > Clostridium > Clostridium ljungdahlii. The sequence continues at coordinate 1,251,025 of NC_014328.1, read as the reverse complement.
AGCTGCTCCTAAAGTTATTTTTTTCTGAGGAAGCCTTCCTTTTATGGTATCTTCTATTTTAGTTCTAGGATCACCACTTCCGGTAACTCTCATAGCTTGATACACATAGGATCTTCCAGAAAGGGGATCTCGAATCGCTCCTCCAAGACAAGTTGCCGCTCCTCCAAAAGGTTCTATCTCTGTAGGATGATTATGAGTTTCATTTTTAAACATTACGAGCCATTTTTCAGTTTTTCCATTTATATCAGCGTCTACAACTACGCTGCAGGCATTTATTTCATCTGATTCGTCTAGATCATTTAATTTACCATCTTTTCTGAGCTTTTTCATTCCAATAATAGCCAGATCCATAAGACATTCAGTTTTTTTGTTTTCCCCATATATCTCATCTCTTAAATTTAAGTAATTTTCATAGGATTTCTTTATAGGTTTGGAAAACTTTCCGTCTTCTATGGATACTTTACTTAATTCAGTAGTAAAAGTTGTATGTCTGCAGTGATCTGACCAATATGTGTCTATAACTTTAATTTCAGTTATAGTAGGATTTCTCTTTTCTTCTTTGAAATAATTTTTGCAAAAAATTAAATCTTCCAAACTCATAGCAAGACCAAGTGAATTTAAAATTTTCTTTAAATCATCATCACTTTTTTCTATGAATCCATCCAAAACTTTTACAGAAGAAGGTGCATCTAATTTTTCACTTAAATGATCTATTTTTTCCAAAGAAGCTTCTCTGGAATCTACTGGATTTATACAATAATTTTTTATTTTCATAAATTGTTCTTTAGATATGTTTCCATAAAGTAAGTACACTTTTGAAGATTTAACCTGAGTTTTCTCACTCTGGGTTAATATTTGAATACATTGAGATGCAGAGTCAGCTCTTTGGTCATACTGACCTGGAAGATATTCTACGGCAAAAATTTTAGCATTCGTTTCAGCTTGTAATTCTTCTTCATATATTTCATCTACAGTTTTTTCTGAAAATATTATATACTTTGATCTTTCATATTCACTATCATCAATATTTTCTATATCATAACGATTTATTACTCTTATATTTTCTAAATCATGAATATTAAGGCTTTCTCTAATATCTTTCATAAGGCCTTGAGCTTCTATGTCAAATCCTTTTTTCTTCTCTACAAATAGTCTTTTAATACTCATTGTACTCTCTCCTCATTACTTATTTTTCGAACGTTTTTTGTATTTTTGTCATAATAGTTCGTACATATTATATCATATATATATACCATTGTGAATAATATAGTTATAAGTTATTATATTTTACATTAATCATATTAAAAAATAACTAGCTGCTATGCTAGTTTATTTATCTTTAATGAACCTTAATTGATAATACTTCCTTTACATTTTTACCTAAGTTATAATGTCTATTATAAAAGCATTTGTTTGGGGAAACTATGCCCTTAACTACATGTCCTGTAAAAGTAATGATTTCTGCCTGTTCTCCCATCTCACAGTCTCTTAAACATGCACCTCTTGAAAATACTTTAATTATTTGCCCATCATCATAATATTTTGTATTTTCCACTTCAATTAAACTTCCCCTTTTTATCATAATAATATCCTCCCCACTATACTTCCTTTAATATAAATTGTATGTACAAACATAATAAAATATTATTTTAATTTTAAACAATATGCTAGTTGAGTATTTAACAAACTATTATATAATTGAAATATCAGAAAGGTTGGTAATTATAGTGAAATATTATTCTATAAAAGATGTTTCAAATGCAACAGGTCTCACCTCTTATACCATAAGATATTATGAAAAGATAGGATTTTTACCATGGTTAAAAAGAGACAAAAACGGAGTTAGAATCTTTACAGAATCAGATATAAAGTATCTAGAGTGTTTAATATTTTTCAAAAAAATAGGAATGTCACTTGATGATATCAAAGAGATCATTAAAGAAGGCTGTATGATAAAAGATTTTAAAAATGGTTTAAATGTACATGATATAATTCAGAAAAGATTAAATATATTGGACACTCACATACAAAAGCTAAAAAGGGAAAGAGAAGAATTAGATAAACTAATCGAAGTTTCTATAGACAGGAGAAACATTTATAAAAAAATTTTAAAATCACCATTGACTTAGAGTCAACTCTAAGGTTTATCCTCTTTATATAAAATATATAGAAGGGATAGATGAAAATGATTATAGATAGTCACGAACATGTAATGCTACCTACTGAAAAACAAATTGAAATGATGGATGAGACAAAAGTTGATTTAACAATTTTATTTGCCACATCAATACACCCAGAAGGTGCTAAAACAGTAGGTGAAGTTAAAAATGGCATATTAGCTTTAAACAATATCTTAGTTGGTAATACAAATTCTTTAGAATCAAGGAAAATTATAAATAAGGAATTAGCTTTAGTTGTAAAAAACAATCCTAAAAGGTTCAAGGGATTTGGAAGTGTTCCAGTTGGTATTTCAGAAGATGAAACCAGCCACTTTATTGAAGATCAAATTATAAGAAACAACTTTATAGGTATTGGTGAATTTACTCTTGCTTCTGGATGTACAAACTTACTTAAAACTGTATTCAACTCAATGAACAATTTTAAGCCAATGCCTATATGGATTCACACCTTTAGTCCTTTAACTTTAAGTGACATAAAAAGTATATCAAATTTAGCTAAAGCAAATCCAAATATACCTGTAATACTTGGCCATATGGGAGGACTCAACTGGCTTGATACTATTGAAATTGCCAAGGAAATAAATAATATATATTTAGATACATCTGCAGTTTATGCAACTATTGCATTAAAATTAGCTGTGGAAGAACTTCCAAAAAGAGTTCTATTTAGTTCAGATGCTCCCTGGGGAAATCCACTATCATCAAGAACTATGATAGAGGCAGTAATTAAGGATAATCATAAAAAGCAATTAGTGCTAGGTGAAAATATATTAAGCCTTATGTAATATTTACTATATATAAAATTAACTACACAAATCAATTATTATACACTTTTCGACTTATTAAGACTGTAAAAAAGCAGTAATTTTTCAATAGTGTATGACAGAAGAATTAAGTAACTAAAAATATCATGTCAAAAATATCTTTTTTAAAGGTATTCTTGACATGACTATAATTAGTTATTACATTGTTCTAAAGATATGATAGCTTTTGTTTATAAATTCATATTATATAGTGGAAACTTATGACATAGTTCAACTACTTCTTCCTTAATTTTAGAAAGATCCCCATCTTTGTTCTCTACAGCACTGTTTATAAAATAAGCTATTTTCTTCATTTCCTCTTCTTTAAAGCCTCTTGTAGTTGCCGCTGGAGTTCCTATTCTAATTCCACTTGTAATATTTGCCCCCAATTTATCAAAAGGAACTGCATTTTTATTTACTGTTATGCCTACTTTCTCCAGGACTTCCTCAGTATCCTTTCCTGTTATTTTTTTATTGGTGAGATCTACTAAAAGAAGATGATTGTCGGTTCCACCGCTTACAAGTCTAAATCCATACTTTGTAAGCTCCTCTCCCAAAATTTTTGCATTTTTAACAACCTGGTCTATGTATTCCTTATATTCAGTTTTTAATGCTTCACCAAAACAAACTGCTTTAGCTGCTATAATATGCATTAAGGGTCCCCCTTGTATGCCAGGAAATATAGTTTTATCAAGGTCTTTACCATATTTTTCTTTACAAATTATAGCTCCTCCCCTAGGTCCTCTAAGTGTCTTATGTGTAGTCGTGGTGACAAAGTCTGCATAAGGTACTGGTGACATATGCTTTCCTGCTGCAACTAATCCTGCAATATGAGCCATATCTACCATCATATAAGCTCCAACTTCATCACATATATCTTTTATTGTCTTAAAATCTATCTCTCTTGAATAAGCACTTGCTCCAGAAACTATCATCTTAGGTCTATGTTTAAGTGCCAGTTCTCTTATCATATCATAGTCAATTCTCTCTGTTTCCTTGCTTAACCCATAAGAAACAAAATTATATAATTTTCCTGAAAAACTAACTTTACTTCCATGAGTTAAATGGCCGCCGTGGCTTAAATCCATTCCCATAACTGTATCTCCTGGTTTCAAAACTGACATATAAACTGCCATGTTAGCCTGTGACCCTGAGTGAGGCTGAACGTTAAAGTGTTCTCCTCCAAATAGTTCTTTCATCCTCTCCTTAGCTAAATTTTCAACTTTATCAACTACAAAGCATCCTCCATAATATCTTTTTCCAGGATACCCTTCAGCATATTTATTCGTAAGAAAAGAACCCATTGCTTCCATTACAGCTTTACTAGTAAAATTTTCTGATGCAATAAGTTCTATACCATTTTCCTGTCTTCCATACTCTTCTTTGATTATTTCATAAACAGCATTGTCACCATTTTTAAGGCTACTAAAATCCATTTTTTTCTCTCCTTTTTTAAAAAATTTTCAGTATTATTACCTATAATAAAGAATTATACTGTCTAGTGCTTAACTTTATTAATATATTACTTTATAAGCTGCTTTTACACAAGTATAGTTTTAAATAATTTGCAATTCGTAATTTTAGAACCCATTGTTAAAAAAACTTTAAAAAGTTTAAACTTCAAATATCAAAGTTCAAATAATAATGACTTTCTTCGTACCTCAGAAAATCTATAATTTTTTAATATTCCAGTGTTGCCATTATTGTTATAAGATGATAGAATTTTTATGCTGTATAAATGCATAGTTTATTTTTTGTATGAGGAGATTGAGCATGGATATAAATAGAATAATAAATTTGGCTGCTTATGCGGGAAAAATAATGCTAAAAAGTGGAGCTGAAATATATAGGGTAGAAGAAACTATAACCAGAATATGTAAAAGCTATAACATATGTGATGTAGATGCTTTTGTAACCTTGAATGTAATTATAGTTTCAGCATCAGATGAATATGATCAGACTATATCCATTGTAAAAAGAGTAAAACAAAGAACCTTAAACTTAGAAAAAATATCTCAAGTAAACAACGTTTCCAGACATATTAAAGATCAATGCTATACTCTAGATGCAATTGAGAACAAGTTGTCTAAAATAGATTCAGTAAAACCTTATCCTTTTAAAACAAATGTTCTATTTTCTGGAGTTGCTGTAAGTTTTCTTTGTCTAGCCTATGGAGGTAATATAGTAGACTTCATAATATCCTTTATTATAGGCTGCCTTATAAGCTTGATTTCTACAGGACTTAACTCTCTTCAGACAAATGAATTTTTCATAAACATAATATGTGGAGCTACTGCTACCTTAATAGCACTTATGTGTACTAAACTTCATGCAGCATCCCATACCAATACCATAATAATAAGTTCTATTATGCTATTAGTCCCTGGTCTTGCAATAACTAATGCTATAAGAGATACAATATCAGGAGATTTAATCTCGGGAATTTCAAGGGGATTAGAAGCCTTTTTAGTTGCAGTAGCAATTGCAGCAGGTACTGGTGTTATATTGCGATTGTGGATTATTTTAGGAGGATTTAAATTATGATAACAAGTATAATAATAAATTCTGTATATACTTTAATTGCCACCCTTGGTTTTAATATACTAGAGAATGTACGAGGTAAAAACTTAATATTTACTTCCCTAGGAGGTGGATTAACCTGGTTTGTATATTTAATTAGTTCCTCCCACATAAATTTTTCAAGTGCAGTTTGCTTTTTCATAGCTTCAGTATTTGCATCTACTTATTCTGAAATAATGGCTCGTATACTAAAAACACCTGTAACAACTTTCGTCATAGGAGCAATTATTCCTCTAGTACCTGGAGGAGGTATGTATAACACAATGCTTCAATCTATACAGGGCAATATAAATGCTTCCCTTTCAACTGGTCTTAAAACACTAGCTACTGCAGGAACTATAGCTGTAGGTGTATTTTTTGTATCCTCTGTCTTTAAAGCTTCTTCACTTTTTAAAAAGAGATTGTTTAAGAACAAAAAATTTAAATTGCATTGTTAAATATAGATACCTCTATTTTAAAAACATAGTGAGAGTTGATACTAAAGATTCTATTTTATCATTTTTACATCTCGTGTCCCCTTCTTCAAAAAGACAAGTTTTTGCATAGTTTTGTATCATCAACCCTCCCACTTTGTTTACTGCTGCTCTCACTGCTGCAATTTGTATTAAAACATCCTTACAACACATATCATTTTCAATCATTTTTTCAATACCCTTTATCTGTCCCTCTATCTTCTTCAATCTAGTTTGAATTTGTTTTTTTTGTTCCAAAAATATCACTCCCAATATAATCCAGCATAATAAACCCATACAATTATATTATAACTTTCAGATAAACTTTTTTATAATTTCCCCTATTGCTCCATTATTATTATCCTTTTCTGTCACATAATCTGCAGACTTTTTCAAAAATTCCCTTGCATTGGCCACAGCAATTCCAAGACCTGCTTCTTTTATCATACTTTCATCATTTTCATCATTTCCCACAGCTATACATTCATTTAGAGGTATGTGGTAATAGTCTGCCAAGAACTTCAATCCACTCCCCTTAGAAACGCCTTTACTGATTATTTCAATGTTATGTATATCTGATTTTGTAGTATCAATTTTAGATACCTTATTTATCTTTTCCCTCAACTCATTTAAATAATCTATATCCTTATCTATTACTACTATTTTATTTATACACGAACCATTATTTTGTATAAACTCTTTAGAATCTTTTATAATCTTTATCTCCAGTCTAAAATCTTTATCCATATTCTCATTAAATTTATAAAACTTTCTTGTAGCATGACTAACTCTTTCACTATATAGTATATTATCACTGTAAAAATGATAATATGTATCTTTTTTTTCTCTTAAAATGTCTATAACTTTTAAAATAGCTTCTTTGTCTAATAAATTGGATTTTATAATATTTTTATTTTCATCCAGTACTATAGACCCATTACAGCATATTACAGGCTGATTTTTAAATACTGTATCTATATAAAATCCTAATGTTACAGGAAGTCTGCCAGAGGATATAACCACCTTCACACCTGATCTCATCGCTTTATGTATCATTTCTTCATTATATTTCGATATAGATTTATCATCATTTAAAAGAGTACCATCCATATCCATTGCAATTATTTTATAATTCATTGGTATCCCATCTCTCCTTTTAACTATCAAAATTTTTTATCCGATCGCTACCATTGCTACCCCCCATCTTCTACGAAAGTGGGAGATAAGCACTGCTACACGCCTGGATAAGCTCTTCCCCTAAAGGATAACCTATTCTAAGTGCTAAAGACACTAAGAATACTGTTAATAAGGTTCAGCTGGAGAAAGTCATCCTTATAAGCAAACTTCATCTGAACCTAAGAATCACTTTATATAATTCTTTAATTTTTATCTTATATGGTATAAACTGCAAAACACAAACATAACTTTATCTAGAATACTTTTGTCAGGTGATATAAATGAAAAAATTTTTTATGTTTTTAAGTACACTTTTAATTATAATTATTGCATTTTCAGGATGCAGTTATAAATTAGGTAATTACATGTTTTCTACAAAAAAACCTAACAACTTTTATTATACCAATTTACTTGCTAAAAATCTTACCATGTCTTCCTCCTTAAAATGCATTATAGAAGAAAATAATTTTCACAACGAAACAGAACTAAAGAATGAAAATATTTCAGATATAAAAAACATGTTAAAGTATCTAAATAAGACCTGTTTTATAAATAAGCCAAAAGACCTTCCACAAAAAGCTGCCTACATAATTTATTTTACTTTTAATAAAGAAAAACTGGTGATAAACGTATATAACGAAAAATATCTATCAATATATCCCTGGGATGGAAATTATCCTGTAGATTATATAGATATGAGCAAAGTACCTGCTTCATTAAATTTATATTATTTGGGAAAATATATTTTCAATGAGTATTAAAGTACTTTATTATTGTATCACAGATACTAAAATACACATATATTATTAGTGTATCAATTTAATGAAAGGTGACTGTAATGTTTATTTGCCCTTATTACAGCTATGAAAGTTTTTACAGAATGCCTGAAATAGATCCTATTTCTTATATAAGGTTTCTAAATGCCAGTCCTAATTCTCCTGCAATAGATGTGTATTTAAACGATAGGCGTATCTTCAAAAATTTAACCTATAAATCTTTCTCTGACTATGTAAGTGTACCTTCAGGGGTATACAACATAAAAATTTTCCCATCAGGAAATAATTTAAATCCTATTTTGGATAAAAGGCTGCCTATATCTGCTGGGAAAATATTCACTATGTCTTCTATAGGCAATTATCCAAATATGGGTTTACTATCTATAGAAGATGTAAGACGTCCTAAGATACCAGGTAAGGCTTTTATAAGATTTGTTCATCTTTCCCCAGACGCACCTAGTGTAGATGTAAAATTGCCTAATGGAAATGTATTGTTTCCAAACGTATCTTATAAAGGAGTTACCAGATATCTTCCTGTAAGCCCTGGCAAATACACGTTAGAAGTATTTACCTCCGATTCTGGTAAAAAAGTTCTTTATATTCCAAATATCAGAATTATTCCAAATAGATTTTACAGCGTATATGCCGTAGGTAATGTATCACGTGATCCTAAGCTTCAAGTTCTAATTCCCCTGGATGGCAATAGCTATTTGCACTAAAAAAGGCTGTCTCCCTAGAGACGGTCTTTTTTTATCGGAATTAATATTCTAATTATTTAAATTGGTAGAAATACTCTAATAGTTTATCACACTAAAATTCAAGTTTTTATTACAGTAACATTGTAAATGACCTTTTGTTATAGTAAAATCATAGATAGGTCATCACTTAATTTTCTGTAATTATACAAAGCATGGGAGTGTTAATATGAAAAAAGGGGATAAAATTGCTGCAGTATTAATTTTAATACTAATAATTGCAAGTTGTGCTGGAGTATTTATATACCGTTCATATGTAAAGGGTTCACATAAAATAGCTGTAATAAAGCAAGATGGTAAAATTATAGATACAATAGACTTAACTAAAGTAAAAAACACAAAAGAACTTACAGTAAAATACAATAAATCTCACTATAATTTGATAGAAATAGAAAATGGTAAAATACGCATAAAAGACGCAGATTGCCCTGATAAAATTTGTGTAAAAACCGGATGGATATCCGAACCAGGTCAAAGTATTATATGTCTTCCCCATAAATTAATAATTAAACTAGAGGGAAATAATTCTAAATACGATGATATATCCAGTTAAAATTATATTAAAAATCAAGGTGTGATTAATGAATAAAACAAGGAAAATGGTTTTTTTAAGCTTTCTAACAAGTATGGCTTTAGTCATATACATAATAGAAACTCAAGTTCCGGTTTTATTTCCCGGAATAAAATTAGGACTTGCAAATACAATTTCCCTAGCTGCACTTATACTTATAGGATGGAAAGAAGCCTTACTAATTATGTTTTTAAGGACGCTTCTAGGATCTATGTTTGGTGGGACAATGTCTACCTTTATGTTCAGCATAGCCGGAGGAATTTTAAGTAACATTGTTATGATCCTTCTATACAAATATTTTAAAAATTCCTTAAGTCTATGGACTATAAGCATATGCGGGGCAATATTTCACAACATAGGCCAACTTTTAGTAGCTTCTATAGTAATTCAAGATTTTAGGATATACATATATCTACCGGTGCTTTTAATCTCTGCTATAATCACAGGATACTTTATAGGTTGGTGCGTGAAATTCCTAACTAATAACTTATATAAAATTCCTATGTTTAAAGAATTAAAAAATAAGTAACTCCACCATAGGTATAAAAAAATGTGCTGCAAAATCGCAGCACATTTTTTATCCGATTGCTACCATTGCTAACACCCCCTATCTTCTTCAAAATGGGGGATAAGCACTGCTACGCACCTGGATAAGTTCTTCTAAGGTTCATATGGAGGAAAGTGTATTCCTTATAAGCAAACTCCACCTGAACCTAAGAATCACTTGATATTACTCTAATTATATTATTAATATCAGCAAATTTAAGCTTTGCTCCACTGCCATTATGAATTTGCAGCAGCTTCATTCTTGCTCTGCTGTTGTAAGTCTGTACCACTTACAATAGCCTTAATAGCTCCTGTAGGACATTTAGCAAGACAGGTAGCTTCACTGCATGATGCACAAATACTTTGATCTACTACTGCCAAATTATTCTCTACTTTAATGGCATCATTTGGACAATTTTTAGCGCACAATCCGCATCCAAGACATCCTACACTGCACGCCTTACGTACAGCTCCACCTTTATTTTTAGAATTACAATTAACCATTACTTTAGAACCTACAGGTCTAAATCCAAGTACCTGTTTTGGACACGCACTTACACAGGTACCACAACCTGTACATATATCTGTATCAATTATTGGAAGTCCATTTGAGCCCATTGCCATAGCTCCAAAAGGACAGCTCTTTACACATGTTCCAAATCCCAGGCATCCATATTTGCAAGCTTTAGGTCCACCTTCAAGTAAATTTGCAGCTACACAATCATGTATACCTTCATATTCAAAATTTTTAACTGCCTTTGTACAGTCTCCACCGCATCTTACATGTGCAACTCTAGGTTCAATAGGTGGAGCAGATTTACCTGTTAACTTTGCTACCTGTTCTGCAACTGCTGCTTTTCCAGGTACACAAAGATTTGGAGGTACACTCTCGTCTAAAACAACAGCTTCTGCATAAGCTTTACATCCTGCAAATCCACACCCTCCACATTGGCCTTTTGGAAGTACATCTTCTACTAAGTCTACAAGTGGATTCACTTCCATTGCAAATCTTTTATTTACATAGGCTAAAACAAGTCCAAATATAAGACCTATAATAGTCATTACAACTAAAATCATAATCACGGTATTCATTTTATTAGCTCCTTTCTATATAGAAATCATACCTGAAAAACCAAGGAAAGCCAGAGCTAACATTCCTGCTAAAATAAAAGCTACTCCAAGACCTTCTAACGGTTTAGGTACATCTGCTAATCTCAATTTTTCTCTAAGGCTTGCCATCAAAATTATAGCCATAGCAAAGCCCAGCCCAGATCCTATCGCATTAACAACACTCTGTAAAAAATTAAAGTTAGAATCAGCATTTAGTATAGGTACAGCAAGTACGATACAGTTTGTAGCTATTAAAAGAAGGTATATTCCCCACATATTATATAGGGCTGGTGCCTGCTTTTTAATAATAGTCTCCAAAAGCTGCACAAAACTGGCAATAAGAAGTACAAAAACTACCGTTTTCAAGAAAGTTAAATTAAATGGTATAAGTACAAAATGATATACTACCCAGGCCAATATTGAACTCATCGTAATAACAGAAGTAACAGCCATACCCATACCTACAGATGCATTTAAATTTTTAGAAACTCCAAAGAATATACACAGTCCTAAAAACCTTGTCAGCACATAGTTATTTACAACTACTGCACTTATAAAAAGAGTAAGGTAAGATGCCATTATGCTTCACCTCCATTTGCTTTTTCTAATTTTTGCATTTTAATTTTCTCCATATGTTGATTATAAACTTTTACTATAGCAACTAAATATCCTATGAGTATGAATCCTCCAGGTGGAAGTATCATAATCAAAGCTGGATTATATGAAGCCCCAAATACATTAACACCGAATATAGCTCCAGATCCAAATAATTCACGTATCATTCCTATTATAGTAAGTGCTAAAGTAAATCCGCATCCCATTCCAAGTCCATCAAAGAAAGAAGGAACTACAGGATTTTTAGATGCAAACGTCTCTGCACGGGCAAGTATTATAGCAAATACAACTACCAATGCTAAATAAATTCCCAATTGTTTATATAATAGAGGCGCATAAGCCTGCATAACAAGTTCCACTACTGTAACAATAGTTGCTATACAAGTAATATATACAGGGACACGTACCTTAGGATTTACAACATTCTTAATTATAGAAACCACAGTATTATTACAAGTTATAACAAATAGCACACAAATCCCCATTGTAAATCCATTTACAGCTGTACTTGTAGTTGCCAGTGCTGGACACAAACTAAGCGCAAGCACGAATATGGGGTTTTCTGCAATCAATCCTTTTTTAAATATATTCCACAAATTCTTCATAATTACTTACCTCCCGTAAACGTAGTAACTTGCTCAACAGCTTCTTTAACTCCTTTAGTTACAGCTTTTGACGTAATTGTAGCTCCTGTCATGGCTTGAATGTTCTTAGTGTTAGACTTATCTTTTACAACCGTTAAGGCATCTGCCTTTTTATCCTTAAACTGTCCCCTAAAAGAATCCTTTGAAGCATTTGCTCCAAGTCCCGGAGTTTCATTATGAGATACAATACTGAAATCTATTACTTTTCCATCTGGAGTAACAGCTACCAATAGCTCTATAGCCCCACCGTAACCTTTACTCTCTGCAGGTACAACATATGCAATGGTCTTATTCCCTTTTTGAGCTGCGTACCAATCTTTTTTACCATTCACTTTATTAAACTTGTCAGCATCATTGACTAAAACTCTCATGGTATCATTTTGTATTTGAACCTGTTTTTGCGCTGCTACTGGTGATGTTATATAATAAACTGCAGCTATTATAATTCCAGATATAAAACATGTAATGGTTAAGTTCTTAGTAATTGCAAAAATACTATTTTGATCTTTATCTTTAGCCATTAAAGCTTACCTCCTTGTCCCAAATTTAACTGGCTGTGTAAACTTATCTATTAGAGGAGTAACTGCATTCATAAGTAATATTGAATAACATACGCCTTCTGGATAACCACCTTTTAATCTTATAAGCGATGTTAATGCACCTGCACCTAATGCAAAAATAATCTGTCCTTTAATAGTCATAGGAATTGTTACCATATCAGTAGCCATGAAGAAAGCACCTATTACAAGTCCACCTGCCATCATATGAAATACAGGATCTCCTGTAAAAATTCCCGTAGTTCCTCCAAAAGCCCAAGTAAGTATTCCTACAGTACCAATCATTACTACTGGAATCTGCCAGTTAATATATTTTTTATATATAAGATAAAGTCCACCTAAAACAAGTAATATTGTAGAAGTTTCTCCTATACTTCCATTTCTAGTACCTAAGAACATTGCCTTGTAAAGTGCACCCTGTCCTCCAAAGGTTTCAAGTAATTTTGAATAACCTTGAAGTTTTAAAATTCCAAGAGGAGTTGCTGTTGTTACAGCATCTACACCACTGGCACTTAATTTTGACCATGTTGTCATTGCTACAGGCCAGGAAACCATTAGCGCAGCCCTTCCAATATGAGCTGGATTAAATATGTTCTGACCAAGTCCTCCCATAGAATGTTTAGCTATTGCTATTGCTATAAAAGATCCTATAGCTACCATATAAGGTGGAATATCAGGAGGTAAACACATAGAAAGCAAAAGTCCTGTTAAAAAAGCACTTCCATCTGTAATAGTTATAGGTTTATTTCTAACTTTTTCTACAAAGTACTCCGTAACTACAGCAGCTATAATTCCTGTTATAATTACTTCTAAAGCATGAATGCCAAAATTAAATACACCAAAAACCGCAGCTGGAGTTAGTGCTAAACAGACACTCCACATTATCTTAGAAACAGATTCATCACAACGAACATGAGGTGATGACGAAATAGTAAAAATATTTTTCTTTATCTGTGCTTCCGCCATTTTATTATCACTCCTTTATTATTTTAAGACCTCTTCTTTTTCTTTCTTTTCTTTAGCCTTAGCTGCTTTAGCTTTTTCTCTTTCACCTGCAGCTCTATTTTCTGATTTTAAATATCTAATATACTGTACAATTTTTCGTTTAGCAGGACATGTATACACACAGCTACCGCATTCTACACAGTCCAAAAGATTATACTCTTCCTTAGCCTCTTGATATAAATCTTTTTGTCCAAGGATACTTAACATACTTGGATTTAAGTGCATAGGACAAGCTTTTAGACATCTGCCACATCTAATGCAAGAAGATTCTTTTCCATCATTTACATCATTTTTAGTTAAACCAAGTATTCCTGATGAACCCTTCATTATTGGAATATCCAAATTTGATTGGGCAAATCCCATCATAGGTCCACCTGAAATTATTTTAACTGGTTCCTCCTTAAATCCTCCACAAAAATCAATAGCATCTTTAAATGTAGTTCCAATTCTAACTAATATATTCTTAGGCTCTTTAATAGCACCTCCACTTATAGTTGTAACCCTCTGTATAAGTGGAATTCCTCTCTCCACTGCATCACTTATTGCTATGCATGTGCCTACATTTTGAACAACCGCACCTACATCTGCAGGCAATCCACCTGATGGAACTTCTCTACCTGTCAAAACATTTATAAGCATTTTTTCAGCACCCTGAGGATACTTTGTAGGAAGGCCTACTACTTGCACTTTTGTACCTTCAAAAGCCTTTTTCATAGCTTCTATAGCTTTTGGTTTATTATCTTCAATACCTACAAATGCCTTTTCCACATTGAGGATTTTCATAATTATTTGAACTCCAGCAACTACCTTGTCTGAATTTTCCAACATTGACCTATAATCTGCAGTTAAATAAGGTTCACACTCAGCACCATTCAAAATAAAAACATCTACTTTTTTATCTGGTGGTGGTGCAAGCTTAACATGAACAGGAAAAGTTGCGCCTCCCATTCCTACAATGCCTGCCTCTCTTATTATTCCAAGCATTTCTTTTACACTTAGCTCTTTCCAATTACGTGAAGTTGGTATTCCTTCTACCCACTCATCTTTTCCATCCTTTTCAATAACTATAGCTTGACATTTTCCAAAACCAGGATGTGGGTAATCTCCTATATCTACAACCTTTCCAGAAGTAGATGCATATATATTGGCTGAAACAAAAGCATCACTTTTCGCAATAAGTTGTCCCTTTTTTACCTCATCTCCTTTTTGTACTACAGGAGATGTAGGAGCACCTATATGCTGTCTAACGGGAATAAACACCTTATCTGGTATAGGTGCTATTTCTATAGGTTTATTAGCTGTGTACTTTTTGCTATCATCCGGGTGTACTCCACCTCGAAAACTTTTTAACACTCTTAAACACCTCTTTCAATAATTTTTACAGCATGTATATAAACGAAACTGCAAAATAAATATAAACATAATTTTTATAACAAATTACGGAGTTTTCCATAATTTGTTATAAAATTATATACTATAGCAAATAATATATAATGACAATTTATCTATTAAATGTAAGTTAGTTTTAAAAGTCTCTCCATTAATTAAAGTTTGTACACAAATTACTCAATACAATATCTTTGTGATTACTGGCTTTTTACTCTCATTTTTGCTTGTAGATCTATCAAATATTTTTATATATATCAATGATAAAATGAAAAATAATACTCCCCCACCTATTTGAAACTCTCTTAAAGAATGACCTAATTTTCCACCTATCCATGTTCCTATTAATGCACCTATAAGGATTCCAATAAGCGGTAGTATATATACAATAAAGGCTGCCCATAACATATTTGCATCCTTTATTTCAAAAACAACATGTTGACCAGGTTTTGCTCCAACCGGATTTTTTGCATCTACAACTATAGCATTATCACCAGGACAAGCACCACAACTTTTACAATCTCCGTGTCTACTAGCTCTTACTTTTGCAATACTTTCACTTGTTTCAATTACAATACCCTCCGATTCTCTTTTCATATAATACACCTCCTATTATTTGTTAGCGTTTTCACGAGGTTTAAACTTAAATTACTATACTTTATATTATACCACAAATTTATAATTTTTTCTTCTGTATTATATATTTTTTTTATCTGTATCGATATTGAACAGTATTACCTTCAATATTGATACTATGTGTTATAATAGTTTTTTAATTTTGTATACATGTTTTTCTACCTAAGTAAGTACATTAGAATATCTATCTTACTTTTAATTATACATGTGAAAAATTTAATTAAAATAATATAACAAAAATTATTGACACAAAAAATTAACAGTTTTTGTTACATTTATGCCTATTTTTTTACTTTATACTTAAAACAAAGTATTTTTTTTAATATAATATTGAATATATGTAATAATTATTCATAATTATTACATGCTAATTTTGTTGACTTAATGTATGCTAAAAGAATAACTATTGCGTTAACTATTGATTTCAAGCCGTTTTATGCAAATACCTTTTTCAAAATTGCATAAAAACTTATTTATTTACATATGAAAATATGATTTAATAGATATATTAGATTTCAAAATTAGGAGATGATAATAGATATGAACATTTCTGAAAAAACTTTTTTAAAAAATGTATGCAAATATTGCATTAATAAATATACTATTTCAAATAACGGTCCCTTAATAGCCTCCCTTATATACCAAATTTGTAAGCATGAAGATATGGATGTTCCTGCTATGCAAGGCATATTGCGTATTTACATAAATAAAAACTATAGTAGGAGTTTTGCCCATTGTTTTAATGTATACCGAGGTGTTATTGTCGATGCTTCACTATATCAATATGCACTTGTAAACAAGCCTATAGAAAATCTTTTTCCGGTTTATATAGTAGATGCTACCCCTCCTCATATAGAATATACTATATATAATGAAATTAAAAAAGATTCACAAGTTAAGTTTAGTGATAAGTTTCTAGAAAATACTTTAAAAAATATAAAAGGGAATAGTACTTATCCTATAAAAAGATTCACTTTACTAGAAGACTCCAAAAAAGAAGAACTTTTTTTCTGCCATTAACATATACTTCAATGAGGTTTTCAAACGAAAAATTAACTTATGCTTCGGATATTTTTACAACCTTCAGCTCGTTAAATATTTTGATAAGGCTAAGCAAAAAATTTTTAAAGAGCTTCATTATTGTAAAAATATGCTTGCATATAACTTGATTTTTAAGTTAGAAAAACTATATAAATTGTAAGGTAACTATCTATAGTGATTTTAATTGAAATTTTAACTTATATATAAAATATACTAACAAAATTGAAATCACACTTAAAAACTTTTTTTATAAGTCTTAGTGAAGCATTTTAGAAAATCTTAGAAGATTATATATGTTTCAGGTACGAGTTTATCCGATGACTATCTGCTCTAATATTCCCACTTATCCAAGTGGGAATAAACAGCAGATACGTCCCTAGATAACGATTTCTAAGCATCAGACGGAGCAAAACTCCACCCGATACCAAGAACTCTGTTTATATAAGCTTCTTTAGATTTTCTAAATACTGAACTTTTTTAGACTTATAAAAAGTTTTTAGTGTGATGATTTTTGTTAGTATAAGTAAACTTTCTACTTAGAAACTCTATAGAATTTCTAATTAAAATATCCATTTGATGAATTTTTTCACTTTTATGCTATTGGAAGCTCTAAGGGACGTACTATATATCTTTTTATCCCCTTCATATATACAAAGCATTCCTATTCTATCACCCTTGTTAACCGAATATTTTATTCTTTGAGGTTTTATAATTTTAACACTGCACTTGAATCCATTTTTTATAGGCACTATAACATCATCTTCACATTCTAACTTTAAATCCTTTTTGTTTACTCTTAACTCAAGAGCTTTATCTCCTTTAGAAAATAACTTGTTAAACTTAAAATTTTTATCAACATATTTATATATTTTTTCTGTTTCTTCCCATCTTCTAGGGCAATTTAAAACTACTATTATAACATCATTTCCTTGAACTTTTGTAGATGTAACTAAACATTTTCCTGCCTTACCCGTATAACCTGTCTTAACACCATTTGCATCTGGAATTTTCCAAAGAATTTTATTGATATTGTGATAGCTTCTTGTAAATCCATTTTGTGGTCCATCCACATCTTTCGAACTAACGATTTCATTAAATAGTGTGTTGTTTTTAGCTATAGATGTAAGTACTGCAAGGTCATACGCCGTGGTGTAATGTTCTTCTTTGTCGAGTCCATGAGGTGTCTTAAAATGAGTGTTTATTACACCTATTTCACTAGCATATTCATTCATAAGTTTCACAAATTCTTCTACACTTCCACTTACACCTTCTGAAATAGCTATAGCTGCATCATTTCCTGACCTCAACATAAGTCCATATAAAAGTTCCTTTAAAGTTATGCTTTCTCCTTTTTTATAGCCTACCACAGACCCCCTTATCCCTGCTGATCTAGATGATATTTGTACTTTTTCATCTAATTTTCCATATTTTATTGCAACTAGTACTGTCATTATTTTAGTCGTACTTGCCATCGGTACTAATTCAGAAGCATTTTTTTGATACATAATTACTTTTGATTTACTATCCATAGCTATAGCACAGCGTGCATTTATATTAGGTTCTCGAAAAGATGAATTTTTATCATCTGCAAACACAGTATAGCTGCAAATATTAAAAAGTATAAATGTTATTACTATATATGATAAACTCTTTTTAAATTTCATAATTTATATAGTTTATCTCCTTCCTCTCAATAGATTATTAAGTGAAAAGTGGATAATGGAGAGTAGATAGTGAATGAGGATTTTTTTCTCTACAGTACAAAAATCTTAAATTTAGAACTTAAGAAAATCATCCATAACTCTCAGCTCTCGCTTCTTAACTCTTAGCTATACTAAATACTTTTCCCTAAAACAAATATATTACTAGTAAAACTCATTCTAAATTAGTATATAATTCACTATTAAGGTAATAATTATTAATAATAAAACCTTTTAAATGGGGGGATTTAAATATTGATTAAATTACTTATTTTATTTATCTTAATATTATTTGTTTTGGTATTTATTCCTATACCTCTTAAAATAAAAATAAACTATATCAATAAAGCCTTCTCACTAAAAATTTATAATTTAAATGTTATAAACAAATTTAATTTAAAAGATAATAAACCCCCTCTTGAAAGAAAGAAAAAGTCCTCATTCCTCATAAATAATTTCAAAGTAAATTTGAAATCCCTTAAAAAATTAAAATTTAAACCCCATATAAAAATTAAGGTAAAACTCATTTATGGGTTAGATGATGCAGCCTATACTGCCATAACCTATGGGCTTATACCAACATTAAGCACTTTTATATTTGCTCTAATCAAAAATATTTTTGTAGTGAAGAAAAAAGAATTACACGTAAAACCTGTTTTTAACAGTTTTTATTTTAATTTAGAAATATCAAGTATAATTTACATTAGTTTAGCTAAAATTATTTATATGTATATAAAACTATTTAAGCACAGCTAAAAGTGTAAAAAAACTATAATCTATGCATATTTTTAAGTTAAGAATGAATAGTAAAGGAGGAATTTTTATGGATAACCATCCTATAGAAAATTTATTAAAAAGCACTATGGAAAATTTAAAAGATATGATAGATGTAAATACCATAGTAGGCGATGCTGTAGAATCAAAAGACGGTTCTCTTATAATACCAATTTCAAGGGTATCCTTTGGATTTGCATCTGGAGGAAGCGAATTCGACGTAAGCCATGAAGAATCACCTAATCCAGAATATCCTTTTGGTGGTGGGTCAGGAGCTGGAGTTACGGTAAAACCTGTGGCTTTTTTAGTCACAAAAGGTGACTCTATAAGACTTTTATCTTTAGATCAAAATAACACCTATGATAAGATAGTAGATTCAATTCCACAGGTAATGGATGTAATAAGAGGAATGATGAATTCTAAGTCTCCAAAATCCAAACATAACTCTGATAAAAAGAAAGAAGAAGAAAAAAAGGAAGAAGAAGAATAGTCATTCCTCTTCTTCACTTACATAATACACTATAATTTTTTGAATATACCTAAATTAATCAAGATGAAATTCCTCAATACTCGGAATTTCATTTATATTTTCAAGCCCAAAATATTTTAAGAACTCTTCCGTAGTACCATATAATATGGGTCTCCCAGGCACACTCAATCTTCCATTTTCTTTTATCAGTTTTCTTTCAACCAAAGTTGATATTGCCCTATCACTTTTTACTCCCCTTATTTCATCTATATCTATTCTAGTTATAGGCTGTTTATAAGCAATAATAGCTAAGGTTTCCAATGATGCTTGAGATAGGGATTGTCTTGAGTTATTCCCAAGTAATTCTTCAACGTAATAACTATTTTCCGTTTTAGTAACTAAACTGTACTTATCCTCATTGTTTAAAATTTTTATTCCTCTAGATTTCTGTCTGTACTTAACTGTCATATCCTTAAGTAAATCCTTTGTACGTTTACTACTGAGTTTTATTATTGAAGCAATTTGCTTAAGAGTAAGAGGTTCGCCAGATACAAACAATAATGATTCTATTATGGAAAAATATTCATCTTTTGTTAAATCCTTTTCTTGAGCAATTTCGCTGTTAGTACTTTTCTCATTATTATTTCTCATTTTCAATTATCCTTTCCACATAGATTTCATCAAAATTTTCATACTGCATTACGGATACTATTTTAAGTTTTATAAGTTCTAAAAGTGCAATAAAAGTTACGACCTTCTCTATTTTAAAAGAACATTTTTTTAAAACAACAGAAAACCTAATTTGAGGCTTAGTTTGAATAATTTCTCGTATATATAACATCTTATCCTGTAATTTAAACTTATCTAAGGATATTTCCCTGCCCATGACATTTCCGTTGTTAAGTTTATTTACATAGCTATCCATAAGATGACTGTAAACCCGATACAAATCTAACATAGTAATTCCCTTTAAAAATTGTTCAGGACTTGTACCCATATTCACTTGTTCAATTATCTCTGGTTTTTTTCCAAACATTTTTTCTAAGCCTATTTCTCTCTTTTTCAAAAATGCAGCTACTGCTTTAAATTTTTTATATTGAAGAAGCTTGTCTACTAATTCTTTTCTAGGATCTTTTTCATCCTCATTATCATCTTCATTTAACTGAGTTTTAGGTAAAAGCATTTTTGATTTTATTTCTATAAGTGATGCTGCTATAACTATAAACTCAGAGGCCACATCTAAGTCCATGTCTCTCATATTATTTACGTACTGAAGATATTGTTCCGTAATCTCATATATTTTTATATCATATATGTTCATTTTATTTTTTTTTATAAGGTGAAGAAGCAGATCAAAAGGACCCTCAAAATTTTCTATTTTTATATTTAAAGACATCTAAATAATCTCTCCTAAATTTTTTACTAAATATTTTTTTCCATACTTTATCATAGAATTTAATTCAATCTTTGTCATGTAATTTAAAACTTCTCCTATAGCTTTTCCATTTTGTATTCCAATAGAACTTATGAATTTTCCATTTAAAGACGATTTATAATGATACATATTATGAACATAATTATAAATCTTATACTTAAGTTTGTCATTCCATTTTAAAAGTATAAGCCCATAATCATTTATGCCCTTTAATATTTTATACAATTCATAATTATCCATAGCATTTAGAATTAGGCTGGCTATTTTTTGATAATTTTCTGTAAAATTTTTTATCGAAACTTTTAGCTTGCTATCCAAGACTGAATTTTCACCTAATATATGAGCGCACTTTTTGTCTTCAAGCGCATAAAATAATCTTAAAATTCTTTTATCTGTATTATTGTAGTTTTCGTTTCCTATTTCTAATTTTTCTCTGTTAACATTAAAAATCTTCAAATTACCACACATTAAAATATTTTTTATCCACATTTTTTCCTCACATAAGTGGTATATTTCTTTTACTATTCTATCATTGCTTATCAAATTAAACACGCCTTCATTCACACAATTAATTATTTCATCCTTATCTTTTAAATCAAAGCCATACCTTACTGCATACTTTACTGCTCTGAATATTCTAGTAGGATCTTCTCTATAACTATTTAAATGTATCTTTTGTAGGCTTTTATTTTTTATATCTTCCAATCCACCATAAATATCTATTAAACTTCCTGTTACTATATCATAAGCCAATGCATTAGCCGTAAAATCTCTTCTTCTCAAATCATTGTATATGTTAGACGGATCAATTATAGGAAGTTCACCATCTCTAGCATAGTATTCTTTTCTACACCTTATTAAGTCTATATTTACCTCATTTTGAAATAACAAAGAAGCTGTTTGGAATTTATCATAATACTGAAAGCATTTAATTCCATTCAATTTGCCTATAATAAAATTAGGATTTTTGTCTATACATATATCAATATCTTTTACTTTATTTCCAAGGAACGCATCTCTAACGGCCCCTCCTACTATATAAGCCTTTATACCATTACTTTTACATATAGCTTTTATTAAATTTATAATTTGTATTTGCTCTATAGTAAACGCCTTTAAAATATTCATGTCTTTCTTTCCTTTCCTGCGCTTTAGGCATCTTTGGCTTGTTATTTTCCTTCAAATGCCTTAAACAAATCAACAGGAAATTCAACGAGTTTTAAAAATCCAATAACCCAATCGAATTTCCTGTTTTCATTATACATTATATATTAAAAATATATAAACTATTGCCCTTTCTGTAAAATATTTTTTAAACTATCTTTAAAGTTCCCAAATATGCCTAACTTTTTTACATCCCTGTCGCTATATAAGTTAACTTTTCCTAAAGCCTCTCCATTTACATATACATCACAATACCCAACTTTTTCGCCTTTTTTGTATTGCTTTTTATTTTTATCTATTACACACTTATAAGTAATTTTACTTTCTTTTCCCTTTTCAACTACCACCTTTAAATCTTCTGAAGCTTTAGCAATAAAAAATCTATCTCCTGCTTTATTTAGAGGAATCTTTTCTACATCAGCTCCCTTTTTTAAAATATTCTTTCCAAAGTACTTGGAAAATCCATAATTCATCATCATAGATGCATCTTTATTCCTCACCTTATATGTAGGAGAGCCCATTATTACAGCCAACATTCTTGCACCATCTCTAGTTGCAGTTGCAGATATACAGTACTTAGCAGAACTGGTAAACCCAGTTTTTAATCCATCACACCCTTTAAAAAATCTTACTAATTTATTATGGTTTACTAACTCTATAGGACTTTTTCTGCCTTCTGATATTGTCTCCATATATGTTCCTGTATATTTCAGTATCCTTGTATGCTTAAGTAACTCTCTAGACATTAATGCTATATCATAGGCTGTAGTTAAATGTCCATCTTCACTAAGTCCTGTGCAATTTTTAAAACTTGTATCTTTCATTCCAAGTTCTGCTGCTCTTTTATTCATAAGCTGTACAAATTGATCTTCACTTCCTCCTAAATATTCTGCCATAGCAACTGCTGCATCGTTTCCTGAAGCTATTCCTATTCCCTTTATTAAATCTTCCACACTTCTAACTTCTCCAGTATCTAATAACATCGAACTTCCGCCCATCTTTTTTGCATTTTCACTTACGGTTACCTTATCTGACAATGATATTCTTCCTGAGTCCACTGCTTCCATAGTTAAAAGCATAGTCATTATTTTCGTAACTGAAGCAGGTTCTAATTTTTCATGAGAACTCTTCTCAAAAATTACTTTTCCACTTGCAGGTTCCATAAGCAATGCCGACCTAGCATTTATATTTAAACCTGATTCTGTACTATTCATCTCTTTTTTATTTGATTCACTTAAAGGTTCTGCATTAACAACTGGTAACCACAACACTGTAATAAAAAATAAAATTAATATATTGCTTACTATTTTAAAAGCTCCTTGCTTTTTCCTCATTTTATTTCTCTCCTCCTTTGAGATGTATTCTTTCCTTAAGTCAAGAAAATTATCACATAAAAATAAAGGATTTGATGTTAAAATTGACTTTAACATCAAATCCTTTATTTTTTTCATTAACTTTTAAATATTTTCTATGCCCTGGGATGAGACTTTTTATATACTTGTGCAATTTTATTTCTTTTTATTACTGAAGAGTATATCTGAGTAGCAGATAACTCCTTATGTCCCAAAAGTTCCTGTACAGATTTAATATCCGCTCCATTTTGAAGTAAATGCACTGCAAAAGAATGCCTCAACGTAAAAGCATTTATGTTTTTATCTATATTTGCCTCTTTTGCATAATATTTTACTATTTTCCAAAACCCCTGACGGCTCATTTGCACTCCCCTTAAATTGAGAAACAAAACATCTAAATTATATATATTTAATTTATGCCTTATATTCAAATAATTTTTCAAATACTTTACAGCCACAGAACCTATAGGCACTATTCGTTCCTCTTCTTTTAAGCTTCTACACCTTACATAAGAAAGCTTTAAATCTATATCATATATAGTTAAGCTTAAAAGCTCCATTACCTTCATTCCTGCAGCATACATAACCTCTAGCATAGCCTTATCTCTTATTCCTTTATTAGTATCTAAATTTGGTGCTTCTAAAAGCTTGTCTACTTCTTCTATAGTTAATATCTTAGGAACTTTATGTTCAACCTTTGGAATTTGATAATACAAAACGGGATTTTCATTTAAAACACCTTTCAGCATCAAATACTTATAAAAGTTTCTCAAGGATACTATATTTCTTACTATAGATGAGATAGCTCTCCCTTCTTTTTGAAGATATTGTACATATGCCATTATAGATACAACTTCTACATTTTCTAGATTCTCTTCCCTATCTTTTATAAAATTATAAAATCTGGTTATGTCCCTTACATAGGCATCCATTGTATTTTTACTCATGTGTTTCTTCTCTAAGGTTTCTTCATAACCTAATAAAAGTCCATCCAAAATTACCACCTACTCTTCGAGAGTTACAATTTTAAAATTTAAGAAATTCGTTAAAAATAATAGTGTAATTATATATTACTTTGATATTTTTACCAAATATACTATAGACAAATATACTATTGTCGTAAGAATGAGGTTTAACAACAAAGTTATATATAACAAAGTCTATACATCTAGGTAAAAATACGCCAAAAAATACAAGTATAAAAAAACATTTCAACGTTACTATAATAAATGCTGCTTTTTTTTCATTCAAAATCATACTATCATCATCCCAAAACTTGCTGCAATAAGTTTAATCATATTTGGGGTTAAATATGCTTCCATAAAAAAGCCTATAAACATGACAGTAGTTACCAGTAAAAAACAAACAGAGTAGGATGTAAACCTAACCAAAACATTGGATTTCCATTTAAGTCCAGATCTATCTTTAAATATCATAAGTGAAAATTCCATAGCAAGCACTGATGAAAATATTATACATGGTATATATATTATATTTTGTGGAAGTATACCTAAAAGTGAAATCCACATGCCCTTTATTCCCATTCCACTTATTATAAAACTCATAGCAAATCCAATGGTAAATCCCTTTATTATATCTATTATAAGTATTACTGGTATTCCTATCATTGTAAGACCCAAAAACCAAACAGCTAAAATTATTGGAATATTATTTTTTAACGTTTCTAAAAAAATAGATTTGTAATTTACACTTCCTGATCCTATTGTAGTCGTAAAATTTTTAAGGTAGCTCAAAAGATCACTTTTCTCAAATCCACCCATGTATCTAACGCTATATATACCTAGTACTACCCCTGTAAATACACATAATATACTTATAACATATAACCAAAAATTATTTTTAATGTGCCCATTTATTAAACTTGATAGTTTATTTTCCAACATAACTTTATCCCCCTTTTGTTCATCATCTTTTTATAATTTATGATTTACAAAAGAGTTATATGACTATGTTATACCATCATAAACGCACAAATGGTCTTTGCATCTATTATTTCTCCCTTTTTTATCATTTCCTTAATTTTATTCAATTTAACTTCCCGCACATTTATGAATTCATCTTCATCGCAAATATCATTTCTTCCCTTATATAAATCTTCAGCTTTGAAAATATATATATATTCATCACAAAAACCAGGGCTCGTAACTACCTTACCCAGATATTCAAATTTTTTAGCCTTATATCCTATCTCCTCTTCCAGTTCTCTTCTTCCGCAGCTTTCCATATCTTCATTTTGCTCAATTTTACCTGCTGGTATTTCAAGAAGCACATGTTCTATAGGTTTTCTAAACTGTTCCACCATAAACAACGTATTACTGTCTTTATATGCCAGTATTGCTACTCCACCACAGTGATTTACTATTTCCCTTTTAGATTCTCTACCATTAGGAAGTTTTACAGTATGGACATTAACATCAATAATTTTTCCTTTGTATATGTTTTCTTGCTTTATAGTTTTTTCAGTAAAATCCATATTTATGCACCTCTTTATCTATTTTGTAAAATTACTACTTAAAATTTCATAAAATTAATTATTTTAATTAATTTTATACTTTACCAATCTCATTGTCAATTAAATGAAGTTAAAGTTGTTTTTCTATATTTTTTGCTAATGTTTTATAATATCTTATAATTTGTCTTAGCTCCTCTTCCCTATCTGAATCGTTTGACATTTTTTCTCTAAGTTCATTTATTCTACTTTTAATTAAATTTTGTATATTCTTTATATCTTCTAATTCTAATTCTATTTTCATGGGTTATATGCTCCTTTTAAAAAACTTCCATTCTTTAAATTAAAATGAATGGAAGATATTTTAACTTTTTAGCTTACCTTATTTTTTAATCTTAATTTATCAGCAACCATGGCTATAAACTCTGAATTTGTGGGCTTACCCTTATCATTATGTATAGTATAACCAAAAATTTTATTTATAGTTTCCACCTGGCCTCTAGACCAAGCTACTTCTATAGCATGCCTTATAGCCCTTTCTACCCTGCTGGCAGTGGTATTATATTTTTTAGCTATAGATGGATATAGCTCTTTTGTAACTGCCGATAATAGTTCCATATCGTTTACTACCATGGTTATTGCCTCTCTCAAGTACATATATCCTTTTATATGTGCTGGAACACCTATTTCGTGTATTATATTAGTTATTTCCTGTTCCAAATTAGTAGGATCATCTCTTGAAAACTTTATTTCTTCATTATCCATAATGGATACTGTTTTCTTTACTTCATCTCCACTACTTATAACATTATTAAACATCTGCCTTATTCTTTTCGTAAACACTTCCATATTAAAAGGCTTTACTACATAATAATCTGCACCTAATG
Organism: Clostridium ljungdahlii DSM 13528; assembly: GCF_000143685.1. Taxonomy (NCBI): domain Bacteria; kingdom Bacillati; phylum Bacillota; class Clostridia; order Eubacteriales; family Clostridiaceae; genus Clostridium; species Clostridium ljungdahlii. The sequence continues at coordinate 1,223,941 of NC_014328.1, read as the reverse complement.
TTATAGCCCTTTGAGTTATTTTATCCTGTCCTACTGCAGACAAAACTATTACTCTTGGCATTGGACTCATATTCATATTATTTAATCGCTCTAAAACACCAAGTCCGTCAAGGTGAGGCATTATTATATCCAGTACTACTAAGTCTGGCTTTTTCTCTTCGATTAATTTAAGAGCCTCTATCCCATCCTTTGCAACTCCTGTAACTAATATATCCCTCTGATTTAAAAGATAATCGTTGAGAATACTGCAAAATTCAGCATTATCATCTGCGATAATTACACTTATTTTTGATTCCTCCATACTATTTACTCCCCCTCTTTTTAGCTAATTGCCATATCTTAACAAATAATAAATTCGACAAAGGAATTTTAATTCCTTCTTTTTATATAAATTACATGAAAATTTTATTACGAAAAAAATTAAAAGATAGCATATTAAATGCTATCTTTAGTATCATATACTATACTATTCTTATTTTACCATATTTTTTATAATTATTTAAAACATTTTGTACTCTTTATTTTGACATTATATTTGCATCTTTGAGCATCCAGTCTATATAAATTCCATATCCTACCTGAGGCTTATTTATAAGCACATGAGTGACAGCCCCAACTAATTTGTTATTTTGTATTATAGGACTTCCGCTCATTCCCTGAACTATTCCACCAGTTTTGGCTAAAAGTCTAGGATCCGTTACTTTTATAACCATGCTCTTAGGTCCAGGTGAATTTTGTGATAATAGTTTTTCTATTTGTATATCATAATATTCTGGCTTTTCCCCAGATATAGTTGTAAAAATCTTAGCAGGACCTTCCTTAATATCTTTTTTTAGGCATATTTTTATGCTTTTAGAACTCTTACATTTAAAATTTGTATTTACCTTTCCAAAAACTCCACATTCTGTATTCTTTGTTATATCTCCTAATTTCACATCTTCATTTACAAATATACCTTTTAATTCTCCAGGATTTCCCTCAAGACCTTTCTTAATTGATACAATAGAGGCACTTACTATTTCTCCTGAATTTATATTTAGTTTTGTTCCTGTATCTATATCAGTTATAGGATGCCCTAATGCTGCAAACATACCACTTTTTTCATCATAAAAAGTCAAAGTACCTATTCCTGCCGTAGAATCTCTTATCCAAAGCCCTATCTTATAATTATTACCTTCTAATGCACTTACAGGCTTTACTGTTTTTTCCATACTTTTTCCATTTCTCTCTACTAATATTTTTATGCTTTTTTCCTTTGCTTTATTTATTTCAGTTTGAGTTTGTTCGGCATTTTTTACATAAACATCATTTACCTTAATTATATTATCTCCTACTTGTATTCCTGCCAATGCAGCAGGACTTGTAACTTTTCCCCTTGAAGTTTCTATATCTGAAAGCGCTACTACCAATACTCCTTTAGTATTTAGTTTTACCCCAATAGGTTCTCCGCCTAAGTATACATTAACATTACTGGCTGCAGCTGTATTAAATGCTGATTTAGCGTGAGAAACTTGAACTAAATTGGATCTTTTTCCATCATCATACAATCCATAATAGGCAACTAACATCATAAACAGGATAGGAATGGACATCCAGCATAATCTGTGTTTAATTTTTTTACCCATGCTTTTACCTCCTGTGTTACACTGTTTTCTACATTTAAGTTGCCCTTTTAAATATCTTATTATGCTATCATATAGATGCATTTAAAGTTAATGTATTCTTCAAAAATATAAATTTTATTCAAAAAGTTAAAAGTCACCTCCTGACTTTTGGAGATAACTTCTTTAGTTTCTACTATTTAATTTTACACTTTTTAGAATCTGCCATTCTAACAAGTTCTTTCGCATGTTCTAAAGTAAGCTTTGTAACTTTTTCCCCTCCTATCATTCTAGCTATTTCACATTCTTTTTCTGTTTTTTTCATCTTTTTAACTTTCGTATAGGTTTTATTGTTGCTAATATTTTTTGAAACCCAATAATGGGTATCAGACATACATGCTATTTGAGGTAGGTGTGTAACACAAAAAACCTGATGTTTTTTAGATATAGTATACATTTTTTCCGCTACACTCTGTGCTATTCTTCCACTTATTCCTGTATCTATTTCATCAAATATAACAGATGGAATATGATCCTTATCTACAAATACAGTTTTTAATGCTAACATTATTCTTGAAAGCTCTCCTCCTGAAACTACATTTTCCAAAGGTTTTAGAGGTTCACCTAGATTAGTAGATATACAAAACTTTACCTTATCCATTCCTTTTGAAGTAAATTTATCTTCAAAATTAACTTCTATTTTAAAGATACTGTGTTCAAGTCCTATGAAATTCAACTCATTTTTTATATTTTTTTCTAAAACATGAGCTGTTTTACATCGCATTTCATGAAGTTTTTCACTTTTAATTTTAAGTAAATTTTCTAACTTTATTTTTTCCGAATTTAAATTTTTTATTACATCAGAGGCATTTTTCATTTCCTCATATTGAGTTTTTATCTTATCTCTATAATCTAATATGTCCTTTATAGTATTACCATATTTTTTTTTTAAACCATTTATCTGATATATTCTGCTATTTATATATTCCAATTCGTTTTTATCACAATAAACACTATCTTTCATACTTCTTATTTCATCTATATTACCTTCCATGGCATAATATATATTTTCAAGTGAAGTGCACATATCTCCTATTTTAGGCATAATATTCTTTATGGAATTCAACTGTTTTAAAACTATTCCGAAATTATCATATATGGAGTTTTTTCCCTCTTCCCCACTATAAAGGGCTATATAGCATTTGTTTATTACATTGTTTATTTTTTCAGCATTAGATAAAACATTAAATTTTTTATCCAGTTCTTTTTCTTCCGTTTCTTTTAAATCTGCTGAATTTATTTCATTTATCTGATACTTTAAAAAATCTATTAGCTTTTCTCTATCTTCACTTTTGCCCGAAAGTTCATATATTTTATCTTTTATATTATTTAAATGCTGATAATTTTTTTTATATTCTTTCATTGTCTCAGAAATAAAATTTTCACCATAATAGTCCAAGTAATCTATATGGTTTTGTTCTGAAAGTAAATTTTGATTATCATGTTGGCCATGTATATCAAGCAGTGTACTACTTATATCTCTTAAATCAGACAATAAAATAGATTTACCATTTATCTTTGCTACAGTTCTTCCTGATTGAAAAGATTCTCTGCTTATTATTACTAAATCTTCTTCTGATTTCATATCTTTTTCTTCTAAAATCTCAAAAGTTTTTGGGTTCTCTATAGTAAAAACTGCTTCTACAAAAGTCTTATTTTCTCCTGTCCTTATCAAATTCTTATTAAATTTCCCTCCAAGTACATAGTTTATTGCATCAATCAATATAGATTTACCTGCTCCAGTTTCACCAGAAAATACATTAAAACCTGATTCAAAGGATATAGTCAACTTTTCTATAAGTGCAAAATTTTTTATATTCAATTGAAGCAGCATAAAATAGCCTCCTACTGAGAAATCATTTTTTTCATTTTTTGAGTTATTATGTGAGCACTTTCTCCATCTCTAGTCATTACAAATATAGTGTTATCACCAGCTATACTTCCAGCTATTCCAACAAAATTTAAAGAATCTATGGCTTCAGCTGCCGCAGAAGCAGACCCTGAAATTGTTTTTACTATTATGAAATTTTCTATATTTTCCACACTTGTTACAGTCTGAGAAAATATATTTACAAGTTTATTGGATAAGAAATTTTTCGTATGTGAAATAGTTGCATATTTATATTTTCCACTATCAGATAATACTTTTATAAGTTTTAATTCTTTTATATCCCTTGAAACCGTGGCTTGTGTTACATTCATACCGCTTTTTTTTAGTCTATCCGCTAATTCTTCCTGAGTTTCAATATCATTTGAATTTATAATTTCAAGTATCTTAGCATGTCTAGTTACCTTCATATACTTCACCTTCTTTTGCCTTAAAATTAATTTTATCTTTTAATGTATCAAAATAATTATTATCATCAAATTTTATAAACTTTCTTTTATTTTTAGATCTTCTTACTTCTATAGTATTTGGTCCATTTACTTCAATCCATTCCTGGCCATCTATTGATAAAAATATATTTTTAAAATTTTTTCTAACTGCTATAGTTATACAACATCTATTGTCCAGTACAATGGTTCTAGATGTTAAAAACTGCGAATACATAGGAGTAAGACATAATATATCTAAAGATGGATATATTATAGGTCCCCCTGCAGAAAGATTATATCCTGTAGATCCTGTAGACGTAGATACAATAATACCATCACCACTAAATGTATTGTAAAAGTTCTCATTTATATAAACATCATATCTCTGTATCCTTGACTTAATACCCTTGTATAATACTACATCATTTAATCCATCATATGTCTTTGGTCCATTTCCATCATCATAGATGCATTGAATCATATTCCTCTCTTCAATTACATAATTTCCATTAAATAATTTTTTGAGTGCGTTCTCTATACTGTTTACCTCCACCTGTGCTAAGAATCCTAAATGCCCTATGTTTACTCCCAGTATAGGTGTATTTGAATCAAGTATATGTTTTGATGTATTTAATATAGTACCATCCCCTCCTAATACTATAATTACATCTAACTTAGCGCTTTCATCCTTATCTAATCCATCACAATTTTCATATACTTTTACTTTTACACTTTTATCTATGCTATGTATTGTTTTTTTTATGAAATTTAACATTTTTTTATCTGGATCTTTTGTTGTATTAACGTTAATTCCTATATTTTTCATAGTTCCTCCCCATTTAGTTCACAATGAGATGAGTTTACTATGTTTATTATATCTTCATCTATGAACGACTCCTTAAAATCACTTTTCTTAGTAAAATATACTAAATACTCTATATTTCCTTCCGGACCCTTTACAGGAGAATAACTCAATGAAATTATTTTTAAATTATTTTCTCTCAAAAAAGTTATAATTTCGTTTATCACATCTATGTGAGTAGATTTTTCCCTTACTACACCCTTTTTTCCTACCCTTTCTCTTCCAGCTTCAAACTGTGGCTTTATAAGTGCCATTATACTACCATTTTCTTTCAGTAAGTTACTAACTACAGGTACAACTTTTTTTAGAGATATAAAGGAAACATCTATACTTGCAAAATCTGCATATTCACCTATATCCTCAGGCGTTACATATCTTATATTTGTCCTTTCCATACAAACCACTCTATCATCTATCCTGAGTTTCCACGCAAATTGCCCATATCCCACATCTATTGAAAATACTTTTTTAGCTCCATTTTGAAGCATGCAATCTGTAAACCCACCTGTAGATGCACCTATATCCATGCATACTTTATCATTTAAGTTAATATTAAATTCTTTTACAGCTTTTTGTAATTTCAATCCTCCCCTACTTACAAAAGGAAGTTTTTCTCCTCTAAATTCTATATTGGAACTTTTTTTTATCTTCTGTCCACATTTATCTACTCTCTGTCCATCAATAAATACTTCTCCAGCCATAATACTGGCTTTAGCCCTTTCTCTAGATTGAAAAATGCCTTTTTCTACTAAAAGTACGTCCAATCTTTCTTTTGGTTCTGACATAATAAACTACCTCACTATTAAAATATATGACTTACCTCTGCTGCTTCAAGTACACTATTTACGATACCTTTAGGATCCAAACCATACAGCTTATACAAAATATCGGATTTTCCATGCTGTACAAACTTATCATCAAACCCTAAGTTTATTATTTTTACTTTTTTATTTAATTTATTTACATATTCTAATATATAGGATCCTAATCCTCCTCTTATTACATTGTCTTCAACAGTAACGATAGTTACACTTTCTTCAACTAACCTGTTTAACATTTCCTTGTCCAGCGGCTTAATAAAACATGCACTTATAATCCTTACATCTATACCCTTTTCTTTAAGTTTTTTTCCTGCTAACACTGCATTTTGTACCATTTTACCCTGAGCAATTATTGCTACACTGCCTTCATTTGAAATACAGTCCCACTTTCCAAGTTTAAAATTTTCTACGGGATTGAGACATACACTATCTCCTCCCCTTGGATACCTTATAGCTACAGGAAAACTCTGGCCTAATGCCCATTTTAACATATATGGAAGTTCATCTATACATTTAGGAGACATAAGCGTCATATGTGGCATTTCCGTTAAGTAAGATAAATCAAATATTCCCTGATGTGTTTCACCATCTTCTCCTACAATGCCGGCCCTATCTACAGCAAAAACTACTGGAAGTTTTTGCATACATACATCATGAATAAGTTGATCATAAGCTCTTTGAAGAAAAGTAGAGTAAACTGCAAATACAGGTTTTAAATTTGCCTGTGCCATTCCAGCTGCCAGGGTTACAGCATGCTGTTCTGCTATTCCCACATCAAAAAACCTTTCAGGAAACTTTTGAGAAAAACTTTTAAGACCTGTTCCATCCCTCATGGCTGCAGTTATAGCCACTATTCTATCGTCTTTTTCTGCTAGCTTTACCATTTCATTTCCAAAGGCCTTGGAATAAGTATTTGAAGATCCAGCATCCAGTTCACCATTGGCGCAATTAAAAGGCCCTATTCCATGGAATTTACCTGGATTTTTTTCTGCAAATTCATATCCTTTTCCTTTCTTAGTTATTATATGTATAATAACTGGACCTTGTATGTCTTTTGCAGAAGCGAGTACGTCTGTAAGTTCTTTTATATTATGACCATCTATTGGTCCTAAATATTTAATTCCCATATCTTCAAAAAACATTCCAGGAACTACCATTTGTTTTATTCCATTTTTTACCTTTTCAAGATATTTTGCCATTCCTTTTCCTATATTAGGTATCTTTTTTAATTTAGCTTCTACATCCGCTTTAAATTTATTATACTTAGGGTCCACTCTAAGTTTATTTAAATATTTAGATACTCCACCTACATTTTTTCCTATAGACATTTGATTATCATTTAATATTATTATAAGCTTAGTTTTTCTATAACCTACATCATTTAGGGCCTCTAGTGCCATACCTCCAGTAAGTGCTCCATCTCCTATAACTGCAACAACATTATATTTCTCATGCTTTAAATCTCTAGCCCTAGCCATTCCAAGTGCTGCAGATATTGAAGTACTACTATGCCCTGTTTCGAAAAAATCATATATACTTTCGCACCTTTTAGGAAATCCACTTAATCCTCCAAATTGCCTTAAAGTATCAAATTTATCCTTTCTTCCCGTGAGGATTTTATGCACATAAGCCTGATGTCCCACATCCCATATAAGTTTATCATAATTTAGATCAAATACACTAAATAAACTCAAAGTGAGCTCCACAACCCCTAAGTTAGACGCCAAATGACCTCCTGTCTTAGATACTTTGTCTATTAAAAATTTTCTAATTTCTCTAGCTAGCTTTTTTTTATCATTTAACGACATCTTCTTTACGTCATTTATATCTTTATAATTATCTAATAAATTACTCATCCTTATCTATCCCTTTAATAAAGTAGTTTTAAAATTTTTATCACAGCTTAAACTTCACTTTTCTCTATTTAATAAAAATGATGTTAAATCTTTTAGATAAGAAGTATCTACACTCATCCCATTCAGTACTCCTATACATTCACTTGTAATTGAATTGCACATTTCTTTGCATTTATTTATTCCATAAGTACTTATAAATGTAGTTTTGTTATTATTTAGATCACTTTTTATATTTTTACCTAAAAGAGCAGTATCTCCTGTTAAATCCAATATATCATCCTTTATTTGAAATGCCAATCCTAACTTTTCTCCATAATAGCTTAATTTATCTATTTCAGCTTTACTTGCTCCCGCATATACTGCTGCAGATATTATAGATCCTTTTATGAGCGCTCCCGTTTTTTTACTGTGCATGTAATAGAGCTGATCTATAGGTATCTTAGTGTTTTCACTTAAAATATCCACTGTCTGTCCGCCAACCATCCCATCAGCTCCTGCACTTTCAGAAATAATGCTACAAGCCCTTATAGCGTTATCCTTTTTCCCAATACAGTGTCTAAACATCAGACTCATTGCTTCATTTAAAAGTCCATCTCCCGCAAGTACAGCAATAGCTTCTCCAAATACCTTATGATTTGTAGGTTTGCCCCTTCTTAAATCATCATTGTCCATAGCAGGTAAATCATCATGAATTAAGGAATAAGTGTGTATCATTTCTATAGCTGCTGCTATATCCATAACCTCATTGCAATCTGTCTTATAAAGTTTATATGTCAAAAGAAATAGTAGAGGTCTTATTCTCTTTCCTCCTGCATCTAAGCTATACTGCATAGCTTCATATACTCTCTTATTATAAGATCCTTTTCCCTCCATATAGTCATAGAGGTATTTATTCAATTCCTCTCTTAATGTTTCAATTACACCTTTAATTTCCATAATACATTCTCCATTCTATGTAAATAGCCTTATTAATCCAGCATATTATTCTCGAGATTTAATATTAAAGTCTTCTTCTCCTTCTTCAGTAAGAATTTTTATTTTTCCTTCCGCGTCATTTAATATCTTATATAATTTATTGCACAATTTTACTCCTTCTTCATAACTCTTCATACTGTCTTGTAGCGATAATTCTCCATTATCCATAGAATTGACTATACTTTCTAATTTTTCCATTATATTTTCATAACTTTCCGTTTTTCTAGGCATACGAGCACCTCTTTTCTAATAATGAATTAGCTTAAATTTAGAAGTTCCATCTTTCATAATTACTTTAATCTTATCTTTTTTATTTAGTTCTTCAATGGAACTTATTCCATTATTCTCATCATCTTCTATTATAGAATATCCCCTATTTAAAATATTTAATGGGTTATGGGCAGAAAGCAGTGCATTTATCTTTGCTAATTTTTCTTTTTTCTCATTGATTTTAACATTTAATTTGAAATTTAAGAGTTCTTTGAGTTTATCCACATTACTATACTGATTTGCTATATATATAAGGGGACTGTTTAAATCTAATGTTTTTTTCAAAAAATTAAGTCTATTCTTTTCATCTTTTATTTTATCCTTAGCATAAGTGTAAAGTCTATTTTTATAGCTATTGAGTTTTTGTAAGGCTTCTTCCAAGTTAAAAACTGCAATCTCTGCTGCCGCAGAAGGTGTAGGTGCTCTTCTATCAGATACAAAATCCACTATAGTATAGTCAATCTCATGTCCAACTCCTGTTATTATGGGCTTCTTTGAGCTATAAATTGCCTCTGCTAACTTTTCATCATTAAAACACCAAAGTTCTTCTATGGAACCTCCTCCTCTTGCTATAATTATAAGTTCTACATCTTCTATAGAATTTAATACTTCAATTCCTTTTATCACATCACTGCTAGCATTTGCACCCTGAACTAGTGATGGATAAATTAAAAGTTCTACCTTTTTGTTTCTTCTTTTAGTTACATTTATTATATCCTTAAGCGCAGCTCCTGTAGAAGAAGTAATTACACCTATTTTCTTGGCATAAGTAGGTATTTTTCTTTTATGTGATTCATCAAACAATCCCTTTTGTTCTAACTTTACCTTCAATTTTTCAAAAGCTAAATACAATTCCCCCATACCATCTGGTTTCATTTCATTACAATAAAGCTGATATAACCCTTCCTTTTCATATAAGGACACCCTTCCTTTAACTATTACTTTCATACCATCCTCAGGTATAAAATTTAAATTTTGAGCATCTGATTTAAACATAATGCAGTTTATCTTACTAAACTTATCTTTTAGGGAAAAATATATATGTCCACTTGTATGTAATTTCAAATTAGATACTTCTCCTTTAATAGAACAGTTAGCAAGTATAAAGTCATTATCTAAAGTCTTCTTTATATAATTGTTAATATCAGACACAGTTAATGTTTTAATATACATATTATTTAACCCCTCATATTTAATTCATAATTACTGTTTACTTATGCTCTTATCTTTTATCATATTTCCAAGCACACCATTTATGAATGGCGCAGATTTCTCGGAAGAATATTTTTTAGCAAGTTCTATAGCTTCATTTATAGATACCTTTTCGGGAATATCCTGTTCATATAAAAATTCATATGTACAAATTCTTAATATTGCAGCATCAACTTTTGGAAGTCTGTTTAATGTCCAATTTCTAAGATATTTTTCAATTTCCTTATCCAAACTATCCTTATTCTCTTCTATTCCCTTTACAACCCTTTTTACATATTCCATATCAACATTTTTTAGTTTGTCAATATTTTCACTGTAAACTTCCTCGGCACCATCAGTTTCTTTGCTCTCAATTTTTTTTTCTAAATTATCTTCTAAGTTCGCCAAAACACTTCTAAAATCTTCTCTATTTATACTCATTTCAAATAATAATTTCATTATCAACTCTCTGGATTTTTTTCTATTCATGTTTTCCTCCTACTTGGATATATACTCTTCTAAAAATAATTATTGTCATTTCAGATATAATTATACTTAAACTAATACACTAGTTCAAGTATACAAACATATCTTTAAATAGAAACACCCTCTGAATCCAGAGGGTGCATACTATTGCTCTTCTTCTATATTATCATTGCTCTCTTCTGTTTTAGGAATCATAACATTTTGCACATGTATGTTTATAGCTGAAACATCTAAGCCTGTCATAGATTGAACTGCTCTCTTTACATTTTCCTGAACTTTAAGTGCTACATCAGGAATTCTTACTCCGTATTCTACTACTACATATAAATCTATTGCTGCACTATTTTCTCCTACACTCACTTTAACACCTTTAGATAAGTTTTTCTTTCCTGTAAGTATTTGAGTAATTCCACCTACAAGACTAGCACTCATCCCAACTATACCTTTTATTTCAGTAGTAGCAAGACCTGCAATTACACCTACAACCTCATCAGATATTTTTACAATACCCATATCAATTTCGTTATTCGTATTTTCCTCCATTGTTTCACCTCCTAGATTTTTACATCATCGAAAGACCCACATTACATACATTATATCAAATGGATATTTCTTTTACAATTAATTTATTTATGTAATTGCTCCACTTTGTTTTAACCTTGTTTTACCTCGATTTCAACTTCTTGAATATTTGAGATACTCATAACTACATCTTTTATCTGTCTTGTATCCTTGTCTTCCAATTTATTCTTGCCTTTAACTATTACCCTTGCCTTGTTGTCTTCTATAGAACATATAGCATCTTCATATCCCTTGCTTTTTAGAGTATTTTCTATTTTCAATTCATAATTCGTATTCATAGCTAATGCAGTATACTTTTTTTCCGCATCAGAACGATTTGGATCAGAAACATTTTTGTCATCTATAAGGCTTTTTAAAGTTTGAAGAGTTTCCGCATTTTTTTGATCCCTTGTAAGCCGTGTCTCCTCAAAGAATTGGGACTGCTCACTTTTAGATTGGGTACTTTTTGCTTGAGTACTCTTATCCTGTGAACTATTATTATCGCTGCTATTAAAAGATACTGCACTTTTACCGCTTCCATTATCCACACCATTTACATAATTTATAGGACTGTTTAACTTTGTAGCAACTACTCCCACACAAACAATTAAAGCTAAAAGAGTCACAATAATTACAGCTTGTTTTTTATTCATTTTAACTCCCCCCATTTATCTTCTAAAGAATTATATGCTAAAAAATATACTTATATACTATTTTTTCATAGGATATACATTTACCTTATCCTCTGATATTCCAAACAAATCCGTTATAGCTTTTGATATTCTGAGTTCGGTTATTTTGTTCTCAGCTCCTTCAGCTACAACACACACACCTGAAACTTTAGGATTGTATGTCTTAACTATAAGCGGCTGTGATTTGCTCCCATCATTTGTAACAACCACCGTACTTCCATTGTTTTTTTGGGTAGTATTTCTTGTACCACCCTCAGTATCCTTTTCTTCTGTATTATTTGTCGAATCAGTTATGTTCACTGCCGGTACACTCTCTTCCCCACTTTCAAAGTTTATCATTACTTCCACTTTGCCTACTCCATCCATTTTTTCTAAAGTATTTTTCAAATTCTCCTGCATTGATTTTTCATAATTCTCAGTCTTACTTTGTTCGGAAGAAGTAGAACTCTGCTGATTATTACTCTTACTACTGTCATCATTTAAATTTTTAGAAGTATTTACACTGCTTTCATTATTGTAGTTTTTAAAAAAACTTATTGTAACAATTATAAGTACTCCTACCAAAAATAATATAGTCAAATTAAAAATACTTTTTTTGTCATTAGATACCTTTTTATTATTAAAAAGTTCCTTTAACCACTTTTTTAAATTCATAATATTAACTCCTCCAACTAAGAATTTACATGTATTATATCTTTAGATACATTTAATTCCTGGCTTAAATAAGTTTTTAATTTTACATTTTTATCGTCATCTCCAGAATCCAAATTGCTGACAGAAGCACTTTTAGTATTTATATCAACCTTTTTTATTTTTTCCACACTTCCATCTCTAACTTGAACATTTACATTTTTTATACATACACTATTATTTTGTTCATCATAATTTGCATCTATTTTTACTTTATAATTTTCATCTGGATATTTTTCTTTAAGACTTTTTTCACACTTAGTTTCAAGATTCATTTTAAAAGTTTCAATAGTATCTTCCATGCTCTTTTTCTTGTAATCATTAAATTCATCTAATTGATTTTTACTGTTAAATCCCTTTTCAAAGCTCTCTATAGCCTTTTCAGTATACTGATTTATATCAAAATCTTTATTGAATATTTTCACTACTGGATTAATGAAAACTGTAATCAAAATGAGACCCAACACAAATTTGCAATACTTCTTCATGCTATTATCTGGTAATATCATTTCTATAGCTGTAATAAAAAATAGTGCAGTGCATATATTTATCAGCCACTCCTTTAAAGATTGAAGCATATTGTATTCCTCTCTTTCACATTGTAATTTTTCCTGCTGCAGCTATTATACATATCATTATGAAAAACATAACAGATACGCATATGAGGCACGCCATTATAAGTACAATGGAGCTTCCTGCAGAGTTTATACAGTTTACAAGTCTTCCATCGCTTATAGGTTCTATTAGAGCTGCAGTAAGCTTATATGCTACTACAATAATCAAAAGTTTTATTACTGGAAACAGCAGTATTGCTACAATAATTACAAGTCCCAAGCTGCTTAACGCATTTTTTAGTAAAATAGAATATCCTGCTACAGTAGATATGGCATCTGAGAGACTTTTCCCAACTATGGGCACAAAATTGTCCACTGCAAATTTAGCAGTTTTTGCTGTAACTTCATCAATAGTCTTAGAGGTTATCCCTCTTACAGTTATAATTCCTATAAATACAGTCATTATAATTCCCTGTGCCCAAAGTGCTACCTGATTTAGGAGCTTGGTAAGTTTATCTATTTTATATTCAGAAGATAAGTTATTTACAAACTGAAGTACAAAAGACATGGATATTATAGGAATTATTACATCCATAAACAAATTAGCACTTATAGTTATAGCACCTATTACAATAGGATCCATAATTGATGCTTCTACAAATCCTCCAACTGCAGCCACCAAAGTTATAAGTATAGGTATTAAAGCAACCATAAAATCAGTCATTTCTTTTATAGTAGATCTAGCAATATCCACACTTATGTAAAAACTTCTGGCCATTATTATTATTATTAGTGAGTAACATGCAAAATAGGCTATATTAGATAACTGTTCTCCATTAAAAGCTCTCTGCAAATTAGTAAGTAATGCACATATAAGTGAAATTACTATCAAAAGTACTAAAAGTTTTAATGAGGCTGCTACTTCCCTCACCCCATACATTGCAAGTGCACGTATAATTTTCTTTAAAGATGTATTTCCTGACCCAGTTTTTAGAAAACTTTTCACATAATCTCTTACATCTATGTCATTAAGAACTTCATTTTTTGTCTTCATATTAGATATATAATCATAAAATTTTTCTATCTGCTCTTTTTCAGATTCGCTTTGTTTATTTTGAATCTTATTATATTTGTCATTCTGTGAACTACCGTCATTACTATTTTCTATTTTAATTTGATTCTGCACATTTGTTTCTCCATTGCTGGTGTCAAAAGCTTGTACATTAAAGCCTATTAATAAAACCATAACTAAACCCAATATAATCTTTTTCATATTAACACCTACATAATCTTTAAAATTGACTGAAGGACAGCCATAAGTATAGGAATTGCAAGTACTAAAATTAATATTTTACCTGCAAATTCAACCTTTGCTCCTAAATTTCCTTGTCCAGCATCTTTACATATTTCACTGCAAAAAGAAGCTAAATATGCAATAGCAATTATTTTAAATACAGTGGTTAAATAAATGAAATCTATATTTGCCTTAGCAGCTAACTGCTGAATAAACTGAAGTACTGCTGTTATCTTTGCTATCATAAATAGGAATATAATTATTCCTGCAGCTATACTTATATAAACTGCTATGTCATCTCTTTTTCCTTTAAACAGAAGTACTAAAAACAGTGCTATAAAAGCAAACGCTACTACCTTAATTATCTCCATAACTTTCTCCTAAAGTTGGAACATAGTTCTGACTGTAGTAAATAATTTATTTACTAAATTAATTACCATCATGAGGACAATTAAAATTCCTGCTAAATTGGTCACCACTGCATAATCACCTTTCCCACTGGCTTCTAAAACTTTGTTTATGAGTATAACAATCATACCCACTCCTGCTATTTTAAAAATTAAGCTTATGTCCATCATTTAATTATCTCTCCCTTTCATTCCTTATAAGAAATTTAATTAATGTGTACCTGCAGTTTAGACTAAAATTATCACCACCACTGCACCTAAAGAAAATCCCAGACATCTGTACATTTTCAAATTTTTATTCATTGAAATTTCTGAAATTTCAATTTGTTTTTTTATATTTTCTAGGGCTAGAGAAAACATTCTTTTCTGTCCTTCTATATCTGATTCTCCAAGTGTTTTAGATAAATCTATTAGTGCATCTATGTCTTCATTTTTCAAATTTAGAACATCTTTTTTCTTTTCAAATATCACATTAAAAGCCTCATATACACTGTCAACAGAATTTTCCTTTAACATATGAGATATTTCTTCAAGCACATCTTTAATAGGATTTACACTTTTAGATGCTGTATTTAAAATAGCTTCTGGCAGTGGAGTATGTGTGTATATTATTTCATTTTGAAGTTGATTGATGCATCTTTGTAATTCCCTCAATTGCTTAACTCTGCCTTTTAAATTTTCTCCCCATATAAATCCAATTCCAGTAGAAGCACATATTGTAATAATGCATCCTAAAAACTTTAACATTTTATCCCCTCCATATTATTGAATTTTTCGGGAAGTCATATATATATTCTACTGTTCCTGCACCTTTTCTATTACTAAGTACTACAGCCCTATTAAATACCTTATTTTCAACTATTTCTTTAAAAACAGGCCTGTTATATAAATCCTCTATTCCATAACCGTGAATAGTTATAATTAGACTTATTCCTGAATTTAAAGCAGTCACAATACTATCCATATCCCTGTAAGTTCCTATTTCATCACAAACTATAACTTCTGGTGACATACTTCTTATGGCCATTATTATTCCCTGACTTTTAGGACATCCATCTAATATATCTGTTCTGACACCAACATTTAACTGGGGAACTCCATTAAAACAAGCTCCTATTTCACTTCTTTCGTCTATAACAGATACTTTCTTTCCCGTAAGTCCTATGTTTTTAACACCTTGGGAAATATTTCTTACAATATCTCTTACTAAAGTGGTTTTTCCACACTTAGGAGGTGAAATTATTATAGTGTTTATTATTTCATTTCCTTTTGAAATGAATTTCATAATTGAATCCGAACAATTAACTACTTCCCTACATATTCTGATATTTAAGGATGCGATATCTTTTATAGTCTTAACTTCATCTTTCTCCATAACACATCTTCCGCATATTCCCACTCTATGTCCACCTTTAATAGTTATATATCCTTGCTTAATTTCTTCTTCAAAAGCATATATGGAATAATTACTCATCCTTTTAATTATTGTTCTTATATCTTCCAACTTAGGAATATACTTGCATACAACTTCCCTTTCACCTAACTGAAGTATCAAAGACCTATCCACCCTTATCCTTATTTCTTGTAAATTAGGGGATTCTATTAAATCACCTAGGGCAACTTTTAAATTTTCAGGTATAATGTTTAAAATTTCTTTAGTATCTATCTCTCTCATCTCCTTTATTTCTTTATATTAATTCCTATTTTGATTATGTAAAAATTATTCCACATAAATAGAAATAAAATAAAAAAATCCTATTGAAGCTACAAACTTCAATAGGATTTAAAACTATTTATTTACTTTTTTTAAGTTCATCCTTAATAGGAATACTACTATGGCAATTTGGACACGTTAATTCTTCTCGTTGTTCTAATATATCCTTATCTACATATACGGTATCATTGCAATTTGGACACTGTATTTCAGTAAAGTTTTCTCCTTCATCCTTACACTTACAGATTTCATAATCATC
The DNA here is from genome assembly GCF_000143685.1 of Clostridium ljungdahlii DSM 13528. Taxonomy (NCBI): domain Bacteria; kingdom Bacillati; phylum Bacillota; class Clostridia; order Eubacteriales; family Clostridiaceae; genus Clostridium; species Clostridium ljungdahlii. The sequence continues at coordinate 1,207,332 of NC_014328.1, read as the reverse complement.
ATCATATAAGTTGTCTTGTAAATCCGCTAAATCTTCATCCATGGCATCCACATAATCTTCCATGTCTTTTTGAGCTCTGGACATATCATCAATTTCTTCTGCCATGCTTTTAAGTACATTAACAATTTCTATTAGCATTTTTCCTTCATTAGTACTTTTATCAATTTTTAGTCCATCTACTAGACCATTTAGATAGGATACTTTAGATATAATAGAATTCACAATACCACATCCTTAAAGTTATTTTACCATTAGTATTGGCTAAACTCTTTCCATATATTCTCCGGTTCTAGTGTCAATTCTTATAGTTTCTCCCTCATTTACAAATATAGGGACTTGAACAACAGCCCCTGTCTCAAGAGTAGCTGGTTTTAATACGTTAGTGGCAGTATTTCCCTTAACTCCTGGTTCAGTATGAGTTATCTGAAGTTCAACAAAATTTGGAGCTTCAACGGAAAATGCTTCACCTTTATAAAACTTAATTATAGCAAACATATTTTCCTTTAAAAACTTTATTGCATCCTCTACCTTTTCATATTCCAATGGAATTTGCTCAAATGTTTCCTGATCCATAAAATAATACAATTCTCCATCTGAATATAAATACTGCATTTCTTTTCTTTCTATAACTGCCTCCTGCAATTTTGCAGTTGGATTAAAAGTAGTATCAGTAACTGATCCTGTTATAACATTTCTAAGTTTTGTCCTTACAAATGCTGCCCCTTTTCCTGGTTTTACATGAAGGAAATCCAGTACTGTGTACACTTGTCCATCTTGTTCAAAAGTAGTTCCCTTTCTTAAATCTCCTGCTGATATCATTATATACATACCGTTATGTAAACTCTTCTCTTAATTAAATATGTCTAAGATTTTAAGCTTACTTTCCCATTCATAGTGCCCGATTTTGCTATAAGCTACTTTCGCTTGGTCACACACTCCAGGGACGTAAATTCGGATATAACTAACCCTATATTTCAACACTTTTAAAAGCAGTGTTGGATTAACGGTTTTAACCCCTTTCTTATTCTTATTCGACCTAGTTTTGATTTTTATCTAATTTTTCATAGAACTTTCTTTTATATATTTAATATTATACAACATAATATGTTATATAAATATGTTATCTAAATAAAGTAATACTAAGAACTTAATTTATGCATATTAAACTCTTAGGTGATTTGGATAAAGTTTCTCCTCCATTTTCAGTTACCATTACCAAATCCTCTATTCTTACTCCACCAAAATCAGGTATATATATACCTGGCTCATCACTTACTACCATTCCTGATTTTAATTTAGAATTATTTCTATATCCAATTACAGGAGCCTCATGAATTTCTCTTCCTACTCCATGACCCAAACTATGCCCAAAACACTGGCCATATCCTTTATTAGTTATATAATCTCTAGCAACTGCATCTACTTTTGATGCTGGCATTTCTGGTTTATATTCCTTTAAGGCAAGTTCTTCAGCTTCTAACACTATATTGTATATCTCTAGCATTTTCTGTGATGGTTCACCTATAACAACTGTTCTTGTCATATCAGAACAATATTCTTCATAAATGCAACCAAAATCCAAAGTTAAAAATTCTCCTTTTTTTATAACTTTTTCTGTAGCCTGACCATGTGGCAGACTTGATCTCTCTCCAGAAGCAACTATGGATGGAAAAGATAAATCCTTAGCTCCTAACTTTTTCATGTAAAACTCCAGTTCTAATCCGACTTCTCTCTCTGTCATACCAGATTTTATGAATTTCACCATGTGGTCAAAAGCTTTATCCGCAATTTTTGCAGCATTTTTTATTGAATTTATTTCTTCTTTATCTTTCACAATTCTTATTTTTTCCACCATTCCATTCATTGGTACAAGTTCACAATCTAAATTACTATGGTAAAGCTCATACTGGCTGTAAGAAACTATATTTTCCTCAAATCCAAGCCTATGTACTTTAAGTTTACCTATCAAATCTGATAAAAATTTTACAAAAGAACCGCTTTTACCATATTCTAAAACTTCATAATCCTTAACTTGCTGTTTAGCCTGTTCAGTAAACCTGGAATCAGTTATAAAAAATGCTTTGTCTAAAGTTATAAGTGAAAAACTTTCATCTCCCGTAAACCCACTTAAATAATTTCTATTAGGATCTCCAACTAACAGAACAGCCTCTAACTGTTGGCTATCCATAGCCTCTCTCAATTTTTCAATTCTTTTTTTAAACATTTAAATTACCCCCCTAAATTTTAGCAGGGCATAATATGTTTATAATTACTTTAATTTGTGGCAGATTACTCCCTGCTAAATTTGAAATCAAATTTAGCTAATAATTTAAATAATAAAATTGTTATTTTAATAAATAAAATTTAAAATAATATTATTCTATCATCATAGTGAACAATGTTATTTTATCAAAACTTGTGATTATTTGCAAATATTAATGTGTGCTTGCTTCAATACACAATATGAAACTTTCACTTAATATAAAAAAATTACAACGTAATTTTTTTAGTTAATAGTTAAGAATGAAGAATTAATAGTTTCGGATAAAATTTACATCTGCCTTCGTTTTTATACCTTGAATTTTATCCTGTTCAATTTTAATATTATCTATGTTACTAAAATATTTGATTTTTTTAACTTTTTCCAGAATACTTTTGATTTCAGCTTGATTTCCTATTACTTCAAACTGTACGGTTAGCTTCCCATCATTATTGCTTGCAACATTAATTACCTGCATACCTTCTATACACTTTAATTTTCTCAAAATATCAGTATAACTCACTTGTTCCTTATCTTTTATTTGGGTTTTTGAGTTTTTTTCTACAAATTGAAGCTTAACATTTTCACTATGTATGCTTTTGAGCACATTATAATTTTTTATTAAAAGTACAGTGCAACTGCACACTAAAAATATTATAATAATTCTATATATATTATTTACCATATTCATTATTAATATTCCACCTTCATTAAATTTATAATGTACAATTTTAATAGATTTTTCTCCGCTAACACTTTAAAAGACCTAAAGACTAAACCATTGGATAAAACAAATTCCTTTTATTTTAATTTTAGATTGACTTTCCACAGTTTCTTTCCTCCTTCATCATTTCCTATGAGCTTAAAATTTTTAATTATAAACTTATTTGATTTTTCTGCATCTCTAATTAGTGAAAAACATTCTTTTTCATTTCCCTCAAAATCTAAATCTAGACTTTTATTTTCTATATTTACATTTTTAAAGCTTCTTCCTAAATATATGTAATTATAAAAATCTAAATAATTTTCAAAAGTACTACTTTTATCATGTGATAACTTTTTTACAGAACTATGTTCTTTCAACCTAGTTTCTACATCATTTAATTGATTTCTATTTATCATAAGTATATCTAAAAATATTATGTTTACTATTAAAATAATCAAAATAAGTAACTTAAGACTTTTATTCTTTTTAGTTTTTCCTTTTTCTATACACCACTGTGGTAAAAAATATAAGTTTTTCATGTACCAAACTACCTCTTAATTTCATTATTTTAATTTCATAACACCCTATGACAACAACTCAGGTAAACTATCTTAAATCCCCTAAGTCTCTACATTTATAACTTGTAGAAAGACTTTCTATTATATCTTTGTAAATAAAATTCACAAAGATTATAGTGGCAAAGTTAAAATTGGGCATTAAAATATTTAATTTAAATCTAAATTGTTCTAAAATTTCTGAAAAATCATCTTTAAATATATCTTTATATACATTATTCAATATAATCTTATCTCTATAGCAAGCCATGAAATATATAATATCATTCATATTTAGAATGAATATATAATTTTCATCTTTTATCTTGCTTTTATACTTTGACCACATATAAAACTGAATTGGTACTATTTGTTTAATATCAGCACCGCTGTCACTACACATCTTTGCTATATCCATGCCATGCCAGTTCATACAAGAAACCATTACCTCTAAATTATATTTACTAGATTGAACTATTTCATAAGAAAACATTATATTATCTAAATTTTTAAATTTATTTTTCAATTCATCTCTTATGACTTTGTAGAGGAGTTTACTTTTCAATTTAGGTAATTTCATAACAGTTACATATATCTCTTCTCCATGTACTAATATAAACAATCTTTTATTTTTCAGATCAATTCTTATGTTCTCGATATTATTTACAGGAATAACATTCTCATCTATTTTATTTTTCTTAAATAAATTGAATATAGAATGTTTTTTCGCCATTCTTCTATATGTTATACTTTTATTATTAATTTCTAAAATAGCTTTTTCATTCACTTTTCTAAGCCACCTTTCTTAAAAGAATAATCTATGCAGCTATACAGTATATCTTTATTTTTAACTTCATACTCATAAGTTTCTTCTTTATAAAATTCACCATTAAAAATATACTCCACTTTAAAGCAATCTATATTCTTGTCATAGAAAATATAACATTCTTCAAAATATATTTTAAAATTGTCTAAAGAAGATATATACTGCTTTATTCCATTATCATCACAAGATGGATTTTTACTTATATACTCATTTAGCTCCGTAAAAAGGTATTCCCTGTATTTTTCAGTTACATCCACCTGAATAGACTTTTTATGGCTGTTTAAATTGTTTGATCTAATGTGCATTTCCATGCTGTAGCATCCAAGAGAAATTAAAATACACATACACCCTATAAAAAGCACATATATCAATATAAATCCTTTTTTAACTTTTCTTTTTCCATAGCAAAACATCTTCTATACAAATTACCTTTCTTTGTATTTATAGATATATAGAATACTTTTCCCTGCCTTTCCACATAAAAGTTCTCAACATTTTTTAACACATTATTTACAGTAGAAGAATCAGGACTACCATAAGAAATTATGATATTAGATTTTCTGTCCTTTTTTATATAATCATATTCTTTATCATCATATCTCCTTAAAATTATCATATTGTTTTTTATATCTATGTATTTTGCGGCTTTTATCTGATATTCAATTATTATAAAAGCTTCATTTACACAAAAGTTTTCCCTACTATAATTTATTTCTTCTCTGTGTAATTTCATATATTTCGATATAACAATTATTTGTGTGGTAGTTATTGCCGTTACCAAAGCTATGACCATAAGCATTTCTATAATTGTAAATCCTTTTTTTACATCTAATCTACTTTTTATAATTTCCTTTATAAAAATCACATTCCTCAACCTTTATATTTCCATACATTTTAGCATGGAGCTGCAAATTTACCCTTAGCACTTTTTCACCCGTTACCTTTAAAATTATGTAAGGTTCTTTTAAAGGTTTTTCATCTGAAAACAGAGTAGTTACATTTATGTTCTTGATATGTTGAAACTTTAAATTGCTGCAGTCTATATATGTTCTTTCTTTCATCCTTAAATTCAACAAACTATCATAGCTGCAATTATACATAATACTATTTTTCACATATTCCATAACTAAAGTACAATTATTCATCTCTTCGTTATATGTTTTTACTTTAAGTGCATCTACCTGAATAAACAGTGCAGTCATAAATAATACCGAGAAAACAGTTATGCTGCACAACACTTCAATTAATGTGAATCCTCTTTTGACCAGTATCTTTTGCCTATGAGGTAACATCTTTACCACAAAGTTTTTTAGTTTACAAATTAATACTTTATATCTACGTAAGCTGTCCCCACGCACATAGTAATGCAATGCATTTCTCCCTTCCTGTCTTTAAATTTTATACTGCAGGCATCCTCTGTAATTCCCATGTTATCTATTTTTATTCTGTTATCCTCCCTTACACGGTTTAATACAAATCCTTCTGGTAACTTTAATTTAAATATTTCACTCGATGCTACATTAAAAGTTATTTCATTGTTTTTTGTGTCAAAATAAATGTATCCTCCTTCTTCTTCCTTGTCTCTACAGTAGGTTTTAGATTTATTTATAAAATCTAAAATATTGTTATTAGTAAGATCAACATCTATCTTATTCTTAAGATTACCAAAAGTACCTAAGTTAACCAGGCTAAAGCTTAAAAGTATTGAAAATATGCTGAGTACTAAGAGAAGTTCTATAACAGTAAATCCCTTTTTTTTTATTTTATCAGCCATAAAATTATTCTCCTCATTCAACAATTTTTACAAGTACAATTAAATATTAAATTATGGATTTTCTCATTTTGGAAATACCTGCTTATCTCCATCTTTAACTTTATAGGAACTTTCCTGAGCATTTATTTCTAAAGTATAATCTTTATCATCACTTTTATAGCTTATAGTTATAAATTGATCACTGTCCCCAGCTGAAACTTGCGGGTTTTCTGCAGAAGTAAGCTTTGATAAACATTCCTGCACATCAGCTGTATCAAATTTTCCATCACTATTTCCATAGCTGGCCATAGCAGCTGTTTCTAGCTGTTTAGCCGTATTTATGGCTTTAGCAGTTTTTACCTTACTTTGATATCCAGAAAATTTAGGAACCAAAAATCCTAAAAGAACTAATATTATAGCAACTACAAGCATAAGTTCTATAAGGGTAAATCCTTTTTTCTTTTTATGTACCTTCATAATTTATAACCCAGCTTTCTTTTTAATTTATAGAGTAGAATCCATTATAGTAAAAATAGGCATAAGTGCAGATATAATAAATATTCCAACAAATAAGGAAAGAATGATTATTATCATTGGCTCTATAACTTTAGTTGATTTTTCGAAATACCTATCTAGTTCACTGCCAAACAGTTTTTCTAATTTAGCAAACATTAAATCAATCTGTCCCGTTTCCTCTCCTGTTTGAACAAGGGATATGAATAATTTATCATTTATTTTTGCCTTATTTAAGGCATCGCTCATACTTTCTCCTTGTTCTATATATTTTATTGAGTTTTCTAATCTTTCAGCCATAATTTCACTTCCAATTAAATTCCTAATTATTTTTAAAGCCTTCAATATGTTAACTCCTGATTCACTAAGTACAGTCATAGCTGAACATATTTTAAAAATAAACATTTTATTATACACCTTGTTAAAATAAGGTAATTTAAGCTTTATACTCTCTCTAATTTTTCTTCCCCTACCGCTTTTACTAAATTTATAGCTCAATAATAGAATTAAACTTATAATTACAGTCCCTTGCAAATAGTACAACTCTAAAAATTGACATATGTACATTACCACTCTGGTCAAAGTTGGTATCTCACCTCCATTTGACTGTATAATATCTGTAAATTGTGGTATTATTTTAATCATCAAAAACATTACAATGAATATAGAAGTTATAAAAGTTACTACTGGATATATAAGGGAAGCTTTTATGGTGGAAATTATATTGTTTTTCTTTTCATAATATTCAGATAATTTTATCAGTACTTCATCTAGTTTTCCACTAGTCTCGCCCACTCTTATCATTTCAATCATAAAATTAGGAAATATATTTTTAAACTTTGCCATACTACTATGTATACTTTGCCCTTTAATTACATCTTCTTTTATAGATTTTAATGCTAATCTTAAGGAACTTTTATTGCACTGAGTTTCCAAATTATCAAGTACTCTTGATATGTTTATTCCAGCCCCAAGCATAACACTTAATTGACTGCATAATACGCTTATATCCATTGGCCCTGGATTTTTTAAAAAAATTTTCTTATAACTTTGTAAAGAAATAGTTTGATATATAAAATATTCCTTTTTCCTTAAAGTATATTTTAACCTTGTAAATGCGGAATCTTCACATTTACCTTTAATTTTTTTACCTTTTGTATCAATTGCCCAGTATTTTATTATATTCCATCACCTAACCTTAATATCGCAATCAAATAAACAGAGTTCTTGATATCAGATGGAGTTTAACTCCATCTGATACTTAGAAATCGTTATCCAGGGACATAGCCGCTCTTTATTCCCACTTGAAAAAGTGGGAATATTAGTGCGGGTAGTCATCGGATAAGTTTAGCCTTAGTAGTTCTTCATAAGTTGTAATTCCTGATTTAATAAGCTCTATACATTTTTGTCTCAAAGAAATAGTATTTGATTTTTTTATACCATCCTTAAAATTAATTTTATCATTTTTTCTATACTGTCTTCTAATATCTTTCTTGCTAACTATCTGGTATACTACTGTTCTTCCTTTATATCCTGTATGACTGCATTTGGAACACCCTTTTCCTCTATACAAATAACAATTAGAAGATAAATTTAGTTCTTTAATCTCTTGAAGTGAAGGTACATATCTGCTTTTACAATGGGTACATATTTTTCTAACCAGTCTCTGGCATATTACACCTACCAAAGCGTCTTCTATAAAATATTCTGGCACTCCCATATCTTGAAGCCTTATGACAGATTCAAGAGGATTATTAGTATGCAGCGTACTTAAAACCAAGTGTCCCGTTACTGCTGCCCTTATTGCTATATGAGCTGTTTCTTCATCTCTTATTTCACCTACCATTATTACATCTGGATCTTGCCTTAGTATACTTCTCAATCCTTCTGCAAAATTAAACCCTATCTTGGTATTTACATTTACTTGATTTATACCTTCTAATGTATATTCCACAGGATCTTCTATACTCACTATATTTTTTTCACACCTATTTATATTATTTAATAGGGAATATAATGTGGTGGATTTCCCGGAACCGGTTGGCCCGACAGCTAGAAGAAGTCCGTGATCGCAACATAGCATTCTTTCTATTTTATCTTCACTTTCTTTTGAAAATCCAAGTGCAGTCATGTCTTTTATGTTTTCATCTCTATATAAAATTCTTAAAACTACTTTTTCGCCATATATAGTAGGAAGCGTAGATACCCTTAAATCATAGTTTAGATTTTGTTTAACATACTTTATCTTTCCATCTTGGGGTATCCTCTTTTCTGCTATATCAAGCTCTGCCATTATCTTTATTCTAGTACACAGAAGAGGATAGATAGACTTTGGTATTTTAATATACTCCCTCATAATTCCATCCACTCTCATTCTTATGGTAACACCATTTTCAAATGGTTCTATATGCAAATCACTGGCTCTTTCATCTATGGCCTTGTCAATTATGTAATTAGCTGCCTTTATAACTGGAGAACCTTGAAATTTATATTTATCTTTAAGTGGATTAGCAATTAATTCTGGAATACTCTCTTTTAACTTTATGTCTTTCAATGCATGATCTAAATTTTGTTTGCAGTAGTACTTATTTATTAGCTTAAATATAACTTCCCTACTAGTCCTAAAAAATTTAAGTTCTTTTCCCAATATAAATTTTAGTTCCTCAATTAAATTAAAACTTGGTACTTTATCTACGGCTATAAATAATTTATTTTCTTCCATCTTTAAAGCTATTAAACAATTATCCCTAGCTATTTCTTCAGGTATTTTTTTTATCACATCTATTTCTATAGAAATATCTTCTATATTTATATTCTTTAATTCTACAGGAAACACTTTACTTTCCCCTTTTCATTATTATTTACATATCTAAATTATAGCCACCTTTTTTATCTTTAAACAATGATGATAAAATATAATTAAGACAACTTTTGCACATATGAAATTTTAACTTAATATGAAAATATTGTGAAACAATTTAGTTGACATTGGTAGGAAAAAGGGAAAATACTAAGGGATTTTACATTAGTCTAATAATAAACTTTAACTTGAACGAGTTGAAAAAGTTATTGTATTGGCGCATGAATTAGGACATGCTTTACTCCTCTACCATAGATCCACTTGCTTTATAAGAGAATATACGTTATTCCCCAGGGGGAGAATTGAAAATGAAGCAAACAAGTTTGCAGCTGAACTTTTAATTGACGAAAAAAACATTGACAAATATTCTTTAGAAAATATGTGTAAAGGCCAAATTGCATCATATTTTGGAGTTAATAAGAAATTATTAGTTAAATATAAATTTAATAAATAAGGCAATTTATTTATTGAGAAAGGAATTTATTTATGGAACAGAATAAAAAGGCAAATAAAAAAAGCTATGATTATTTAGCTATTGGAATAAGTTTGGGTATTTCATTTGGAGTATCATTCAATAATCTTGCTTTAGGAATATCAATTGGCGCTGCTTTAGGAATAGCTTTGAGTAACAATAAAACAAAATAGTACATAAGTTTTAGGTACTAACCTACACCCTCGAATATATAAAAACAGAGCTATATTGGGTTACAGCTCTGTTTTTAGTTTTAGATTAGAAAATTGTGGGCCTACTTCAAAAACTTTTTACTTTAGAGCCTATAAATTCATTCTCTTATCTATCCTTCTATCTTAAATTTCACTAAAAATTTAGTAATTTCAGGACTGCTTTCCACGTATATTCTTCCATTGTTTTCTTCAACTAATTGTTTAATAATATACAATCCAAAACCGTGGCCACTCTTCTTAGTTGTTTTTGTGGAAAATCCTCTATCAAAAATCTTTTTTATCATGTCTTCTGGAATGACATCCCCATTATCAGCTACTTCAATACAAAAATCTTCATGCTCTCTAAAAGTGCTGACAGCTATCTCCTTATCATCAGTATATAACTTAGATTGAAACGCTTCAAATGCATTATCTACCAGGTTGCTTATTATACTTATCAATTCATCCTGTCTGACTTTTATCAAATCAAACGGTTCATCAATCATTACTTCAAAATTTATGTTATTTTTCACAGCATAGTTGTTTTTGATAGATAATAATCCATCTATGTAATCATTTCCTGTATCTAAATACTTAAAGGAAGACTGCATGGTATCTGAAATTTTCAACACATAATTATTTATTCTTTCAACAGTGTTAGGCTTGTTTAATAAACATAATCCCTGTATAACATTTATGTGGTTGGCAAAATCGTGCTTTTCCTGCCTTATTATACTAATTATTTCTTCCATATTTTTAATTTGGCTTTCTTGAACTTTATACTTAGTATTTATATTTACAAGTGTTTGTTTTTCCTTTAAGTTTTTAAATTTTAAAATTAGAAATATGAAATACACAGTAAAAATTAAAATATTATACATTTGTATATTTTTTATATCAAGTAGGCTAAAATTAACGCAAAATACTAAGATAGTAACCACTACTGATTCAATTATTAAACTAGCAAAAACAGCCCCTTCTTTTTCAAATAATTTAAGTTTAACAAAATAATAATTAAATTTAAAAATCATAGCTACAATAAAAATTTGTAATGCTTTAGAAATTAATGTAGCAGCCCATGCACCTATAGAATTTAAAAAAACTTGATTCAAATCCAGATCAAATATAAACATTTCAATGATTTGAACAAAAAATTCTGTACTAAAAATTATTGTAAAAAATAAAGAAACTATAACTATAGAATCAAAAATCTTTATTTTCATAATCCAAGCAATTAATAAAACATCGTACACTAGAAGGAACAATGTGTGGTCAACTAGTACCATATGTAATGTACACCAATAAGTTCCAAAAATATACAATACACAAAATAATCCTGTTCTAATTTTATTCTGTATTATAAATTTTTTCTTATCATACAGTGCTTCAAAAATACCTAAAAGAAGTAATGCTTCTATAGTATCCATAATTATTTCTCTTATAACAGCAACCACAATATTCCCCCTTTGATTCTAAAGTTTTTTATAAATACTATAGATAAAAACCAATAATTTTGTATTTTTCATTATTAAAATCTTTAACCTAAGTATTTGTAAAAGACTAAGTAATTATTTCAAAAGTTCATCAGGACATTTTGGCTGATGGTAACAACCTGCTGATGCTGGGACTATAACTAAAGCTTCTAGAAATAAAGACAAACAACCTACCACTTTCATACTTTTCTTTAAAACACTCTCTTTTAAATTTTTCATTTTTCATATACCTCCTATAATGTTTTAATTTATAAATTCTACAATAAATTAGATTTTCCTGCTATATATTACAAAAAAAATAGAAATAAGAAAATTAATTTTGTAAATATTTGGTATACGAATTCCATAATAAAATAAATCTCAGGACAAAATTTTTATACATGAAATTAAACATATATTGACAATAAGTTATGTGCATAAGATAGGCATGAACGTACATAGAGCAATCTGCTAATACTGTGGCAAATAAGTTGTATAATGGTCAGAATATCATAAAAGGAGCTATATTTAAGCTATAGCCCCTTTTCTTATTTTTCATTTCTATTTTAATAAATCATTAATATTCTTCATATTCATGTATTATGGGTACTCTTATATATTTATATTGTAGATATATGGTAATAAGTTGAAATTGCTAATTGTATCTCATAATATGGGTTTTTATTCAATATGTTCTATAAATTTACCTAATTTACATACGATATATAAATTGTAAAATAAAATTAAAACTTGGAATTGAAGTTTTGTGTGAAGGGGATTTATGTGGAGGCCCAAATGATTGTAGGATAGACAGCTATAATAAACTTTCCGACAAGATTACCATTAATGTAGAATAGGAGAATTATACATGAAAATCAATTCAAAAAATATCTATACTAAAAATTCTAATTATATTTCTAATACAAACACAACTAATAACATATCAACTTTTAAATCAAGCATGGATGAGGCTAAAAACAAATTATCTGGTTCAGATATACTAAGAAATGCCCCTGACAGTGTAGTTAAATCTTGGGACAATGTTGTAAATAGCCTTTCTAAAGAAGACAGACTTGATGCAGGAATAGCTATGTTTAAACTTAACGAACTTAATATGGCTAATCCTAATTTCAATTCAAAAAGCGCAAACTCTTTTAGCTATGGTAACTTTAATAACTTATTAAACTCGTTAGTAAATGACATGCAAAGACAATCTAATCTACTTTGCATAGATGAAAATACTAGAATTGCTAATAGTAAAGAGCTTTATATTTTGAATAAATTTAAACAGGAACTAGCTAAGTATAATTTATAAAGAAAAAGTTGTGAATATTCCGTCACAACGGTATTTAATTAAGGTCTATTAAACATAAATTTATAAAAACCTTCTTCTTTAAATCCACATTTCAAATATAATCTTTCAGCATATTTTGTCCAAAGAACTTTACTTGTATCTTTTATACTTGGATAGTTGTTTATAAATTCAATTAGTTTTTTTCCTAAGCCATTACCCCTATATTTTTCATCAATAATTACATCTAATATTAGACTGTAGACAGCATAATCACTTATAACTCTTGCAAATCCAATTTGTATATCATTGTGATAAATTGCAAAACAAAGTGAAGTTTCAATTGTTTTAGCAATGATTTCAGCAGGTCGATTTTTAGCCCAATGAGATTGCCTTAACAGGCTGCAAACCTCACCTAATTTAATCCGAGTAGCATCGTCTGTAAATATGTATTCACCTTCAATTATTTCCATTATAAAAACTCCTCTAAAGCGTGATTAAAATAGTTTTATTGCTCATTTTACCTTGTGATTGTAACTCAATAAATTACAACTGTGAATTTCTCTTTAATCCATTGTCTTTATATAAATAACAGGATTGACTACAAATTTACATCTAAAATATATTATATCATAGGGCTTGGACATGCAGTATATGTATAGAATGGATTTGTGGTAGATGAGTTATATAATGGTCAAGGATCATAAATGGAGCTATGTTGGTTATAGCTCCATTTATGATCTATATTTATTTCGTATAATAAGAACATTCCGAACTAAAAAATATAATTACCTATTATGTTCATTTGGTACGATTGTTTTTATTTTTAACTGCAATAATTTGAATACGCCTGTAATCCGCTACCCATTGGTTGTTTTTCCATATGCTATTTTTGCAAAGTTTTTCTGTTTCAAGTAATATTTGCTCCTTTTGTTCGTCTGAAAATTCTAGTAAATCACTTGTAAAGAATTGACAAATCCAGTTACGTAGTCCTTTTTCCTCATCAGCAAGTGGTGTTGGTCTATCATATTCAATGATATGTTTTACTTCAAAACCAGCTTGATCTAATAATAACTTATATTCTTCCTTTGAAGGAAAAAAGAATGGTGAACAATAAGAATATCCCTTTTGTTCTATTACCTTTTCAAAAGCAGTTTGTATTTGACTTATATTATTTTGTGCTCCAAATTCACAAATCAACGTCCCATTATCTTTTAAACAAGTATAAACAGAATGCAACAATTTTTCTTGATTTGATATCCAATGAAAAACCGCATTAGAAAAAACAGTATCAAACTCATTTTTAAAAGGCAAACTTGTTGCATCCTCCACTTGAAAGATTAAGTTAGGATAATTAGATTTTGCCTTACCAATCATATTTTTTGATAAATCTATTCCAATAACAGTTGCACCGTTTTTTGCCAGCTCATTTGTTAATACCCCTGTACCACATCCTAAATCCAAAATTTTTTGCTCTTTTCCCACATTCACAAAATTAATCATAGGCTTACCATATTCTGCTACAAAAGAATGTTTATTATCATATAGATTACTATTCCATTTCATTTTTTTGCTACCTCCATAAATTGTTTTATTATATTATCACATAAAACTTTTATGAATAATGTAAACTATGATACAATCAAAAAATAATTACTAAATGGAGGTGTTTTTTCTTGAATACATGGGATTTGTTTTTAGTCCATAAAATAGGTATTCCTACTAGATTGTTTGAAACTTTTAAGACAAAACCTGCACAGATGCTTAAAGATAATCAAATAATTTATCGTCAAGGAGAAATTGCTAAAAATTTTTATTACCTAAAAGAAGGAAGAGTTCAAGCTTTTGTAAATTCCACAGATGGCTTAGAAAAAATTTTAGCAATTTATAAAAAGGGAGAAATTTTTGGAGAAGCTTCTTTTTTTGATGGCTTTCCAAGAATGTCATCGGCAAAAACTTTTTCAGATTCAGAAATCATCAATATTAATAAATCTGACATTATGTTATATTTTCAAAAAGAGCCACTTCTTGCTTTGAATTTTATAGAGCTTCTATCGAAAAAGGTAAGAATGTTATCAAATGAAATTGACAATATTTCATTTTTACCAGCAGAGAAAAGAATTGCCCAATATCTACTAAATGTGAGTCTATCTACTAATTGTTCTATTGATCGTACCCATGAGGATATTGGAAAGGCTGTAGGTGTAAGTAGAGTTACGGTAAGCAGAACTTTAAACAAATTCTCTCAATATCAATGGATTAATACTAAATATAAAAAAATTCTCGTATTAAATAAAAATGCTCTTTTGAAGTTTTTAGAAACATAATCCATTAATTATAAAGAAAAATAGAGATTCTATAAATGGTCTCATATTATACGATTATGACGCATAAATTTACAACTGTGAATTTCTATTTAATCCATTGTCTTTATATAAATATCATCATGAAATACAAATTTACATCTAAAATACATTATATCATAGGGTTAGATATGCAGTATATGTATAAGAATAGAATTGTGGTAGATGAGTTATATAATGTTCAGGGATCATAAATGGAGCCATGTTGGTTATGGCCCCATTTTATATATTTTTTTATATAATAAAAAAATGTGAATTATGGGTGAAATAAAATTTTATTATACCTATCAAATATAACGTCTTACTCTATTCATATATTTTAAATATTCTTCTCCAAATTCCTTAATACACCATCTTTCTTCTGAAAGAATAATCCAATGCGCTGATATTTGAAAACATATTAATAGCACAAGCAATATCCTTGATTGAGTTAGAAATACACATCCTAAGAAAGAAAGAAAATATGCAATGTACATAGGATTTCGGGATACTCGATATAACCCATTTAAATTTATTCCACTCATTTTAGGATTAGCATAATTTATTATAGATACCACATATAAAATAATCCCCAAACTATAGATTATTAGACCTATATAAAACCACTCAGAGTCTTCCCTGATTTTAAGTAATAACAAATATAGTAAAATAAAGGTAGTTGAAATTTGATAAACCCAATATGCTACTTTTTCTCTTCCGATTACTGGAGCAAATAAACCCGCACGTTTAAGTGCTTCTTTGTTTACTATACTTAAAAGTCCATACCTAATAAGTATAATTGGTATTACTGTCAAAACTGCGTTCATTTTATCCCACCTTCTATATCCTTAATTTATAACTACTTTCTACCATTACATGTGGTCATCCGATAATACTTATATCAATTTAACCTTTTTATGTTTAATAATTGTGACGTAATAATTTACAACTGTGAACTAAATAATAAGTAAATTATATCATTATCTATACAATTACTCATTTTTTGTCTTAGTGTGGGTTTTGTCGGAAATGTTGGTGATATCCCATATACTATAGATATTATGAAAATATTTTTATTAACATTTAAATATCAACTAATAATATATGGTAAAAATCATCAAAATAATGAGATATGTAAAAGTAAATTAATATAATATATAGTCAATACTAATTTGAAAATTGCTTAAAAATTTTTCCCATAGTATGCTTGTAATATACTATATATTGTATTTTAAAATATTTCCTTTTTTAAAACAATTAGATATTGTTTACAACTTTCTTAGAGAATATCTAAATTTTATACGATTTTACAAATTATATTTTTAATATTGGTTATTATATAAAATATTAAAAATAAATAAGTCTATAGTAGTGATGTAACAATCCTACAAAGAATAATAAGAAAAATGCAAAAATAATAGCTAAATTGATATATCAACGACAATATCTCACATGCATGTTTGATGTGTATAAGGAAAGGCGAGCTATAATGAGTGATATACGTAATTGGGTTTTGATTGGATATGAAATGCTTTCTGTTTTAATTCCGTTTTTTATCACATATGTGATTCTACATGTAGTATTTAGAAAAGATAAAATGAGAAATAAAAAAAGATTTTTAATTTGGAATTTTATTTTTGCACTTTATATTTTTGGAGTTCTACATTTTACGGGTGCTGGAACATTATATAATATTAAAATGTATGGATTCAAAATAAACCCAAATGAGATTAATTTGATACCCTTTTCTGGAAATATAGATATAATAGAGTATGTTTTAAATATCATATTGTTTATTCCTCTTGGATTTTTAATTCCACTAATTTGGACAAGTTGGAACAAATGGAAGTCCATAATTATTGGAAGTTCTTTTTCTATATTAATAGAATTAAGTCAGCTTTTCAATACTCGATGTACAGATATTGATGATTTCATACTGAATACTTTGGGAGCAATAGTAGGTTATTGTTTATATAAGATGCTTAATAGAGTGAAAAAGAAAGATATAAAGACAAGTTATTTGGAAATAGAACCTTTTATATTTATTTGTGCTATGTTTTTAGGACGTTTCTTTATATTTAATGAATTTGGTTTGGCTAAAATTGTTTATAAATTTTAATCAATGTTAAAATGAACGTTTATATGTATAAAAATAGATCACATGCTGGAATTAACATCCTGATGTGGCCTTAGTTAGTAAACAATATAAGAAACTACGTATCAATTTTTATTTTCTTTTTCATCCTCTTTATTGCTTATATAACCTAAAATTATCATTAAAATGCCGCCTAAAGTTCCTATTACAAGTGGAGCTATATCTGAATCCATAAGAAGTAACCTCCTTTTTAGTTTCTTATACAATAAATTACAACTGTGAATTTCTCTTTAATCCATTGTCTTTATATAAATAACATCATGAACTACAAATTTACATCTAAAGTATATTATATCATAGAGATAGCTATACAGTATACATATATAGAGAAATCTGCTGATGTTGCAGCAGCTAATATTAAATAAGAATATACTGACTTCTATTTACAAATAATAAAAAAGAAAAATTTCATATAAGTTGGAGGAATGATTAAATGTCAAAAGATTTTTTAACTGCTGTTGCAGACAGACGTACATTCTATGGAATTGGCAAGGAAGCTGTAGTTTCAGATGATAGAATTAAAGAAATCATAGACCATACTGTTAAACATACCCCATCCGCATTTAACTCGCAAAGTGCAAGGGTAGTTTTATTATTAGGAAATCATCATGATAAATTATGGAACATTACAAAAGAAGCATTGAGAAAGGTTGTATCAGCCGATCAATTTAGTGATACTGAAAATAAAATAAATTCATTTAAAAGTGGATATGGTACAGTTTTATTCTTTGAAGATACTAGTGTAATAGAGTCTCTTCAGCAACAATTTGCTCGCTATAAAGATAACTTCCCAATTTGGTCTCAACAAGCAAGTGGAATGCACCAATTTGTTATTTGGACTGCATTAGAAGTCGAAGGATTTGGAGTATCACTACAACACTATAACGAACTTATTGAAGATGATGTAGAAAAAGAATGGAGTATACCAAGCAATTGGAAGTTAATTGCGCAAATGCCATTCGGAAAGCCAACGGCACAACCAGATGAAAAACAGTTTCAACCATTAGAAGACCGTGTTAAGGTATTTAAATAGACTGTACTTTAATAAGTTATAAACTCTTAATATTATTTCAATAAAAGCCCATACAGTCATTACATGAGCTTTTATTGAAATTAAATTTCAGTACTCCCATATTCCTCTTCTTATTATTTATGCAATGACACTGCACAATAATTTACAGCCTAGATAGTCCAAGAAAATGTCCACACCCCGACTCAAAAAAATCCACATTAACTATTAATTCTTCATTCTTAACTATTAATTAAAAAAGATACTATAAAAACTACTTTAACTGTAATTTTCATAGTACCCTTACATTTCATTATTTTTATAAATTTTATACTTGCCAGCATGCTCAGATATAACATTTATAGATTTTTCATCTGCATTATACATAAATACATCCAAATTATCCTGCTGACCTGAATTTCCTATACCTGTAAAATATACATTACCACTTTCATCTTCAGCTATTCCTGAAGAAATACCAAGAGTTTGTGGAAAGTCATAGGTAATCCTGTTTACTGTACCACTTTCCTCTTTAAACTCATAAAGTGCAGTGTTATTGTCCTTTTGATTTCCAATAAAAAATACACTTTTTCTGTTTTTATCTGATACTGAACTATATATTTCCGTAAATCCATCACTTAAAAGTGTAAACTGTTTACTTTCATTATTATAAAAATATAAATATAACTCATTGTAACTTCTCGATAAAAATAATATATCATTTCCTAAAGGAATAAAATATATACAGTACCCTTTAATGTCATTTAAATATATTTGTTCTCTGTCTGTATTAAAATCATATATATATACTCTATTAGAATTTGCTTTTCCTTCTATGCTTCCATAATAAATTATTCTATGATCGTCTAGCCACTCATATAAATCTCCAGAAACTAGAACCTTCGATTTAATATCTAAATACTTTTTATTTTTTATATCGTATACTTTCATTCCCTCAGCACTATATACCGAGCTGTTTTTAAAAGTCCTAAAGGCAATCTTATCTCCTGTAGAATCCATTTTAATATCTCGTGCATTATAAAAATCTTTAACTTCATCTACAGAATCCTTAGTAATTATATCTATTTTATTTTTATTAGAATCTTTTTCCTTATTTAAATAAATAAAAGTGGTTTTCTTTGTGTCATATAGCATTTCCTCTATATTATTTATATTGTTATTCGTTAAGTTTTGAGATAACTTATAATTATCCACATTAAATATCTTCGTATCAGTTTCTTTAGCTTCAACCGCTATAACATTAGAATAATGAATATTTGCTCCACTTTTACCTTTGTTTACATCTCTAGGTGTACAACTACTTAATATGAGAAATGTAAAAGACATGAAAACAAAAAAAATTATCATTCTAAAGTTTTTCATTAAATATCATATTCCCCTTTAAACGAAACCTCTGCAGGACCTGTCATAAAAACTTTATTGTCTTTCACTTCTATAAAAAGAATTCCTCCTGGAACGTGAGCTTTAACTTTTCCCTCTGTAAAGCCAAGCTTATTTGAAGCTACAGCACAGGCACAAGTTCCCGTACCACAGGCTAAAGTTGGACCTGCTCCTCTTTCCCAAGTTTTTATTTTAATTTCGTCCTTATTTAAAACTTCACAAAAGTTTACATTAGTTCCTTCGGGGAAAATAGAATATTTTTCAATAGCCTTTCCTTCTTTCACATCATACTTTTCAAGATCACCAAATATAACTGTATGAGGTACTCCCATAAACATTGAAGTAATACTATAAGTTTTTTCATTAATTTTTAATTCCTTTTTTACAACTTCATCACAGGAGTTTACCGGAATTTTCTTTGGATCAAAAGAAGGTGTTCCCATATCAATAGTGACTTCCTTCACTTTACCATTTTCTATATTCAAAAATGCTTCCTTTATACCATCCCCCGTTTCTATCTTTATAGGAGACTCTTTTACTAAATTTTCTTCCCATACATATTTTGCAAAACATCTTATTCCATTTCCACACATAGATGCATAAGAACCATCTGAGTTTATTATTATCATTTTGATCTGTGCAATTTCACTCTGGCGAACTATCAATATCCCATCTCCGCCTATTCCAAAATGTCTATTACAAAGCTTTAATCCAAGTTCTTTTTCTTTTCCTAAAAATCTATTATCTCTGTCATCTATTACTACGAAATCATTTCCAGTACCTTGCATTTTAATAAATTTCATATTAAATTTTTCACCCTTCCATAAAGATGCTGTATATTTCAAATTAAGTTTACTACTGTAATAATCTTTTATCAATAAAATTTTTACAACTTTATTTTAAAAATTCTAGATGATATAATTTATTAAATACATAACTTACGAGAGGATGAACAATATGGCTTTAGACGGTATTTTCATACACAGCGTTTTAAAAGAATTGAAAGAAAAAATACTAGGAGGAAAAGTTGAAAAAATAAATCAACCTGAAAAGGATGAAATAGTATTAAGCATTAAAAATGGGAGAAAAAATTATAAGCTTTTATTAAGTGCAAGTCCAGTATATCCTAAAATGCATATTACAGTTAAAAGCAAACAAAATCCGCTTCAGCCCCCTATGTTTTGCATGGTTTTGAGGAAGCACCTAAGCCCATCAAAATTAGTTGACATAAGGCAATTGGACACAGATAGAATTGTTTTTTTAGATTTCGAAAGCTCAGATGAATTGGGTTTTAACAGTATATATACATTAGTAATAGAAATAATGGGAAGACATAGTAATATAACTTTAGTTCGAAAAAGAGATAATTTGATCATGGATAGTATAAAACATATAACACCTGAAATAAACACCGTGAGATCCCTATTTCCCGGAATAAAATACGTATTTCCACCAACTTCAAATAAACTAAATCCCCTTTCCTTTACAAAAGAGGATTTTGTAAAGTTTTTAACAACTACCTCAACAAAAATTGATAAAAGTTTTTTTTCAAAAGTGTTTACTGGCATAAGTAGCTCCTTTTCGAAGGAATTATCCTACAAATTAAATAGTGAAAAAGATTTTTCAGAAAATAACAATTTAGACTTTCTATACGACTCTTGCAGGAAAATTTTTGATGAAGTGATAAATGATAATTTTTACTTTGCATCCTACATAGAAAATGAAAAAGTAAAAGATTTCTACTGTTATAAATTAACCTATTTAAATAAATGCAAAGAAAAATGCTATACTACACCTTCCCAATTAATAGAAGAATTTTACTATGAAAAGGACAAATGTGATAGGTTAAGCAACAAAAGCTCTGACCTTTCTAAACTTATAAATATAAACTTAGAAAGATGCACTAAGAAAATAAAAATTCTAATAGATAGCATTAAAGAGGCTAAAAATAAAGATACTTTTAGAATATATGGTGAACTCTTAACTTCACAGATCTACAATATAAAAAAGGGTGACAGCCATATAGGAATTCAAAATTACTATAGTGAAAAAATGGAGTATTTAGATATAAAACTTGATAAAAATAAAACTCCTTCCGAAAATATACAACGTTATTTTAAAAAATACAATAAATTAAAGAAAACAGAACAAGCTGCAAATGAACAATTAAAAATAGCAAAAGAGGAAATGGAGTATTTGACTTCTGTAATGACCAACATAAAGAATTGTGAAAACTACGATGATATTGAAGAAATAAAAAGAGAACTTATGGAAAGCGGGTATATAAAATTTAAAAAATCAAATACTAAAAAAAAGGGTAGAGATTCCAAGCCAATGAAATTTGTATCCAGTGATGGAATAGACATATATGTAGGTAAAAATAATCTTCAAAACGATTACCTTACTCTCAAATTTGGAGATAAAAGGGATATATGGCTTCATACTAAAGAGATTCCTGGATCTCACGTAATAATAAAAAATTTTGGCAAAGTTCCAGATAAAACTTTGGAAGAAGCTGCAAATCTTGCGGCATATTACAGTAAAGCTAAAAATTCCTCCAAAGTAGCCGTAGATTATACAGAAATTAAAAATGTCCATAAACCAAATGGGGCCAAACCGGGAATGGTAATATATTATACTAATCAAACCATTTATACAGAACCTACAAAACCGGATATAAAACAGCTTCAATAAAAACTTTCAAGTAGATTTTTGAATACTACTAGCTTTTTAAAAAATAATCTTTTGAGACAAAATAGACCATATTTATTCCGTAAAGCCAATGTAGTGCTAAAAAAACTTGCAATATTAAAAAAACTATCTTATAATAGGTTGTGAATTTAATATCTTTTAAAATGATCCAGTGAGGTCAATAAAGTATTTTTATATCCGTATGACTATTATGTCCTTCACTGCGTGAAGGACATTTTTTATAATGCTTATAGTGTAAATTAAATTGAAATAAGCACAATTATAATTGTAAATTAAAAAGAAGGGAGGGTCATATATTGAAATTAAAAGCACTTATTTTAGATGAAAAGGCTATGAATAGAACTTTAAAAAGAATATCCCACGAAATATTAGAAAAGAATAGAGGTACAGAGGATATAATACTTGTAGGCATAAAGAGAAGAGGATACCCCTTAGCAAAAAGAATAGCCGAAAACATTTATAACATTGAAGGAATAAAATTAAAAGTAGAAGATGTAGATATTGGCCTCTATAGAGATGATTTAAGCAGTCTTGCAGGACAACCTATACTAAAAGGATCTAATGTAATAGATGTGGAAAACAAAAAAGTTATATTAGTAGATGATGTTATCTATACAGGCAGAACTGCAAGAGCAGCAATTGATGCTATTATACATTCTGGAAGGCCAAAATTAATTCAGCTGGCCGTTTTAGTTGATAGAGGGCATAGGGAACTTCCTATAAGAGCCGACTATGTAGGTAAAAACATTCCTACCTCTAGAAATGAAATGATATCAGTTGAAATTGCAGAAATAGACAAAAATGACTCAGTAAAAATATATGAATTATAAACTTTTAAAATAGTCCTTGAGAGACTAGAAAAGGAGCACATAAATGAAAAATATTGTTGATGTAGAAGAAAAATTACCTATAGGAGTTACCATACCTCTTAGTTTTCAGCATTTATTTGCAATGGTAGGTTCAACTATACTTGTTCCAATTTTAACAGGAATGAGTCCATCCATAGCATTATTTTGCAGCGGTATTGGAACCCTTATTTATATCTTATGTACCAAGGCCAAGCTTCCAGCTTACTTAGGTTCTTCCTTTGCTTTTATAAGTCCAATCCTTATAGCATCTAAAAGCTATGGTCCAGCAGCTATGCTTTCTGGTGTAATAGCAGCAGGTTGTGTATATTTAATTGTAGCTGGCATAATAAAGCTTTGCGGTGTAAACTGGCTTAACAGAGCCCTTCCACCTGTAGTTGTTGGTTCCATAGTAATAGTAATAGGCCTAGGTCTTGCAGCTACAGCTATAAACTGGGCAGGATTCAACCCTACTTACACAACTGATCAGATGCAAAGTATACCAAGATGGGCATGGATGACAGTGTCTGCAATTACAGTTGCCGTAGCTGTTATTGGAACCATGTATTTTAAAGGATTTTTAGGAATAATACCTATACTAATAGCCATAATAGTTGGATATATATCTGCCTTAATTTTAGGTGTAGTACCAAAGCAAGCACTAGATACTATTGTAAGTACTAAACTCTTCAAATTACCTCCATTTATGTTTCCTAGATTCAACATAAATGCCGTCATGCTTATGGCTCCTATTTCTTTTGTAACCTTAGCAGAGCATATAGGTCACATTTACGTAACAAACAATGTAGTAGGAAGAGATTTTACCAAAAATCCAGGACTTCATAGATCTATATTAGGAGATGGATTAGCCACTATATTTGCAGGTTTTGCAGGTGGACCTCCAACTACAACTTATGGAGAAAATATAGGAGTTATGGCTATAACCAAAGTTTACAGTGTGTGGGTTATAGGCGGTGCTGGAGTAATAGCTATACTGCTTTCATTTATAGGCCCTGTAGCTGCTGTAATTGAAAATATGCCTATGCCTGTAATAGGTGGTGTAAGCATAGTGCTATTTGGAATAATAGCTTCCTCAGGTTTTAGAATATTTGTAGAGGATAAAATAGATTTTAGTAAAAATAGAAACTTAATATTGACGTCTGTCATAATAGTAATAGGAATTGGCGGCGCTTCCATAAACTTTTCTGTAGGTGGATCACCAGTTCAAATATCCGGTGTAGCTCTTGCAACTATTGTTGGAATAATACTTAATTTAATATTACCAGAAGAAAGTGCTTCTGAAAAATCAAATGAAGAAGCTGTTTAAAAATTGCTCTAAAAAGCAGTCTAAAATTATATAGACTGCTTTTTTAATTCATATTATCTAATTATCTAAAACCTTTATCACTTTTTTAAAATAATCTGGTATTTCTGTTTCAAATTCTATATACTTTCCTGTAGCTGGATGAATAAAGCCAAGCTTTTCAGCATGGAGGAGCTGACCGCCTAGTTTAAACCTCTGCTTTTTATATCCATATACTGGATCTCCTACAAGAGGGTGCCCTATATATGCCATATGTACCCTTATCTGATGTGTTCTTCCTGTTTCAAGTATACATTTTATCAAAGTATTATTTTTAAATCTTTTAATAACCTTATAATGGGTAATGGCCCTTTTTCCATTCACACAAACTGCCATCTTTATTTTATCTTTAGGATGTCTTGCAATAGGCTCATCTACAGTTCCCTCATCTAACTTTACGACTCCCTCTACTAAGGCTATGTATTCTCTAGTCATAGAATGATCCTTAAGCTGTTTCGCTAATTTATTATGAGAATTATCATTTTTAGCTACTACGAGTATTCCTGAAGTATCTTTGTCTATTCTATGTACTATACCCGGTCTTGTTACTCCATTTATACCAGATAAATCACGACAGTGATTTAAAAGAGCATTTACTAAAGTACCTTCATATACTCCTGGTGCAGGATGCACTATCATCCCTTGAGGCTTATTTACTACAATAACATCCTTATCTTCATATAATATATCAAGAGGTATATCTTCCGACTGTATATTTAAATTCACAGGGTCAGGTATAGTAATTTCTATATTATCCCCTGACTTAATCTTATAATTGGACTTTTTTGCTTTTCCATTTACTTCTACTAACTTATATTCTATTACATTTTGAATATATGATCTTGATTTATCTTGGAAGCATTTAGACAGAAATACATCAAGCCTCATATTTTCTTCTTCACTACAAACCAAAAATTTTTTACTTTCCATACTTTTCTTCCTTTAATAAATAGAATGCCAAAAGTGCAGTTCCTACTACCACCATCACATCTGCTATATTGAATACAGGAAAATAATAAATGTCTTTATAATGGACAGAAATAAAGTCAACTACATATTTATACACCATTCTATCCATCAAATTTCCCAAAGCTCCACTTATTATAAGTGAAAAACTTATTCTTATAAGCTTTTCACTAGGTTTATATTTTATAATATAAAATATCATTCCTCCAACTACAATTATTGTAATTATAGTTAAAAAGTAAAGCTTACCCTGTAAAATTCCAAAAGCAGCTCCCTTATTTTGCAAATACAGTAATGAAAACAAATCTTTTATTACTATTACCTGAGAAACTTTAGATAAAACTTCAATGGCCCATATTTTCGTAACCCTATCTATTAAAATTCCAAGTAATATTATAAATATTTCCACTATTTTCCTCCCAAAACGCAATGCATAAAAATTACAAGCTCATAATCATACTTTTAATTATTTGTGTAGAATTTTTTATGGCAATAGGTGCAAATTTTTTATAGTCCATGCTAGCACCATTGTTTGCATTATCTGATATAGATCTTATTATTACAAAAGGTATATTGTTCAAATAGGCTACCTGTGCAATACTTCCACCTTCCATTTCACAAGCCAGTGCTCCAAACTCCTTGTTCAAATATCTAACCTTTTCTGTACTTGAAATAAATTGATCTCCTGTAACTATTCTTCCTACAAAACTATTTATATTTCCTAATTTATTACAGGCATCCTTAGCTTTTTCTACAAGTCTTCTATTACATTTAAAATCATATGTATCCAACCTAGGTATCTGTCCTACTTTATCTCCAAAAGCAGACGTATCCATATCATGCTGTACCAAATTGTCTGCTATTACTATATCTCCTGGATATACATTTTCTCCTGCACCCCCTGCAATGCCTACATTTATTATATAATCTGCATTAAAATCATCTACAAGTATTTGGGCACATACTGCTGCATTTACCTTACCTATACCGCTCCTTACTACCACTATATCTTTATTATAAAGTTTTCCTAAATTAAATTTCATATTAGCTTTTTCTTCAACTTTCTCCAGTTCTAATTCAGATAAAAGTATTTCTACTTCTTCATCCATAGCTCCTATAATTCCAATAACCATGTTTGTATGTCCTCCTCATTTTTATTTCTATAATTACTAGCATATATTAAATCAACATTGATTGTCAAATATGCGCTGTAAACAGAGCATACTAAAAAACCACTCTACTTTTAGAGTGGCTTTTTCTATCCTTTAATAAAAAAGTTTTTAATTTCTTCGAGTTCATCCTTATCTTCAAAAATTTCCTTTTCTGTATGATTTGAATCTTCTTTATTATCTTCATCAAATTCTTTGCTGCGCTTTTCAGCTAAAGAAACATCTTCTTTTTCTGGCTCTACTACTTCTATTTCCTTTTCCTTAACAGTACTATCTTCTACTTCATTTTCATTTGATTCATACCCAATGTTATAATTCTTTACAAAGTCTTTTTCCATATCATCAAACATTTCCATTTGAGTTTTCATAAAGTTTCTAAACTTAGTTCTAAACTTAGAAAATTCCTGTTTTACATTTTCAAACTCATCTGTAATTTGAATAACATCACTATGGGCTTTATCTATTATCTTTTGTGCAGCATCATTTGCATTTTTTACTACAAATTGACTTTCTTTTTTAGCATTTTCTTTAGCCTGTTCAGAAGCATTTTGAGCTAATAAAAGCGTATCTTTTATAGTATTTTCCATTTTAGTATAATGACTTATCTTCTCATCCAAAGACTGCATTTTTTCCTTTA
This sequence comes from Clostridium ljungdahlii DSM 13528, assembly GCF_000143685.1. Classification (NCBI taxonomy): domain Bacteria; kingdom Bacillati; phylum Bacillota; class Clostridia; order Eubacteriales; family Clostridiaceae; genus Clostridium; species Clostridium ljungdahlii. The sequence continues at coordinate 1,179,835 of NC_014328.1, read as the reverse complement.
AAAGAGAATTTTCCTTATATATAGACTCATAATCTTCTGCTATTTTGTCTAAAAATTCATCTACTTCATCTATATTATAACCTCTAAGTCCTTTTTTAAATTCCTTATTTGTTATCTCTGCAGCAGTAATAAACATCACGAGCACCTCACAAATTAACTAAATTTTTTTATAAGAAGTTTGCATCGACCGCTTCCCGTCCAACCCGTTTCTCCCACAATTTTAAACTTTCCACAGCCTCTTACAGTTATTATACAATTATCTTCTATAGATTTATCTTTTCTTGTTTCTGGTAAATAATCCAGAAGGACTTTACCTCTCTTAATCATTTCTTGAGATTTATTTCTTGATACATTGCATAGAGAACTAACTAAACAATCAATTCTCAAGGAAGAAACATTTAAAACAGAAGTTTTAAAATTATATAGGGGAATTTCCGCAGAACTAATATCTAAAACATTTGCTTTGCAGCTGCTCTTTCCTACACTATTTAAATTCATCTCTATGTAATCACTTACATCTTCACAAACAGCTAAATAACATTGCTTATCTTCCTTTAGTATTAAATCTCCAAATTTCTCTCTTTTAAGTCCAAGAGCCATAAGAGCCCCTAGATAATCCTTGTGTTGTAATTTAACAAATTTAGACTTACATTTTATTTCCATTAATTTTATTGGATAATTCCTTATATCAAACTTTGAAAATGCTATAAGTTTTCTTTCTGCATCTTCAAATATGCCACAGCTACATATATTTAAGCCAATTTCTTTCTTTAGATTCTCTAAAGTATTCCATACATTGGGAGTATAAAATGTTGAGGTATATACTGTATTATTAGTTTTTTTTGCTAAACTTATTTTATCATATATAGGTAAGATTTCACTTTCATCACAAAAATGAAATCTCTTTATAAAACTCTTTTTATCCATAATTATCCCTTAATTTGCTATGCATTATTTCATATACTAGAGTATTGAAAATACAATTCCTCTTAATATATCTATTATAAAAAAGGCCACTATAGGTGAAAAATCTATCATTAACCCTGGCATAAGTTTTTCCTGAATTTTTCTTCCAGGTATCATAAGGGGTTCCGTAAATATATGTAAAAAATCCACAAATGCGTTACTTCTCCCCTGCATAACCCAAGATAGAATTACATCCAATATTATAGCACCTTCAAGAAATCTAAACAGTAATGATATTGCAACAGCTAAAGTACTACTTATCATTTTTGCCTCCAATTATTTATCAGTAAATATACTTACTTCCATCCAAATATTCCTTTTCCAGATAGTTCATTTTTCAAATCACTGTTTACTTCTACACTAGATGGTGAAAGTATGTATATTCCTTTTTCTATTTCTTCCAAATTTCCTCCTAATGCATAACTTGCACCGCCCATAAAATCCAGTAATCTTTGAGCTATTCTAATCTCAAGTCCTGTAGTATTTATAACTATTATTTTTCTATTTTTAAGTTCATCACATATATCAGCTGCTTCCTCATAAGTAGTTGGCTTAACTATCCTTACCTTAGCTGCTATTGTAGTATGTATGCTTACAACTTTATTTTGTCTTTTACTATTTACAATAGGGTCCACCTCTGCAAAATCATTTACGATTTTTTCATTTTCTCCTTTCTTTGTTTCTTCTTCCTCTATATCTTCCTCCAAGTCATCTTCCAATCCTAAAAATCCCATCATTTTGTTTATCATTTTACCTGCCATAAAAAATACCTCCTATTTATTATTGTAATTTCTCTTTCCAAATATACCTTCGCCAATTCTCACCAGTGTTGCCCCTTCTTTAATTGCTATTTTATAATCATGAGTCATTCCCATAGATAGTATATTCATACTTATATTATTAAACTCTCTTTTCTTCAAGCCATCAAAAATACTTTTTAGCTTTTGAAAATAGTTTTTACAACTTTCTTCATCCCCTTTAGGAATTACAGCCATAAGACCTTTTACTTTTACATTGGTACAATTCTCACAGGCTTTTAGTAAATCTTCTAATTCCTCTAGAGGTAAACCTGTCTTACTTTCTTCCAACCCTATATTTATTTGTATCAGTGTATTTGCAATTAACTTTTGATCTTTATAATGTTTTTCTAATTCATTAAGAAGTCTTATACTGTCCAAAGAATGGATAAGATAAACCTTACCAACTATATATTTTACCTTGTTTCTTTGAAGATGACCTATTAAATGCCACCTTATATCCTGTGGAAGGTTTGGTATTTTATTTGTGAGCTCCTGTACTTTGTTTTCTCCAAAATCTCTAATACCTGCATCATAAGCTTTTTGTATATCTTCAATAGGTTTAGTTTTTGAAACTGCCACTAAGGTTACATTTTTATCTTTTAACTCTTCTTCTATCCTACTCAAGTTTTGTTCAATTGACAATACTACCGTCTCCTTTATTGTTAAGCACAAACATATACAATTATTAGTATTCTTCATAGACATCAAAATTCCTGCAAAAATTAATTATTTTTTTAATCATTTTCAACAAATTTATAAAATAATCTACTGTATCTCTTTCATAAATTCTGTTTTATACTCTCCTTTATAGGCAGGTATTTTTATATTATCTGATTTTTGTACCTCTACCACAATCTTTCTAGTTATCATTATTTTTAAGTAGTTTTCATTTGACATCATATAAGTATAGAGTACTTCCTTATTTCCTATAGCATTAATTAAAAAAGGAGAAGCTATTTTTACTCCATTTACTCTTAAAAATGGACCGCTGCAATAAATTTCGGAAACCCCTACTATTCTGTGACCATTTATAGAAATTGCCTCTGACCCTGCATTTTTCAAATCATTGATAACCTGTATTATGTCTGTATTATGTACAAGCTTCATCTGATACTGAAAACTATCAAGTCCATCATTCATAGGTGCATCATTCAAATATATATTTATTCCTTGACCTTTTACAGCTACTTTCCCAAGCACCATATTGTTTTGATTTAATTCCTGATTTATTCCAGCTACAACTTGAGCCTCATTCTTCTCACTGCTTCTATATTTTTTTAACTTGTTATAGGTATCATTATATTGTTTTAACAATCCCGATATCTCACTGTGAAGCTGATTTTTATAATTATATGCATCTTGATACTGCTTTGCATTTAAAAACACTCTCTTATTAGTCTTACCTTTTGTAAAACTTATATTGGTGGATATTAATACACCTATTATTATAGAAGCTATAAAAACAAAAGTATTAGCTTCACTATTCTTCATTTATTTCACCTCATTGATGTGATTTAGCTTTTTCAATCAATACTCTTCTTATTATTGCAAAATTATTAAATATTCTTCCTCCAAAAACTATAACCACTGCCAAATATATAGGTACTCCAAGCTTATCCCCTAAATAAGCAAATGCTGCAGCAAGCACTGCATTTCCAAAAAATCCAGATATAAAAATATCTGTTTTAAAACTTTTAGACAAATTAGCTCTTATAGCTCCAAACACCGAGTCAAGACAAGCTAATATAGCCACAGACATATAAGGTGAAAATTTATCTGGAATATTCACATTCCAAACTACACCTATAATTATTCCCAATATAAGTCCAACAAATCCTATCATTTTTTACCACCCCTAATTTATTCCTTCACAGGCTCTGCATACTCAAATTTATATGGTTTGTTATATTTCTTTATAGTTATACTATCAGATTTTTCAAACTTAACGTCACATATCGTTTTTAAATCTGAAAATACTTCTGGGAAACTCATAGCACTGTATAACAAATTTTTATCACCTATAGCTTGTATAACTATTCTTTTTGATGGTGATATTTTTTCATCATTTATAAGTATATAATTTCCTGCCGTCCTTATACCTGTTTTTGAAACAATCCTTATGTCATTTATAGATATAGCTTCAGCGCCTGCAAATCTCAATTCGTTTACGAGATACACTAAATCTTTATCAGTTATGTGATTGTTAATGCTATTTCCAAATAGATTGCCATTAGGATTAAGATATATAGTGACACCTTGTCCCTTTACATCTACCTCTCCTGTAAGTATTCTAGAACTTTCTAATTCATCCAGAAGGTTTTTTGTAGAATCACTCTTGCTTGCTGCAGCATCTTCGTAGCCCTTTACTTTATTTTGAAGATCATTTACCTTCGTTTCTAGTGCAGCTTTTTCCTTTTTATACTGCTCTATTTCCACAGTAACATCAGAACTATTTTGATTATTTAAATTTAATGTATTATCCTGTTTCATAAGTACTCTAAATTGGTAGGTAAGCATGAATCCAAGTATACAGCACACCAAAGCAACACTAATTTGTGAAGCAACTTTACGCATTTTATTTTATCCTCCTAATTTTCAATGTGAAATACAGGATTTCCATCAAATCTTACATCTATGTATCCCCTAGCACTGCCCAATTTTTCATTTAACATTATATTTAAAGCCCTGTTTACCTTTTTCCCTAAATTATCTCCTTGTCCAAGTTCCACACACATATCTTTAAAGTAAACTTTAATGTCCACAGAATTACTTACATCCATATAAGTAATTTCAAAAGGTAACTTATTATTTTGAATTATACTTCCTAGGGTAGTTACAGCCTTAATTTTATTATCATCTTTATTTAAAATACATTCTCCCAATTTAACTTTACTACAATCAATTCCATTTAACTTAACTAACTTCATATTACTTATGTTGTCTCTCTTTTCAAGTAAAACTCCATTTTTATCTATAATGAAATATTTTTTGCTGCTTTCTATATAAAAGGTCGCTTCTCTTTCCTTTACATTAATATTAATGGTTCCGGGAAGCTTTCTGCCTATATCAACATCTTCTATATATGGATTTTTTAATATATTTTCTGATGCATCTCTTAGATTAATATAAAAGATATTATTTCCACCATATACTTTTGAATCCTCAATAATGCTATTACTTGAAATACTTTTATTTCCATACACTTTAATATATTTTATATTAAAATACGGCAATTTTAAGCAAAGTGTAAAAAATAATGCTATTAAAAATACCATAAGCATAAGAACTCGTTTTACTTTTACTTTTTTTCGTCTTTTCAAAATCAATTCATTATCTGTTTTCGTAATAATATGACTCATTTCCTATCCTTTCACTTATAATATAAACAGAGTTCTTGGCACTAGAGGAAAGTTTTGACTCTACCTGATGCTTATTAACAGGATTCTTAGTGCTTTAGCACTTAGAAGGCGTTATCCTTTAGGGTGAATCGTTATCCAGGGACGTAGCTGCTCTTTGCTCCCACTTAGAGAAGAAGTGGGAGCATTAGAGCAGGTAGTCATCGGATAAAATAACATAAGATACATATATATTAACACTTAATAACAGTAATTTCATTAAAATAACCCTTAAATTTATATTAAATATTTACATACTCTATTTCATTAAAATTGCCAAAGTTCAAAGTTCAAATATCAAATAAGGATAATTTTCTTTCTAAGTTCTTAAAAGTCCACAATAGCATTACAAAAAATTTGCAATGCTATTCTTAACCACTTTCTGTTTGCCTTGATATGTTCAAAAGTATTCCAACTGCTATCATATTGATTGTGAGGGCCGAACCTCCATAACTTATAAAAGGTAATGGTACTCCTGTTACAGGCATGGCACCAGTTACAACTGCAATATTTATTATTGCCTGAACTGCAATAACCGAAGTTATTCCAGTAGCTAAAATAGTTCCATAAGTATCCTTTGCCCTTATAGCAATAACAATTCCTCTCCACACAAAAACTATAAATAATATAACAATTACAGTACATCCTATAAGTCCTAATTCTTCTCCTATAATAGAAAATATAAAATCATTGTGAGGTTCTGGTATGTAATAACACTTTTGCCTTGATCTACCGAGTCCCATTCCCCATATTCCTCCTGATCCCATTGCTAAAAGAGATTGAATCAATTGATATCCCTTTCCTTTAGGATCAGACCAAGGATTTAGAAAGCTTGTAAATCTAGCCATCCTATAAGGTTCAAATATTATACCTGCTATTCCTCCAAGGACTACAAGTCCAACTACACCAAGTACATGGGTTATTTTAGCTCCCGATACATATAAAATTATGAGGGTAACTATCATTATTACAGCTGCTATACTTAAATTCTTTTCTGCAAATACAAGTCCTGCATAAAATGCAGAAACCAAAAGATATGGAAGCACACCATACAGCATGGTTTCTATCTTTCTTCCCCCTTTAAGCTCTATACTTTTTGCCATATATAAAACTACAATGTATTTTGCTATTTCAGAAGGTTGAAATCCAACAGAACCTAATGTTATCCATCTTTGTGCACCTTTTCTAGATTCAAAGGCAAAAACTGCAAGTAAAAATATTACAGATACTATCATAAGTAATTTAGTATACTTCTTTATTCTCTTATAATCAAATTTTACTGTAAAAAACATAAGGAATGTTCCAATTATTGCCCATAACCCCTGCCTTTTTAAATAAAACATGCTATCTCTTGTACTTTTATCAAAAAATGCTTTGTAAGAACTGGCACTATAGACCATGACAACTCCAATAGCTACCAATAACATTATAGTTGCGAAGAGCAAAAAGTCTATAGATCCCATTTTAGTATTTGGTTTACTAATTCTCATAAAAATCCTCCTAGATTATTACTATATGAGGCTGACAAAAGCATTTAAAAATTACTATATTTAAAGATAACCTTCTTCTTTTCATTTTACAAAGATAGAAATCCTAACAGACACAATATTACTGTAATTATACAAAATATAGAAACTACTTTAGTCTCATGCCAACCTGAAAGTTCAAAGTGGTGATGGATTGGAGCCATTTTAAATATCCTCTTTCCTGTAAGTTTAAAGGAAGCCACTTGAAGTATAACAGATGCTGCCTCTATTACGTATATTCCTCCAATTATTGGAACAAGCAGTGGGAGTTTTAATATCATTGCAACTGCCCCTACTGCACCTCCCAGTGCCAGAGATCCTGTATCTCCCATAAATATTTGAGCTGGAAAAGCATTGTATTTCAAAAATCCTAAAAGTGCTCCAGCAAGAACTGCACAGAAAATAGCCAAAGTAATATGCCCCATGGCAAAACTTACAAGAGCTAAAAAAGTCATTACTAAAAGTGTAACTGACGTTGCCAATCCATCAAGTCCATCTGTTAAATTCACTGCATTTGTCGTGGCTGCAAAATATATTATTATACATGGAATATAAAATACTCCTAAATTCCAACTTCTATGTGCAAAAGGAACTATTATAGATGTCCCTATATATGGATTATTGGCAGAATAGTAGGCAAATATTCCAGATACAATTAATAATAATATCATTTTTTGATAAGCTCTTAGTCCCAAATTTTGCTTTCTCAATATCTTTAAGATATCATCAATAGCACCTATTACTCCAAAAGCCACAAAAGCATAAAGGGCTATCATAGCCTCATCTGATGGTTTTTTTACTATAATTGCCATAGTTATAAAAGTTGCTAGTATAAATAGTACTCCTCCCATAGTTGGAGTACCTGCTTTTTTCAAATGACTCTTTGGGCCATCCTCTCTTATATTCTGGCCAAATTTAAATTTATGAAGAAGAGGGATCAAAATAGGTCCTTCTAAAATAGCTATAAAAAATGCAATTAGTACAGAATAAATTAATCTATACATGTCATATTGCCCTAAGCTAAAGGGCATTCACCTCCTAATTATTGCTGTTCTTCTTTAGTTCTTCTGCTATAGTTTCAAATTTCATTACTCTAGAAGCTTTTATAAGCACTGTGTCTCCCTCTACAATGCACTTCTTTAAAAGAAACTCCAAAGTTTCTGCATAGGTATCAAAACTAATACACTTTCCATTTTTATTTGTGACCTGGAATCCCCTTTTAAAATCTTCTGCATATTCTCCAAGAGCTATCAATATATCTATGCCATTTTCTCCTGCATACTTTCCTACTTCCTCATGCATCCTGCAGGATTCATCTCCCAATTCCCCCATGGTACCTAATACAGCTACTCTCCTTTTTGATTTAAAATTTTTCAAAACATCAATAGCTGCTTTCATTGACTCAGGATTGGCATTATAACTATCATTAATTACATTGAACTTTTTTCCTTTACATATCTCCATTCTCATTGCAGTAGTCTCTATATTTTTTAAGCCTTCTCTTATTTCTCCATAAGTCATATTTAAAATTCTCCCACAAGCAACTGCAAGTAGAGAATTCAATACATTGTACTTTCCAGGTACATTTACCTTAAACCTCTCTTCCATCTTAACATTGTTTTCACATATGTTAAAACTTATAAAATCTTCTTTTACCTCTATATCATAAGCCGATATATCTGAATTTTCTTCTAATCCAACTCTTCTTATGTTAAATCTATCTTCTTTTAAATTGCTTAACATATCATTATCTGAATTTATTACTAAAGTATTATCCTTTGAAAAAAAATCTGTTATTTCAAGTTTTGCTGCAAGTATGTTTTCTCTTGTTCCTAAATTTCCTATATGTGCCCTAAGTACATTGGTTATTACTGCAATATCTGGTCTAGCAGCTTTAGCCATACTATGTATTTCTCCTCTATTATTCATTCCCATTTCAAGCACTGCCACATCATAACTATTATTCAATCTAAATATCATATGTGGAAGTCCTATCTGATTGTTAAGATTGCCTTCTGTTTTAAACACTTTGAACTTAGCACTTAATACAGATGTTATTAAATCCTTTGTTGTTGTTTTACCTGCAGAACCTGTAATTCCTATTACTTTTACACTAAGTTTACTTTTATAGAATTCTGCTAAATCAAGCAGTGCCTGATTTCCATCCTTAACTTGAATTACACTAGTACACTCATTTATTTCACTTTTTTTAAAATATACTTCATCCACAATACATATAGAAGCACCTTTATCACTTGCAACTGCAGCATATTTATTTCCATTAAATCTTTCTCCTTTAAGGGCAATAAATATATCTTTTTCTTCAATTTTTCTAGTATCCGTACTTACATTTCTATATCCACTATATTTCCCAGAAATTATTACTTGTCCAGATACAGCATTTACTATTTCGTCAAAACTCATGTATTCCAAATTTTTATTCTCCCCTCTTTTAGGCAATTATCTTAAAGTTAAAAGTTCAAATATCAGAGTTCAAATAAATGATAACTTTTTAAAGTCTTAGAATATTTTAGCCTAATACTTTCTTATACTAGAAAGTACTCCATCATTATCTGATATTTGTTCTTTGCTATCTGTTATTTATTTTTCAAACTCTATAGGCTTTCTAATTGAAATTTGAACTTATACATAACATATAATAACAAAATTGAAGGCACTTTTAAAAACTTTAGACTTATTAAAGTTTTTAAGGTGATGCAATTTGTCATTATATGCTCTAGTATAAGTTAACTTTCAAACTAGAAACTCTATAATTGTGAATTGGTCACTGTGCATTGTCTAAAATTTCAGCTATTATCTCTCTTTCATCAAAATGTATGGTCTTATCTTTTAATATCTGATAATCTTCATGCCCCTTTCCTGCAACCACAATTACATCACCTTTTTGTGCCATATGTATAGCTTCCTTTATAGCTTCTTTCCTATTTTCAACTACCTTGTAATCATCTTTTTCAACACCATTTACTATTTCATCAATTATTGCCCTAGGCTCTTCTCCTCTTGGATTATCTGAAGTTATAACTGCAAAATCAGATAACTCTGTACCTATCTTACCCATTATAGGCCTTTTAGTATTATCCCTGTCTCCCCCACATCCAAAGACAGCTATAAGTCTTCCTGTAGTAAATTCTCTAGCAGTTTTTAATATGTTCTCCAACCCATCTGGAGTATGGGCATAGTCTACTATAACTTCATATCCAAGGTTATACCCTTTAGTAACTATTTCACATCTTCCAGGTACAGCATTCATAGATTCAAGTCCCTTTTTCACAACTTCTAAACTTATACCTTCGCAAAGACATGCCCCTATACTTCCAAGAGCATTCATCACATTATATTTACCTGGTATATTTAAATTTATATGCGCTGTCTGCCCCCTATATGTTATATTAAAATTAGCTCCTCTGGAATGTATATTTAAATCATTAGCTTTTAAATCAGCTTCCTTATTTATAGCATAGGTTATCTTGGTTCCTAATGCATCTTCATATACTTTATCTCCATATTTGTCGTCTATATTTATAACAGAATTAATAGTATTTTTAAATAATATTAATTTAGCCTTATAATAATTTTCAAAGGTCTTGTGAAAATCTAAGTGATCCCTCGTTAGATTTGTAAATATTGCCTCTGAAAATCTCACTCCGTATGCTCTATCTAAGTACAGTGAATGAGAAGATACTTCCATAACACAATACTGAACTCCTTCATCCACCATCTGTTTAAATAACTTCTGAAGTTCTAAAGATTCAGGAGTAGTCCTATGAGAAGGTATTTTCTTTTCTCCTATATAATTTGCTATAGTACCTACAAGTCCTACTTTATAACCTGCTGTTTCTAGTATGGATTTCATCATAAATGTAGATGTAGTTTTACCGTTAGTTCCCGTTATTCCTATTATTTTCATCTTTTTAGAAGGATTATCATAGTAATTTGATGAAATAATAGCAAGTGCTTTTCTTGTATCCTTTACCTTTATCACAGTACAATCGGGTACATTTTCTACTTCTTCGCTTATTACAATGGCTGCTGCACCATTTTTATAAGCCTTATCTATGTATTTATGTCCATCCGTAACATACCCCTTTATACATACAAAAACATCTCCAGATTTGACTTCTCTAGAATCATATTGAATTTCTCCTATATTTAAATCATCATTTCCCTTAACAACTTCATATGTAAGTCCGTTCATCACTTTCTTCAATTTCATGGTATACACTCCCTAAATTTAAAATTATCCGATATGTGCATAATCTACACATAGCATTGGCATGCAGACTTAACAAATAATAGTACTGCATGCCTTAAAGTAATTTCTATCAAATCTTTCACTATTTTATTATAATTTTCTAATCACTTCATGTAAAGAACAAGTTAATTATTTTTATCAATGAATCCATGAGATAAATATTTTAAGGTGATGTATCTCCTTTCACTGCAAGATAATTAAGTACATCTTCAAAAACCTGCTTTGCTGTAGGTACCGCAGTTTGACTTGCATAATAAGTGGATGGATCTGGTTCATCTATAGAAATTAACATTGTTATTTTAGGATCATTCGAAGGTGCCATACCTGCAAATGAAGAAACATATTTTCCTGTCTGATATCCTCCAACTCCAGCTTTCTGGGCTGTACCTGTTTTTCCTGCTATGTGATAACCTTCTATAAAAGTGCCTTTTCCACTGCCTTCCGTAACTACCCTTTCTAGGTATGATCTAAGCTTTGCAGTTTTACTACTATCCAAAAGTTTTTTACTATTACCAGCCAGGTCATATTTTTTATCTATAACTTCTTTGCTGCTATTTTCATCATAATGTTCTATTTCTTTCATAACATGAGGAGTAATTAAAGTTCCTCCATTTGCCACTGCATTAAAAGCTCTAAGATACTGAACTGCTGACAATGTATCTGTCTGTCCAAAAGCAATAGTTGCCAAATCCACATCGCTTATATTTTCCGTCTTTTTAACTATTCCTTTAGCTTCTCCTGGTAAATCTACTCCAGTTTTTTGACCAAATCCAAATTTGTGTATGTAATCATTTAATTTTTCTTTTCCTATTTTTTTACCAAGTTCTGCAAAACCTATATTACAGGAATTTTTAATTATGTCTGGAAAGCCTTGTACACCATGTCCAGCAGATACCCAGCAATGTATAACTCTATTGCCTATACTTATACTTCCATTACATGTAAATTTATCACTATCACTAACTGAATTTGTTTCAAGCGCAGTTTGTGCAGTTATAACTTTAAATATGGAACCTGGTTCAAAAGTATCGCTTACTGCTCTATTTCTCCATAAATTTTGAAGTTCTGAGTAAGATTTATTATCTACCCAAGGAGAATTTGGGTTGTAATCAGGTTTATTTGCCATAGCCAGTATTTCTCCATTTTTAGGATTCATAATTGTTATAGAAACTGCTTTTGCATTATAATCTTTTAGTGCCTGCTCTGCAGATTTTTCTGCAAAATGTTGTATCATTTCATCTATGGTAAGTACTATATCCTTTCCATCTACAGGTTTTGTAAATTCTGAAATAGTATATGGAAGTTCTTTACTCTTTCTATCTAATTCTGCAATTCTACGACCTGGAGTGCCTGATAAATCCTTATTATAATAAAGTTCCACTCCTGTAAGTCCAAATCCATCTGAATTAGTATGTCCAATTACCTGTGCTAAAAAATTGTTATTTGGATAATATCTCTTAGTATCTGCCGATACAAGTACTCCATTTAAATTCAAATTTCTAACTTTATCCGCTTCGGCCTTTTCCACTCTTCTTTTGAGATTAGCAGATGCAATAGGAAGGCCTCCTGGAAGAGTTTTTTTCATTATTTTTGACACTTCTTTCTTGTCCATAGAAAGAGCTTCTGCTAACTCTCCTGATATTTTATCTTCCGATATCTTCTTCTCCTCCATAGTGTCTCTTAACGTATTCATATCCAAATCAATTCTGTACACATTAGCACTTACTGCTAATTCATTTCCACTTCTATCTAAAATTCTTCCTCTTTTCGCATCAATTTTGACATCACTTGTCCATTGAGCTATTGCCATGGATTTAAGCTGTGGTGATCTGTATATCATTACATAACACATTCTCCCTACTAGTAAAAAGAAAACCATAAATAGAAAACTAAAAATAATTACCATTCTCTTTCTGATAATTACTCTATCTCTGTATTCCCTTTTAGCCAAAATTATTTACCTCCATATCAATTGCTTCAACTCATTTAATATCCCCCTGTGCATTTCTGATTCATCTGAATTTTCTTCTACTTTAATAACTTTCTTATCTAAATTTGTATATACTGCATTTCCTTTATCTGGTACTTTCATCTGTAATTTATTTATTGCATTATCCTCTATGTATCCCAAATTATTGTATTTTACAAGTTCTACCCTCAAGTTTTCATTTTGTTTGTTAATTTCGCTTATATCATTTTCTATAGAATTTAGCTCCGTCTGTGAATTGTATATTGCACAATATCTATAGACCAGAATAACACCTACAATAAAAACCACACATATGTTTCTAATTACTTTTAGTTTCTTTTTTACCTTTAACGCCCTATTTGGATCCTTAGTTTTAATCTTTTTTTCTTCTGTCTCTTTGTAAGGCTTGTACTCTGGCTGCAGGACAGTATTTCCATTTACCATACTCTCTTTGTTCATTAATATCACTTTATTCACCTCTTTTAAATTTTAGAACTAAATTTTCTCTGCTGTCCTAAGCTTAGAACTTTTACTTCTTGAATTTTTCTCTTTTTCCTCTTTTGTAGGTATTATAGGCTTTTTATTTATTATTTTTACAATAGGTTTTTTGCCGCACACACATAGGGGAAAATCCGGTGGACAAGTACATGGATTTTCTAATTTCTTAAATTTAGTTTTTATAATTCTATCTTCTAAAGAATGAAAAGTTATAATTGATATTCTTCCACCTGTATTCAGTCTTTTTACGCTATCTTCTACTGCTTTGTTCAATATTTTAAGTTCTCCGTTTACTTCTATACGTATAGCTTGAAAAGTTCTTTTTGCAGGATGACCCTCTTTTTGAAACCTTGCAGGTATTGCATTTCTTATTATATCTACAAGCTGTAATGTTGTTTGTATAGGAGCCTTTTCCCTTTCAGCTACTATAAATTTTGCTATTCTCTTTGAAAAGTTCTCCTCTCCATAATCTCTTATAACGTTATAAAGATTTTCCTCACTATAATTGTTAATCACCTCATAAGCAGATAACGAACTATCCCTATTCATTCTCATATCAAGGGGAGCGTCCTTCATATAGCTAAATCCCCTTTCTGATTCATCTAGTTGATAAGAAGAAACTCCAAGATCCATAAGTATACCATCAACTTTATCTATTTTAAGTTCTTCTAAAATTTCATCTATATAATAAAAGTTATTGTGAACATAAGTAATATTCTTAAATTCATTTAGTCTCTCTCTTGTTGCATTTATAGCAGACGTATCCTCATCTATTCCTATTAACCTTCCCTTGTCGGATAACCTCTTTAAGATTTCAAAGGAATGCCCTCCTCCTCCTAAAGTGCAGTCTACATATATTCCATCTTCTTTAATATTTAAACTATTTATAGTCTCGTTAAGTAGTACAGGTACATGTTTAAATTTCATATAATACGTCCTCCAATTTTGCTATGGCATCTGAAAAAAATAACAATTCAAAGATATGACGGATATTTTTTTGAAGATGCTTATATTCCAAGTTCATTCATTTGTTCCGCTATATTGTCAAAATTTATATTTAAATTATTGTATTCTATCCAATTTTCTTTACTCCATATCTCTATTCTGCTAGATACTCCTATGCTTACTATTTCCTTATTTATAGCTGCATATTCTAGGAGTGTCTGAGGTATTAAAATTCTCCCTTGCTTATCAGGTTCCATTTCATTTGCCCCGGAGAAAAAAAATCTTACAAAAACTCTGGCATTTTTATTAGTAAGTGGAAGTTTCTTTAACTTTTCTTCAAGTAAATGCCATTCGCAAAGTGGGAAAGCATAAAGACAACTATCTAAACCTTTAGTCAAAATAAATTTGTTTCCTAATTCTTCTCTAAATTTAGAAGGTATAATTATTCTATTTTTACTATCTAGTGAATGTTCATACTCACCTAAAAACATCATTACACCTCTTACTGCTATTACGCTCCACTTTTAACCACTTTAATCCACCAAATTACTTATTCTATATTAACATAAAATTTCCTCTTTTTTAATAGACTTTTAATATTTTTTTTAAGTCTATTAAATTTATTTTTTCATCAATTTTTTTCATCTCCTTCTACCGACCATCAGAATTAGTTTATATTCACTACATTTATTGAAATAATATGCTCTGTAGAGTATAATTTAGATGAATTTTACGCCAGTTAATTATATTTTAAGAAGGGAATGTACATAGATGAAACTTGGAATTGTGGGTTTGCCAAACGTTGGCAAAAGCACCCTATTTAATGCAATAACAAAGGCAGGTGCAGAATCTGCCAATTATCCATTCTGTACTATAGAACCAAATGTAGGAGTGGTTAGTGTACCAGATAAAAGATTAGATGTACTTGAAAAAATGTACAATTCAAAGAAAAAGGTATATACAGCTATTGAATTTTACGATATAGCAGGACTTGTAAAAGGTGCTAGCAAAGGAGAAGGCCTTGGAAATAAGTTTTTATCTCATATAAGAGAAGTAGAAGCTATAGTACATGTGGTTAGATGTTTTGAAGATGATAATATTGTCCATGTAGATGGCAGTGTGGATCCTATTCGTGATATTGAAACCATAAACTTAGAGCTTATATTTTCAGATTTAGAAGTAATGGACAGAAGAATTGAAAAAGTGTCGAAACTTGCGAAAAGTGGAGATAAAGAATCAAAAGTTGAATATGAAATTATGTTAAAAGTAAAAAAACATCTGGAGGAAGGTAATCCTGTAAGAACTCTAGATCTAAATGAAGATGAAGCCGAACTTGTTAAAAGCTTCTTTTTGCTTACAACTAAACCTGTACTCTATGTAGCCAATATTTCTGAAGATGACTTAACTTCTGGAAATTTGGAAAATGATTTTGTAAAGAAAGTACAAGAATATGCAAAAGTAGAAGGCTCAGAAGTAGTAATAATTTCTGCCAAAATAGAAGAAGAACTTTCTTCTCTAGAAGATGATGAAAGACTCGAGATGCTAAAGGAATATGGTTTAAATGAAGCTGGCCTGGATAAATTGATAAACAGCAGCTATAAGCTGCTTGGTCTTATGAGCTTTTTAACTGCTGGAGAAAAAGAAGTAAGAGCATGGACCATAAAGAAAGGCACTAAAGCTCCGGAAGCTGCAGGCAAAATACACACTGATATACAAAAGGGATTCATACGAGCTGAAATTGTATCCTACGACAAGCTTGTGGAATGCGGCTCCGAGACTTCTGCAAAAGAAAAGGGATGCTATAGATTGGAAGGAAAAGACTACATTATGCAGGATGGAGATGTAGTTAACTTTAGGTTCAATGTTTAGGCAATAAATAATTTCACAGTGCAAAACTTATAATGCATAGTTAATAATTTAGGAACAAAATGTTAAAACATTTTGTTCTTTTTTTATATATTACAATACAAATTTCTAGCAGAGAATAGGAACTTAATACAATTGTGAATTGTGCATCGTGAATCTTACATTATATACTGTTGCCTTGAAGTGACTTAATTAACACATCTATATATTTATGCCTTACATTTTTATCCTTATAATTTAAATTAGAAAATTTTCTTGTTTGGTTATCAGATATTACAGGAAAAATTAAACTAGCAATTCCCTGCAGTACCATCATAGATAATTTTTCTTCATCTTTAATTCCCGTAACTTCGGATAAAATATCTTTTATCTTAAAGACTCTTTCATCTTCAATAAATTTAATATAATCAAATTTCAAGTCATCCTTATATATAATAAGTTGATTGACAAAATTTCTAAATACATCTGGATACTCAACGCTAGCATCAGAGTAACTCCTAAGGAAATTCCTAAGTCTATCTATTGGTGTAATCTGCTTATTTTCGAGAATTTCAAAAGAACTCATAAATTTACTGGTAAGACATTTTAACGCCTCGTTAATTACACCTTCCTTTGAACCAAAATAATAATTAATTGACGCTACATTAACATCAGCTGCCGCTGCTATTTTTCTTATAGTAACATTTTGAAATCCTTCTTTTCCAATAATATAAAGAGTAGAATTCAATATTCGGTCCTTAGCATTTGGAATATCTTTTGAATTATATTTCATTTAATGCCCTCCTAAAATAACTATGTATTATCAAACATTGTTTAAAACATATATCTCTATAATACATAATTTTTAATTTAAGGAGGATAAAAATGAAAAAGCTAATATTAATATTATTAATATGTCCTTTATTACTTATTGGATGCTCTTCTCACAATGGCAGTTTAGATTCGTCTAACAAAAAAATTCTACTTCATCATCCCAAGACATATACCTCTTTGGTGGAAAAATTGCAGCAAATACCTCTTCTAATGTATCTGCTAAAATCAATGCAAAAATATCTCAAATCAAAGTAGCAGAAATATATTACCATAAGCTTTCAGAACAAATAACTCCTTTTAACAATACAGCTTTAAATCTTTTAAGCCAAATTCAGCAAAGGCTTTCACAGATTGGACTATCTACAGTAGATAAGCAGGTCCAAGCTAAAAGTACCCTTGTAAAACTAGTAAGTCGTCAGGCATACTCAGATGCTTTTGATTATACACTGATGCTGTGTACTTTATTTGTAATCATCGCTTTAATAGCAACTCTATTTATAAGAAATAGAAATCAACTTTCTTCTTCTAATGAGGAAATAAAATCATAAGCATAATTCTTGGCATCAGATGGAATTTTAACTTCATCTGATGCTTATTAACAAGCTTCTTAGTGCTTCAAGAAGTCGTTATCTTTTAGGAATTTTCCTATTGTTCTTTATTTTTATAATATTTTTTTAGCTCCTTCCTAGCTTCATGAATTACATTATCATAATTTTCTCCCATAAGAATTTCCACTGCATCTTTTAAATTAGACATAATATAAATATGAAAATTGCCATCTGTTATTTCCTTTTCCACTTCACTTTTTAATGCTAAGCTGCTTGCATTAGACTTTGGAATGAGTACACCCTTCCCTTTTGTAGTATCTAATACTTTACATATTTTAAAGAAGCCCTCTATTTTTTCATTTACTCCTCCTATAGGTTGTATTTCTCCAAACTGATTTATGGAACCTGTTACAGCTATATTTTGTTTTATACTTATTTTCGTAAGTGCAGATATAATACTAACTAACTCTGCTACGGAAGCACTATCTCCATCTACTCTTCCATATATTTGTTCAAAGCTTAAATAAAAATCCACAGGTACTCTATTATAACCACCGCTTAAATTTTTAACATGTCCCTTTAATATATTTATTGCCTTGTTATGAATTTTTCCACTTAAATCACTCTCTTTCTGGATATCTATAATATTTCCATTACCCTTGTAACACGAGCAAGTTATTCTTATGGGCTTTCCAAAATTAAAGTACCCTGTATCGATTATCGACAGGGCATTTACCTGTCCCACCGTTTTACCCTTTACGTCTATAAATATCTGACCTTCTGTGTAAGAATCCACTACCTGACCCTCTATAATTTCTTCTTTATAAGCCGTATTTGTGATATCTTCTTCATTTATAAAATCTCTATGATCCTCACAGACTCTTTTGTCTGAAATTATTAAAATTCTTTCTAGATCATAGTCATCCATAAATAATTTATCTCTATTTTCAGCTTTTCTGGATAAAAATTTTGCTAGCTCCTTTACAGCTCCCTCATCCGCAGGATGCAATTTATTGTTTTTACATATAGAAAGCACTTTATATAAGAAAGCTTTTTTTGCATCCCTATCCATCTGTAAAATAGATTTGGACTCAGCTCTTATTCTAAAAATCTTTTTAAAATCTTCATCATAAGTATAAAGTAAATCATAGGTATGGTAATCTCCTATAAGTATTATTTTTTCATTAAACTCTATAGGTTCTGGTTTTAATCCACTTAACGACAATAACTCTAAATATCCTCTATTATAATTCAAGTCAACTTTACCACTTATAATAGACTTTTTTAAATAGTAATATGCTCCTTTATTACTTAAAAGACTACTAACTCGAAGTACTAATATCCCACCATTTGCCTTTAAAAGTGATCCTGGCCTAATGAGGCTTGGATCAGTAACATAAGTCCCATTTTTATTTTCATATTCTATGCTTCCAAGTAAATTATTTATAGACGGGTCTTCTTCAAACACTATAGGTAATTTGTCGTTATCACTATTATCTACGAGTACATTCACAGAATACCTATATATTATATTCCGTATATTATCTACATCATCTTCATAGTTTATAGAATATATCTCTTTAATTTCACTTTCTATATTGTTACATATATTGCTTAAAAATTCTAAGGCCTTATTATCCTTACTAAATACGTTAAAATATTCTTCCTTTAACTTCTTTGTATCTTTTTTATAATGTTCATCTATAAGGATTTTAATCTTTTCCATTTCATAGGATTCCATATCTTTTAATTTATCTAATATCCTCTCTGCATGAATCTTAAGTGTATTTACTTTGTTCACCATTTGTTCCTTTTTTTCTAAATCTAAAGACTCATACTCTATCTCATTCATCATTTTCCCATTTTCTTTTAAAGGAACAAAACTAAAACCACTTTCCGTAATTTTTAATGAAAAGCCTTCATTTTTAGACATTTCTACAATTTTATTTATTAAATAACTTCGTTTTTTTTGAATGTTTTGCACCAATAATTTTTTTTGTTTGTCCTCGTATCCATTGTAAAATTCATAAGTAGAATTAGCATATATATTTTGTATTTTCTTTAGCATATTTTTTAGCTTTTTACCTTTTCCGGATCTTAAAAACAACACTTTAGGATTTTTAATATCTTTCATAACTATATAGCATATATCCTGAAGTTCTATTTTATCTTTCATAGTTTCATTTATAAATTTCTTAATATTTTTAAGTTTATCTTTTGAAAATTCATCTATAAGATAAACATTATATCCTTGTTTATCTATTGTTAATGCATCTCTCATATTTTCATATACTCTACTATACTCAGGCATATAATTAACATTTCTATTTAAATCATCTCTATCATCTTCGCTAAAATCAATATCATCCAACTTAAAATCATATATGATTTGGTCTTTAGGTAATTCCCTATAATTCATATTTCATTCTCCTTGTATACTTAGTCTAATATAATAGTATTCTTAAAAAGTTTATTTAGGAACGAAAATAAAAAAATAAGTATATCAACCTCATATAAAAAACATACTAAAAATTATAGGTATGTTTCAAAAATAAATATACTATGGTATAATATAATCAAATTTTGTCTGTTATTTCTAATAATCGTATAAACAAAATAAAGTAACAAAGGAGTTAGTATATACATGAGTTTTAAGGAGAAAATTGCTCAATATTACACAAAATCTTATTTAAAAAAGTATGGTGACAGGTTAACTCAGGTTCAAGGTACTGTTGTATCTGTCAAAATTAGTAAAAAAGCTATATTATGGATATTTAATAAATTAACAGTAACACTTTTAGTAAGACCTGATAGAAGCAGAAACATAGTAAAATGCTCTTATATTAAAAAAAGGTGGTTTAAGAAGCCTGATTTTATATCTATACATCAAGGCAATCTGGTTTTAGTTCAAGGACTCAAAGGAAAAAGAGGAAAAGAGAATAGAGAAAGCGTAGAACTTATAAATATACGAAATATGACCACAAAAAAGGACTTAATTCCTATAGAAGGGAAAATACCTAAAGTTCAAAAAGTTCAAAGATTTAAATAAAAAAAAAATAGAATTGCTTAAAAGCAATTCTATTTTTTTATTTAAAGTATAAGTAAAGACTGTTTAAAAATGCAATTATCCCAGAGAAAAACAAAACTATTGCCCACTGTGAAATTCTAAGTGCAGATGTATGAAAAACTCCACGTAAAAATGGCAAGTAAAGTATGCATAAAACCATAGTAATAGATGTAGCAACTGCTGCTAAAAGATAAACATTTGTAAATAAATTTATCTCAAACAGTGAATGATTTTCTGATCTACATTCAAACACATGTATAAGTTGTGACATTATTAGAGTACAAAGTGCTATAGTTCTGGATGTTTTAAGTCCAAAGCCTAGATATAATCCTATTACAAAAGCAAGCACTGTGCACACTCCAATAAGTGCTCCCCTCACAATAATTTTTTCACTTAATCCTCGTGCAAATATACTTTCATTTTTAGCTCTAGGCTTGCCCCTCATTATATCTCCTTGAGCTGGGTCAACTCCAAGAGCTATAGCAGGAAGACCATCAGTAGCTAAATTTACCATTAGTATTTGTATCGGCAAAAGTGGAGTATCTAAATAAAAAATAGAAGTAAGAAACATGGTTAGAACCTCTCCTAAATTGCAAGATAAAAGATACCTTATAAACTTTCTTATATTATCATATATGACTCTTCCTTCCTCTACAGCAGATACTATAGTAGCAAAATTATCGTCAAGTAGTATCATAGAAGAAGCCTCCTTTGTTACATCTGTACCTGCAATTCCCATGCAAATTCCTATATCCGCTTCTTTTACTGCAGGTGCATCATTTACTCCATCTCCAGTCATAGCTACAATATTACCTTTAGCTTTAAAGGCTTTTACTATTCTAAGTTTATGACCTGGATTAACTCTTGCAAATATGGATATATCTTGTATTTTAACTGCAAGCTGTCTATCACTCAGCTTGTCTAATTCTTCTCCAGTTATAACCTCTGATTCATGTTTACATATGTCCAGTTCTTTTCCGATAGCAAAAGCTGTATTCTTGTGATCTCCAGTTATCATAATTGGCCTTATACCTGCTAATTTACATTTTAATACTGCTTCTTTTGCTTCCTTTCTAGGTGGATCTATAATTCCCGCTACACCTATGAATATTAAATTCTCCTCCAAAGACTTACCTGGCACTACTTCTTTGTCTTTGTAGGCACCTGCTATACACCTTAAGGCATCAAAAGACATTTTTTCCACTGCTTTCAGAGCCTTATTTTTATCATTTGAAGTAAAAATTCGTACTTCACTTCCATCTAATATATATTTACACCTTCTTATAACTCTCTCCGGTGCTCCTTTCACATAACCTATCTTTCTTGAACCTTCTTTCATTATAACAGACATCATTTTTCTATCAGAATCAAAAGGTATATCATAAGTTCTCCTGGCCTTTCCTAAAAAGGTTTTTAAAGTTTTAATATCTTTGAAAAAAGCCTTTATAAGTGCTACTTCCGTAGGATCTCCAATAACCGCCCCTGAAATATCTGCTCTTTTCATATCAAAATCACAATCGTTACAATATGTAAAAGCTTTTTTCATAAAAATATTCTCTGGTAAAATATCCTTTCCTATCCTGTGTACCCTTCCATTAAAATAAAGAGCCTTTACAGTCATCCTATTTTCAGTAAGAGTTCCTGTCTTATCACTGCAAATGACTGAAGTACATCCAAGTGTTTCCACTGCAGGTAATTTTCTTATTAATGCATTTCTCTTTAACATTCTAGATACTCCAAGAGCCAGTGCTACTGTTACTATAGCTGCAAGACCTTCTGGAATAGCAGCTACAGCTAAACTAACTCCTACTAAAAACATCTCATATTTGTCTTGACCTCTCCATACTCCAGTCAATGTAACTATAATACATATAGCAATACACATGACTACAAGTACTTTTCCAAGTGAAGCAAGCTTTTCTTTAAGAGGAGACCTTTCCTTTTCAATGTCCTGAAGCATACCTGCTATTTTTCCCATTTCCGTCTTCATACCTGTCTCTACAACTTTTGCTCTTCCCTTACCTTTTACCACTATAGTCCCCATGTATAGTGAATTATTCTTGTCTCCACTATCTTTTTCCACTCCTACAGATTCACCAGTCAAAAGGGATTCGTCTACCATGAAATTTCCAATAGAAAGTAAAATGCAATCTGCTGGAACCTTATCCCCTGTTTCCAGAAGTATCACATCACCTATTACTAGTTCTCCTGAATTTATAACCTTCACTTTTCCATCCCTTATAACCTTTGAAGTAGGGGATGCCATTTCTTTCAATGCTTCTAAAGATTTTTCTGTCTTAAATTCCTGTACAAAACCTAGTATAGAATTCATAATTACAATAATTAGTATAGTTATTGCATCTGCCTTTTCTCCCATAAATCCGGATATAATTGTAGCTACTATAAGTATCCAGGTTATAAAATCATTAAACTGCGAAATAAATATTTTTATAGGAGACACCCTTTTTTTCTTTTTAAGTACATTGGCTCCATATTTTTTAAGCCTTCTCTCTGCCTCAACTTGAGTTAAACCACTTTCTAACTCCCTTTCATTAATCAATCTTATCCCTCCAAGGCATTTATTTTCTCTACGTTAATTAAATATATGCCCCCTTTATATTCTATTATGACAGTTAATTCATTGCTCACTATGTATTTGCATGTTAATTTTAATGATATTTGGATATAATCAATATAGAGTTTTTATTTGAATTTTAAATTTATACATAAAATATACTGACAAAATTTCATGACCTGTATAAGTTAATTTTGATTATAACCCTATATATAGATAATTAAGTGATTTTTTGCTATAATATTATGTGTATTGGTAACATTACTTTTGTAAATAGATATATTATTCATATATATACACTTAGGAGGAAAAATTATGAACGATGTTGTATATATTACAGGACATAAGAATCCAGATACAGATTCTATATGTTCTGCAATAGCTTATTCTGAATTTAAAAATAAAATAGGAGTTACAACAATTCCTATACGGTTAGGAGAACTAAATAAAGAAACTCAATTTGTACTTGATTACTTTAAAGTTACCCCACCAAAACTAATGGAAAATGTTAAACCTCAGATTTCTGATTTAGATATTGATAATGTAAATCCTATATCACCTGAAACCTCCATAAAAACAGCTTGGTCAATGATAAGTAAAAATAATGTTAAAACTCTCCCTGTAGTAGATGGAGATGATAAATTAATAGGTGTTGCATCTCAATCCAATATAACTTCCTGTTATATGGACATATGGGATTCTAACGTAATTCAAAAAAGCGGCACTACCCTTGAAAATATACTGGATACATTATCAGCCAAGTGTGCTTATGCTTCCAATGAAAACATCAAATTTACAGGAAAAGTTATAATTGCTGCAATGCAGCCAGAAAGTATCTGTGAATTCATAGAAGAAGGGGACATAGTTATATGTGGTGACAGGGTAGACGCACAGGATATTATACTTGATTCCAAAGCTTCACTTATGATAATAACAGGAAATCATACAGTAAATGATGATATACTGGAAAAAGCAAAAAAAGTTAATTGTTCCATTATAGTTACCCCTTATGACACTTTTACAACTGCTAGGCTAATACCTCAAAGTATTCCTATAGGATATGTGATGAAAAAAGATAACTTAGTTTGCTTCAAGACAAATGACTTAATAGAAGACGTACGAGAAGTTATGCTTCAAACCAGATACAGGAGTTATCCTGTAGTAAACTTAGAAAATAAAGTTATTGGAAGTATGTCTAGATATCATTTAATATCACAAAACAAAAAGAAAGTAATACTTGTAGATCACAATGAAAAATCCCAATCTGTTTTAGGATTGGAGGATGCAGAAATACTTGAAATATTAGACCATCACAAGGTAGGAGATATCCAAACTGGTTCACCTATATATTTTAGGAATGAGCCAGTAGGTTGTACAGCAACTATAGTTGCATCCAAATTTTTTGAAAATGGTATAAGACCATCTCAAAAAGTTGCGGGACTTTTATGTTCTGCTATAATTTCAGATACCCTTTTGTTTAAATCACCTACTTCCACAGATTTAGACAAAATGATACTTAGAAGATTAGCAGCTATAGCTGAAATAGATCCTGAAACCTTCTCTAATGATATGTTTAAAGCAGGTTCTTCTCTTGAAGGAGAAACTCCTGAAGAATTGTTAAATCAAGATTTCAAAGCATTTAATATTTCAGAAGTAAAAGTAGGTGTTGGACAGATCTCAACTATGGATACCGAAGGGTTTAAATCCATTAGAAAAGACATTATAAAGGTTATGGAATCAAAATGTAAAGAAGAAAATTATGGGCTTATAGTTCTTATGGTAACAGATATATTAAAAGGTGGATCTGAATTAATTGCCATAGGTGAAAAACAGGATGTAGTTTCTAAAGCCTTTAACATAACTTTAACTGATAATGGTGCTTATGTTCCTGGTATTCTATCAAGGAAAAAGCAGGTTATACCACCTCTTACTGCTGCCATGTCTTAATACAAATAAAAGGGCTACTGCAATAGCAATTTTTTAAAATTGCTTTGAGTAGTCCATTTTTCTTTTTAATCCTGAATATCCGATATATCTACAGTTCTAATTCTTGTACCACCATAACTGTCATCTACAGTCTCCTGTTCGTCTTCCGTATCTTTTTCTTCTGTTTCTTCTGTATCTTCTTCCTTTCGTTCTGTTTCTTCTTCCAAATCTTCATATTTTTCATCAAAAGGTACATATTCCGTTTTTTCTTCAGAATCATAATATGGATATGTTGGTGCTGGTGTCTGCATATAATTTGTAGGGTACATGCACCTCATATATGCATTCTTCCTAGCATTTAAAAACATAGGGCACATTCTATAAAAGTCAGGGGAGTACATATTTTGAGGATAGTCCATATCCCCATCATACATATAATCTTCTTCCATATATTCATCTTGGTCCATAAAAGGACATCTATACATAACACTGATCCTCCTGAAAATATTACATCTGTACATTATATGTATGTACCTTGCATATGTTTCATAAAATTATAGAGTTTCTCAGTTGAAAGTTGACTTATACAGATCATATAATAACAAATTTCAAACTAGAATATCTTGCACAGTGTTATTCTTGAAAATAAATGTATATAGAGTGATATTTTATGAGACTTTCTAACTAAAAAATCAACTTATACGCAGGCATATTTTTACAATAATGAAGCTCTTTTAAATATTTTGTATATAAGACTTAGTGAAAAATTTTTAAAAAATCTAGAACTTTTGAATTGTTTGAGGTACGAGTTTTCAAAAGTTCTCAGCATTTTTTAAAATTTTTTGCTTAGCCTTATCAAAATATTTAACGAGCTGAAGGTTGTAAAAAATATCCGGAGTATAAGTTGACTTTATGATTAGAAACTCTCTATCTCTTCATACTGTTTATGAGTCCCCACATTTCATCTGAAGTAGTAAGCCCTTTTGATGCAAGTTCAAAAGATCTCTGTGCCATTATCATATCTGTCATTTCTCTTCCCAAATCTACATTAGACTGCTCCAGAGAACCTTGGATAATATGTGCTTTGGTATTTATGTTCATTTGCACATTGTTTGCTGGCTGATATAAATTATCTCCTATAGATTTCATGGCATCCTGTCCTACTGCATTATATATGTTTATCTTTCCATAAAGTACACTTTGATTACCAACATTCATGTATATTTGTCCAGTTTTTTCATCTACTTTAAAATTATTATCTTTAAATACCGTCCCTGAATTGAACAAACTACTTCCCTCTGCTGTAAGGTTGACTTCAAGCTTATTTCCATTACTATCAACCAAATTGCCATTTCTGTCTACAGTAAAATTTCCTGCTCTCTCATAAGCTGCCGTTCCATTCCCTAGAGTTACTTTAAAATATCCATCTCCGTCTATAGCCATATCTGTCTTTAGCCCTGTTTGTTGAATTGGACCCTGAGCATTATCTCTAATCCATTCTGTAGCCTTTACCCCTGTACCATTTATCGTATTTGTTCCATTAGAATTAGTAGGATATCCCTTTCTGTTTAAAGTTTCATACACTAGATCATTAAATTCTACATTTTCTTTTTTATATCCTACAGTATCTGAATTTGCTAAATTATTGGATATACTATTTAACTTATCCTGCTGTGCATTCATAGCACTTACACTATTCCATATAGCTCTAAGCATACAAAATCATCCCTTTTATATTAATCATACTTTACCACCTTCATTTATTAGCTTCTCCAAAGTTTCATCTATTGATTGAACTGCTTTCTGATCAGTTTCGAAAGACCTCATAGTAGTCATCAACTGTGACATTGTATTTACTATATTTACATTAGATTTTTCAAGTGACTTCTGCCTTACAACAACATTTGTCTCTGCAGCATTTGTTCCTGTATATAGATTGTCTCCCACTTTTGTCAAAGTATTATAATCATTAAAATCCACAGTATAGAGCTTATAACTTGGGGTTCCATCTATATTTATATTTCCGTGGTCATCTGAGGTCATATTCCCGTTTCCCACATTCATTTCACCCAAAGCACCTGTCCTAGTATTTCTTGCCAAAACACTGTCTCCAGCATCATTTACCAGTACTCCATTTGTATTTACGTGAAAATGTCCATCTCTCGTATAATATTCTTTTCCATCCTGTCCCCTAACAGTAAAAAATCCTCTTCCATCAATAGCAAAATCAGTAGACACACCTGTAGAATCTATTGATCCTTGGGTAAAGCCTGTTTTAACTGAATCAATTCCACTTCCAAGACTTATAGATCCTATTATATTTCTAACACTTCTATTTCCTTCTGTTTTGTCATAATTTTGTAAAAGCATGTCATTAAAGCTTTTCACCCTAAGGTCATCCTGCTTAAATCCTACAGTATTTGCATTTGCCAGGTTATTTGTTATAACATCCTGTTTTGCCTCTTGAGTTATCATCCCAGATACTGCAGAGTAAAAACTTCTAATCATTTGCTTCCTCCTTTATCCATAACTTTCATTTCATCAGGATAATGCATTCCCATTGATCTTGCCTTATCCTCAATTTGACTTTTACTCATTTGATATTGGATCTTAACACCACTCATTATAAAAGTAGTTATTAAAATACCTATGCCTATACCTATAAGTATCTTTCTATCACTAAAAAAATCAAAAAATATTTTTATTTTGTATACAATTCTTTTATTAATAGAACTTCCCCCTTACCAATACCAGTTTTCTCAGAGATATCACTTACAGAAATATTATCTTTCAATAGTCCTCTTATTTCATCAATTTTAATATTATTTGCATCCTCTTCAACAGCCTCATCTAAATTTTCACTTTTTTCTGATTCCTCTTCATTATTGTCTTTGATTTCTTCTTCTACTAATTTTTCCTCTGAACCTTCAAATGCCTCTTCAGATAAAATAACTTCATGAAAATCCTGATTACCCTGTTTTTTTAAATCTTCAATTTCTTTTTGCAGTTCAAGTATAGTTTCTGCAAATTCCTTTCTTATTTTGCCAATTTCCAGTTCACAGTTTCCCATTTCATTTTGCTTTACATTTAATTTGTCTTGAAAAGATTTTTTCTCTTTACGTACTGCATTAAAATTCAATACTACTAAAAGTATTCCTGCTATAATCAATATGATTGGAACCATAAAATTTTCTCCTTCTTAAAAACATTTCTATACATACTTCAATTTAGTCATGTTTTTTCTTAAATGTAAAATTGCTCTGCTGTGAAGTTGACATACCCTAGACTCGGATACATTTAATATATGACCTATTTCCTTTAAAGTCAACTTTTCATAATAGTATAGAGTAATAACTAAATTATCTTTTTCATTTAAAAGATCTAATGCTTTGGCTAAATATTCTAGCATTTCTTTTTTCTCCAGACTTTTTTCTGGACTTGGACTTTTAGTATCTTCTACAGTTCCCATAAGTGGAATATCATCATCTTCAGAAAATATCAAATCTTCTAGAGATACTATAGATATATAGTTTATATAATTTTCAATTTCCATCATTTTTTTCAAGGGCATACCTAGTTCATTTGCTATTTCTTCACTTGATGGCTCTCTTCCTAGTTTAGTACGAAGGGAATCCATAGCTGCATTGTATTTATTAAGCTTGTCCATGGCGCCTTTAGAAATAGGGCTATTTCTCCTAAGTTCATCTATCATAGAACCTTTTATTCTTATTGACGCATAAGTAGAAAATTTCATTCCCCTGTCTTTATCAAACTTGTTTATTGCATCAATAAGCCCTAACATTCCATAACTAACTAAATCCTCATATTCAATGTATTTGGTCTTTCCTATTATAACCCTAGAAGCAATGTATTTTACTAGAGGAAGATATTTTTTTACCAATTCTTCTTTTATATCTAATTTATCCGCCAAAGCCATATTTTAATCCTCCTTTGCTCCTTTATTTATGTGCTGTCTCATAATTTGAAATAATACCCTTATTATTCTTTCTCTACTGTTCTTGTCCATATCTATAAAAGATAATCCACAGGTCAATTTACTTTCATCCTTGTTGTTACTAATTCTAACTAGTTTTCCTTTTAAAGTTAAACTGTCATTTTCCATTGGAATCGTCACTATAATAATATCTCCACGTTTTAATTTATCTTTCATTTTTACATCTACTACTATTTTCATTCCGCCGCCACTCATGTCTACAGAACACGCTTTAAACACTTCAACTTGATCATTTAAGTGATATAAGTCCTTTTCTAAAGGAAACATGGCACACAGCACATCTAAGATCAAAGGTACTCTTACAAAATTCCGCCTTTGGCAAATTTGAACTTTCTCAGGTTTCTTCAACATAATCATAAGTATTCTCTCTATTTTACGCCCTACAACCACAGTACTAAATTTGTATACATTTTTCCCATCATAATATATAACATGCACCTTTTCACCTTTTGAAAGAGGCATATACTTATGATTGTTTACGGGTATGCTTATACTTATACAATCCTCTGACACATCCTGAATATTACTTTTATATATTTCATTGTCCACGTCTATTTCAATTCTGCTATTAACTGTAAACTCAATATTGGAATTCATCTTATTCCTTCTCCTTATGAAAAAGTATTAAAAATCTTTTTAAACAAATCCTGTATACTACTTTTCCTGCTGTCTATTTCAGTTCCTGACAACTTGCTAGCTATTAAATTTATATCCTTAGAAGCTTGAGAGTTGGGGTAATTTATCAAAAATGGTACTTGATTTCTAACTGCCTGAACAAGTTTTTTGTCTTCTAATATGCAGCCGAGATATTTTATTTCCACATTTAAAAATTTATCTACTACACTCTTAAATTTATTAAAGGTTTTCTGCCCTTCTTCAACATTAGAAGCTTTGTTTATAATTACTTGTACAAAATCATTTAATTTAAAATAACTTACAGCTTTTGCTAAACTATATGCATCCGTAAGCGATGTAGGTTCTGGTGTAGTAATTATAATAAGTTCCTGACAACAGGCAATAAATCCTAGCACATCTCTATTTATTCCAGCACCTGTATCTAATATTATATAATCCAAATCTTCTAGCAAAGATACCTTTTTTATAAATTCTTTTTTCTGGGATTTTGTTATATCTGCAATTTTTGAAATTCCTCTTCCACCTGGAAGTAATTTTACTCCAAAAGGTCCTTGTATGATAACCTCTTCTATATTTTTATTCTTACATATGGCATCATATACACTATATTTAGGTAAGCATCCCATTAAAACATCGTCATTACCCATTCCCATATCTGCATCAAATATAAGTACATTTTTTTTCATCTTCTGTAGTGCTATAGATACATTTACTACAAAATTACTCTTTCCAACTCCCCCTTTTCCAGAAGTAACAGTTATTATCCTAGGCTTTTTACTGCTAGGTACTTTTTCTTTTCTTGCCTTTTTGTCCTCTTGAGCTAATTTTCTAAGCTCTTCAGCTTGGTCTAGCATATAATATCCTCCCCAAGTACAAGTTTAACTAATTCCTCTGTATTCATAACCTTTATATCTTCTGGAACATTTTGTCCTGTAGTAACAAAACTTATAGGTTTTTTTGCGGCTTGTAAAATATTTAATATAGATCCATAAGTAGATGTTTCATCTAATTTAGTTATTATCACATTATTATAATTAAGCTCCTTGTATCCCTCTACTATCACATCTATATCTCTATTTTTAGTAGTACAACTTATAACTAAATGTATATTGTCCGTATTTACCTTATCTATAAATGCCCTAAGTTCTGATATCTGCATCTTATTTTTACTGCTTCTTCCTGTAGTATCTATTAAAATCACATCACAGTCTGACATATTCTCTATAGCTTTTCCCATGTCCTTTATAGTAAATACTACTTGAAAAGGTATATTCATTATATCTGCATAAGTTTTAAGTTGTTCCACTGCACCTATTCTATAAGTATCTATAGTTATAAGTCCTACTTTTTTCTTTTCAATAAGAGAAAGCTTACCTGCAAGTTTAGCAATAGTAGTAGTTTTTCCGACACCAGTAGGTCCCACTAATACTACTATATTTTCAAGTACTTTATCTTCTACTTTTATCATACTTGTAACTACTTCTTTTAACTTTTCCTCTTCAGCTCTATCATCTTCTATTATATTTACTCTATTTAAAATTGTGTTAACTACTTTACTGTTGAAATCACTATTTTCAAGCTTTATCTGAAACGCACTTTTTCCTACATTACCGTAAGAACCCTTCATCATTTCATTTAACATGCCTTTCATCTGCTGCATTTCTTTTATAATAGAGTCATTATTTTTATCCACTATATTATTTTCATAATTACACTCCGATGTATTGTAATTTTCTTTAGCATCATTATCTATAATTTTATCACCTTTTACGTCATTACATAAGGTGTTATTTTTCATTTTATCATTTACAAGTTTTTTTATTGCTACAATACTATCCTGCATATCTGCTTCACGATTGCTTTCTTTTTTCTTATTGTCTACGGCTGCAGTTACCTCTAAAATTTTTCTGGAGAAAAAACCTAATATGCCAGGTTTTCTTATTTTTCTCTGGCTTATTATTACAGCTTCCTTTCCAAGTTCATACCTAATTCTCGTAATAGCTTCATTCATATTATTGACTTTGTATCTTTTAATGATCATTATATTGAAACCACTCCTTCGGTTTTTATCTCTACATCATTTGGTATTTCATTTAATGATAATACATTTACCGATGGAAATACCATTTCAATTAATCTCCTAAAAGGTGCCCTTATATTAGGTGAAACTAAAATTATAGGTTGATTTTCATAAAAATAAACTGATTCTAGTAAACTTTTAATTGAATTTAATATCTTACTCGTAGTATCCGGATCTACTGCCGGGAAAGAACCCTGCATTGACTTTTGAATATTGCTCCCTATCAAATCCTCTAATTGTTTAGATAAAGTAACTACTGTTATAACTCCATTTTCATCTATAAGTGAATTGCATATACTTCTTCCTAATGCAAATCTAACATACTCTGTAAGTACTTCTATATCTTTTGTATTTCTTGAATTGTCCGCAAGAGATTCCATAATAGTTACCATATCCTTTATAGAAACCCTTTCTCTTAAAAGATTTTGCAGCACCTTTTGAAGTTCTCCTATAGTAAGAAGGTCTGGTATGAGTTCCTCCACTACAGTAGGATATTTTTCCTTCACAGAATCCACAATAAGCTTAACTTCCTGTCTCCCAAGTAATTCATAAGAATGATTTTTAATTGACTCTGTAAGATGAGTTACCATAACCGTAGTAGGATCCACTACCGTAAGTCCTTTTATTTCTGCTTCTTCTCTTTGATCTTTATTTATCCATATAGCAGGTAGTCCAAAAGATGGTTCTGTAGTGCTTATTCCTTGAATATCACTGTTTGAATTAGTAGGATCCATACATAGAAGCATATTTGGCATAAGCTCTCCTTTTGCAATTACTGTACCTCTTATTTTTATTACATAACTATTAGTATTTAACTGCAAATTATCCCTAATTCTAATCGGTTGAACTACTATCCCCATTTCAATAGCACACTGCCTTCTTACAGAGGTTATCCTCTGAAGTAGATCTCCTCCTGAACTCTCATCTGCCAGTGGTATTAATCCATAACCTATTTCCACTTCCATAGGTTCCACAGATATTAAGTTCATTACATTTTCTGGCTCTTTATTTTCTATTTGAGTTATTTCCTGTTGTTTTATTTCCTGCTGCTGCATATTATGCTGAACTTCATCTTTGTAAAGCATATACGCAGCTATCATACAAGCTACTGATAAAATTAAGAACGCTATATGTGGAAGACCAGGCACTATAGCTAGAAACAGCAGCACTGCACCTGCAATAGCTATTACTTTAGGAAATCCCGTCAACTGCTTAATAGCAAGAGTACCAAAACCTTCAGCACTCCCTGAACGTGTGACAAGTATACCTGAAGCTGTGGATATAAGCAGCGCTGGGACCTGAGATACAAGTCCATCACCTATACTAAGCTTTGCATAAGTTTGGGCAGCTTCAGAAGCTCCAAGTCCTTTAATTACTATACCTATTACAATACCTGCTATTATATTTATTACTACAATTAAAAGCGATGCCACAGCATCTCCTTTTACAAATTTGGATGCACCATCCATAGCTCCATAAAAGCTTGCTTCTTCTTGAAGTTTTTCTCTCTTATCTTTAGCACCTTTTTCATCAATTAAACCAGAGTTTAAATCTGCATCTATACTCATTTGCTTTCCTGGCATTGCATCTAAAGTAAATCTTGCAGAAACTTCCGCAACTCTGCCAGAACCATTTGTTATTACAACAAACTGTATGATAATTATAATCAAAAATATTATTACTCCTACTATATAATTGTCTCCTACTACAAAGCTGCCAAAAGCATTTATAACTTCCCCTGCATATCCATCTCTAAGTATAAGTCTTGTAGAGGATATATTTAAAGCCAATCTAAAAATTGTAGTTATTAAAAGTAAAGTAGGAAATATAGAAAATTGTAATACTTCCGTAGTAAACAAGGTTAAAAGTATAATTATTATAGATAATGTTATATTAAATGAAATCAATACATCTAAAAGTCCTGCGGGCATTGGAATTATAATCATAAACACTACTGTAATAACTACTAATGCCATTATTATATCTAAGTTATCTTTTAGTCTAAACTTTTTTTTACTTCTTTCCAAAATATCACCTCATCTTGTAAACCAACGCAAGTATTTCCGCCACTGCCTGATACATCTCAGCTGGTATTTCCATATCAATTTCAACTTCTTTGTATATAAGCCTTGCAAGTGGCCTGTTTTCAATTATTGGCACATCATTGTCCTTTGCTATTTCTTTTATCTTAAGGGCTACAGCATCTAATCCCTTTGCCACAAGGACAGGTGCATTCTGCCCCTCTTCATATTTTAAAGCTACAGCAACATGAGTAGGATTTGTAACTACTACAGTAGCCTTTGGAACTTCCTGCATCATTCTTCGCATAGCTAATTCTCTCTGTTTTTGTCTTCTCTTGCCCTTTATTTGTGGATCTCCTTCATCTTGTTTAAATTCTTCTTTAATTTCCTGCTTTGACATCCTAAGGTCTTTATTATATTGATATCTTTGAAACATATAATCAAGAATTGCAATTATAAGCATAATTAAAGTTATTCTAAAAAATATACCCACAGCTAAGCTTCCTATAGCCTTTGCTACAGCCCTAGAGTCCAATTGACCTAAGTTCAATATATACATATAATTGTCTTTTATAAATTTGTACCCTACGTATCCTACTATAGACACTATAGCGGTATCCTTCAAAAGTTCCATGACAGACCTAGCAGAAAACATTCTTTTAAATCCACTTATAGGATTTAATTTTGAAAAGTCTGGTTTTAAAGTTTCAAAAGTTATAAGCCCTCTTGTTTGAACCATATTTGCCAATACTCCTATCGCAAGTATTGGAACCGCTATAGGTAGAAAAACTATAGCTATTCTCCATATGGTTATAAACATTATTTTATTTACACTACTGTAATTAAGCGATGTATTTATATAGTCATTTAAAAAAGCTACCATTGTGGAACCAAGAGATGTTCCAACATATCCTCCTAGAACTGCTATAACTAAAGTTGATGCAAGCAGTGTCATAGTAAGTCCTATTTCCTTACTTCTAGCTATCTGACCTTTTTTCCTAGAATCACTTTTCTTTTTAGGAGTAGCCTCTTCTGTCTTATCATCTTTTGCAAATATCAAAAGCAACGGCAATGCCTTATAAAAACCATCTATGGAATTAGGTATAGCTGTAAATAAGTGTTCTATTAATTTAAGAAAAATTGGAAGTGCAAAACAAAATGATGCAAACCCTATCAGTACTTTAACAGGCAATCCTAATATCATTATATTTAACTGTGGAACTGTCCTTGCTATAAGTGACATTGTTAAATCTGTAAATAGGAGTATTAAAACTATAGGTATTCCTATTTGAATTGCAATGCCAAAATACTCTATGAAGGCTTTAAAAATTATATTAATTGAAGCTTGATTTAAAAAGAAACTTCCAAGTTTTATTACACTAAAACTTTGAATTAAAGATTTTATAAGCATATGGTGTCCATCTACTATAAAGAAAATAACCAAACTAAACCAATAAAGTAAACGCTCAATTAAAGTCGTATTACTATTTGAAGTAGGATCAAACATACTAACCATAGCAAATCCCATTTGCATATCCATAAGATTTCCCGCTATTCTCACCATAGAAAAACATAAGCTAGTTAAAAATCCAAGGGTAAGGCCCGCTGCTACCTCATTCAAGCAATTCATTACAAAAAACATTGTATTATCTATACTGCTTATGGAAGCATAATCTATACCTGGCATCAATATATATGCCATAACTACTGTTAGTCCCACTTTAACTACATTTGGAATTCCACTTGGGAAAAATATTGGAACCAATATGAAAAAAGAAAAAATTCTTATTGATACTAAAATTAAGGCGGTAAAATATAATGTATTTATCAATTTATTCCTCTCCAATTATACTTTGCAGCAATGTTCATTGTGTTATATGGGCTATATACGTAAAAATTCTCTCAGTAAAAGCTACAACCTGCTGTAACATCCAGCTTCCTGTAATAAGTCCTATTACAGCCACTGCAATAAGCTTAGGGACAAAAGTAAGTGTTTGCTCCTGTATCTGAGTAGTTGCCTGAAATATACTTATTATAAGACCTACCACCACTGAAACTATAAGTATGGGAGCTCCTACTATAAGTCCCGTTTGTACTGCATCTTTTATAATACCAATTACCATGTTTTCACTCATTCAATTCACCTCATGAAAAACTTACAATTAAAGATTTTACAAGTAAATACCATCCATCTACCATTACAAATAAAAGTAGTTTAAATGCCAGAGATATCATAGTTGGTGGGAGCATGAACATTCCCATGGCCATAAGTACACTTGATACCACCATATCTATTACCATAAACGGTATATAAATTAAGAATCCTATTTCAAAGGCAGTTTTAAGCTCACTTATCATATAGGCCGGAACTACTACATAGAGTGGTGCATTTTGTCCATCTGCAGTAACCTTGTAATTTAATTTAGCTTGGTCTATGAATAACTGTAAATCCTTTTTATATGTCTGCTTAAGCATGAAACTCCTAATTGGTTTAGCCCCTTCATCTATTGCCTGCTGCTGGGTTATTTTATTTTGCATGTAGGGCTCAATGGCATTTGTATTCATTTTTGAATAAACAGGATACATAATAAAAACTGTCATGAATAGTGCAAGTCCAATCAAAATTGAATTTGGGGGGGACTGCTGTGTTCCCATAGCACTTCTTAAAAAACCAAATACCACTATAATTCTTACAAAACTCGTCATCATCATTACAAAAGATGGAAGCAATGTTATAACTGTCAGAAATATAAGCAATTTTATATTTTGTACATACTGCTGTGGAGTAGAAGTACCTGCATTATCCATAGATACATTTATATTTGGTATAGGCATCGTCTGTGATGCATCTGGAGCTGCATATACACTATGTGCTTTGAAAACAAGAATGACAAATATTAAAATTGAAATAGTTATAAAAATCTTTTTATCTCTTCTGTTCATCATTTATCTTCCTTTTTATCTATAAGTTTTTTTAAAGTTAACTTGCCACTTGCTCTTTTAACTAATTGCTCCATTCCTGATCTTGTATAAAAATCTTTTAAATTTTTATATTCTGGTATAGTACTTCTATTTTTGAACTCCGAAACTTCTTCTTCATTCAATTCATATATTATTTCAATTTTTCCTGATGCAGAAGATACAACATGCATTTTTTCTCCTATTTTTACTACAAGTAAACTATTTTCTTTTGACAGTTGCTCTCTTTCCATTATTCTTATAAATTTACCCTTTTGAACATTCTTAAGTTTTTCTCCACCATATTTTGCAGAAATATATATTAAAAAAATTACAAATAGAAGAGCTATTACTGTTCTAAAAATCATCCACATAAATTGTAAATCCATTTATATTCTCCTTTTTAGGATAAACTCATAAAAGTACTATTGAATTATAATGTCTGTGAAATATACATTGTTTAGCTGTCCCTTTTCCAGCATAGGATTTATTTTTTGAATTATTTCCAATTTTATATTGTTCATATTTTTAGCACTTATATCTGCTGCTTTCTTTGTTCTTAAGATTTCAATAACTGCATCAGTTACAATTGGTTTTTTGGCAGTCAATTCAGCTGTAAGTTTTTTATCATTAAATCCTAGGTAAACTGCAACCTTTAAATATCTGTTTCCACCTTCATCTGCCAAGTTTACTGTAACCTCGTCAAGTTGAAAAGTTTGGGAAGATACAACCTGATCTAACGAATTTGCAACTGTTCCAGCAGTTTGTCCATTGTTTACAACCTGCTGAGTATTAACCTGCTGAGTATTAACCTGTTGTACAGCATTTTTAGCAGTGTTTTTTTTGTCTTTTATGAAATTATTATATCCAAAAAAGGCCCCTCCTGCTACCACCGCCAATATTAATATACCTATAGCAATAATTTTGATTTTAGATGAACCTTTTTTTTCTGCTTTATTTTCCATAGTGTATCCCCCTTACTTAATAGTTAATAATTAATAGTTAATAATTATTAATTATTAATTAGTCAAAATTTCCTGTGTATATTTTTCTTTTATATTTTATAACTTTTTCTACTATTTCCTCATTAGATTCTTTTACTAAATATTTTTTACCATTAGTTAAAGTTATTAAGCTTTCAGGTATAGCTTCTAATTTTTCTATAGCATCTGCATTTATAATAAATTCTTTATTATCGAGTCCAGTTAATCTTATCATAAAAATCCTCCTAAATGTACTGTTATATATTATATTATAATTCCAATTTGAGCTGATATGTACAATTTTTTCATTTAACAAGGATTTAAAACGTCTGTATTATTCTAAAATGTAATTTTTTAGTGATAAGTGACATTTTTTCACTAACTTTGTCACTTATCACCTATTACTAAATACCAAAGAATAAATAACAGATAATGATAATTTTCTTTCTAATGTCACAAAATACTACACTAATCATTATTTGAACTTTGATATTTGAACTTTAAGCTTTAATTATGTCTATCTCTTCAAATTAACCAAATCCTCTAGTATAGTATCATCCGTAGTTATTATCTTTCCATTGGCTTGAAAAGCTCTGGTAGCTACTATCATATCTGTAAATTGTTGTGCTAAATCTACATTTGACATTTCAAGAGCTCCTTGATTAAGAGAACCATAATTTGTACCAGGGGTTCCATAAGCTGCATCACCTGAGTTTGGAGATGATTCATACAAATTTCCTCCATCCTTTACAAGGCCCCCTTCATTTTGAAAAGAAGCTAGTGCTATTCGTCCCACCTGATGTGAACCAAGCGCAGTTTTTACAGTTATAATTCCTGTTGATGGCCCCACAGACCAAGAAGTAACCTTTTCATTATCTGCAGTAGTCTGATCTTGAGGAGCAGTATCAACTGCACCATCCTTAGTATAATACTGAGCAATTTGAAGACATTTGGGGGGTACAATATTACTAGTATCTGTTCCAGAAGCAGTATCTGTAATTGCACCAGTTTTATCATCTACATTATATCCCATAACGTGGTAACCATCTTGGGTCAAAAGATTACCTGCTTCATCTAAAGTAAAAGCTCCATCTCTTGTATAATAATAACTTTTACTAGTAGTATCACTAGCATTGCCGCCATTAGCATTGCTGACATCTCCGTCAGGGCTAACTACAAAATAGCTTCCTCCCTTATTCGCCATAAAATCCAAACTTCTATTTGTAGTTTGACTACTTCCTGCAGTAAAATCCGTATTTATCCCTGCTACTTTAACTCCAAGGCCACTTTGTCTCGCATTTATTCCTCCAAGACCGCCATCTACTGGTGCACTTGGATCAGAAAGATTTTGACTCAGCATATCTTCAAAAATCATATTTTTAGATTTAAAACCCGTAGTAGATGAATTTGCTATGTTATCTGATGTTACATTTAACTTTTGCTGATTTACTCTAAGTCCGCTAATTGCTGTATATAATGATGGTAACATATTTTTTCCTCCAATTTTTTTATTAATGTATTGTTGTTCTGCTTCTTTCACTCCACAGAACATGGCTTCCATTTGGGTCCAGCCACTTTTTATACTATTACTAAACTATCTATGTTAGTAAATACATTGTCGCTATTTGAATTCTTATCCAGTGCTGTAATTACTGTTCTATTTTTTATAGATATAATAAATATTGAATTTTTATAAAGCAATGCAGATTCACTACATCCTTTATTTTCTGCCTTATTTATGGCAGAATTTATATTTTTCATATCATTTTCATTTAAGTTTATATTTCTACTTCTTAGCCTTTCTGCAGCATGATTTGATATAGTAAAACTTGTATCTTTATTAATCTCACTAGTTAAAGTATCCTTAAAGGATATTTTATCTTTAGAATCATTCAAATTATTTTTTATACTATTTTTCTCGTTACATACTGCTTTTAAATTTGCTGCAAAATACAACTTGCCATTAATAACCCTATAGCCCATAGATATTCACCTTCTTATCTATGAATTTTCTACATCTGAAACATCCTTAAAATCAAAATCCTTTGTACTTCCGTCTGAAAGTTTTACTTTTACTGTTATTCCACCAAATAGTCTTGATACTGATTGTACAACCCCACTGTAATTATTTCCACTGGAATCTTTATCATCCAAATTAACCTTTTTTCCTATAAGTGAAGTTGCATTTAACAACATATTACTACTAACAGTGAAATTAGTTGTATCTCCTAAATCAACAATCTTTTCTGCATCATCTATATTGAACTTTTCATATTTATCAACCATATTTCCATCTTTGTCTTTTTCCTGCCCCATAAGCACATTAAGCTCTATATCATCTCCATCTTTAATAACTCCAACTACCTGTCCACTTACATTATTTCCCTGCTCATCTGTATCACTAAAGGTCACATATTTATTCATAAGTGAGTTTGCAGTCCCCATCTTAGTTGAACTATTTAAGTTTGCCATCTGTTCTAGAGATGAAAATTGTGCCAACTGACTTATATACTGAGTTGAACTTTGAGAATCGCTGCTAGTTGGATCTTGATTTGCAAGTTCTGCAGATAGTATTTTTAAAAACATATTTTTATCTATATCATTATTCTTCTTAACTATTTTAGTTCCATTTGAAGTAGTATCTGAACTACTATTGGTATCAATGGGATAAGAATAACTTTTCTGATTAGTGCTATTATTACCTGCACCCGTAATATCCATTTCGTTTTCCTCCTTTACTAAATTTAGAACTATGCCAGCATATTTACGTTGCTGTCACTGTAATAGTCAATTTCCTCTTGAGCATCTTCCTCCTGTATGCTATTTACAGTTAAAGTTTTATTTCTTTTTTCATTATCTTGATTCTGACTTCCATTATCTCCATTTTTGAAGAAAGTTGTGTCTTCATGATATAAGTTCAATGAAAAGCTTTGGACTTTTATGTCATTATTCTGAAGCTTATTTGACAAATCCTGCATATTTGAATTTAAGAGATTATAGGCATCTTTGTTTGAAGCTGTGAGAACTGCTTTCATCTTTCCCTCTTCCATAACAAGATTTATAGTTATATCTCCCAATTCCTTAGGATTAATTTTAACAGTTAACTGTTTCACATCATTTAAATCCATATACTTGAGTGTTTTTATCATATCTGAATTAAAAGTAGCTTTATTTAAATTAAGACTTTGAGCATCAGTAGCATTTACAAGTATATTTCCTCCCTTGACGTTATTAAATTGCGTCATAAAGTTAACTGCTTTAGAAATTTTATTGTCCTTAGTATCTTCTCCATCACTGCTTAGTATTTTATTCAATATATCAGTGTTTTTACTGTTACCACCTGTAGAATTTTTATTACCATTTGAAGAATTTTGAAGAGAACTACCTGTTGTATCTAAATTCTCTATCATTTGTCTATTTTGGCTTATAATTTGAAATAAATTATTTGTTGATACATTCTTTCCCGAATTTAAATTGTCTGCTAGTTTTGGATTTAACTTTTGTAAAAGTTCAGTGTATATTTGAGATTTTAAATCACTTATATCATTTTCAGATGAATTTGACATAACATTAGATAACTTGGACATAATATTATCTGCTATTTTTTTAGAAAGCTTTTGAGTAAGTTGTCCACTTTTATCAAATTTATTTAGAATATCCACTAGGAAATCAAGTTTCTTATCTAATGCCTTATTTAAGACATCTTTAACGTTACCTGATACATCTTTATTTGAAGTATCACTAAGACTTTTGGATATTTCCTGATTTAAAATAGATTGTAGAGAATCTCCATTTGTTGAAACTTTTGAAATTTCACTGCTTAATTCTTTGGTTACCATATTTAGAAAGTCATTGGATTTACTTTGAATACCCTGATTATTTCCAAATAGCAGACTTAAAAGTGAAAGTACACTGTTCTTATCTATACTGCCATCTTTAATCTTCTGTTTAATATCTGCTATCTCCTCATCTGTAAATCCAGCTTTCTTTAAATAAGTTTCAATTTTAGAATCATCACTTTGTTCATTATCTACAGCATTTTTATTTTCGCTATTGGAATTTGATGATTGTACCTTTGTTGTATTTTTATCCACACTTACGTTATTATTTTTATCTATAGATTCATTAGATGGTTTATACGTAGTATCTCTAGTGTCCACCTTACTGTTATTATCATTACTACCGGATTTAACAAAAGAATCAAAAGTACTATTTTGACTTGAAGAACTTGATTGAACTTTTGGTGTTTGTACATTCATAGAAGACATTAAATTTAACATATTTACATTCATTTATTTCACCTCCTTTCAAAATAAAAAACTATGTATTTTGAACATTTCTAATAAATCCATAAAGGGCAAATTCATCATTTGCCTTCTGTTCTATTCTATTTTGCTCTTTTATAAAGGCAGTTTCTTGTTTTTCCTTTATAATATCAACTGTTTTTCTATCTATTTGCCTCTTTCGAAGTTCATTTCTCTTCATTTCAACCACTTTTTCTTTATCCTTTAGTTCAATTTTAGCCTTATCTATACTATAAACTAAAGCTTTTAAATACTTATGAGTTATTTTTTGTTCGATGACGCTTTTAAAGTTGGACATATTATTATACTTCTCATAGTTGGCTTTTAATAAATCTAGTTTTTCTTTTACATTCAAGCTTTCCCGTTTAGCCTGTTGAAATTCTCTTTTGCTTTCTTCTTCTTTGTCTATTCTTATATCGAGCAATTTCTGAAGTCTAAATCTATATTTACCCATATATCCTCCTCTGTTCAATTTATAATTCACAGTTCACAATACACAATTTAAAGCTACTATTGAAATATTTTTTTCAAATCTTCAACACTTTCTTCAAATGACGAATTTTCATTAACATCCTGCCTAAGATAGGCAATTATTTTATCATAACAAGCTACAGCCTTATCTATTTTTTCACTGCTTCCTTTTACATAAGCACCTATATTTATTAAGTCCTCGGAATTTTTATAAGTTGAAAGCATATCCCTTGCAAAAGAAGCATTTTTTTTATGATCACTTTCAGCTATTTCAGACATAAGCCTGCTTATACTTGCAAGTACATCTATAGCAGGATAATGATTTTTATTGGCCAAGGTACGTGATAAAACTATATGTCCATCAAGTATACCTCTTACTGCATCTGCAATAGGTTCATTTAAATCGTCTCCATCTACCAGTACAGTATAAAAAGCTGTAATAGATCCTATATCTGATGTTCCTGCTCTTTCCATAAGTCTCGGAAGTTTGGCAAATACGGAAGGTGTATATCCCTTAGTTGCCGGAGGCTCCCCAATAGCAAGTCCTATTTCTCTTTGGGCCATAGCAAATCTAGTTACGGAATCCATCATCAAAATTACTTTCTTACCCTTGTCCCTAAAATACTCTGCAATAGCTGTAGCTGTAAAAGCTCCTTTTAATCTAACCAAAGCCGGCTTATCTGAAGTAGCACACACTATGATTGATTTTTTCATTCCTTCTTCTCCCAGGTCCTTTTCTATAAAATCCTTAACTTCTCTGCCTCTTTCACCTATTAAAGCTATTACATTTACATCTGCTTCAGCATATTTTGCAATCATACCAAGAGTAGTACTCTTTCCAACACCGCTTCCTGCAAATATTCCTATTCTCTGTCCTTGACCGCAGGTTAGAAAACCATCTATTGCCCTTACTCCTGTAGCAATGACTTCAGTTATTCTCCTTCTCTTTAATGGATCTGGAGGCTCTGTATCAAGTGGATAAGGTACCCCACTTGATATATACGCACCATCTAGAGGATTACCTAATCCATCAAGTACTTTTCCAAAAAGCTCATCTGAGCATCTCACATTTAAAGGCATCCTTTCTGGTACTACTCTACAACCTGGTGAAATTCCAATAAGTTCCCCAAGAGGCATTAAAATTACATTGCTTTCATTAAATCCAACAACTTCACAGGAAATCTTACTATTTTCCTCATTATAAATATGACATACTTCTCCCACAAAGGCTCTAATACCCTCTACCTCTACAGTTAAGCCAATAACTTTTTTCACAATTCCTTCTTGATAATTATAAGTAGCTTCCTTTACTTTTCTATTAAGCCTATCAAAGTTTATAGTTATCATAAAATATCACCTCTAACTGCAGAAACTTAACTTTCATCCTGAATTATCTTCTTTATTTTCTCATAGGCAATATCTATACCTAGAACCATTTTTCCATTATCTCTTTCTATAACTACACTACCTTCCTCTAAAGATTCATCTGGTATTATAAAAATATCACCTTTAAAAGGCAGCTGTTCCTTCCATATTGTTACTTGCTTTTTGAATTCACTACAGTACTTTTCTTTACCTTTTATTATAAAAGTGCTGGTCTTTTTCATTTGATTCAAAGCATCAAATACTTGAGCATTTAAACTATCTGCATCCCTTACCTCACGTTTTAATATACTTTCTACAGAATTTAATATAAATTCTTTTATTTCCTCTTCCTTTTCCTCCAGATACCTTTCCTTTTCTTCTACAGCTTTATTTAAGACATCATTTGCATTCTTTTTTATCTGTTCTCCCTCTACTTTTGCTTTATCAAGGTTTTTCTTATAACCTTCCTCATAAGCAGTACTATAACCTTCCTCTTGACCTTTGGCATAGCCTTTTTCATAGGCTTCATCATAGGCTTTTTTGGAGATTTCAGACGCTCTTTCATAAGCCATAGAAAGAATTTTTTCTTTTTTTATACTAGCATCTTGTAAAATAGTTCTTCCTAAATTTTCGTAGCTTTTTAGAATAGAATCATCTTTAATATTTTTTTCATTGAATGCTCCTCTGGATGCTTCTTGCTTTTTAAATTCTGTGTGTATTTTCTGTGTTCCGCAATTGTTTATGCTGTCACCTTTTAATATAGATTTATACGATGATTGCATCTTCTCCTCCTCTTGCCAGAACTATCTCTCCTGATTCATCCAGTCTTCTTATTATGCCCACAATTTTTTGCTGAGCCTTTTCTACATCCATAAGTCTAACAGGTCCTAAGAATTCTATGTCTTCCTTTAATGCAGCAGAAGCTCTCTTTGATTGATTTCTAAATATTGCATCTGCAACTTCCTCAGAGCA
This sequence comes from Clostridium ljungdahlii DSM 13528, assembly GCF_000143685.1. Lineage (NCBI taxonomy): Bacteria > Bacillati > Bacillota > Clostridia > Eubacteriales > Clostridiaceae > Clostridium > Clostridium ljungdahlii. Next base: position 1,134,863 of record NC_014328.1, on the reverse strand, counting down.
TCCTTTAAGAGCAAGAGAAAGTTCTTTTGTATCCACCTCTCTGAGTACTCGTTGTATAGATACATCATCAAGAGTAATGATATCTTCAAATACAAACATAGATCCTTTGATTTTTTCAGCCAATTCTGCATCTTCTTTTTCAAGACCCTCAGTAATATTTTTCTCTGTAGTTCTATCTACTTGATTTAATATGTCTACAATAGTTTGAACACCACCAATTACCTTCATATCTGACTTAACTATAGATGATAGCTTGTCATCCAATACTTTTTCTATTTCTTTTACAACCATTTGTGAAGTATTACTCATTGTGGCTATTCTAAATGCTACCTCAGCCTGTACATTTTCAGGAAGTGCTGAAAGAATTTGTCCAGCCTTGTCCGCTTGAAGATAACACAGTACAAGTGCAATAGTCTGCGGATGTTCATCTGATATTATATTTAAAAGTTGAGGAGCATCTGCTTTTCTTGCTATGGCAAAAGGCCTAAACTGCTGAGTTGCCTCTGTAACTTTATCCAATATTTCAATAGCTCTTTGACTTCCAAGTGCCTTTGATAAAAGATCTTTAGCGTACTCTATTCCACCTTCAAGCAAATAATCCTTAGCCTTATTCATCTCTATAAATTCCTGAAGTATTTCCTTTTTTTGATCAGATTTTACAGAGTTTATATTAGCTATTTCATAAGTTATTTTTTGTATTTCTGCTTCTGGCAATTTTTTGATTATTCCTGCAGCAGCTTCTGGTCCAAGAGTTATAAATAGTATGGCCGCTTTTTGCACTCCTGTTAATTTTTTTATGTCCTTAGCCATTTTATCACCTCTCATCCTCTGCTATCCATGCTTTGATTATGTCTGCAACTTGATCTGGCTTATCCTTAGCATATTTCTTTATTTCGTTCTCTACATGTGTATCTTCCGTTTCATGTTCAAATTCTACAGGCTTAAATTTAAGCTTATTCTGTTCTTTGGTTAAATCATCGTCTCCTATAACAGCGTCTATGCCCTGGGTATTACCAAGTTCTTCATCAAATAATTCTTCTTCATCTTCTGCATGTTTTCTTCTCCACAATATAAATCCAACGATAGCAGCTATTAATAACGCTCCTGCTATAGATGCACCTATAATGATCTTATTACGATTTGCCTGGGCTTCAGCCTTTTGCATAGCATCTAAATCCTTCTTTGCACTATCTTGAGCCGTAGTATCAAAAGGAATTGCTTCAACATTTATGGTATCTCCCCTTGTTTGATTATATCCTATAGCAGACACCGCAAGATTCCTTATAGAAGTTTTAGTGGCATCATCAACAGTCCCATCTAGTGCCACTGATGCTGTAAGCCTTTTTACACTACCTGGAGCTTTTATAGTTTTTTGTTCTACTTTAGATACATCATAATTTCTTGTAACCTCATTTTGAGTTGAATTACCACCATTCGCATTATTTACAGATGTGTTACTCATATTATTATCTACAGGGCTTGTACTTGCGTTATTTGTAGCACCTGTATTTGTATTATTTACTGTATGCTCACTTACTACCACATTTTTGGGATCATACGTAGTTGAATCCTGTTGTACTGCATCAAAATCTAAATCTGCATTTATCTGTACTTTTACCTTGTTTTTGCCATATATAGGCTCCAACATAGCAAGAAGTCTCTTTTCCATATCATCTTCATATTTTTGCTGCAATTCCTGCTGTTTGTCTGCAGGAATGGTGGAACTACTACTGTCACCACTCTTATTTTGATATAGATCCCTTGAAAGAAGGTTTAATTTATCATCTATAACTTCAACATTTTCTTTAGGTATATTTTTCACACTTCCAGATACTAATGCTACCAAAGCTTTTGTCTGATCTTGAGATAAAGTCTGTCCTGGTTTTAACTTTATAGTTACAGAAGCGCTCCCTGGTTGAGTATCTTTAACAAATTCAGTATTATCCGGAAGCACTAAATGAACTCTCGCATTTTCAATTTGTGGAAGTGATTTTATAGTTCTCTCAATTTCACCTTGAAGAGCCCTTTGATAATTTATATTCATCTGTTGATCTGTTTGCCCAAAATTGCTTTTATCTAAAAGTTCAAACCCTTGACTTCCATTTGTAAGCTGTACTTCTGAAAGGGTCTGCATTCTAATTTTGTCCACTTGATCTTTAGGCACCAATATAGAACTTCCCTGCACTTTTGCATCTACTTTATCACTTTGAAGCTGCTTATAAATTGTAGCTGAATCCGTAGCATCTAGGTTAGAAAATAATACCGCATATTTCGTTTTTCCTAAAGTTAATCCTCCAAATATCAAAGCTGCGACAATTCCTACAGCTATAACACTAAAAGCTATCTTTTTATTTCTGCTTAAATCTTTCCATTTGCCTATTAAATTTTTAAAAATCTGCGATATTTTACCCATTTAATCCGGTTCTCCTTCTATAACTGTGTTCTATTTATCTCCTGATATGCTTCAACAAATTTATTTCTAATTTGTACAGCAAGTTCTAATGACATCTTAGCCTGTTCAGCATCAAGCATAACATTGGCTACATCATTTCTATCTCCTGATACAAATTCATTGATACTATTGTTTGCCTGTATTTGCTGATTGTTGACTTCATCTAACTTGTTTTGTAATAAACTCGAAAAAGAAGATACAGCATCTTCATTATTTACTATATTATCCTTAGAAGCATTTGATACATTTTGACTTTGTGTGTTTCCACTTATTTTATCAAACACAGTAGTATCTGGAGTAAATTCATTTATTTTCATAATGTTCCCCCTTATTTACCTATTTCCAAAGCTTTTGAAAACATACTTTTTTCAGAATTAATAGCACTTAGGTTTGCTTCGTAAGCTCTAGTCGCTACCATCATATCAGCCATTTCATTCAATATATTCACATTTGGCATAGAAACATATCCTGAGGCATCAGCATCTGGATTGGTAGGGTCATACTCTCTCTTAAAAGGTGAAGTATCATCCTTTATTGCTACAACTTTTACCCCTTCAGGAACATCTCCATAATTTCCATTACTATCTAAAGCCTTACTTAAATTTTCTCCAAAAACTGCAACTTTTCTCCTATAAGGTTGTCCGTCTGCACCACGTGTTGTCTCTGCATTTGCCATATTGGAAGCTATTGTATCCATGCTAAGTCTTTCTGCCGAAAGTCCACTGGCACTTATTCTCATAGTATTAAATGCTTGAATCATAAATATCACTCCTAATTTCCATTTATAACAGATTTTTGCATACTTAACCTATTATTTTCAAGGGTTATAAGTGCATTATACATAAGTTCATTTGCAGCTTGATTCACAGTTTCTACTTCAATGTCCACATTGTTTCCATCTGATCTCATACTGGTTGAACTGTCGGTATTTGTAGTTATTGCTCCATAATCATTACCCATCTTTATGTGTTTTGCATCATCCGTTTTTAATTCCAAATTATCTACACTATTCTTAAGGTTTTCTTCAAATGTAACATATTTCCTCTTATATCCCGCAGTATTAATATTTGATATATTACTAGATATTGCCTGACTTCTAGCTTCAGCTGCATCTAACCCTCTTGCAAGTAAATAATTTACTGATTTATCATTTGACATATTATTTATATTCAACCCAAATCCCCCCCTTTTTTTTAAACATTAAACATATTATAATTTTTGTTAAACAATTTAATTTTAAATTGTACTTTACTTTTGATTAAAATTATTTTCTATATAGATAGATTAACACAATTATAAATTATATTCTATATTTTTGTAACATTTTTATAAGTTTATTATCTTTTAATAGAAATATATTGCATATTGTAAATAAACCCGTACTTATAAGGTATTTTATCATTCCTTATCCATTAGTGGATAATTTTAGGATCAAAACTACAAGAAAGATACCTTAAACCATAAAAGTAAGGTACCTTAACTTAATTTCAAATATATTACTTTCTAAAATTCTGTATTATCTGTAAAACATCCTGGGGCAATTTATTAGCTTGAGCTATCATTGCAGTAGAAGCCTGTATTACTATACTTTCTTTTGAATAATTCATAATTTCCTCTGCCATGTCTGAATCTCTTATACTGCTGTTCGCATCAGTCATTTTTTCATTTAACTCCTGCATATTATCATAACTACTAGTAAATCTATTTTCAAAAGCCCCATATTTACTTCTCAAAGACAATATTTTATCTAAAGTACTATCTATAGCATTTAAAGCACTATCATTACCTCCACTTAATATGTCTTTTCCTCCACCAGTCTTAATTTTATATAAGTCTGAAATAACACTATTTGCTCCATTACTCAAATCTATCTGAGGTATATTTACGTTATCTCCAGCATTAGTTCCTATAGTCATACTAATAGTTTGGTTTTGACCTAATAACTTAAATCCATTAAATTCTGTGTTTTGTGCCGTTTCGTTTATTCCATTCAGCATCTCATCTATTTCACCTTGTATTAGTTGTTTGTCACCTGGATTATTAGAACCATCTCCAGCTTGTACAGTAAGTTGTCTAATCCTCTGAACCATACTTGTGATTTCATTTAATCCACCTTCTGCACTTTGAAGCATACTTACACCATCCTGAACATTTCTAGTTACGGTCTCAAGGCTCTTAACTTGAATATTTATGTTCTCGCTTTGTACAAGTCCTGTTGGATTATCTGCAGCACTATTTATTTTACATCCACTGGATATTCTGTTTAAATCTCCACTTTGTCTATCTAATGCTTGATTTTGGATCATATTAATTATCAAAGCTGGCATATTGTAATTCAATCTCATAAAATTCACTCCTTTCTACATACGGTAAGCACTTATTCGATAATAAAATCATAAGGGTTAACCCTTATGATTTTATTATCGAAATCTCCTGTAGGATGCTTTATAGCAAAACACTTATTCAATGAATAAAATCATATGCCATGTACATGACATATGAACTAAAAATTAATAATACCTAAACTTTCTATTTACTAAATTATAGTATAGTTTTATTATAGGGCTCTATCTTAACATACATTTGAAATAATTCAAGTGCCTGCTCTTCAGTAATCTGGCCACTGTCTAAATTACGATATAGTATATACAGATTAGCATTTAAGTTAGGATCTACTCCTTTGCTTTCCTTCATCTTTTCCAATATTTGTTCTTTAAGAGGAATATTTTTTTGACTCAAATCTTGTTGTAATAAATCTAGGAGTTTACCTACTTCTTTCCGTGTAGCTTTCTCTCTAGTAGTAATTCTTATACTTTTTAACCCTGAAACCAATTTATCTATAGACTCTTTAGGTATAAATACCTTTTCGTGTTCACTCAAGTTAAATCCCCCTCTTTTATTCCGTACTTTTTATATCTATTAATTTATTTTTTAATTTGATTAAGTTATATATTATATATTATCAATGCAACAAGCATACTGTCAAATACTAATTATCTTAACTGAATTCGTAATTTATACACTTTTATTCTACTTTAAATTTATTTACAACATTTATTAAGTTCTTTGATGTAGAATTTAAGTTTTCAGCAGATGATGCAACTTCTTGTATAGATGCACTTACTTCCTCTGTAGATGCTGCTATTTCTTCCGTAGATGTAGTGGTGTTTTTTATTAAATTTCCAAACTGATTCATACTGTCCATAAATTCTTTCCTAGATTGTACTGTGCTATTTACTGAAGTAAAAGTTTTATCAACTAAAGGTTCAATCTCTTCAATTGAATTTACTATCATTTCAAAAGATTTTACCATATTTTCTGCCACTACATTCTGTTCATTTATAGATTCTTCAGCCTTTTTAGAATTTACAATAACCTCATTTGAATCACTATTTATATAATTAATTAAATCACTTATTTTTTTTGCTGAATCCTGAGACTCTTCAGCTAAATTTCTTATTTCCTCTGCTACTACTGAAAATCCCTTTCCAGCTTCGCCTGCCCTTGCAGATTCAATAGCTGCATTTAAAGCTAAAAGATCTGTTTGCTCCGCTATTTGTGCTATAACATCAGTTATTTCTCTTACTTTCATTATAGATTCATTAAGCTTATAAACTTTATCAGAAACTACTGTAAAAGAAGAATCTACAGCATCTATTGCCTTTTTCAATGAATTCACTTCATTTTTTCCTAAGTTTACTTTATTCACTGCACTACCCGTACTTACCTTTACAGAATTTAATTTATCATTTATGTTTTGCATGTGTTTGTTTACATTTTCTAACAAATTAAACATATTATCTATATACTTTTGCTGTCCTTCAGCACCTTTAGCTAAATCTTGAACTACTGCAGATACTTCTTGGGAAGAAGCTGATATCTCTTCAGAAATTGCATTTAAACCTTCAGCTTGTTGTTCAACATTTGAAGAATTTTTCTTAACATCTTCAACTAATTTCTTTATATTTATATTCATACTTTGTACGTAATTGCTTATTCTTCCAAACTCATCATTTCTATTTAAAAACTTTTCAGGAATACTGTAGGTAAAATCCCCTTCACCTACTTTACCAACTATTACTTTTAACTTTTTTAATATCTTATATGCTGAGTTACCAATTAAAATGGATACTACTATAGATATTATTATCCCTATAACAACTAAACAGAAAATAAATTTTCTTATACCACTTGTATCGCCTATAAATTCAGCATTTTTAGCTGTGCCTACAACTTTCCAGGAATTTTTCTCATTTGTAGTATAAGCGTATAGCTTCTCTATTCCATTATATGTATTCTTAAAATAACTAGATTTATTTGAGCTAATATAGTCCCAATTACTTTTTTTAAGTTCACTGTCTTTCCCTACCTGGTTAAAATCGGGATCTACTATTATTTTACCTTCTTTATTAGTAATATAAACATATCCTGTGTTTCCTACTTTTATAGAAGCTATATCTTTAGATAAATTTTTCAGAGAAACATCAATAGCAGCTACTCCTACTACATTACCATCTTTCTCCACAGTTTTTGCTACTGTAATCATAATCTGTGATGTATTTACATCTTTGTATGGATCTGTCCATACAACTTGTCCTTTTTTATTCATAGCATCTTTATACCACGTTCTTTGTCTAGCATCGTATTCTTTAGATGGCTGACGTATGTTTCCAGTCATATTTATTCTCATACCACTGAGATCAGCAAAATATACGCTGACCATATTTTCATTGCTGTCTTTAGTATTTTTAAGCAATTCTACTGCACTGTTTCTACTCCCATCATTATTAATATCCAAGTTTTTTAAAGTAGAACTATTAGCAATAACCTGAGTCTGACTTTCCATACCATTTAAAAATTTATTTATAGAACCATTTACATTTATGACAATTTGCTCAGAACTGTTTTGAAACTTTTCATACAATATCCCATAAGATTTTTCATAAATTGATATTCCAAGTATACATAATAATACTGCTGTTGTTGCAGAAATTATCAGTATTAACTTAGTTTTAATACTTTTAAAATTAAACATAAAATATTTTTCCCCCTTAAGTTAACGCAAAATTGCAAATATTAATTTCAGTCTTTACATTTTCCTATTTTTTTAAGTAACTATGACCAAATTTATACATTAAAAATTAAAATATGATTAAAAGTTCTAGAAACGCACCTTTTCACTATATTTTCCTATTATATCATACTCTAGAATAATATAAAAAACAATGAATAATATACCTTCAATAAGCAATTAAAAATTGGGGTAATCTTTTAATTTTACCCCAATCTATCCTATACCTGTATTTTTTTAATTATGCTAAAGCTTCCTTCTCACTGTCTAAAAACTGAACCTTATCTGCTTCTACAGTAGTAAAATATTTTCTTATATCATCTTTAGTATAGCTTTTAGTAATTATTTTACCATTTACGCCTATAAGTCTCCCTTTTTTTAAATAAGGAAGCAATTTACTTCCATAATTACTCCAGTAAGAAACAGGAATAAAATCCGCTTCTCTTTCTCCAGTTTTACTTGCAAAATCTCTACCTACTGCCAAAATGAATTTAACTACACTTCTATTATAATTTTCGAGCTGAACCAATTCTGCATCCTTAGTTAACCTTCCAATAAGAGTGACACTATTCACTAACTTTCGCCTCCTAGTTATTTTTCTATAATTATATCCAGGAGGAAAGCTTTTATTCAGCTAATTAAAGTGGTAATTTGTTTTATTAACACTTATGCTATAATATACATAATTTAAAATATAAAACTTAGCACTATTGGAGCAAAGCTTCAAATTTAAAATTTTTCGCAGCACAGTGAAGAAAAATTCTTCTTTACTCTTCACTATTAATTCTTACCTGCTTCCCGTAGAACCAAACCCTCCTTCACCTCTTTCAGTGTCACTTAGCTCTTCTACTTCTTGTACATATACTCTTTCCACAGGCTTCACTACCATTTGAGCAATTTTCATACTTTTTTCAACTAAAAAGGGTTCCTGCCCTAAATTTATCATAAGCACTTTTATCTCACCCCTGTATCCTTCATCCACAGTACCAGGTGTATTTAAAAGGGTTATGCCGTATTTTAATGCAAGACCACTCCTTGGTCTTACCTGAGCTTCTGTATTTGGTGGAAGCTGAATCTTAATCCCGGTAGATACTAACTTCCTTTCCATTGGCTCTATTAAGACTTCTTCTACTGAAAATAGATCAAGACCTGCATCTCCTTTATGTGCATAAAATGGAGTTACAGCATCCTCATTAACTTTTTTTATTAATAGCTTCATAAATTACAAACATCCTTTCACAATTAATCTACATGTTTTTAAATTATCTAAGCTATTATACCATATATTATTAATGAGGATCTTTCTTTGAAAATCTTAAATGTAAATGATAAATACCTAAAGTTTTTCCACTTCGAAATTCTCATTTATCCAAAGACCTATAACTTCAATATTTTTATATAATTTTTCTATTATACAAACAGACTTTTTTATCTGCTCTAGATGAGTTGTCTTATCTACTTTATTTGCTGCACAATCATAATGTCCTACTACAAATGCCATAGAAGCTCCATGAGAATTTATAGATATATCCATTTTATACTTTAATGAATTTATAAAATTTTCATCTTCCCCACAAATTACTTTGTCAATTCCTGGTTCTGATATTATATCTACATATTTTACACGAAAATTGTCCCTTATCCAATTTATTGCAGGAAGCTGAGTTCTTCCATCCATACAATTTAACAATACAGCAAAATCACTGTTCAAAGCAATCCACCCCTTATAGTAAAATTAAAATTTTACTATAAGTTTATAGCAGCTTGAAGTAAAAAGCAATATAACTAACTCAACTTTCTTAAATACAAATAGGATTAGATTACTTAATACATTATTTTATATACCAAATATATTTCCTGTAACTATTACATTCTCTTTCAACATTTGAATGTATAAATACTCATTTTCTACATAAAAACCATAGAGTTCAGTTGCATCAGTAATTTCTCCACATTCACCTATAAATTTCTCAAAAGAATACCTTCCAAATTTCACAGGCAACTTAATAGAACTTTTTTCATTATTTATGGATATTATATCTCCCTCAAAAATTTCTTTATCATTTTTATCTTTTAAACCTGTACACTCAAGAGATATAAACCTATCTTTTACTTTGTAACTTTCTTCTGGATAGGGATTTTCACTTATATAAAAACACTTTTTTTCTTTATCCCATATTTTAAACTTAAATTTTCTCATACTGAATCACCCCAAATCATACTAAAATATTCCCTATACTAATGAATATAGGGAATATCTTATATAACTAAATTAGTATTCAAATTCTTTAACATTTGAGCACAATGATATTTTAAGTTTTTTATCTTTTATTACTTTTTTATAGGAACACAAAAATTCATTTAACTCGGGATCTTGCAAGTCTATATCTTTTTCACTTTTTAAAGTAAGTTTTTCTTCACTTATAAGTATACTAAGGCTATTCAAGGAATTATTTATACTATAAGTGGTTACTAAGGCACTGCCTATACCTTGCTTATATTTCTCCTGAAATGATACTGTTTTTCTCAAAGATTCATAGTCAACATTTTTATTTACAGAAGGCATATCAATTCCCATGTCTTTCATCTGCTTTTCTACATCTTCCATATTAAAGCCGTATCTTTCCATAAGTTTTTTTTGAATGTTAAACAGCTTTTCTTGTGATATATTATTTTTTTCCATATATTCTTGAATGTCTTTATAAAAATCTCCCATTGATAATTTTCCCTGAGACATATCATAGGAAAGTCCATATACATAATCTTCAAATTTCTCTACATCTTTTTCCCTAGCTCTATTTTTAATTTCATCGAAGTTTACAATTCTATCATCCATAACAAGTTCTCCCCTTAAAAATACATTTTTAATATCTATTAACTAACCCTAATATAACTATTCTATCAAAACATATACTATTATACTATACAATTGAATAACTTTTTTCAATGGAAATTCATTAAAATTATTATAATTTTCTATGAATTATTCTCCTAAGTTGCATTTTATTAAATTATAAATAGTATATATTATTACTCTGATATTTTGTTATATTTACTATATTTTATATAAATTGTTTATTATATTTTAGGAGATGATTTAAATGGAATCAACTATAATTTTAGTCATAATTTTGGCAGCTGCCGTTCTTGGAAAAGCAAATTCCGTAGCTTTAGCTGCCTGTATACTTCTATTTCTAAAGCTTCTTAATATAGACAAATATGTATTTCCAACTTTACAGGAAAACGGGATATTTTGGGGAGTAGTAATACTAGTAGCTTCAATTTTAATTCCAATTGCAAACGGAAGTGTGAAATATATAAGTATTAGAAATGTATTTACCTCATGGCTTGGGATATTTGCCTTGCTCATATCCCTTTTTACAACTTATTTAAGTGGTCTTGGCATGCAGTATTTAACTGTACAAGGTCATACTGAAGTAATGCCAGCATTAATTTTGGGAGCAGTAATTGCTGCTGCTTTTTTAGGCGGTGTTCCCGTAGGTCCCATGATAACATCTGGAATGATTGCTTTGGGATTGAAGTTTTTTCACAAAATAGGACTTTAAAAATATATTAAGGCAGTTGCTGCATAAAAAACTTTTTCAAGTAACAACTGCCTCAAGTTAAATTAGAATTATTTAAAATCTTCAATTCTTATAATATTGTCTATTTGCATTACAGATTTCAAATTAATAATTTCTTCAATAGCAGAATTAATCTCTGCTTCTTCTATCTTATGAGTAATTAATACTATAGTTACTTTATCTTTTGACTCTTCCCTGCCTTTTTGCATTACTGAGCGAAGACTTACATTATGTTTTCCTAAAATTGTGGTTATTTCTCCAAGTACTCCTGACTGATCCATTACAGAAAGCCTAATATAAAATTTGCTTGCACAATCTTTTATATCTTTTATTTTTCTATGCCATAGATTATTTTTCACTACAGAATTGAAATTTTCTATATCCACATTGCTTCTCAATATAGCAATAATATCACTTACTACAGCACTACCTGTTGGTAAACTTCCCGCACCTCTTCCATAAAACATTAGATCTCCCACTGCATTACCCTTTATAAATATTGCATTAAAAGAATCATATACGTTAGCAAGCGGGTGTGATTCTGGAATCATGGTTGGATGTACTTTTAGTTCAAGCTTACCTTCATTTTCTTTTGCAATAGCAAGGAGCTTTATTACCATGTTAAATTTTTTAGCATATCTTATATCTATAGATTTAATTTTTGTAATACCCTCTCTATACACATTATCTACATTAATTTTTGTTCCAAAGGCTAGTGATGAAAGTATTGCTAATTTATATTGGGCATCAAATCCCTCAATATCCGACGTAGGGTCAGCTTCAGCATATCCCATATCCTGTGCCTGTTTTAAAGCCACATCAAAATCCAATTTTTCCAGCTGCATTTTAGTTAAAATATAGTTCGTAGTTCCGTTTACTATACCATATAGTTCTTCAATTTTATTGGCAGTTAAACTTTCATCTATTCCATTTATTATTGGAATTCCTCCAGCCACACTTGCCTCATAGTTGAACATTACTCCTTTGCTGTCCGCTTTTTCAAAAAGTTCGTCTCCACCAGTTGCAAGCAGCATTTTATTTGCAGTTACTATCTGCTTTTTTCTATCCATACATTTGAGCATATATTCTCTTGCAGGGTTTATACCACCCATAACTTCAACTACAATTTTAATAGAGTCATCTTCCAATATGTCATTAAAATCCGTAGTTACAATTTCATCTGGAACTTCCACATCTCTCTGTTTGTTTCTATCTCTTACAAGAATTTTTGCTACCTCTACTTCATATCCTGATCTTTTCATTATTTCCTTTTTATTAGAATTCAATATTGTCCAAACTCCTGCGCCAACATTTCCAAGACCCATTAATGCTATTCTAACCTTTTTCATCTCCATTCTCCTTCCTAATGTATACTTTTTCCTTTTTGATATATCATTCATTCCAAGTCTTATAAAGTATAATGAGAATATTTTAGCACATATAGTTCTTTTTTAAAATAGTGCCTGTCACCAACATTTCTGTTCCATGTCGGTGGCAGGCACTATTCTAATTTGCCAGAGTTATATTCATAATTATATTATTTTTTGTAGAACTTACATCTAGTGTAGATGTTCCAAGCAACTTACTATTATTATCATATAAGTATACTTGTAATGTATTTTTCGATACGAATGTAATAGTACTACTATTTATAGCAAAAAAATTATTATTTTCTTCTATCTTATACTTTGTAACATTTGGTAAATTTGTAGATACCGTTATTTTCCTCAATGGAACCGATGGAGATACCTCCACATTTGCTGAAGCAGTATAACTATTATTGTTACTACTGCTGCCACCACTATTATTACTGCTGCTGCCACCACTATTACTACTACTGTTGCCGCCAGTATTACTACTACTATTGGAAACTAAACTAAAATTTAGTACAACAGGTTGTGATAAATGCTTTCCTTTTTTAGATTTAATGTTTTTGTCTATAGTTAATTTATAATTATGTGATAACTTATATCCTCCAGAAGGTGGATTAATCTTTGCTGAATTTTCATCAGTACCTGCTGAAACACTTACACTAACAGTACTACCATTTGTAATATCTTGAAGCTTTATATTACTATTTAAAGAATTAATATCTACTGGTTCTCCAAATTTTACTGTCCATACTTTGTTTACGTCACTTATAGTTTTAGTTCCCATATCTTTAAAATCTGCTGCTGAAACACTTGAGGAACTATATGAAATACAACAAATCATTACAAATGATAAAATTAAGGCAGCCCTTTTAATAACTTTTTTCAATTTTTTTCCTCCTTTTAAGTATCGAATAAACTCAGAAACTCTATATAAACACTCATCTTGATGAAAAAAGCAGTCCTATTACTAGAACTGCTTTTTTCATTTTTTAACTAGTACTTAATATTTAAACTAATATTATTAATTTGCTCCTGTAACAGCTGTTATATCTGTAAATCCTAATTCAGTACTAATTGATCCGGTTCCAACTGATGTTCCTGTAAAGTCTATCTTAGCTGAAGCTCCTGTTGCTACCGTAGTAATAGTTAGCTTTCCTGTTCCATCATCACCCACTTTAATAACACCGCTTCCAATAGAGTTATCTATGTCTTTTTGTAATGCATTCTCTAACTGAAGTAATGTTATTGCAGTAGTACTACCATTTAATTGTAAAGTATTAGTTAATGCAATAACCTTAGTATTTATTTCTAAATTTTTTCCAGTTACTGCTGTTGAATAGTTATCATTTAATTTAGGTGCTACTGCTGCAGTCTTAATTGCTGGTGCTGCTGATAATTGAACTGGTATATTTGCTATATTACCAGGCATTGCAGTTCCTGTAGCTTTACTTCTTACATCTATAGAACCTGACTGCGTAACTGGAATAATACTACCTGAAGTAAAATCATTCCATGTTGTTCCTTTTGTGCTGCCAACATTTACCCTATATTCAAGTCCTGTAGAAAGACTAGTTAATTTAACTCCTCCTGTTACTTGAGTTGAAGTTACATTAGGTGCTGCTGCTTGAGTTACCGATATCTTTTCAACATTAGAAGCTTTAGTTTGACCACTCGCCTTAGTTCTAACTTGTACTCCATTAGTTGTATTTATTGTGTTGACATCTTCTGATTTGAAAGCTCCGTTATTGTCTACACTATTCCAATTTAATCCGCCATCTATACTATACTCATAACTTGGAGGATTAGAAATAGCTGTCCCATCTGAATTTTTTAATTCACCTATTAAATTATGATTTGCATCATAGCTAAATTCAAATTTTGCAGATGGTGCTGCAGGTGAAGGAGCCAAAGAAATAACCTGTGGTTCTGAAGCTGGTGTGCTTCCATTTGCTCTATACCTTACTTCCACATTAGTAGTAGTAGCCTTACTTAATAAATTCAAATCATTTGTTGAAGTAATTAACTGAATTCCTTGTGATGTAACAGGCGTCCATGATTGTCCATTATTTACGCTGTACTCTTCACTAGTATCTACTCCTGTAAATTGTGCAGTACCATCATTATTAAATGTAAATCCTATATTTGTTGGTGCTGCTGGTGCTGGTTGAGTTGGATTACTCTCTGCATCATCAATTTTAAAGCTAATAGTTTTTTCTGTCGTAGCACCATTTATGTTATTTGTTGTATCTAGTGTCAACACGTAATTTCCATTTACTGTTAATGATCCACCCTTATGACTTGTTGGATCTACTATATAATCAGTTTTATATCCGTCTCTCATTATTGTAGCTTTTGTAGTATTAGCTAGTGTATCTGTTATTGTAATTCCATTGATAACTGTATCATAAATTCCACCATCTGATACTCCTACAACTGACGGTGATGTAGCTTTATCTTGCGTATCAACCCTAAATACTTTTGTAGAAACATTTGTTGCTCCATTTTCTGTGCTTGTAGATGTAACTGTTAACTTATAATATCCATCCTGACTTATAACAGTTCTTTGAAAAGCTACCTTAGCTGCTAAATTCCAACTTGAATCGTCAGCAGGAGCAGTATCTAATCTCTGTATTACTGCTGTATCAATAGTTCCTGCTAAATCCGTCCAATTTGGTGTTGCCTGATAAAGAGTTGGTATATCAGCTGGCGTAACAGCACTTATACCCTTAGTATGATCAATAGGATCATTCCACTTCTCTGTTCCTGCTGTTTCAGCAAATCTTATATCTACCGTTGCAGGTACTGCTGAATTTACTGTAAATTTAACAGTAGTAACATTTGTTGCACTAGATGGATTCATACCTGATACAGTCTTTGTTCCTACAACCGTAAGTGCATAACTTCCATCACCATTACTATTTATTACACTCTCCAAATCACTGCCATCCTTTATAGATGTATAAGTTGTTCCTGTTGTATCAACAACTCCAGCATTCATAGAATATGTTTTTGAACCATGTCCTGAAATAGGATTTCCATCCTTAGTTAATACTGCACAATATTTTGTACTATTATCTACATCAATAATGCTATCATCATTCCAAGTTACAGTTGGGAATAATGATTCACCCGTAGATTTATCTTGCTTAGTAGTATATGTTCCTCCATCTGTTATTCCATTTATAACAGGTTTCTGGAATAATCCATAAGATACAGGTTTACTTTCAAGTACTGGACCACTACCCAATTCTTTAACTGATACCTGCAGTGATCTAGTCATAGAAATTGACGTAGATCCTGATTGACATGGATACCAAGTTGGATTTGAGTTAGTTTTTAAATCATCATAGGTAAATACCATTCCTGTATCAGTTCCACTTATTCTTCCAAGACTTAGATTAATGTCTACATAATTAGGTACTGTCGCTCTTTTTATTTCAATTGGTGATGAAGGAGCACTGTCTACATTACCTGCAGCAACTACTCTAAGCATTTGCTTTCCATCTTTATTACCATCTATCTTAGATATCATAGTAGGAACCTTTAGAACTCCATTACCATCTGCTTGTGCAGAAATATCATAACTTGTAGGAAGAACTGGTACTGTTCCATCTGCGTTTTCATCTTGTATATAAACCTTATACAACTTATTAGACTGTAACCCGGTTATATTTTGATTAGCCGCATCTACTGTAAATCCAGCTGGTGCCTCTGCCTGATACTGAACTCCTACTTTGTTACCTTCTTGTCTACCTGTTTTAGTTAAACTAATATATACACTTCCACCATCAGTAGAAAGATTTAAGCCTGTCATATTTACTTTTCCACTTGCATCTACAACAGCTGATTTTAATGGTTTTGTATCAGTGCTACTATTATAAACATTTACCACATCACCAGTAGTCAATCCAGTAATACTTATAGTGTCTTTACTTCCTACATTGTTTACAATTGTTACATTATTAGCATTAATAGTTCCAGAATCTAATGCTACATTCATGGTAACAGATGTTCCATATCCAAGTATTGTACCCTTAAATGTATATATACCTTTTGATGCCTTTGGTATAGTTTTATCCCATGAAACTACTAATGTCTGTTCACTTCCGTCACTCATTATGCAAGAAACAGTTTCTGGAAAATTAAATTTTGTTATATCGTCTGTAGTATATGTTTGCATAGGTTTAACACTTACTACCCTGCTATTTAATCTAGGTTTTGTTATTGAAACACCCCTTTGAGTGCCATCTCCATCTTTAGGTGCAACTGAGATTTTCCCTGATTTCATATAATATAGACTATCATTTATTATATTTATATAATCTGCTGAATCATTTACAACTCTATATCCATTTCCTGTGTTATCTAACTTATATATTTTATTGCCATCTACATAACTTATGTAATAAATATTATTATCATCGGTAGCACATATAATTGTAGGTTTGTCTGTTAATGCTTTATAGGAACTGGCTTTTGCAGATGTTTGTACATTTGTAGTTACACTCATAGGTACTGGAATTTGTCCTTGTGCATTTGTAGATCTATATAACACTCCATCATAGCCCGTATAGAAAACCAGATAATCATTACAAGCATTAATAAATTTTGTATTTATAGTACTTATCTTTGCTTTTCTACTATTTCTTAAATCATAGCTATATAACGTATTTGAATCTCCTGCATTAACATAGAACAAAAAGTTTCCTGTAACACTTAAATATTTGGCTTGGTCACTTAAAACCATTTTTTTACCTGTAGAATCCTGTACATATATTCTATCATTGTCACTATGATTTATATAATATATGGAATCTCCTACTACACTTACACAAGATGCCATATCATCAGAAATCTTCTGTCTTTGAGTTCCATCTATTTTAACCTTATATATCTTTCCACCATCGTTATAATTGCTATAGTATACCCAATCTCCTACTACATTAATATATTTTGCACTGTCATTACTAATGAGCATATCATCTGTACCTGTTGCACTTCTTTTATAAAGTTTACCACTATCTCCTGTGTTACTGTAGTAAATCCATTTTCCACTTTTATCAATTGTAACAAATCCATTATTAACTATATTATAAGCTTTATTTCCCTGAGTAGAACTATCTACATCTGTTGAGTTTCCAGTTAACGTCAAATTAACTGTTAAGTTCTTATCTCCTGATGAAGCCCCATTTGTAACTATATTCAAATATCCATTTGCTAATTCTGTAGCACCATCACTAGCATATAAATGTACCATATTACCAGCTCCATTAGAAAGTTGTCCCATATAAGTAGCTACATCTGTTAAAGGAGTCATTGGACTGCTTCCTACCTGGAAATAAGCTGCTCCACTTACACCTGATAATTGACTAAGCTGACAAGTAAATAAATTTAATCCTTCTGATAGTAGCTGTTTATAAGTAATATGAGCTATTACATACCCACCAGTAATCGTATTAGGATCTAAAAAATTATTATTTGCATCAGTAACAATTTTTTCCGTAGTTCCATTTCCAGGATAATATGTTAAAGTGTTACCAACTTTAGATACTATCTGACTATCATCTACAGTTGCTTCTGTAAATATATCCTTTGCTACACCTGTAGAATCTACATAGTATAATTTACCTAAATTGTTTGCTAGCTGATCATTTACCTTAGCAGTATTAGTACCACTAGCATCATTTGTAAAATAACTTATATCATAAACATTATTTCCTACTACTATGGAATTAGGTGGCAACTTAGCGTAAACACTAGTACCTATTCCAAGTACAATTGCTGCTGTCATTACCAATAGCCTAGTTTTCTTCATTATTTATTACCTCCATACATTATTGTGTTATAATTATTCACTCGTGAAATTCGCGGGTGCTAATTCACTTAATTTTATAACTTACTAAATATATACAACAAAACATTTATATTCTTATAATCGTAACAATTTGTAATTTTTTTACCTTTTTATATAAAATCTAGCAACAATTTTTACATCATAAGAAAATATATTATCAATCACTTAGCTAGTTTTCAATTTTTATTGTAACGGTCACAGGTGTACTATAATGCTCTATAGTTGCTGTTACATAGTATGTACTAGCATCACTTATATCAACAACTGGTGGATCCCAAAGAAGAACATGTACATTTTTTGCTTCTCTAATTCCATTTGGCCCATTTATAACTGCATTTATTCTAGTTGATAACTCACTCATATTAAATACACCATTTGGATAGTCACTTTTCTTAATATTTATAGATACAGCTGGAACGTTGCTAGTTTTTCCATCTACATTAAGAGTAATAATTTTAGGAATTATTCCTATAGTTGCTCTAACTTTTTTATTACCACTTATAGTTCCATTCAAAGTAAATTTAGCAACTCTACAATCATCTAAATATTGATTATCTAAAAAAGTAGAATCAATACTAACAGCATCTGTCCATGTAACTGGTACTTGTTTTCCAGTAGTAGGGTCTTTTACTGTAGTTGGATATTTTTCATCTTGCATTATAGGCTCCAATTCTCCTAAGTCCATTACATTTGGATCACTAGGGTTAGTAGGATAATTTGGATCATTAGGGTCTGTCCCACCTTCTCCTGTAACTATAAGCATAAGACCTACTTTTTTACTATATCCACTTACTGTTCCCTCATAAGTATACACTCCAGTAGAATATTTAATTTCATTTGCCCAAGTTACAGATAAACTTTGTGTTGAACCGTCAGTCATTATAGCTGATACTGTAGTTGGAAATACATAACTAGATTTAGTAGTTACAGTTGCCTTTATGTTATTTATAGTTTTTATAGTCTTACCTGTTCCATTATCAATTGTCGTTAAAGTAAGCTTAACCTTTTTACTGTATTTATCTACTGTTCCATAAAAGACGTAAACTCCTGGTTTATTCCCAGACTGTGTACCATAATCCCATAACACAGGTACATCAGTTGTTGTACCATCCGTCATCTGAGCCGAAACAGTAGTTGGAAGTCCAAAGCTTGTCCTACTAACTGCAGTTTGAGTTAAATCCTCAATTTTATATGGAAGAGGTTTTACTGTAAGAGTTGCATATACTGTAGTATCTGTTCCTTTTAATTTTCCTGTAAAAGTATAAGTACCTGGATTTGCAGTATTTACTTGACTTAAGTTCCAGTCTATAGCAACTTCCTTTTTGGTGCCATCTGTAGCTGTTATAACCATAGTCGCCCTTGGAGTATATTTCTCACCCTGCCATATAGTATCATTTATAGCATCAGTGCCGCTTACTCCCAAAGTCATATTTTCAACTGAAGTTTCTGAATCATAACTTACAGAACCTGTTCCTCCTAATATTTTTAAACTATTTACTATGTGGGTTTTAAGAAAATTTGATGTAGCCTCATCCATTGGACTATCCACAAATAGTACTGGAGATGATGTTTTTGGAGCTAAAGCTGACGCACTCAATGAATCTGGAAAGTTCTTAGCAGAAGCTATATATAAAGTACCAGTATTTACTTCATTTTGAAAGGCTTGTATTATACTTACATTTCTAGCATACACATTGCCTCCTGACCCTATTCTTTTAACATTAGATAACCCACTTATAACATTGTCACTTATAGTATTTGCATCACCTACTACATATATTTGAGCCATTTTAGATGTATTACCTAAATATTTTTTAACAGAAGCAGGCATATTTTCTCCATCTGTTAATATTATAGGCATTCCTTTTAAAGCAGCTATTGATGCTATTGTCATTCCATCTCTAAAATCATTTCCATTTACTAATGCAATCTCACTGGTCTTACCAATCTTTGCTGCAACCTGAAGAGCAGTTTCATACCTGTCTTTGCCACCAACTCTAACAACCTTCATTCCTTTAGCCACTAGTGAATCTTCTATACTTTGTGATACTACACCTTTTCCACCCACTATAAATACATTTTTTACATTTAATCTTATAAGTTCTGAAGATGTATAAGGATTTAACACTTCTGTGTTTGTTAAAAGTATAGGGGCATTATACTTTTTAGCAAGAGGTGCAGCTGAAAGAGCATCATGGTAATCATCTCCATTTACTAATACAGCATAATCAGTATTAGTACTCCATCCAGCATCACATACTTTGGCAGATGTCTCATATCTATCCATACCACCATACCTATCTACTGTTGGTGACGCATATACTTTTGTATTACCTAAAATACCTATAATTGCTGCAGAGGCAACTAATAAAACTAATCTCTTACTTCTTAGCGTACCCTTAAATTTAAAGCTATTCATATTAATATATAGGCAACTCCTTTCTTTAGTTTTCATGATGATCCCCATTACTTTTATTTTTTGGTGCCTATCACCTTAATGGTGTAATAAATGTCCCACTCGGTGCCAGGCACCTAATAAGAAATATTACCATTATTAACATTATACCTAATTTAATAGCAATTTTCACCATAAAATTAGCATATAATCACCCATAATTTCTGGAAAGGAGTTTGTCTATTAAAAAAATTTAAATTTATACAAATACATTTATCGACTTATCTTTATTCTCTTTACTGTCCTCACCAGTATTTTTATCATATTCCTTTAAATTTTTGTCTTTAAGCACACTTTGCTTATCATCAGTTTCTCTCTTTTCCTCAACAGTACTATCTACATCTTTTATTTTTTCTGTTTCATTTTTTACATCTCTATTCATCTGTCCATTTAATTTTCCTATTTTAGATTCCAAACTGACTGCGCTTGCCTTACTTTCAGCAGCTTTACCTCTATCAATTTCAGCCATTCTGGGATTATGAGTCATTTCATCCATGTCTGCATCTGAGTTAAACTCTTTGGCTTTACTTATCAAACCATTTTTTGCAGAATTAACAGTTTCAATTTGCTTATATATCTTTGATGCATCAAGTAATAAATTCTCACCAGAATATTGTCCACTATTTTGAGTATTTATCCTACTAGAATTAGTATTTGTGTTACTTTTACCATCAGAATGATCATTTTTGCTGCTAACGCTATCTACTTGCTTCTGTTGAATTTCAGCGTCAATTTGCTGTATTTCTTCCTGAATAGGTTTCATAAGCTGCTCCTTAGTTCTTGTATCTCCACTGCCATTTTTTATACTATCTAATTGTTTCTCAAGATCAGCTTTTTGGCGTTCGAGTGATTTTACTTCCTGTTCCGACGTATTGTCTTTATTCTGAGTTATTGTCTGTATACTCCTATTAGATGAAATTGCACTTATCATATATTTACTTCCCCTCTATATGTTATTTCATAATTATTTATAATTAGCTATTGCGTACTTGCCTCCATGTGACACATTTGCAGTAGTTATCCATTAATCCCATTATTTATTTTTCGTATAATTTATAAATTACTTTAATGCAAAGGTGCCTGTCACCATGTGAGAACATTAATATCCTCCATAGTGACAGGCACCTTTGCTAGTCCAATATTTTTTCATCTTCTGTTTTTCTACTTTCTCCATCTAAAGCCCTAACCTGCGCTGCCAAATCATTTATTTTATCATTTAAAACTTTTAAGTATTTTTCGCCAATATTATCATGTTTAGCTTGTTCTGCTATTTTTCTCATTCTAAGCAGCTTTTTCTCCATAATACCAAGCATTTGCTGCCTATACTTTACCCACTGAAGCTTTTCCTCCAATTCTTGCATTAATAGCTCTTTTTGATTCATTACTAATTTTTACACTCCTAGGGGTTATGCCCTTACATCCAAGTGACTGCCTAAATTAGGATTTACTGCAGAATTGCTTATCATTTCTGTCATATTAGCTGCATTTTCTTGTTCTGTATTCATAGCCATTTTGGTAACTGCTATACCTGCTGCCTGTTGTACGCTTGATTGGCTCATTGACACCGATAGTGCTGCTATATCCATATTTATCCCTCCAAATAATTTTTTATACTTATATTATCGTAAATTAAGGAAAAATATTTAGCAATATCTTCTTTTCAATGTCTCATACTTAAGTGGGGCAAAAATGATCCCTTATGGTGACAGGCACCTTAGTGGAGTCATTTATGTCCCATTAAGGTACAGGTACTAATTAGATTTTATATCTGAAAGCTGATATCCAGAAAATTCCTCATTATATCTGAATGTATAAGTATAATGAAAAGTCTTAGTGCTAGGAGTAGTACTATCACTTTGATATATATTATAAACCTCCTCTGTACTCACAGTTCCAGATCTCTTATCATCACTTAAGTTGTATGAGATTACATTAAAGGATTTGATATCTTCCTTTATTCCCTTTTCGTAAGTAGCCGCCACATAACTTTTCTGTGCATCATATAAAGAGCTTCCCGGATATAAATAGTCCTCAACATCTTCAAATTGACCAGTATTTACAGCTTGTGTAAAATAATAGGTATACCAATATATTAAATTACGCATTCTATACTGATCAATTTGCATACTAGTTTGAGATTGAGTAAAATCAAGTTTTATATAATCATCATCCTTTTTCAGAATATAGTCGCTGCTTCTCAGTTTTTGCCCATTTACAGCCGCAACACCATATACAGATGAATTAGCAGCCAGTGGTCCAAAATTACTAGCATCCTTTGCCTTAACCCCAGTATCCTTATTATTTAAAAATATTTCTGCATCTGGATAATCACTGTTTATATTGACATAAGAAACATCCTTAAACACTTCTACATTTTCGCTATCTTCGTTTGAATTCATAAAATCTATATCACGGGATTCATTTAAAGATTCATAACTGTTTTTGTAATCTGCATTAAGCTTATATTTCCCGGGAATAAAAGGGCCGAGCTGTTTAGAAAAATTCTTTGAATCACTTTTGGCTATTTGAGTACTATTTAAAGAAAATTGCACATCTTTTATTCCCGTTTTTACTGATATAAATGATGGTTTTATTCCTATCTTATAATCCTTGAAAAACAAATACTTCTTTCCTGCATAGACTATATCAAACTTGCCTTTAGAATTAGAATTTAAATTTCCGTTAGATCTAGCTACTTCATTATTTAATTGACTTACCACTTCATTTAAATAAGAAGGATTGTCCTTAAAATAATTAATTAAAGGTGCTACACTCTTTTCATCTATTTTTAATCTATTATCACTGCAATAAAGAATATCAACCAATTGTCCTTTGTTACTGGATGCAACCGCTTTTTGAAATTTTGAAACCACATTAGAAGGCTTGCTGGCTGCATTACCTATTAGAAAGGATACAAGTATTGTAATACATAAAATACCTATCGCTGTAATTACTGCCACTTTTTTATTCAATCCTAACTTTCTTCTAAATGTATAAAATATACTTTCATCTACTTCTTCATCATCATTAAAATCTTCTTTATTAAGATTTTCTTTAAACTGAAAATCATTATTTTGCTTATTTATAAGGTCGGTATTAAAAATTTGAGTATTCCCTACATCATCCTCTTGTCCCTTTTCTACTCCAGATTTATGTCCACATTTTGGGCAAAACATATCATTATCTTCTAATTTATTTCCACATTTAACACAAAATTTCACCTTAACGCCTCCTCATATACAAGTTTAAAAATGTTATAATTTTCGATTAATATTTTATTAAATTTATATTAACATATGTTAATAGTTTATTCTATATAAAAATGTTCCCATTAGGTGCCAGGCACCTAATGGGAACATTTCTATCCCTGTAATATTACAATCACCGAGCTCGTTAGCATGTTGCAGCTATTTTATTAGAATAGTATATTCTCTGATCTATATCTATGGGATTCTATGGCAAAACATTTAATTTAATAGTTGCAAAGCAGCATCTCTTGACAATCCAGATGACTGACATCTTAATGCATTATTTGAATCTTCTAATACATTTTTGAAATTTGCTATAGTCTGCTTTGCTGTGTCTTGATCAATATCTCCTAAACCACATTCTTCTAATATGATTTTAGAATTTCTTATAATCCGCCTTGCCGTATCTCCATCCATATCTCCTAAATCGCACAATTGTTTAACTGCCATATTTACTATCATATCCTGATACATAGCATCACCTGCAATACTTGACATTTGTTTTCTCATATTATCTGAATACTCATCTAAAGGCTTTATCAAATTTTTTTCTATTTTATTAGTATTCTTTAATATATTATCTATGCTTAAACTACCTTCAATACTGGTTCTTTTATTATCTGGATTGTATTTAATCATAGTATCATCCATACTTATCTTTAAAGGTTTTGTATCTATAATAATATTCGATCCATGACAAGTTTCTATACTAATTTCACTGCTTGAAGTTTTATTTTTGATTTCAAAACCTTCATTTATTATATTATCCATATTGTCTATTAAATCTTTTGCTTGTTTTTTTATATTCTCCTTATCTTCATCAGTATATTTATCGCTGTTGTATTTATCAGATAATTGTTTAAGCTTTTCGGACATATTTCTTAAAGAATCAACAGACTTATTTCTTTCTTGAATAAATGATACACCTTCATGTATGTGGTCTTCTGAAGTTTCCGCCTTCATTAATTGGGATCTAAGCTCATTTACCTCAAATGTATTAGATTCTTTAGAATACTTATTTGAAATACTTTTTTCTATCTGAGTTAACTTCTTATTTTTTTTACAGCATATATTAACTGATTTATTTTTAGACACAGCACTTGAAATCATCATAATTTATACCTTCCTTACCACTAAATGTTTTTGTACAGTAATAACTATCTCACATCACTACTTATGTTATCGTAATCTTAGGGAAATATTTAACAGGAATTTTAAGAACAAATTCAAAACTATATTTTGCCAATAAAAAACCAACCTCCAATCGTTAGATTTTAGGTCTAACTTTTGGGGGTCGGTTCAATCAGCTATTGGTGCTTTATATACCCAAAGAAATATTATTTTAACAGTTTAGTTCCCTCTATCCAACGTTCAGTTTCTCCAATTCCCTTCTCCAATGTATGTTCCGGCTCCCAATTTATAAGGTCTCTTGCCTTCTTATAATTGCACTTTAATTTCATAATTTCACTTTGAGGATAAATATGCTTTACATGTCTTACTTTAACTCTGTTTTTCGTAATAATTTGGGCTAATTCATTTATAGTAACATCTCTTCCAGTACCAGCATTAACTATCTGCCCATTAACTTTATCACAATACCCTGCCATTGCCAAAAATCGAGCACAATCCTTAACATATAGAAGATCTCTAGTCTGCTCTCCTGAACCATATATATTTATATCTCTACTGTGCAGTGAATTGTTTATAAATGCAGCAACTACGCCACCTTCTCCTCCAGTTTTCTGAAATGGTCCATAAGTATTAAAAGGCCTTACAACTACCGTTGGAAGTTTATATGCATTGTAATAGGAAAGTACCATATTTTCTGCTGCTATTTTGCTTCCGCCATAAGGTGACACAGGCTTTACTGGATGCTTTTCATCTATTCCTTCTTGCCCTGACACATCATAAACCATGCACGTACTAGTAAACACAACTTTACATGGATAAGTATCTTCATTAGGATCAAGTACCCAACCTTCTTCATCCATTTTTCCATTTCTACCAAACATTTGAATTCTAGCTCTCTCAAGTATATTAAAAGTACCTACTACGTCGTTATAAAAAGTAGTCCTTGGATTCTCAATGCTGTCTTGAACATTTATAGATGCCGCCAAATGATATACTATATCAAACTTTTCCTTAAATACTTCATCCAACTTATTTTCATCTCTTACATCTCCGCCTATGAATTTAAAACCAGAGTTATTTTTAAATTCCTGCAAATTCTCAATTCTTCCATTGGATAAATTATCAAAAGCTGTAACTTTATTCCCGTTCTCCAATAGTTTTTTTACCATCCAACGGCCAATAAAGCCAGCTCCTCCTGTGATTAATATGTTCATCATACTCTACCTCTTTCCTCATATAAGAATAATTAAGAGTTTCTGTGAACTCATTACTTCATATTATTTAATTTATTCTATAAAAGTACCTAATATCCTCTTGCATCATATAAATATGGCCTCGTCATACCTAATCATTGTTACTTCTTCAAACTTTCCAATAACAGGTTCTATTTCTTCTCCTCTTGCCATCATATTAAAGTATTTTCCATAATCAACTCCAGCTTTAAAAGTAAGGGGGACACCACCTCCCAAGCGTGGATTCACTTCTATATACTTTATCTTATCATCCTCTGTTACCTTGCATTGAATAGTATAAGGTCCTATTACTTTAATATTTTCCGTACTATCAACATCTTCAACCAAAGTTTTAATAAGCTTATAATTTTCCTTTATTATGGGGCCGTTCATTACAGTCCTACTCTTTGAAACTTCTCCTGATATTTCTTTTAAAAAATTCATATGTCTTTAATTTATTCTTACATATTTCTATTATTTTTTATTACTTAGTAAAAGAGTTATACCAACATAAGCAAATTTTTGTCTATTATCACATAAAGTATAAAATTCCGCTTCATGAAGCGGAATTTTATACTTTCCCTTTTACATATATCCAATAGAAAATCTATGTAATTAATATTATTAATTTTAGATATACTGTAAAATTTGTTTACAAAAGCTGTTGCTGGAGACATGTTATCTACATAATCTGTTCCTATTACAATGCAGCTATTTTTTAAATATTTTATGAGCTGAACTCTATCTCCTATATCTGTAATAAGTATTTTCATTATAAGCTCCCTTCGGTAAAATTCCACAAGTATATTTATTGATTTTACGAAATATCAAGCATATGCTTTGAAAACTTTTCTAAATCATGTATATGTTTCTCAATAATTTCTCTTACTATATCTAAATTTACAGTTTGATAATCATGAACAGCTATATTTATAAAACCAACCATAGATTTTAAATTATTCATAAGTTTTTCATCTACAATTTTATTTTCAAACAGTACTTCAAATGCATCTCTGCTGTTTTGTGGAATGCCAAGTTTTCTTTCAGAAACTATATGCATAGCTAAATCTATAGATGCCTCACAGGCTCTTTGAATATTCAAAATTATAGAATCTTGTTTAGTATAATTCTTTAAGTTTTCAGTATTATTATCATATTCTTCATTTATCCTTTTTATACATCTTTCAATAGCAGATATTTTATTCAATATCACATCATTCATATATTTTTCCTCTCTTTTTTATATTTTTTAGTACTATCTCTCTTTCTTCATTTAACGTAGCATAATCTTTAAATGCATACATTTCAAAATAAGCCCTTCTTTTATTATCACTGCAATATATTTTTTCGCCTTTAGCTATTACCTGAATTCTAAATACAGTAGATGCTTTTTTTAAGTTAATTAAATCAACATCCCTTTTTAATATATTTGCAAGTTTTTGTGCTAACATAAATATTTCATAGTCTGTAGTATTGCTATCACTAATAAAGGCAATATCAATATCACTGTCTTCTCTAAAAATTCCATTTACACTTGTACCAAATAAATATATTAAATATGGTTCTATATTTCCAGTAAGAAATTGAATTATCTTATTTACCTTATCTTTATCTATATTCAATTGACTCACACCTCACTTATATCTATTACCTATTTAAATTTTGCAATAATATTATCTATATAATCAAAATAACAGCTTTCAGACTACCTAATCTAGTTCATCTCTATAAATTAACATATACCTAATATTTAACAATAAACTTCAAATATGCTTTTTTTTCTGCTGTCTACCTCAATGTCAGTTTGATTTACTTTTCCTGCTTCAGCCTTAAGTTTTCTGAAGTCAAATATCAGAAGATATCCTGTATCCAAACTGTACTGCTTCAGATACTCCCCAAGCTGGACAAGTCCTTTTTCGTGGTACTCTTCACCATGCCATACTTTGAGCTCCACTATATACATCTTCTTATTGTAGGTTATAACTATATCAAAACGCTTTTCCTCTCCACCTTGAACTTCCTTAAAAGCAAATCCTATCCCATTTATTATAGGACTTATAAAAGCTAAAAAGAGAAGCCTGCCGTCTGCCTCCAAGAGGGC
Source organism: Clostridium ljungdahlii DSM 13528 (assembly GCF_000143685.1). NCBI lineage: Bacteria > Bacillati > Bacillota > Clostridia > Eubacteriales > Clostridiaceae > Clostridium > Clostridium ljungdahlii. Next base: position 1,106,362 of record NC_014328.1, on the reverse strand, counting down.
TTCTCTTTTCTCTGAATACTCGTGTTTCATAAATTTTTGAAATTTTATAAGTACCTTTTTTACATCAAGATTTCCATCCTCACTTATAAAATTTGACTTATAATTATATTTAGATATTTCAGCATATTCTTTATTTCTTATTACCTTAATCATCATGTGGTTATATATTAGCTGTTCATAAATTTTATTATTTACCTTGCAATTACCACCTTTTTCTTTTAGGATACCGTGTAATGTTCCTAAACTTACTATCTCATCACTTTTTACATATGTCATATCTTCTCCATCTAAAACTATTTTCCTTATAAAATCATATAGTTCATTGTTGTTTTCAATATTCTTAATCAGACTTTGAAAATTCGTATTATCATCATTTAAAAGTCTCTTAACAGCCATATCAATATATTCTTTTTCCCACTTAAGCTGACCTTCCTTCATTATTTTCTCATCTATTATCTTGCAAAGTTTACTTACAAGGAAGGGATATCCTGAAGTGTAGAAATAAAGTTTATCTGAAAAGTACTCTTTGTTAAGTTCTACACCTTTACTTTCCATATAATCATCCAGCATAGTCCCTATTTCTTTCTTTGAAAAGCTCATATCCACATCAAAATCCGAAGCTATATTCCAGGGACTGTTGTATTTATGATCTTCATCAGATCTTATTTTAAGCTTTAAGCTCTTGACGTCATGCACTCCTGCAAGTATTACACTGTGAAAGGTTTTGTCTTTTCCCACATTTCTGAGTAAATATTTATTTCTAAGCATTCCTAAGAAACTTAAAAACAATTGATTATTGCTGCTTTTATCTACCTCATCTATCATAAGTATTACTTTTTTATTACTCTTCATAACAAATTTAGTTATAGCTCTCGATAAATCCTTAAAGTTAATTACATTCCTTTTTTCCTCTTCTAAAAAGGCTGATAACGTTTCATGCTGGAAATATAAACTGTCAGCCATTATTTCTAAAAATGCCTTTACAAAGCTTTGTTCTTTCTCAAATATTAGATCTCCAACTCCCTCAAAGCTTATAGAAATAACAAAGTATTCTTCATTTTTATTCAAAGTCCTCTCAAGCATATATAAAGTTGTAGTTTTTCCATATTGTCTTGGTCTATTTATCACAAAATACTTTCCCTTTTCAATAAGCTTAAATACTTTATCCAATTTATTTGATATATCTACCATATAATGCATTTCAGGTATGCAGGTTCCCGTTACATTAAATTCCTTTTCCATAATTTAAAAACCACCTTTTTATAGATAGTGTTCATCTCCACAAAATTTCTTAATCTTCTACTTTTATTATAATCTATAACAATCATATTTTTCCATTATATACGGCATATTTTTATTATGGCCGCAAGAATATAATCTTATACAAACGTTTGTTCTTTTTAACAATTTAAGATACTAAAAAAGAACAGCCAATTAAAGCTATTCCTAATCTCTAAAATTTACATTTAGGGGGCTAAAGCACCTTAAGCCTGTTTCTTGCCTGCTCATAGTTACCACACATATTATAATATTCTATAGCTTTTTCTCTAAAACCAAGCACTTCATAAATAACCCCTATATTATAATACGAAATATATGTAGTTATTCCTTCCACCTTAGCATATGGAAACCTGGTACACTCTAAAAAGCTTTCTATTGCCTGTGTGAATTTAGCATTATTCATATATATTAGTCCCATAAGGAAATGAAAATCAGCAGACTTTGAGTAAATCTCAATACATTTTTCTAAAATAAGTGCCTCTGAATACCTATTGCTATTAATTAGAGAATATCCATAAGTCTCTACCAGATCCTCAACATACTCCAGTCTAAAATCTAAATTAAAAGATAAAGCCTTTTCAAAATATAATACAGAAGTTTTGTAATCCGTCAGCATATAATAGGACTTACCTAGTTGAAAATAAAGATAAGGATCTTCTGCGTTACTTTTCACTGCTATTTCCAATAAATCTATATTTCTTTTAAGTTTATCTGTTCTTTTTAATACTTCCTTTGTATAGCCTACATGCTCTGCAGTTATATCTAGCATATCTGTTTCATAAGTTTTACCATCTAAGGCTGTAATCTGTTCATGAATTATTCCTTCATAGTGAAAATAGTTTTTATTAAAAAGTCTATTTACCCTTTCTATATATTTCTTATTTCCACTCGAATCCTCCATTATATTAATTCTCTGAATCCTACCCACTTTATTTTTATTTGAAGAATTGTTTATAAATCTATCTATATTATATGTAGAGAACTGTGTTACAAACTCATCTGCATCTAAAATAAGTATCCAATCATTTAACGCTTTTGATATAGAAAAATTTCTAGCTTTGGAAAAATCACTGCACCACTTAAAATCATAAATTTTATCTGTAAACTCTAAAGCAATAGACTTTGTACTGTCTTTTGATCCAGTATCTACAATAACTATCTCATCCACAAAATTAGCTATTTTTGATAAACAATTTTTTAAATTTTCTTCTTCATTCTTAACTATCATACATAAAGTTAACATATTTTTACCCCTATAATTTATCACTTTAATCTGTTTTCAAAACCTTTATGCTTGGAACATCTAATGCTTGGCTCTTAAGTTATAAATTTAAGACGCTTAAGAAAACTTAGCAATAAACTTCCACTATCCTTTTCTTCCTATTTTCTATTTTAACATTGACTTCATTTGCTTTTTCTGTTTCTTCTTTAAGTTTTCTAAAATCAAATATTAAAAGGTATCCTTGACTTAATCCATACTGATCTAAATATTCTCTAAGCTGCATTAGTCCCTTTTTATGGTAATCTTCTCCACGCCATATTTTAAGCTTCAGTATATACATTTTTTTATTATAATCTATACCAATCATATTTTTCCATTATTAAAGCTATATTTTTATTATGATCATATAAAATTAATTTTATGCAAACATTTGTTCTTTTTATAATTATTTAGATATACTAAAAAGAGCAGCCAATTCAATGACTGTTCTAGAAATATTATTACATTATTTTACAGGTATCTGTTACTCAATTTTCATTTTGTCTGCTACTCTTTTAAGAATTTCTCCAAATCATTAAATTCATTAATATACACTTTTTTGATTCTTTCAACTATATTTTTAGCAGTTGTTTCATCATACATATGAGATGTTCTATTTCTATCTAACATCATCTCAATCCATAAGTCTCCATTAGATATTATTTTATGCTTAAAAGCCACTCTTATAGTGCTTCTTGGTGCTAAAGCTTCATCCAATATTCCTTGATCCTCTAGATAAAGCTTCATAACCTTCCAACTTTGCTCAAATGTAAATTCAAATCTCTGAATAATACCATCTACTATTATATCATCTGTAATATCTTTTTCTAAGGCTTCTCTTAATCTACTCAAGGCATTTATAAAATCATATATTCTTTCATCTAATCTCTTCATTATATATAACAACACCTTCTTTTAATATATTATCTATTAATTCTTTTTTGCTAAGCTCATTAATGGATAATATATCAAAGCTTAGGCATGTATTTAATTCATTTACATCCATATTTATTTTTGCTAAAATTAAATGAGTTACACCTTCTCCAAATATGCATAAATCTATATCGGAATTGTACCTATTATCTCCTCTAGCTCGTGACCCAAATAATAAAACTTTTTCAATTTCTGCATATTTGCTAAAAATTGTTTCTAACTCAATTTTCAATTTATCATCTATCACTTTTAATCACCCGTACTAAAAATATTCAATTTTTATCGATTATATTATATGATTATTATTTTAATCCTTCTTTACTTATATTATATCATAATCATATTATTAGCAATAAACTTCCACTATCCTTTTCTTCCTATTTCCTATCTTAACATTAACCTCATTTACTTTTCCCACTTCATCTTTTAGTTTTCTAAAGTCAAATATCAGAAGATATCCCTGATCTAGACTGTACTGCTCCAAGTATTCTCCGAGCTGGACAAGTCCTTTTTCGTGGTACTCTTCACCACGCCATATTTTAAGCTCCACTATATACATTTTCTTATTATAAGTTATAACTATATCAAACCGCTTTTCCTCTCCGCCCTGCACTTCCTTAAAGGCAAAACCTGTTCCATTTATTATTGGACTTATAAAAGCTAAAAACAGAAGCCTACCGTCTGCCTCCAAGAAGGCTTCTCTTTTTTCTGAATACTCATGCTTCATAAATTTCTGAAATTTTATAAGTACCTTTTTTACATCTAAATTACCATCTTCATTTATAAAATTCGACTTTTCGTTGTAAAAACCCACATCAGTTGAAGTCTCTATTAAAGAACTCATATAATCATATATAAGCTGCTCATATATTCTATTGTTTATTTTTAAGCTATTATTTTTCCCACTTAAGCTGATCTTCTACCATTATCTTTTCATCTATTATCTTACAGAGTTTGCTTACAAGGAAAGGGTATCCCGAAGTATAAAAACGGAGTCTATCTGAAAAATACTTTTTATCAAGTTCTACACCTTTATCTTTAACATAATCATCAAGCATTGTTCCTATTTCTTTTTTTGAAAAGCTCATATTCACATCAAAATCAGATGCAATATTCCAGGGGCTGTTGTATTTATACTCTTCATCAGGTCTTATCTTGAGTTTTAAACTTTTGACATCATGCACTCCAGCAAGTATCACGCTGTGAAATGTTCTGTCTTTTCCTGCATTCCTAAGTAAATATTTATTTCTAAGCATTCCCAAAAAGCTTAAAAACAGCTGGTTATTGCTGCTCTTATCCACTTCATCTATCATTAAAATTACATTTCTATTAACTTTTACAATAAATTTTGTTATTGCTCTTGATAAATCTTTAAAATTTGCTAAATTCTTTTTTTCTTCTTCTAAAAAAGATGCTAAATTTTCATGCTGTAAATATAAACTATCAGCCATTATTTCCAAAAATGCTTTTACAAAGCTTTGTTCCTCCTCAAATATCAAGTCTCCAACTCCCTCAAAGCTTATGGAAACAACTAAATAATCTTCATTTTTATTCAAAGACCTCTCAAGCATATACAAAGTTGTAGTCTTTCCATATTGTCTTGGTCTGTTTATTACAAAATATTCTTCATCTTCTATGAAATTCATTATCCTTTTTATTTTATCAGAAATGTCTACCATATAATGTTTCTCCGGTATGCAGGTTCCCGTTACATTAAATCTCTTTTTCATAATTTTAAAACCACCTTTTTATAGATAGTATATATCCACAAAATTTCTTCATGTTCTATTTTATTATAATCTATAACAATCATATTTTTCCATTATTAAAGCTGTATTTTTATTATGGTCATAAAAAATTAATTTTATACAAACATTTGTTCTTTTTATAATCATTTAGATATACTAAAAAGAGCAGCCAATTCAATGTATATGTCAAGTGAAATTTAGGTCATCTGCTCATTGAATTTTAGGTCACTAATTATAAGACGTTACACCTATGAATTTTCATAGGTGCTAAGTTTTAGCATTGACTAAGAGACTCACGAAGTCTATAGGAGTCACCTGTCATGTCTATGATATGTGCTTTGTTTGTAAGTCTGTCTACCATAGCACTTGTTATAACTGGATCACCAAATATTTCTTCCCATCGATCAAAGAATAAATTGGTGGTTATTATTATTGATTTTCTTGATGCCCTTAAAGAAAGATTTGTAAAAAGCGGCTCAGCACCTTCTTTATCAAAAGAAATATATCCAAGTTCATCTGCTATTACTAAGTCATACTTTTCAAATCTACGTTCAAAATAAGTTAATGTTTTCTGGCTGTTACATTCCTTAAGTTTAGTTATTAGTAATGGAATAGTGGTAAACAACACTTTGTATCCTTCCATACAAGCTTTTATACCTAGTCCTATACTTACATGTGTTTTACCTGTACCTGGATTACCTACTAAAATTACGTTTTGACCTTTTTCTATAAATGTAGAGTACTGGGTTCAGGAAGCTTTTTCTGCATACCTTCAGGCAAATATCTTACGTCAATATCATCAAGGTATTTTCTATATGGAAACTTTGCATTACTTATCCGGCACTCAACTCCACGTTTATCTTTTTCATCAATCTCAAGCAGCAGTAGTTTGTGCAAAAATTCTTCATAATCTCTGGATTCCTCAATAACTTCCTCAAAGTGGTCATGTATTCCTCTGAGTTTGAGTATATTGCAGAATTCTTTAATCTCTTATTGAATTTTATTTTCATCCCTACACCGTCCTTTCAAGTTGTAGATTAGCAAGGTTATTGTACAAAGAAAGGCTTGCCCTTGACTTTTTCGACAGGACATCTGTATAGTCTTTCTTAGTACTACATTTAGTTTGTGAAGCATAATCGCAAATAGCCATTACTTTATCTCTACTCATATCCAGTGGTGATATTTTTTCTAATTTTATTAAGGCATCGGCAACATCATCAACGCCTCTTTCATAGATAATCTCTAAAACTTCTAGAAATGTTTTTGCATCTTTGCTATAATATTTGTTGAATATGTTTTGTATTTTGGTGTTCTCTTGAAGCAGTGCTGTGCTTTTATGTAGGTCACCTGGTTTTTTATATAGAGTTTTAAGATAATGTTTAAGCTGAATATTCCAGCTGTGATTAAGATAATTTCTTTTATGAACTGCAACAATGATATTTTTATGATAAATAACAATTTTATCTGTATATACTTTAACTAGCAGCATTTTTCCAACCAGGAAATCAGGTACTGAATAATGATTTTGACTTATTATAATAGTTGAATATTTGTCTACTCTATATTCTAAGGCAATACAACTTTCAAATATAGGCAAGCGTGGGTTTAAATACATTTTTCCCTGATGAAATACCTCTAATGGAACTGTATCATTAGAAATAGGTTTACTATTTATCTGCATACAGCATTCTAATAGATGATTGTTAGCATCTGAAATAGAATCAAAACATTCCTTAATTTTAAATGCCTTTCTTCTTACAAATTCAACGCTTCTCTCTACATGTCCTTTCTCATTGCCAGTAGCAATGTTGCAAAATCGAAAATTGAATCCGTAATATATAGAGAGTTCCATAAGGGCTTTTGTTGGTTCTTTTTCATAGGTCCGACAAACTTTCTAACTACAACTTTCATATTGTCATAAACCATACTTCTAAAAGAACCCTGACAGCGTTCAAAAAAATCAGCATGTGACTGTTGAAATGCTGGAGTATCCTGTGATTTAAACAACATTGCAAACCGATAGTTGCTTTTAGCAGCAGTAAATACTGCCATTTGATATTTTTTAAATCCTTCTTCACCTATATTAAGTTTAACTTCTCCCCAGTCAAATTCACACACATCACCATAATCATATTCCTGGCGAATAAAGGCTTCCTTGTGTCTTTCACATATCTCTTTTACGTAAGCGTCAAATAAGAAGTTGGATAGAAAGTGTTTAAAAAATGTGAGATAATCTTCTAAAATAAGTTTTAAAGTTTTTCAAGTTAACTTGAAAAACTTTAATAGGAGATTTTAAATGGATGTACAAAAAACAACACAGGATTATAGAATGAATAAATGGATTAAGACTATACGTGAATGCATGGACAGTGGAGAAAATGTATCTTCTTGGTGCAGGAATAATGGAATTAAGACAAACAGTTATTACTACTGGCTAAGGAAAATACGTGCGGCTGCCTGTAAAGCACTGCCTTCAATAAACAATCAGGAACAAATAGTTCCAATGGATATGTCCAAAATATCTAATGTCATCTCTACAGATACAGCTTATGTTTCTTCAGAAACATCTCAAGCTGATGTTATTGTCCATTTAGGCTCTGCAGTACTTGAATTTCACAACAGTGCTTCAGAAAGTTTAATTCAAAATATTATAAAGGTGCTCAAAAATGTTGGGTGATATCTCAAAAGCAGCGAAGATATATATTGCAACTGGATATACAGATATGAGAAAATCCATTGATGGACTTGCCGCAATTGTACAGCAGAATTTTGAGTTGAATCCATTCCAAAATAGTTTATTTTTATTCTGTGGTCGGAAAAGAGACAGAATGAAGGCATTATATTGGGAGGGTGATGGCTTTGTACTTCTTTATAAAAGATTAGAAAATGGATGTTTTCAGTGGCCCAGGATGCACAGGCAGTAAAATGCATAACTCCCCGGGAATTTCGGTGGCTCATGGAAGGACTGTCATTGAATCAGCCGAAGGCTGTAAAAAAGGTAGATGTACAAAATGCCCTCTAGTGTCAGAGAAATCTGAAATCATGCGGTTTTATAGAAATTCATGGTATAATAATAGATATAAAAAATAGTAAAGGAACTGTCTCAATTATGTATACCAAAAATGAAATTCTAGAGCTTAAAAATCGCATAATACAACTGGAGAAGGAGAATAAAACTCTCCATGAGACAGTTGAATTTTTAACACACAAGTTATTTGGCAGGAGCAGTGAAAAAACATCTGTAATTGCAGGTCAGATAAACCTTTTTAATGAAGTAGAAACAGAAAGCAAGCCGTCTGCGCCAGAACCAACATTACAAGAAGTAGCAAACTACCGACGTAAGAAATTCAATGGACAACGGGCAGAACTTCTAAAAGATATTCCCCATGATACAGTAATTTGTGGTCTTGAAGAAGACGAACGTTTCTGTGAAAAATGTGGAACATCTCTAGTAAGCATTGGCAGAGAATTTATTCGCACAGAATTAGAATTTATTCCAGCAAAAGTTCGTGTTATTGACTATTACCGGGAATCTTACGAATGTAGGAAATGCAGAAAAGAAGGGTTACCTTATATAGAGAAATCACCAATGCCGTACCCTGTAGTACAGCATTCAATGGCTTCACCATCTACGGTTGCCCATATCATGTATGAGAAATTTGTAGATGCTCTTCCACTATACCGTCAGGAGAAAGAATGGGAGTCACTGGGGGTAAAGCTAAGCCGTGCAACAATGAGTAACTGGATTATGGTTGCAGCTAGAGATTGGCTGATACCACTTACAAAATTGATGCACCAGAAACTTATTGAAGAAAAATATTTGCATGCAGATGAGTTATGTGTAGCACAACATAACTCATCTTATGCAGAGTTAAATATTATGTAGAGTTAATAGTAATGAGTACTGGATATTCTAGAATTTTAGAAATTATTTAAACAATTAGCTCTACATAACATTTTTATGTCTATACTTCTAATAGGAGGTGCATAAAAATGCAAATTAAAAATTCCACTAAACTACTTCTAAAATATGATGTATATGCAAGACTTTTAAAAGATTATCTTTCTTTGGATGAGTTTAATAATTTATCGCCATTAACAATTTCATCCAGAAGGCTAACCATAGTATCATTTATGAATTATTTAGGTGATAATGGCGTAGCCAGTATATACAATTGTAATCAAAAAAATGTAACCAACTATCTTATCTCTATATGTAATTTAGCTTCTTCTACTATAAGCGGAAGAACATTTATTCTTAGGCATTTCTTCAATTACCTATATAATGCTAGTTATATTATGTATTCAGGCAACGAATTTTATCATTTTATTCACCTAATGAAATTAGACGGTTAATCAGTTCTGTTGACAGAACAACTCTGTATGGTAAAAGAGATTTTGCTGTCATACTTTTAGCAGGAGAACTAGGAATCCGTTCAGGTGACATTGTTCGGCTAAAATTATCTAATATACACTGGGAACATAATACAATAGAGTTTATACAGTATAAAACTAAAATATTCAATCAGTTGCCTTTATTGGAAAATATAAAGTATGCATTACTGGATTATCTTAAAAATAGTAGACCAGATACTAAATCAGATATTATTTTTATAGGTATAAGGAATGGCGGTCGTCAACTGACAAACACATGTATACACAGGATTGTTTCAAAATATTTTATAAAGTCTAATATTGATATTTCAAAGCGTAAACATGGCCCTCATGCCATGAGACATTCCCTTGCAAGTAACTTATTACACAACAATACCCCTATGCATATAATAAAAGAAGTATTAGGTCATTCCAATCTGAATACAACTAGAATGTATCTTAATATAAATATTGATGCACTTAGAACAGTTTCTCTGGAGGTGCCTTATGAAACAGAATGAAATATTCCACTTTCCTAAGATTTACTGTGATATTGCAATGGAGTATGTAAATTACAAACATTCGCTTGGATTCAAATATCCTTTAGGTGAGCAGGGAAAATTAAATTCCCTCTTGAAATACATATATAACTATTCCAAATCTGAACCCAAATATGAGATGTCACAGGAATTAGTTGAAAAATATGCTGTTAGAAATACAAGTGATAGTAAGCATCATCTTCATGCAAAACAGTCAACTATACGTCAATTTGCCATTTTTCTTAATCTAAAAGGTATTCCTGCATATATATATCCAAAAGAGCTAGTAAAAACTTCTGAAGATTTTGTCCCATACATCTTTACCATTGAAGAAATACAGAAGATTATATATGCTGCTGATTGCATTAAGCCAAACAAGAATAAATTTGTTAACACCCCTCTTATTTATCCTGCAGTCATACGAGTGTTATATGGATGTGGCTTACGAATAAGTGAAGCTCTTTCATTAAAATTCACAGATGTTGACTTAGAAAATGGAATTCTTGTCATCATGAATGGCAAAAATAATGTCTCGCGCTTAGTTCCAATGTCAAAATCACTTCAACAGTATCTAATTGCATATGAATTTAAAGTGAATCGGCGAGAAAATCCTTACTTTTTCCCAGCACTACACAATGAGATGTATTCTCCTTTGACATTTCGTAATCAGTTTTATAAATTCCAGAAACAGGCAAATATATCATGGAAAGTATCCCCGAGTGCATGACCTAAGACATACATTTAGTGTTCATGCATTAGAACAGATGGTTTCTCAGGGGAAAGATCCATATTGTGCATTACCAATATTAAGCACATACCTTGGACATAAAGGTATAGAATCTACTGAAAAATATCTTCGTCTAACAAAACAATATTTTAAAGATATTCTCCAGTACAGCGCAGAAGATGCAGAAAATATCTTCCCGGAGGTATGAGCATGCATAAAAAAGATTTTTCATATTATGTTACAAGATATTTTACAAACTATCTTGATAGAGAAGCAGGCTTTTCACCTAATACAATCAAATCATATAGAGATACTTTTATACTCTTCTTTCGATATATTGAACTCTTCAGAATTTGCAAAATTAACAAGTTAAATATGGATATTTTATCTGCTGATAATGTTAATGACTTTCTAAACTGGATTGAAAAAGAAAGACAATGTACTGTTAGCTCAAGGAATCAACGCCTTGCAGCTTTGAAATCATTCTGTATTTATGTCATTCGAGAAAATCCAGAAAAAAGTGACATATGCCAACAGGTTTTAGGCATACGAGCTAAAAAAGCAACTCAAAAATCTATAGGCTATCTTAATATAGAAGCTATTTCCTATCTTCTGAAGATGCCAGACAAAACTTCTGATAGAGGAATACGTGATTTAGCACTGCTTGCATTGCTTTATGAAACTGGATGTCGAGTTCAAGAAATCATTGATTTAAAAATTGGAGATATATCATTCCGTATTCCAAATACTGTTGCATTAACTGGTAAAGGGAATAAGATAAGAGTTGTTCCCATTAGCCAACAGGTATCTGAAATCATAAAAAATTATTTAAGTATTTCAACCCGACATAATTTTGAAGAAAATATATTTGTCAATAGATTGGGTAACCCACTTTCAAGATCAGGAGTTGCTTATATTCTTAATAAATATGGGGATATGGCACGAAAAAATAGATTAGACCTTTATCCATACAAACTACATCCTCATATACTTAGACATTCAAAAGCTATGCATCTGCTTGAAAATAATGTTAATCTAATATACATTCGTGACTTCTTGGGGCATTCCTCAGTAACAACAACAGAAATCTATGCTAGGTGTAATCCCGAACTGAAACGAAAATATATCGAGGAAGCCAGTAATTTTATAACAGAAACCGTCCAAGATTATTCAAAAACAGAAAAGAACGATTTACTGGAATGGCTCCGTAAAAACATCTAAATATTATGTAGAGTGGTTAAGCTTACCCATGCCTATATATCCAGCTCAACCATTTTCTACTCTACATAATATTTAACTCTGCATAAGATGAGACACCTGTACAGGTACTTATGGAACCTGGAAGGAAAAACGCATCTGAATCCTATATGTGGGTATATAGTACGTATGCAGGCAGCCAGACACCTATAAGGTTGTTTGATTACAAGCCTTCAAGAAGTGGAAATTGTCCACAAAAATTTTTAAAAGGTTTTAAAGGATACCTTCATACCGACTGTTATAGTGGGTACAATAAAGTACCTGAAGTAATAAGATGCCTGTGCTGGACACATCTTAGAAGGTATTTTGTTGAAGCACTTCCTAAAGACATAAAAAGTCCAGAAGCTACACTTCCGGCAATAGGAATTGACTTTTGCAATAAACTCTTTTCAGAAGAAAAACTACTTGTGAATCTTACACCTGAGGAGCGAAAAACGAAGCGTCTTGAAACGGAAAAACCGATTCTTGAGGCCTTTTGGAGCTGGGCTAATTCTATAAAACAGAGCTGTCTTCCAAAATCAAGGCTCGGTAAGGCAGTAGATTATGCAGTAAAGAATAAAGAAGGATTTATGAACTATCTAATGGATGGAAATTGTGCCATTTCAAACAACCTATCAGAAAATAGCATAAGACCATTTACGATAGGAAGAAAAAACTGGCTTTTCAGTGGAAGTCCAAGGGGAGCTGAAGCCAGTGCAGCAGTTTATAGTATAATTGAAACGGCTAAAGCTAACGGCCTTGAGCCCTATAGTTATCTCAAGTTTTTGTTTAAAAATTTACCAGGTGTTCAATTTGGAGCACATCCAGAATTCCTGGATGAATACCTGCCATGGGACCAATGGGTTCAATCTTCATGTAAAAAGAAAGCATAATAAATTACGACCATTTTAATAAATGGTCGTTTATTTTTTATGTTTATACACTGGGTAGTTTATCGCTTACTTTGTTCTCCCAGAAACGGATGAAACGGATAGTTTAAAACCATCCGTTTCTGTAAAGAACACCAATAGACGCTCAGGTTGCTCCTCAGCATTGCCTTATCCTGCTATTGGTAAGTATATTATCGACTAAAATTGGAGATGATATACAAATAATATTATCCATAAAGTATATTGCCTTGTAGTAACATTATTCTACAAACTTTTTGATTTAGAATTATTAGCCTAAAGAAAGAGAATACACAAAATTATTTTCACGGCCTTTCTGGAAGAACATCTACCATGGAATCCCCCCCGTGGGTTCAATCCTCCTGTAAAAAACAAGTAGCAAGTTATGACTATTCTAACAAATGACCATTTATTTTTACAGGTATATATAGCATATTTCACTGCCTACTCTAATACTAAAACTTGTACCCATTTAATCTTAACAATATCCACCTTTTGTTACTGGAAAATGATGATTCAAGTATGATAAAATTATAAATTTTGTTCAATTCATCTAAAAATGGATAATGATTCACATCATCTATTAAAATATACGCATCAGATTTTAGATAATTATAAAACAAAACATAACTTAAAGAGCGCCCATTACCATGCGGACCATCAACAATCATTGCATCAATGCTACCTTCTTTGCTAAACATTGATTTTTTTATATTATAAAAACAATTATGTACTCGGGTATTTTTATATTGGTTTTCTGGAATTTCAGTTGAATATTTACTCCAAATTCCAATTGAATTTTTAGGATATGAAAACATACAATTCCATATATTATCATCAATAGTGTATAGCTTACATACATTAATATTTATTTTACCATTATAGTTTACTTTTTTTCTTACTTCATTAGCCCAATATCCGTCATGTTCAAATGTATTAATATTTAAATTTAAATTTGATATATCCATAAATTTATTCCAGAATAAAGTTGATTGCCCACTGCCCAATTCAATTATGTTATATTCACTTTTTCGTTTGCTAAATAAATAACCACATAAATATCTTAATGAACTTTTAGATAAAGCCCAACCTCCAAAACCATTATCTAATGTTTCAACGCATTTAAAAGTTTTTTCAATCTGTGAGCAATATTCAGAATTGACTCTTAGCCAATATTGAGCTTTCAATTCTTCAGCATAATTTCCTTCACTATCAAATACATATTTATAATTTTTAATGTATAAACTTTCATCACACTTTAATTTCTCATAAATATTTTTTATGAGGCAATCTAAATCTTTATCTTTACCTTTATATTTTTGAATATATGACATTGCAACTTTATATTCACCGCAATTACTAAGTACATATCCTAAATTATAAAGAGTATCAATATTTTCTTCATTAATTTCATAAGCAACCATTAAAAGTTTTAATGCCAAATCTACCAATTTAGTTTCATAAAATTTCACAGCAATATAATCTAATAATTCTTCTTTTTTTACAGTTCTATTTACAATTATATTAATTAAATCATTAATATTTATTTCATTCTTATTTATTAAACTGATAATTTGCTGCGTATTATCTATGACATCTTCTTCCTTATCCATACTATTAATTATAGTAAATAATTTATTTGTGGTATAATTCGTTCTAATGTCATAAACTTTATCATAACTTTTAGGATTATTCTTGTTTTTAATATAATTCATAACAACATTTTTGTTTATAGCTGGTTTACTTTTATCTATTTCACCAGTATACTTTTCCATCACTTCTGTAATATACTTTGCTCTTTCTGTATACGTATGATGTTTTAGTGCCTCATTATATCCAGATTCCGCTATTTGATTTCTTTCTTTACTATTTCTTAAATAATATTCTATTGCTTTGTCTATTGCTTCTACATCACCTGTTTCTACTTCCACATAGTCTTTCCCAGAGATAAAAGGATTTTCAGTTGAAAGCTTTTCACTTATTAAAAATGCACCACAACCAAGTGCCTCAAATACTCTTGTTTCAGTATCAAGATTTTCAAATGTATGAAGATTAAGCACAATTTTAGCTCTATTAAAATATTTTGTCATTTCTTCACCAAATGCTTGTGTATATACTATATTAAATTTTTTTTCTAGTATCTGAATTATTTTTTCTCTTCTTTTTGAAGGTGTACCTACAAAAAGAACATCAATATCTTTCAATGTACTAGGCATTTTATATTGCATCATTTCATCAAATCCATTTACCAAAACTGATGTGTTACTTCTACTAAGCCATTTATAATCTTCTACGGCAAAGTTTAAACACCTATTAGTATGAACAAATATGTGTTCAAACTTTCCTGATGTTAAAAGCCTATCCTCATCCCTACACGATACAATTGGTTCTGATGCCCAAAAAAACTTAGGTCTATTTACAGCTTTTAAAAGTTCTATAGGAAACCAATCTCCTCTTTGAAGTAATAATACATCAAAATCACCAACTTGCAATAACTTTTCTCCCAACTGATCTCTGTATTTTCTATAATCAAGTGTAATGGTTTTATGTCCATTTTTTATAAATCCTCTGTTTACAAAATACTCAGCTCCCCATCCTGCATTTTGTTCTATAACACTTATATACAATATTTTCATTTCAATTCACCTTCATTTAATCTATCAAGTACTTTTGTAATATAAAAATTTTCTTTGTCAAGTGAATATTTGTCCTGAATAAACTTTCTATATTCTCTAGAATCATATTTTTCTTCTGTTATCATTTTTACTGCTTCATCAACAGAATTAAATATATACTTTTTATCATAGTGGTCTTTTATGCCTTCACAATTATGTAAAATAGGCTTTATACCGCTTACCATACTTTCTGCAGCTGCAAAACATAATCCTTCATCAATACTTGATATAACCATATAATCTATTTTTTTAAACCACTCAATCTTTTGCTTTTCATTCTGCCATCCTTCAAAAACTACACTTTTATCAAGTTTATATTCCTTTATAAAATACTGAAAATATGCTAATGTTCTCGCATCTTGAAATTGGCCTGCTATATACAACTTATATCTTGAATCAATATCGTGCAATTTTTTAAATATATCAAGAGTTAATGGTATATTTTTTTTGAAATTTATATATCCTAAATATCCTAAGTTGTAACCTTTCTTTTTTATATTTAATGGATACTTGTCCACATTAATTCCACAAAATACTGTATGGATTCTTAAGTTTCCCTTATCTATATTTCTTGTATTTTCTTCAAATATTCTTCTAATATGCGGAGCCACAATAATCAAATCATTAACATTCTTCCAATTTGGTTCCCTAATAAAATCAGAATACACTTCATATCCATGAATTCTGCATATTATTTTTTTATTCTTCGCTAATTTAAGTTTACTTCCATATCCAACAAGTTCATCACACCACTCAAACCAACAAATATCAGCCCACTTCATACCTTCATCAATCTGTCTATAATTTGTAACTCTTATATGTTTTGTTTTATATTCTTCAGATAACTCATTTATTATATCCCATATAAACTTGTCATCACCCTTATCAAAAAAAACTATCTTTTTTTTATCAACTATTGCACTAATATTGTGTTCACTTTTTATCTTTCTAATAATTTTATCAATATCACTTACCATATTTTTGTTACTGCAATTATCTAAAGCTTTTTTATAGTACCAGAGTGCTTCTTCAAAATTTTGATTCTGTTTATAAACATATCCAAAATTATAATTTAAATCAAAATTATTTTCATCTATATCTAACCCTTCTCTAAGTACTTCTTCTGCTTCATCAAACTTGTTTTCCATTATAAGAATAACTGCATCCATTGAATATGCTTCAGCATCATCACTATCTATATCCTTATATTGATCTATAAGTTGCCTGGCATCCTTTAAATCACCACTATCTATAAGCTTTTGTATATTACCTTTTAATTGTTTTTTTAATAAATCTATATCATTTTTCATTTGATCTTCCACCTTACATGATCTCATATAATATGTAGTAATTATATTTAATAATAAAAATAACGACTAATGAGCCTACTTTCTTCTTTTCTTCTGCCTCCTGCAAAATATACTAGATTTATTAGTCATCCTGACTTTATCTGTGAATTTTTTACTAATTATTAGTAATTAATCCTTGAAAACTTTACATTTTATAAATTGTACTGGGATTTTTAAGTTTTCTTAATGCCATTTCAGATTTAAGAAATACTATTTCCATATCATTTTTAACTATTTCTTCATATTCTTGAATAATTTTATCAGCTTCATCAAGTTTGTTATTTTCAATTAGCGTTTTTATTGTATTTTTAACTTGAACTTTATATTTCTCAAATTCACTATTCGATTGATTTATTTTGCTTTTAACATCCTGCAAAAGTATTTCTATTCCTTTTTTCATATATGGATAAGCTTCAAGAGCCTTTTCTAAATATCTTAAATACATTTTTGTATTTGACTGGTTCTTGTTAGCAATAATCATATAAACTAAAAATTTTTCTTCACTATTTTTAAAAATATCAATATAATCATCTGATATCAAATCATTGCTATAAACATACTTAATCCATTTAACACCGATGTCTACATAGTAGTTAAACATTTTTTCGTATTTGAAGCTGCTTATTTTATCAATTAGCAAAATATATCTGCATAATATCTTGTTAATTCTTAAATCACCATGGCTAGTACTATCTTTAAAATGCACTATATATCCAGCTGCTGCATCACTAAAATCATCGTATTTTTTTGAAATATAACTCAAATATC
The DNA here is from genome assembly GCF_000143685.1 of Clostridium ljungdahlii DSM 13528. Taxonomy (NCBI): domain Bacteria; kingdom Bacillati; phylum Bacillota; class Clostridia; order Eubacteriales; family Clostridiaceae; genus Clostridium; species Clostridium ljungdahlii. Next base: position 1,088,563 of record NC_014328.1, on the reverse strand, counting down.
TATCTATGTTTTTATCCCATACATTAAACAGTAAATGTGATATTGAACTTAAATATTTTATTTTACAGTAAATGATATCTCCAAAATAATCCTCCAAATTGTTAAAATCATTTTCAAAAGACAACTCATCAACAACATTTTTAAAACTACTGTCTTTCATATTATATTTGTATCTAAATAAATACAGCCTTGAATAATCATTATCATAATTGGAAAAAAGCCTACATATATCATTATTACAATACTTTTCTAAAGTATTAAAAAAATCTTTTTCTCTTAGCTTGTCTCCAATAAATTTATCTTCATAAAAGGTTTTAATATACTTGATTTTTTGTGATTTTATTGCTCCATCTATTACTAGCTCTAAAACATTTTTTATATACTTATATTTTTTTAACTTAGGTGCGAAATCAAAAATATCATCAAATTTTCCAAGTCTATAACATATTTTTACTATGTCCTGCAATGCTTCATCTTTTTGACCTAAAGTATACATTCCTAAGCTCACATCAAAATTTATACTCATATTATTATAATTATCACATAAATACATATATCTTTTATAATTTTCTAAAGCTTCCTCGTATTCTGATGTAAGTCCCTGGGCTTTTGCCAGATAAAATACCAAATCAACATATTCATTATCTATTTCTAAACCTTCCTTGCAAGCTTTCTTTGCTTCTTGATCATATTCCAGATAAAGGCAGCACAATGCTACCTGATAATAAACATATTTATATTTCTTTTTATCTTTACATTGAGTTAATAGATTATATGCCTTTTTTACAATTTCATAAGCCTTAAGATAATCCTTATGGCTTGAATAAGTTACAGATAACTGAAATATATAATAGATATCATCTGGTTTGTCTTCAAGTGCCTTTTTAAGCAAGCTGCTTGTCCTTATAAATTTTTTGTCTAAAACATCCTTATTTTCTTCTATGTAGCCATAATGTACTATTGTTGTTTTTAAATCAATGGTAGGTTCTTTGAACACAGGATTGTTGTGAACAATGCCCTCATAGTAAAAATATCCATCATTTCTAAAAAGCCTTGGTGATTTAAGCATTGCATACCCACAATCATCATGCAAATTTTGCATATTCTTTACATCCATAAAACCTGTATTAAACATTTTAAATTGTGGTGACTTCAAAAGTTCAATCATATTTTTGCAATCTGTCATTTCTTCATCTGCATCTATTATTAAAATCCATTTTCCCTTTGCATAACTTATGGATTTATTTCTCATACCTGAAAAGTCATTTTCCCATTTATGAAAATAAATTTTATTTGTATATTCACCTGCAATTTTTACAGTATTATCAGTTGAGCCTGTATCCACAATTATTAATTCTGAATCTATACTTTCTAAAATAGGTCTTATACTATTTAAACATCTTCTTATATTCTTTTCTTCATCTTTTACCATCATACATATTGATATCTGCATTTCATATCCCCCACTTTTATGAATACATAGCTCTTTTTATATTTTCAATTTCCGAATCACCATACACTATTTTTTCATACTCACTTATGAGTTTATTTGCATCATTTATTTTATTTTCATTTACAAGTGCCCTTATAGTTTTTTTAACCTGTTTTTTATATTTCTCCATTTCACTAATATTTTCACTTTTCTTAAATTCATCAAGTAAAAATTTAATTCCATTATTCATATATGGATAGACATCTAAGGCTTTCTTTAAATAATACAAATATTTTTGATCACTTGAAGTTTTCACTAAGTTCGCTTTTCTCATATACAAAAAGAAAGCTTCTTCTTCATTTCTTAAACAATATACATTATTGCTTTCCAACAATTCAACATTGTAAACACACTGTATGTAATTTATACCATAATCAACATACTGATTAAAAGCTTCTCTAAAATACGTATTACTGCTATCTATAGTAGCTACTAAATACTTTGTTGCTGTTTTCTTTAAATTGATAATACTCAAATCCTCTTCAAGGTTAAAATATAGGAACTCATAAAGCACCTTTTTCAAATTCTCATACTTACCATCCAAATATTTAAAAAACTCAATATTTTTTCGCTCACTTATATTTTTAATTAAATTTATACTTTCATTTAAATTTACAAAATTATGTATAGAATATTTCATATAATAATACAAAATGTCACCATAAAAATAATATAATTCATTTAGATTAAGTTCCAGTACATTATCCATAGTTTCTGCGTCATAATATAAACTTTCATCATCATTTTGTATAGCTAATCTAATATTTAAAAGCAACATATACGAGTCTTCTTCATTTAAAATATCTTTTATTTTATTTATATTTACTTCATGCTTATTTATATATTTTTCCAAATATAAAATAAAAGTATCCCTAATGTCATATATGTTTACTACATTGTCATAAAAATTCTTTAAACCATCATAATCATTCATATCTAGATATAAGCTTATATTTTCTTCGATACATTCAAAATTAGTAAGTATACGAACATCTTGAATTTTATTAAAGTATTCTATTGCCTTTTCAAATTTTCCAACACGTTTATATAATATAAATAAATCAAAGTACACATACTCCTTTTTACCATAACAGTATACTTGAGTATTAGCGTTATCCATACCCTGGGTTGTATTTAAAAATTCTAGATACTTTCCATAAGCTTTTATAGACTCATTATTCTTTTTCATCAAAAATTGACTTTTCCCTAATAAATAATAAATATCTATATGTTTAATTCCAACCTTTATAGCCTCACTACATGCATATTCAGCCTTTTTTAAGTCTCTAATAATAATGCAACTTAATGCTAATTGCGTATATACATATATGTATTTTTGAATACATTTTCCTGGCACTCTTATTTTCATAAGTTGAAAAGCTTTAAGGGCACAATCAACAGCTTTCTGATTATCACCATGCATACCATAACTTACAGAAAGCTGATACCAATAGTAAATGTTTTGGGGATTCTTTTTTAATTCATCTTTTAAAATAGTTGCTGTCCTTTTATACTTTTTTTCCATGAGTTTCTTATCATTACTTAAGTATCCATAATGCTTACACTTTGTAGAAAGTGTCTTTATAGGCTTTTTATATAAAGGTTGATTATGAACTGCATTAACAAATTTAAAGTCTTTATCTTTTTTAAATAATCTTAAAGCTGCAAAAATGCTATAATCAGTTTCATCTTCCAAATCACATAAATTTTTTATATATATTGATGCTGAATTATACTTTTTATATTCCTGAAACTTAAAAAAATTAACTAAATCATTACAATCCTCAAGTATCTCATCACCATCTACATAAAAAAACCAATCTCCTTTACAGTAACTTAGAACAACATTTCTTATTTCAGAAAAATTGTTATTCCATTCATGAAAATATACCTTATCTGTATACCTCTTTGCAATTTCAACAATATTATCTGTTGAACCTGTATCTACAATTATTAATTCCGAATCTATATTACGAAAAATTCGAATTAATGCCTTTAAACATTTATCCAAATACTTTTCTTCATCTTTTACCATCATACCTATACTTAGAAGCATATTTAATTTCCTCCTAAACAAAAATTAATACTGCATAAAATCATTTGACTGTTGATTCTATGCACTGTCAATTTTTAAAAAGAGCCAGAGTAATACCCTGACTCTTTAATTCACTTATAATTATTTTAATAACTGAAGAACTTGTTGTGGCTGTTGATTAGCTTGTGCAAGCATAGCCTGAGCAGCTTGTGACAAAATGTTGTTCTTTGAGTACTCAGACATTTCTGATGCCATATCAACATCTGTTATTCTAGCTTGAGCTGATGTCAAGTTTTCTGCTGAAGTTGATAAGTTGTTTTCAGTATGTTCTAGTCTATTTTGTACTGCTCCTAATTTACCTCTTTCAGCAGCAACTGTAGATAATGCTTTATCAATAGTTGTAAGTGCTGCTGAAGCGTCATCCTTATTCATAACATTTAATGCAGCTTCCTGCTTGATATCTGTAGTTCCATTTGTAACAGTATTTGTCATTGTAAATCCTGTCTGTCCTGCATTTCCTGTAATTCCAAGAGCTGCTGCTCTCATATCATTTATGTTTAATGACATGGATTGTCCTTCATTAGCTCCTATCTGGAATGTTGTATTAAATCCACTTCCTGCAGCTCCAGGTCCTACAACTTGTTGTATAGCAATTCCAGTTGTTTTAAGATTAGTGTCCATTCCCAATGTAGTGCTTAATGTAGTACCTGCTCCAACTTCTGCAAGAGTTATATCATTTCCTGTATTTGATATAAACTGAAGTTTATTTCCGCTTGAAACTGCAGCAGTAACATTATTTCCAAGTCCTGCATTTTGCAAAGCTGCATTTAAATCTCTTGCCAAATCTTGAAGAGCAGCTTGTTGTATATTCTTATCTGTGCTACTAGTATTATAAACTTTATTAGACATTGTTGAAGGTAAATTTACAGTAACAGCTGCATCCTGCCCCACTTTAACCGTAAATGAAGACCCTGCTGCTATTGAAATATCAGCACCTGTAAGAGCATTCGCACCTTCAACTCCAGATTTTGCTATTGTAGCTGCAGTACCTGTACCTGTTACACCACTGAATGCAGTAGCACCACTAAGTGTACTTGTAGTTCCTGTTGCTTTATCAGTAAATGTAATTGAATTAGCTGTAGCCTTAATATCTACATAATCTGATAATTTCTTTCCATTAGCATTAGTAACATTGCCTAAAGTTGCTCCATCTGTTGCATTACCTGCTACTTTAACATTTGAAAAATTAAATGTTTGTCCATCAATAGTTAATGTAGATGCATTTGTAAGTGTACCGGCAGTAAGTTTTCCAATTGTAGCTGTTGCACTTGTAGCCTGAGTAATTTTATTTCCATCAACTGAGCCTGTTCCACCATCTAATAACTTCTGTGTATTGAATTCAGTAGTGTTACCTATTCTGTTGATTTCTGATGTTAACTGATCCATTTCATCCTGTATATTGGATCTATCTTGATCAGTGTTAGTTCCATTTGCTGCCTGGTTAGCAAGCGTTCTCATTCTTTGAAGAATTGAAGTAGTTTCATTTAATGCACCTTCAGCAGTTTGAGTCATTGATACACCATCTTGTGCATTTGCATTAGCCTGATTAAGGCCACCAACCTGTGCCTTCATTTTTTCAGATATAGCTAATCCTGCTGCATCATCTGCTGCACTGTTTATCCTAAGACCTGAAGAAAGTTTTTGCATTGATTTGCTTGCAGCATTAGTATTGCTGTTCATGTGTCTAATAGCATTATTTGCTTGTAAATTGTGATTAATTATCATAATATTTCCCTCCCTGATTTTCGAGTAGTACACTTCCTTGTGTACTAAATTTTTTATTTATAGTTAAACCCCTCATCAAATGACAATTCACAATTGATATTTAACAATTATTGATTATCAATTCATTTGAGGATTACTAACAAAATAAAGTTCAAAGTTCAGATATCAAATATCAAATTAAGTTGATTTTAGGTATTAACCGAAAATCTTCATTTTTTGCTATTTGTTCTTTGCACTCTGTTATTTGCTTTATATTCTTTCCTTTGTAGTTCTAACTGTAGCACATAAAATTTTACTAATTTCTTTACAATCTTCAATAATAGAATTAAACATTTTTCCATCAATATATCCAGTTTCTTTTAGAAGTTCAAGCCAGTATTCTGTCTCCGAAGCTTCTTTTAATGCAATATACATTTTTGATAGGAAATCTCTTTTACTCTGTGCTACTATTCCTTCCTTTACATTAGCTCCTATACTTGTACCTGACCGGAGTATTTGCTTTGAAATAACATATTCCTTTCTATAATCAATAAGGTACTTATATAGCTTTACTATTCTCACTGAAAATTTAAAAGTCTTTTCGTAAAGTATATTTTTCTTTAACATTTCAACCTCCTAAATGCTTTAATATATCTAGATTCTAAACACATTAATCAACATTTAATCAGCTAAAATCTTAATTTATCTGTTATTTGTTCCTTAAACTTTTTTATTTATTAAAAAAGGAGCCAATCATGCCCGCCCTATCAGCATCCTGCTGAATTACGAGAACAATTGACTCCTCCTGAGTTTTTTATTAAATTGTTTATACTGTAACTTTTTAAAGTTCAAATATTAAATATCAAATATCAAATTAGGTTGATTTTCGGTATTAACAGAAAATCTTCATTTTTTGTTATTTGTTCTTTGAACTTTATTATTTGTCTTAAATCTTGTTATTTGTTCTTTGACCTTTGCTATTTTATTTAGCTTGTCTCAATTTCTGCTGTTCTTCCCAAACTTCACCTCTAGTGATTTCTACATCTCTAGGAGCATCTATAGCAAGCCTTAAATCACCTGCTTCACTTTTAATAACTTTTACCTTAATATTATCGCCAATTACAATGTACTCTCCGGGCTTCCTGCCTAATACTAACATTTTACTTCCCTCCTTGGTCAAATCTCTACAATGAAAATGCGACTAATACACCTATCAATTCTGCCTCCTGCAGAGTATAAATAGGTCTATTAGTCGTCCTGACTTTCACATTAATTTATTCGATAAAACTTTAAAGAACTTTATATCCAATTTCAATATTTTTTTCTTTGGATTCCTTATCCTTCTACTTAATTATTCGTTTTAAGTTAAATGGACTTTATATAAAAAATAAAAATATATTTATAAAAAATATTTTTTACTAAATCTATTTCTTGCAGGCTTATATTCACCATACATATTATAATACTCTACAGCCTTTTCTCTAAAACCAAGTATTTCATAAACAGATTTCTAGGCATCAGATGGAGTTTTAACTCCACTTGATGCCTAGAAATCGTTATCCAGGAACATAGCTACTCGCAACGTAAACTTAGAGAAAAGCAGATATCCCAAATCTTTGATTTGGTGACAGTCGCTTTCATAAAGTGCGTGTAAGTACTAGAGCAGGTAGTCATCGGATAAATAACTTCTATTTTAACTATCATACATAAAGTTAATATGCTTCTTACCTCTGAGGCTGCTTTATTAATCTTTTCAACTCAGCAGTAATACTGCTCATACACTTATTCCTATACTTATATATTTTTAAATTATACATTATCTTTTTAATCTGAGTAATATTTTCTGAATCAGTAACCCTTATTTTGATTTCTTCATCTTCATTTAAAATATCAACGTACTTATACATTGCAATATCCATAATTGCTGATAGTTCTGGGCTAAGCTGTGTTTTTACTTCAATTTGATTAAATTTCTCTACTGCTTTATTAATATTTATGTTTCTATCTCCAATTAAAAAACTATATAAATTATTTAAACAACTTATACCTTCCTTAATTAGATTACTTTTAATATTAATTTCTTTTAATATGTTTTTCATATTAATTTTAATATTCAATTGATTTAAAGCTTCTGAATCATCTATTAATTTTTTAATTATACTTATTAAATCAGTACTATTTAAAATATCTTCAGATAACTTAATTCGTTCCTGTCTATTTTTTTCAATGTCTATTTTTAATTTATTAAGAGAATTAACTAATTGTTCAAATTCATATGTATAAAGTTCACTATAATTTGAAAATGCTGAAGCTATAAAATTTACTCTATTATAATTTCCAAAATAATGTCTTAATATTTTATCTAAATCCTCTTCCTTTTTAAATAGACCAATAGAAACTTTATCACTGCTTAATATATTTTCTAAATTACCATAAAGTGCAGCAATTTTTATGATTTGAAAATCACTTTCAAGTACAAGGATGTTATTATTTGGATATTTCTTATGTAACGCATCAATGTGATAACCAATACCAAATCCAAAAACAATTATAACATCATTTACATATTTTAACTTAATTTCATCCACAAACTCATCTATATCCGATCCATCTTCTTTGCAAATAGCTTTCCACATGTTTTGATTATAAATAAATGGTATTACATAATTATCAGATATTTTTTTCACTTTATGAGTAAGAGGATTTAAGTCCATATTCTTTATTTTAATATTTTGATATTTACTTAATAATTTAGCATTATTTGTAAATTTTTCTTCTTCACTTTTTAAATATTTTGATTCAAAATCCATACTACACCTCTATTTTTAAAAATACGCTAATAAATCATTCTATGATCAATTATACTGCTGCTTCCAATCCACAGTTACCATGCTCATTTTAACAAATATATTAATCCCTCTAAATTAAGTAAACCTTTATTTTTTAATTTTTTTAATGCTTCTACCATATAAACTTTAGAATGATCAACACTAATTGTGAATACAGATATTAAGTCTATAACAAGTTCAGGAGTAATTCCCTTCCTGTATGCTCCAATACCTGTTAAAAGCATTTTAAGTATACAATATTTTAATTCAAAGTTGTAAAACTCTTCAAACACGTTATTTGAAATTGTTTCTCCAAATGGTATTACATTTTTAAAAGCATTATTTACCATGTAATTTTCTAATATATATCCATATTCATTTAAAAACGGTTTTAAATATTCATCATACGAATTTATATAATTTTTTTCAATTACTTCAAAAAGAACATCCTTTGAATATGAAATTCCTGTTAAAAACTCGCTAACATACATCATATATTGTTTTTGACGTACAAAAGTAAAATTATATTGAATAATTTCATTTAAATCAGCTAACTGTACCTGAGATGGTACGCCTATTGAATTAATTGCATCATCTATTTCTCCATTATTAATTTTAGATACAGTATTTTGTAAAAGTTCCGGTATAGCATCAATACTTAAACTTTTTATTAGTTTTTCAAGATCATATACAAATATGGATAAAATTGTTAATCTCTTATCTAAGGAATAATTTTTTAACTGTAGTACATCTATAATAAAATTTCTTATTTCATAAAAGTATTTTAGTGCACCATTGAACTTCAGATTTTTATTAGTATGAACAATGCAATTGAAATCCCACCCATACTCATAAGTATCAATAAAATCAAACTGCATAGCGTCTTTATTCAATAACATTTTTCTTGCAGCTTCAGGGCAAGCTGTTGTAAGTGCACATTGAAGTACACCATCTACATTTATAAACTCTCTTGGATAAATACTGCAAGTTCTACACAAATACCTAGGGCCGATTTCTGATTGAATAGTGCACAGCATGTTTTCAGACAAAAATGAGCATTTCCCTTTTTCATCCAAATTAATTTTACCATAAAATAGATTCTCAAATTGTTTCTCTACATTTTGTCTATTTCTTTTAACATATCTTTGAAACTTATCTTTCCATTCCCGGTTTACTATTTTTTTATATTTTAAAAAATGCTCTTTATCAACGTCCGTTTTCCATCCTTGAGCACAACAATTTCTTTCACATTGTGAACCAATACATTTAAATTCCATTACATAATGTGGAATTAGCGCCTTATAAATAGTCATCCTATTCACCTCTAATCATAAATTGAACATTTACATATTTTAATTCAATTTCATCTACAAACTCATTTATATCCGATCCATCTTCTTTGCAAATAGCTTTTCACATATTTTGATTATATTGAATTAATAATTAATCTTGGAAAAATATCTTTATAACTTATTTTATATTCATTTTTCATTGTGCTATAAATATACTCATTCTTAAGATCTAAATATTCTGAAATTTTAAATGTACTATTGTATTCATTCATAATCTTATCAAATAAACTAATAAAGTTTACTCCTATGTCATGATGATCATTTTGAAATATGGAGCTATCAGATTTACTTGCACCAATTTCAATAATTTCATTCAACTTACAATTATCTATTGAACCGCAAAACTTTCTTTTTTCACTGATAGGCGTTAGATCATCATTAGTTCCATGAAAAGATATAATTTTACATTTATTATTGAATTGATTATATAAAACATCAAGTTTTAAAATATCTAAATCATAGAACAACTTAGATATAATATAGTTAATATCAAATTGTATTTTTATACTTTTCTCAATACATCTGTCATTAGTTCTAAATATAGAATTATTATACTTTATAAACCAAGGCTGTCTTTTTTTTATATACTTTGGATATGTATATGCTGCTGTGTCAATTATAAGAGAAAACAACTCTGGTGCAAAAGCATTACATAAATAGGATAAATAGGAGCCATGAGAATTACCATAAATTAATATTTTCTTAGTATTAAATTTAAGATCATTATCATAAATAATAGATATAACTGAAAGAACTGCTGTAATATTATCAATAGCCTGCATTAATCCCATATCACAGCAATATTCAGGCTTTTCATGAATTTTTAGTCTTCCGCTTAACGTTAGACTTTCCTTAGGAGATTTCATTAATTCATCCATTAAATTATTAATTAGTGAACTATTATAATTAACAAATTCATTATTAACGCTAATTTCCAATATATTTTTTTCAATAAAAAATGGCATGTTCTGCATAAATTCATATCCAAAATAATCACAAGACAAAACCACTAAATTATATTTATCTGAAAAATCACGTCTCATTTTTCTATATATGTTTGAATTAGAATTTGCACCAAATCCAGGGATTAATAATAAAATCCCCGTATTATTATTTATACCGCTATCTGGTTCTGAAAAATAAACTTTTAATTTTCTATCAACACTTTTATAAATACTGGATTGAGCGTTCACATAAAAATCATAATCTTTTGCCATGATACTTACCTCTTATTCTATACAAATACAAATTCAATATTATCAGGTGTCTGTAATTCCCTTTTAGGTTCTCTAATTGGTTTTACTGCACTTAGTTCTACTGTCATTTCTATAACTACATTTCTAAAAGTGTTAACTTCATACATTATTTCATCTAATGTTTTACCTTCATATCTTTTTTTACTTACGACAAGATATATTTTTTCTACTTTCCAGTCTCCCTTGTATCCATAATCTTCTCTCCAATAATAGGGCTGCGAAAAATACCCATAAGAATGTAAAAAATACTGCCTTACATGGGTAGGATTTTCAAAGGCATCATCACTAGAACCATATGGACACTTAAATAAAGCCCTTGCTCCTGGTTTTGCAATTCTATGAAGCTCTTCCATCATAGGTAATGGTTTTGAAATATGTTCTATTACATGACTGCCAAAAAATTCATCTATAGTATTATCCTCAAAAGGAAGCGGCACCTCATCGCATGTATCAAGATTTGCTACCACATCTACTCCTTGTAACTCCATGTAATCCAAATGAATCCAGCCGGGCATAGGATTTTTACCACAGCCAAGTTCTAATTTATTTGCACTATTTTTATCTAGTTTATAGATAAATGGTTTTTTCTTTTTTCGTTTCCCACCATTATTATAAACTCTATTTTCATCTGTATCTAACCTGCTGTCTTTAAACAATTTTTTAGGTTTAATGTTAACCAATTCATCATAAAAGAATGTTTTATTTTTATCAAATATACTTTCTATTTTATTATCAATAACTTCTGATTCAAGAAAACTCTTTAATTTTTCTACCTTTTTCAACATTTCTCCAGCATTAAATTCATCTGCACCAAATGCCATATTTTCTAATTCAAAATAACTAAGGAAATCCTCAAACTCTTCATCTAGCTTAAATGTAATAAATGTTTTCTTAAATGAAGTACATAATATATTGGCCTCCATAGATAAATTTATAAAAAACAAAGACTCATTAATTAGTTCAACAAATTTTTCACTGCTTTCTATATTCCCAACATATTTAATGTTATCATTTTGAAATTGATATGCAAATTCTTCACATAGCTTATTGTTTATCAATATATCCTCATTGTTACTAAGTGAAAATACGTTTATTTTATATCCATTATTAATCAATATTTGAAGTGATATTTGAAGCTGTTCATACATCCACTCTAACTTATCTTTAGAAATATCATATTTTAAGTTTTGAATATTTACAGAAATTATTTTATCTGCAGCTTCAACAATGGGAAGATAATATAATTTTCTTATACCTAAAAGCATGTTATTAAAATTATTTTTTGTATCATTTAAGACTATTATTTTAGTCTCCTCTGTTTCTATACTTTTTATATTAAAGGTAGTTTTAAATCTATCTATATCTTCATTTTTAATAATAATTGCATCATAATCATTTAAATTTTCCAAATCATTTATTGATATACATTCTAGTACTGCGTTAAGTTTTGTATCCTGTAAATATTTATTTATTAAATCATCATATAAATTATTGAATACTGCACTTCTATTATCTATACTTATATTTGCTATTTTTAGATAGTTCGCCATGTCTTTTACTTCCTCTCTAAAAATTATTAAGTAATTCTTTTGCTTCTATTTTTAATTTTTGATCAGTTACTTTTTTCTCCAGCCAGATTAAATATTGTTTTACTTCTTTAGGTTTATATTCTTTTTCTACAGCCTTTTGCATATATTCCATGCTCTTCTTATAATTCTTCATTTTAAAATAACATACTCCAGCACATTTACATGCCATACCATAATACATACCTGCATCTTTCAGCGAATCATTATAGTTATTTACAGCTTCAATATACTGTTTGCATTCAAACAATATATTTCCTATACTAGAAGATATATTTTCCTCAAAATTACTTTTTAATTCAATAAATTTTTTTAATTCAATAGAATTTCCTTTAACTAATACTATTTCTTTCAGCAATCTTAAATAATCACCTTTATCTTCTTTAATAAATTTTACATTTTTATTTCCTAAGTACCCTTCAATGATTCTTTTAAGAGATGGCTTTACATAATTTTTTATTTCTTCTACTAATTTAACATCTTTACTCAAAAGTGCAGACAGCACTGAAAACTGACTCCAGGTATAACTCCACTCATCAAAATAGCACTTAGAAAAATATTTATATGCTTCTTCGTAATTTTCGTTTGAGTATAAGGCAAACATTATTTTATTATCTTCTTTTTTAAATTTATTTAACCTTATGTTTTCGTAATAATAAAGTACTTTCCCTAATTTAACTTTTGCTGTTTGGTTAACCAAAAATTCAATGTCTTTCTCATTATTAATATCATAAATACTGTTAATAAATAAAATTATATCAGAATAATTTTCATTTCTTATTAATCCTAACAAACACTGAAATGCCCCATCAAAATATTTATTTTGCTCTAAGGACTTAACCTGATACTCAAGTGCATTGATGTTATCATTTTCAAGTTCATAAAGCCTTCCCATATTATAATAGGCATTATATATATTGGCCTCAAAATTATTATGTTCTATATCATTGTACTTTTCATTAAGTTCAAATGCTTTTTTATAAAGTTCAAGTGATTTATCATAACTTCCATAAACATGTTCTAAAGATGCCCAAAGCCTATAGAACTCAGGATAACTAGTTTTTTTTGCTATGGCTTCATCAATTACTTTTCTTACAGACTCATAAGGTGAATTTAACATCATCATTGAAGCTATGGTTATATAATATGGTTTTGTATTATATCCCCCATTTTCTTCACCACTATCAATATACATTTTCATATATTTTATTGCCAGTTCATAATTTTCAAGTGAAAAATAGCAGTCACCAAAATAGAAATAAGTTTCAGCTGTAGCTTTTCCTTCATCTACATCTTTTTGTAATAAAAATAAATTTCTTTCATATTTGCTTTTAAGGATTTCAGAAGAATAACCTGTATGATAAATAGTTATATCTTTTTTATCTGCAGTAAAGCAATCTATCTTTTTTCCATTATCATATACATTTTCATGAATCCTGCCCAGGTATCCCATAGATTCCTTATTTCTAAATATTCGCACCATATAATCTGTAACTTTAATATTTTTTACAGTGTCAATATTTATTCGAGGACAATATATTCCAACTATGTTTTTACTATTATCAATACTTTTAATAATCTTAAGTATATTTTTACTAGTATCTCCATAAAAATACTCATCTGCATCCAAAAATATTATCCAGTCACCTTTTGCTCTAGAAAGAGCTAAATTCCTCGGCTGAGAAAAGTCATCATTCCAAACATAATTATATATTTCAGCACCATATTCTTTTGCTATGCTAATTGTATTATCTATTGAGCCAGTATCTACGACAATTATTTGATCTACGACTTCTTTAAAGCTTTCAATACACTTTTTAATATTTTTTTCTTCATTCTTTGTTATTAAACATGCCGTGATTTTCATAATTTCAACCCCTCTTGAAGTTTTGATATTAATTTTTTACAGAATTAAATACTTTAACTTTCTAAAAAATTAATATTTTGTATTAAATAAGGGTGGAATACAAACTCCACCCTTATTAATAGTAATTAATTCACTTGTAACTAAATTAGGTTAACTGTTTATCTCAATAACTGAAGAACCTGCTGCGGCTGTTGGTTAGCTTGAGCAAGCATAGCCTGAGCAGCTTGAGATAAAATATTGTTCTTTGAGAATGCTGACATTTCTTTTGCCATATCAACATCTCTAATTCTTGACTCTGCTGATGTTAAGTTTTCTGAAGATGTACCAAGGTTTGCTATAGTGTGCTCTAATCTATTTTGGTAAGCACCAAGTTGTGATCTCTGAGCTGAAACTGCAGCTGTAGCATTATCTAATACTTTAAGGGCAGCTGTAGCAGTATCAGTTGTTGATACATCAAGGGATGCTTCTCTTAATGTAGCACTAGTTCCATCCGTAACAACATTTGTTGATGTAAATTTAGCACCTGCAACTCCTGCAACGGATGCACCAGCTGTACCAGCAATTCCAAGAGCATTTGATCTCATATCTGCTATAGATATTTCAAATGTCTGTCCCATATTTGCTCCTACTTGCATTGTAGTCTTGAAATTTTGCTGAATACTTCCATCTTGTACTTTTATTTGATTTCCTGCAACTCCTGGATCTGCAGCTGAAATAGTAACTTTTCCAGCACCACCACCTGTAGCAAGTGTAACACCTGAAAGCTTTGGTCCAGCCTGTGCAATTATTGCTTTAGAAATATCATCTGCCGTTGAAAGTCCTGCTAAATCAACACCAATTGCAGAACCAGTATAAGCACCTTTAGTACCATCATAGAATTCAACTTGTTGATTGTCAATTGTCATACCAGTTCCAATATAAGCTGAATAAGTACCACCTATAGTAATAGTAGCAGCCGCAGCTGTTCCTGTACTAGTTGTTCCTGTGTTTCCTGCAGCTGTTCCAGCAAGAGTCGTACCAGATTTTGCTGATGCTCCTATAATACCAGCTGCACCATCAAATGTTCCACCTGAAACTGCTGTAATAGTAACATTAGCACCATTACCTGTTACTGTATAGTTTCCTTTTAAAGCTGAATTATTATCAATCATATCTTGAAGTGCTGTTCTTATTCCAGTTGCTGCACCATTTACTGTTGCAGTTGATTCAAGATTAACAGTAGCTGCTGTTCCTGTTACATTATATACAGCCTGAGCTGCTTGTCCACCAGCATTTGATGCTGCAAAAGTAACTGTAAGTGCTTGTCCGTTAAGTGTAACAGTATAAGTATCTGCTGCTGTTGCTGTTGCTGTTATGGTATTAGTTTGAGTTGCTGCAGTCTTTGAAGGATCTACACCGCCAGTAAAATTACCAACTCCAGTAGTTAAGCCTGAACCAGCAACCTTAACAGAACCATCACCTTTCAAAAGTGACTGAGTATTGAATTCTGTAGTATTACCAATTCTGTTAATTTCTGATGTCAATTGATTCATTTCTGTCTGTATAGATTGTCTATCAACAGTAACGTTTGTACCATTTGCTGACTGGTTAGCAAGTTGTCTCATTCTTTGAAGAATTGAAGTTGTCTCATTTAAAGCACCTTCAGCTGTTTGAACCATTGATATAGCATCTTGTGAGTTAGAAGCTGCTTGATCAAGACCATTTATCTGGCCTCTCATTTTTTCAGATATTGCTAGTCCCGCTGCATCATCTGCTGCACTGTTGATTCTAAGACCTGATGAAAGTTTTTGCATTGATTTGCTTGCATTGTTTGAATTGATGTTCATGTTCCTTATGGCATTATTTGCTTGTAAGTTGTGATTAATTATCATAATAAATTCCTCCTTGAATTTTAACGGGCATCCTTGCCCTTTGTTTATTTATAGTTAAACCCGAAGGTTTACTAACTAATTAAAGTTCAAAGTTTAAATATCAAAGTTCAAATTAGGTTAATTTTCAGCTAATGCTGAAAATCTTCATTTTTTGTTATTTGTTCTTTGTACTTTGTTTTTTACTTTGCGCTTTGTTATTTATTTTATCGTTGTTATTTCTATTTACTTTACTACTTTTTTCGACTTTTTAATTGATTTTTTATTTATTTCTATAATTTAATTATATTTTCTTGCTAAATATATTTGTACCTATATGCTTATAGTAACCTTTCGTCGAAGCCTTCCTTTTAGATATATCATCAATTTTTTCTCTTAAGTCCTTTTTCTTTTCAAACATCATTTTTGATAATTTATTCTGAAAAGCAATTATTTCAAATTGTTTGACTGGACTGCCATACTGCTCTATTGTACAATGCATCTTTTCTAAATCATTTAATAATTTCTGTCTCTTATCAATTATACCTTCCAAAGCATCATAATCATCCTTCTGAAGTTTATCAATAAGCTCGCAAGTGACATCCCTCAAATTCTCCATAGCTTTTTTTAAATCCACTTCCATCATTTATTCTCCATTTTAATTTTTATATTAGTTTCCAAGCATAGAAGATAACTGTAACTGCTGAGAATTTAACCTATCCATAGCAGTTTCAAGCTTGGAGAATTGCTGATAATATTTTTCCTGATCTGTACTCATTTTACTTTTAATATCTTTTATCTTAAGCTGCTGTTCATATAATTGGTCTGGAAGTGTATTTTTTCCTCCAGTTCCTGTAAGAGTAAAATCGTACTGCTTATTTGCATAAGATGTCAGTACTGCACTATTAAATGTAGTGTTTACATAACCAACATTTTTTTGAAGTATCTTTGAAATTCTAGTAAAAATTCCATCTTCTTTATACTGTGTAAGGCTGCTGCCATATTCTGCAGTATTTGAAATAGCAGATATATTGGTAAACATTTTGGATATTTGATCACCTTTAGTTGCTATAGCCGTTTTTAATTGTTCTGGATCAACTATATCAATATGAGAAGGTGTAGTATAATCTTTAGATGTATCTATACCAAAATTATTACTGCCATAACGACCTAACGAAAGACCAACATTATTTACTGCCGTAGTAAATGCCGTAGACAAATCATTGAGCATAGTTTCAAGATTATCATCATTCCAAAGAATGCCAGCTTTAGCTTTAGTTTCCCAAGCTGTAATCTGCGAAGTAGTCATTTGAGCTTTTTGTGCATCTGTCAAAGGTTTATAGTCCTTGTTTGGCTTTTCAGTGAGTTTTTTTTGGATATCATCTACTATATCATTATATTTATCAATAAATGATTTAATTTTATCATATACCTTGCCCGTATCTGAACCAATATTTACTGATGCATTGCCCTCACTTGACAGCACATAGCTCACTCCATCTATAGTAAAATTATTAGTAGACTGTGCATTACCATTTGTACCATTTAAAGTAACAGGACTACCGCCTGGAACAGTAATAGTTACATCTGCATTTTGAGAATTTTGAATTACAACTTTTGCAGCATCTGTAACCTTATAGTTACTTGCACTTTCACTGGTAATTTCCCAATCTCCTTCAGTTACAGTAGTTGTCGTAGTTACACCATCTTTTGTAACAGTATTAGTAGTTGTTCCTGTTCCCTTATTTGAAACAACATCAGTGGAAAATCCAATTATACTAGAAAGTGAAGCTGTAGTTCCACTTTTTATCGTTAAAGTTGAAGATTTACCTGTACCAGATGAAGATAAAGCAAATTGTCCTGTAAGTTCGCTAAATTTCGCTTTCACACTACCTCCACTTTGATTATTTATTGCATTAACTAAATCTCCTACTGAAGCGTTTCCATCTGTATTATCTAAGGTAATATTTACATCGCTAGCACCTGTATTTACTGTTAAAGTAATAACTTTCTTTAAACTAGTCGCTTCTGTTCCCTCTGCAGTTGTACCTGTTATGTCAGTTAATTTTGTAGTAAGTTTTGTCCCCGCCGCTAACGTATTAGTTACTCCTGCACCTTTAGCTAATTGAGTAACTGATATTGAGTATTTTCCTGTCTGTGCTCCAACCATCGGATTAAAGGTTGCCACCGATGTATCTACTGTAGATGCTCCATTAGCATCACTTACAGTAAATGGTGCAAAATTTGATTGTGACAAAATATTTTTATCTGAAGTTCCTGAATCAAAAAAACTACTTTGCAAATCTTTTATATTTTTAATGATATCTTGATATGCCTCTTGCTTCCACTGGGTAGTCTGCTGATCCTGCTGTGCTTTATCAAGTTTTGTCTGTTCTCCTGCCATCATCTTTTTTACCACTGCATCTACATCAAGACCTGAAGATAAACCTGTTAATCTAATCATATTACCGCCGCCGGCACCAGTTGAACCTATCGGCATACTACTATCTGACATGCTTATCTCCTCCTTCTAATGCACCTTCATCCGTCTGTACCATGGAGATACCATCTTGAGCATTAAATGAGGTCTGATTTAATCTATTGATTTGTCCTCTCATTTTTTCTGATATTGCAAGACCTGTTACATATGATTTGCTAGCATTATTTGAGTTGATGTTCATGTTTCTTATAGCATTATTTGCCATAAGGTTGTGATTGATTATCATAAAAATTCCTCCTTGAATTTTAAATGGTCATCCTTGCCCACATTTTTATTTTGTTAGTAAACCCTAAGGTTTTATTAAACAAGATAAAGAACAAAGTTTAAATATGAAAGTTCAAATTAGGTGGATTTTCGGCTAATACCGAAAATCTTCATTTTTTGTTCTTTGAACCTTGTTATTTAATTTACACTTTGTTATTTGTTTTATGATTCTTATTTACTATATCGTGATTATCTTTTTTTACTTTATAAATTTTGATTACTTTTACTTTTTTATATAAATTTATTGATTATTATTTTAATATGTCGAAAGAAAGTAGATTTACTTTAACATGACTTGTGTAGAAAAATTTAAGACATAAAAAAACCCCTCCCTATTTGTTTTATTATTGTAAGTAATGAAACAAACAAAATAAAAAAGGATTGGCTGCTTTTTCTTAATTATTTCACTTATTGATTTCTAAAAGCCTTTTATTAACCGTCCAGATTATATTATATAACTAATTCCTCCTTGAATTTTAATGGGCATCCTGCCCGCATTTTTATTAATTAATAGTTAAAAATTAAGAATTAATAGTTATGGAAGATTTTATTCTGCTTCACTTCAGAAAATTTCCCTTAATTCTTACATATTAGCTATCTTATGGTAGTTAAATTTTCTTGCTAAAAATAGTGGCAAAGCCTTTTCCCATACCTCCATAGGCTGTACTAGCTCTTTTATTCTTAATTATACTTCCCAACTTCTTTTTAATTACAAGCATTTTCTGTTTCATAAGTGATTCTAATTCTTTCTCAAGTTCACTAATATGAAGTTCATCATATAATTCTTTAGCACAATCTTTATTCTCTTTCATAGAAGTTATTTTATTTAAAATTTCTTGCCTCATTTTCATTTCACTATCCAAAGAATCAAAATTGCCCTGCTTTACCGTATTTATAATATTAACAGTACAGTCCCTATACTCCTTCCATATTTTCTCTATAGATTCTTCCATATTAAAAATCCTCCTAGACTTTACTTTTAACAAAAGCCTATTTTTTTACTTTCATATTAGCCGCTAGTATACATGGAAAGGGCAGATTGTTGTGAATTCAACTGCTGCATAACAACTTCAAGCCTTGTAAATTGATCGTAATACTTTTTTTCGTCATTAGTCATCTGATCAGTCAAATCCTTAATTTGCTGTTGTTTCTGGTATATCTGATCAGGAAGGGTACTTCCTATACCTCCATATAAACTGAAATCATCTTGATAATTAGCAAACTTCGTTAATGTGGCATTATTTAGTGACGTACCAAGCGTACCTACATTATCTTCAAATATACCCTTTACTCTTGAGAATATACCTGACTGATTAAATTCTGCATCTTTATCCGAAAGCATTTTCGTAGAAGAAGTTGGTAAATCTGATATACCCGTTGCTGACATAGATATATCACTTGATGTAGTAAATTTTATATGCTTTGTTCCTGAAGCATCTACTGAAGTAGATACAGATGCCATACCCTTTAAAGATGTTGCATTTATTTTATTATTAATATATGTTTCTAAGTCATTTAAAGAATCACTCGTGAATCCACTCATATCTATTGCGACATTTCCACTGCTTGATTGTAGATTTATAGTTTTACCTGCCCCTTTCCAGGCTGATAAATCATTACCAGCTATATTATATCTATTGTTTAAAGCTGAATTATAAGTACCTGCAAACAATTTTAAAACTTGATCACCGTGATTAGCTATAGCATCTCTTAATTTTGAACTATCAGCAATAACAAGTTTATTTGGCTGCTCAGGATCATTAGACAAATCTATTCCTATAGCATTAGTTCCATATTGACCAAATGCAACAGATGCAGCACTATTTCCATTTCCGTCCTGAACTACATTAGAAAATGCTGATCTCAAACTATACATAAGGTTTGTCAAATCTTCATCGTTTCTTAAAATTCCCTGCTTTGCCTTGGCTTCATAGTTTTTTATATCATCACTATTCATCGCGCTCTTTTTTGCATCTGTAAGCGGTGGATAATCATTATCACTTTTCTCAGTCAATTTAGTTTGAATTTCATCCATTACCTTGTTATATTTATCAATAAAATTTGAAATTTTATCATATATCTTTGTAGTATCAGAAGTTACGGATATACTTACTGGATCTGTAGTTTTTCCAATTACATTATAATTAATTCCATTTACAGTAAAACTATTGGAGGACTCAGTCATAGTAGTTGAATGACCATCGATTCCTGTAACTGTAACCTCAGCATCACTTCCCTGATATGATTTTCCTAATGCATCTGCCGGCATACCAAGTGCACCCAATAAACCTGGTGTGGTTTCACTTGACGTATCTCCAGCCTGGCCATGAGTTGATAAATAATCCTCTATTTTCAAGCTAGATATGCTTCCAGTAGCTGTAGTTTGAAGTGTGAAATTTCCCGTGGTATCATCAAACTTACCTGTTACAGCTCCACCAGTAGCACTGCTAATAGCTGTAATCAAATCTCCCACAGTTGCTGAACCATTTTTTCCACTGCTGCTGTTATCTACTTGAACAGATACTTCTTTTCCATTGTAATTTAAATTTAATGCAATTTTCCCATCTAATCCACTACCCAGATCAGTTAACTTTGTACTTGTTGAAGCTGATACTAACTGCTTATTGACTAAACCATCCATATCAGTTATGTTAGTTGGATGACCATTAGCAGTGTCATTTACTATTCCAATATTTGAATCATTATCTAATGGTGTAAATTTTATATATTTATTAGATCCATCCTCTACATAAGAAGTTGACATTTTGCCCGTTAAACTTGGATCCGCAGCTATTTTTTGATTAATATATGAAACTAAACTAGCTCCTGTTGTTCCTGTAAATCCAGATAAATCTAAAGTAACAGGATTAGCCACCCCTTCTATACCAAATGATATAGATTTTCCTGATCCTCCCCAGCTTGAAATATCTGTTATTTTAACCTGACTGTTTAAAGAAGATGAACCACCAATAACTGCATTCTTTGCCACATCAGCTACAGATATTTTATATGTTCCGGCTGCAGCACCAGTCTGTGCCGTAGCACTTACAAGTCCTGCAGCATCACTTACTGCATTCATATTACTGTAGTTATCTTGATTTAAAAGATAATCTGCCGAATCACTCACATCAAAAAAAGATTTTTGTAGATCCTGTATATCACTTATTATAGTCTTATAAGCGTCCTGCCTCCACTGAATCAGCTGCTGGGACTGCTTAACTTTATCTAGTTTTGCCTGATCACCTTTAAGCATCTTTTTTACTATGGAATCTACATCGAGACCCGTATTTAATCCGGTAATTCTAAGCATACTTCCACCGCCAGCACCAGTTGCACCTGTAGGCATACTACTTACACTATCTGACATATTTATCTCCCCCTTTATCTCGTTAACTAATAATTAACTCAACTTTCGCACATAAGAAATTAACTTAATATAAAAAAATTACGAAGTAATATTTTTAAAGAACAAAGTGCAAAGTTCAAATATCAAATAAGGATAATTTTCTTCCTAACGTCAGAAAATATTAAAATTATAGATTTCCTGAGGTACGAGGGAAATCATCTTTATCTGTTCTTTGTTATTTGAACTTTGTTATTTTCAAAAGCTTTGTTTCGCAAAGTTTTTAAACTGCGAAAGTTGAATAATTGACAGTTGATAATTATTTTTCGTCTATTATTTATTACCTTTAGAAATCTTATAAGCCTCTTCCCAAGTATTTCTGACATCCTCTATTAGTGGAATCACCTCATCTATTACTTTTACATCTTTTTTCATATTTGCATCAATAAGTCTTCTTACTATAAAATCATATAAGCTCATAAGAGATTGTCCCCATTTTCCTGCCTTGGAAACATCCAAAGATATTATAAGTTCATTAAATATATTTTCAGCCTTAATTATGTTTTCATGAGCTTTTTTTATATCTTTGTCAACTATCGCTTGTCTTCCTATCTTGGAAAACTTAACTGCACCATCTACCAGCATCAAAAGGAGCTGTTCCTTTGAGGCATAATTTACGCTATTAGTTTTATAGGTTTTATAAGCGTTACCTGCATACATACAATAAACCTCCCTTATTGAATTAATAATTGTGCTACCTCAACTATTAATTCTTAATTCTTAATTCTTAATTATTAATTACTTCTTAACATCTAAAATGTTTCCTCTTTCATCATTTGTTGAAATGTTTTCCTTATCTTCTTTAAAAGCTTTTACTTGAACTTCTTCCACTTTACTTGCTTCTACAAAAATACGTTTTTTACTTTTGCCCTGTTTGTATTTTGTAAGTTCTGCCTTAAAATCTCCCTGACTATTTTTTTTCTGACCTTTATAGTCTTTATTTATAAAAATTCCTGACTTATTATGAACTTTTCCTGCACTTGTAGTTTCCTTTACTCTGCGGCGAACTTCCGGGTCTATTTTATTTAACCTAAATTCCATAAAAATCCCCCCTATAATAATATCATTGTTTTAAACTTTTTTGTCCAAAAAAACTCCCGCCAATTCACAAAGTTTATCTACCATTTCTATTATCTTTTTAGGTGGTATTTCTTTTATAACCTTATTAGTTTTATCATCTATTATTTGTACCGTAATATCATTAAATTTGCCACATACTTCATATTTTAAGTGGGTAGCTTTGTCCTCAAGCAGTTTGTTTAATTTATCTACAGCTTTTTTCACATCTTTTTCAGTCAACTTTTTTTCACTTGAACTTTTATCAGTAGTTTTATCAATTACATCTGTACTTTGCTGAGTCTCTAAAACGTTATTAGATGTATTAAAATCTAAAGATAGCTGTCTTCCTTGACCTATATCTTTAACTTCCATGCAAAACACCTCTTTACATTTTATTTATCAAATTTATTTTTTCAATTTTTTTAAAATACTTATATCTGAAACTATCGCATTTTTATTTTCTTCTACTACTTCCTTATAAAGTTCTTTTCTAAGTATTGTTACATTTCTAGGGGCAGATATAGAAAGCTTGACACTTCCATCATCTATTTTTACAACAGTAATTTCTATATCTTCTCCTATACGAAGGGACTCTCCCTTTTTCCTGCTTATAACTAACAATTAAAACTCCCCCTTAAAAAGTGGGTATTTTATTGGATAATCAACTCTATCCAATATTAATTGTTCCCCAATATTTTCATTCTTATTTATCACTATGGGAGCTTTCAAATTAACTGTTATATTTTCTAGTTTAGAATTCAAATGAACTGTATTTACCACAATAATGTCATTTTGACTCTTTACATTAAGTTCAGATGCTTTGTCATCATTTAAGTCAAATTCATAATTTTTCACTACATTAAAAGGTGAAACCACCACAATTCCAATATTTAAATCTTCAATAGAATGAAGTATATAAAATAAATTATTTTCCTCTGCCGGAACCAATATAAATTTTTTCAAATGTTCAAAACCAGGAATTCCTTTTTCGAATATTATTATATCTTCTTCTTCATAACTTAGTACTCCATGATATTTTGTATTCAGTTCCATCCTTATCTCCCTCTACGTTCAATTAGTAGTGTATAGTTAATAATTAACTCTTACTTAATATAATCCAAAAGCGTAGGTTGTATTACTTTACCACCAGTTTGTAAACACGCCTGATAAACTGTAATAGATGTATAATATTCTATGGTCTTCTGGGTAATATCTATATCTTCTGTTTTTGAAAGTACCTCTTTTAAGTCTGTTATTGAAGATCCATTTTGAGTACTTAAGTCACTCATTCTCTGTTCTTTTGCACCAATCTTTGAGCGAATCGCAAGTACATTCTTTGAGGCTGCATCTATATCTGTAAGATCCTGCCCTATTAGCTCCTTTTTTGCTGCATCTTCATCAGTTTTCCATACATAATAATGGGGTGTTCCATCTGAATTTGGTATATTTATTGCACCTGGATCACCGGCTGCTGCATCATTTAAAACTTGCCCTGCTAAATGATGTTGTATCCTATTTACAAGTGCATTTATGCTATCCCCTGAAGTTGTATTATAATTGTTTCCATACTGCATCATATCTGATGCTGTTGCATTATAGGATAGTACTACTCCCTGAGAAATTTCTATGTTTTTATCTGCTCCTATGTTTTCCATAGTCATGTTAGAAAGTTGTTTTCCCTTTGCAGACGATAAGTCAGATACATCTGAATCTTTCAATGTTATAGTATCACTGCTATTTATAGCCACAATTTTTATATTGCCATCATCTGTCTTTACTACGTTAATTTTATCCCTAACTCCAGGGTCAGCTGCAGTAGGTGGATTAGCTGGAGTTGGCGTAACATTATTACCTTGTATTTTGTTATTTAAATCTTTAACCACATCATCTATTCCTGAATAGGAAGAGTTTAAGTTTACTTTATAATCCTTTCCATCAACAGTAAAAGTTATACTTTTGCCCTCCCAATTACCTTTATCAAATCCACTAGACTCTACACTTGGAAGAAACTGTACAGCATTTCCATCCTTATCAGCATACTGTAATGAAACAATTCCATTAGCATCAGTAGTTGTAGTTATTGGTTTTGAAAGTCCTGCAGTTCCCCCAAATATATATTCTCCTTGAAAGTTTGTGTTTAATAATGTGGCAACCTGCTGTACTTCCTGACTTACTGCGTCATTAATTTTATCTTTTTCATCTTGTGTATAAACTCCACCTGCTTGCTCTAAATTGTTTCTTATATTACTAAGTACAGTTCCTATTTGCCCTAAAGTGGTATCTGTTGTTTCCATCCATGTATTTGCAGTTTTTATATTTGAACCATACTGAGTGGTATAATTAACAGAACTTTGAAGCTGCATAGCTCTTTCAACATTTATTGGATCATCAGAAGGCTTCGAAAAATTCTTCGTAGAAGATACCTGCTGCTGAACTTTACTTAAATTTTCAAGATTTCTCTGCATATCTGCTAAAAAATTGTCCGATAATGTTTTATTTGTTATTCTCAAAACTCAATCACATCCTTTATTTCAAAGTTCAAATATCAAAGAAAAAATATAATTATTATTTGATATTTGCTCTTTTTTATCTATTTTTTAAGTTGATTTATAACTACGTCCAAAAGTTCATCTACTGTAGATATCATCTTTGCATTTGCCTGATAACAGTGCTGAAATTGAATGAGATTTGTCATTTCTTCATCAATCGATACTCCAGAATTCGCCTCTCTAGATTGAGTATAGCTTTGAAGCTGAACAGATTGAGTGTCCAGCGTTTGTTTAGCTTCCTGTTCATGATTACCTACTTTATTTACCAGGTCATTAAAATAATTATCTAAAGTAGACCCTCCATCCACTTTTCCTACAGAATATACATTGTTTATTGTGCTATCTGACTTAAATATATTCTTTAATAAATCACTTCTACTACTATCACTTGTTATTCCTCCAATATTCATAAGACTATTGGCAAGCTGTGCTACAGCTACTGCTCTATTGCCATCAGTGCTAGTGCTCAATGAATTTCCTTTTGAATCATATTTGGTATCTACTTTTATTTTAGATGGATCATTCATTATTGCCACATTCACTGTTATATTGGCTGCTGTTATATTATTTTCATCTACTGCTGAATATTTAGATGAATCTTTTTGATCTGCATTTACAAAGAAATTATTTATCCCACCTTCTGCAGAACCATCCGTAACATTATCTGCTACCCAAGTACTACTCTGGCTTATTATTGCATTTACAGAAAGTGCCAATCCTTTTGCAAAATTATTGAGTTCATCTTGATAATCATCTATATTCTTTTGTACTGATGTATAACCTTTGAGTTCACCTGTTGGAGGCCTAAAAATAGCAAGTTCACTAAAGCTTATGGGATCTACAGAAGTGCCATCTAATTTTTCTCCATCAACAACTGTTGCTGCTTTACCTGATGGATCCTGTCCTCCTGTAACCTTATAGGCAACCCCATCTGCATCTGCCCAAAGTACTCTGTTTTCATCCAACTCTTTTTCCTGATCTGATGTCATACCTACATATATGCTTACTTTATTGGCATCCGTGAGGGTATCTCCTTTTTTATAATAATCTACTTTATATACAGTATTTCCATTACTATCTTTTGTAACATTACCATTAGAATCAGCTACAGCTGTTATATTGGTTATATAGGAAAATGACGCTACATTTGTATCATCTGGATTATCAGATTGAACTATATTAAGTGGTTTCCCATCTAGTAATGGTGCAGATCCATTATCCCCTTCGACGGAAGCACTATTTGAGGTAGTTACATCAATTCCATCACTGTCTTTATCAGTAATATTTATTCCAAATTCGCTGCTTAACTGATCCAAAAGTAAATCTCTGCTATCTAAAAGATCATTTGGATTTTGCCCTGTCGCTTTTGTATCCTTTATCTGTTGGTTCAAATTAGATATCTTGCCTAATATATTGTTTACATTTACTACCACATTTTTTATTTCTGTATTAGTATTAGTTTTAATATTTGAAACTTGTGAATAAGTATGGTTTAATTCATTAGTAAGTTGATAGGCCTGCTCTTTTACCGTACTTACATTTTGAGAAGATGTAGACAGTGACTGCCAGGAACTAAAAAATTTCTGTATAAGTGAAGATATTCCTGTACCTGATGACTCAACATCTGTTCCCAGTACTTTTTCTACCTGACTTAAGTATTTATCACGGGCTTTATATTGTCCATTAGCTCCTTTTTCTACTCTTATTTGATAGTCCAAAAAACTGTCTCTTATTCTCTCAATAGAGTCTACAGTTACTCCCGTACCAAGCTGTCCTGCACCAGCTGCACCATCCACACTTGGCAAAGTATAGGGTGTTGTGGTTTCCATATCTGCCCTCTGCCTTGAATATCCATCTGTATTAGCATTTGCTATATTGTGAGATGTTACATTTATAGCGGTTTGTTGTGCAAAAAGCCCACTTTTTGCCGTATTAAATATTGAAAATAACCCAGGCATTTAATTCAACTCCTTACTTTCTATTTACCTGCTTCTTCCAAAAGCATTATAGGTTTTTGATTGCTTATTTGGGTTCAACGCCCTCAGCATTTGATTTGCAAAGCCAAGCCATTGTTTTACAAGGGCTTCATTTGTATCTTTCTGAAATTTCATCTTTCCAAGCAAGTTAACTATATCTAAATATACTTTTTCTAATTTTTTATCTTCTGATTCTTTTATAATCTCTCTCATAGGTCTGTCACCAGTTATTTTTCTTCTTTCAACTTCGAGCCTTGCTACGTTTCTACTTCTTTCTTCTATGACCTTAACTATTTTATCTAGTAAAAACACCTGTCTTTCCACAAGATATTTATTTTGTTCAATTAAAGCTTCATAAAGTGATTTAAGCATTTCATATTCTTCTAACATAATCTCAGACAGCTGCAGTTCCAATTACATCACCTCCCGGGTATATGCAAATTATACCTTACCCTTTATATTATCTATAATTTTTTGCGCCACGAGCTTAGAATCTACTTTATAAGTTCCATTTGCTACAGCCTTTTTTATGCTTTCTACTCTCTCTTTAGAATTTACAAATTTATCATCTAAGGAATAAGGGCTGAGACTTTTTCCTATAGATGATATGTGAATGGAATCCTTGCTGTTTGATTCACTCTTTAAACTTTTCTCTACTTTGCTCCTATTATAAAAGCTCACCAGCTTACTGGAATTGATCCCATTTATTTTCATAAAAATACACCCCTAACCATAACTACTTCAAATATCATTTTTCTTTACTAGTAACATTATCGAGTACATATATTTAATATTTATACTTTGAATTGAATATAAATTGCTTATTTTAAATAAAAAGTCCCTATATGTTTCCACTTTAATACACAAATAAATTTCATTATATTATAAATTAAAATAAGATGTGTATAGCTTTCACCATACACATCTTATTTCTAAATTTATTTATACTTATAGTAATATTATCTTCCTAAAGATCTAATTTTTTCCTCATTGCTCACAATTCCCGTTATTCTAACTCCAAAGTTTTCATCTATTACTACCACTTCTCCATAAGCTACTTTCTTACCATTTACCAGTATCTCCACAGGTTCCTCTGCCAATTTATCTAATTCTATAAGAGAACCCGTCCCTAAATTCAATATATCTTTAATGTTCTTTTTTGTTCTTCCAAGTACCACTGATATTTCAAGAGGTACATCCAATATAAGATCTATATTTTTAGGGACAACTTCTGTATCCTGCGATCCACTAAGTGGCTGAAAAGATGCCCGGCTGACTTCTACAGGTTGCTTGTTTACATTTGTTTCTATAGGTTTCTCGTACACCGGTGTCCTTTGCTCCATTTGAGACTGTGCTGGTGCTGGCTGAGACTGCTGTATAGGTGGTTGAGACTCAGGTTGAGGCTCAAGTTCAGGTTCAGTACTAGTACTATCATTTTCAGGTGCACTAGGAGCTGACTCCGCTGGTGCAGTTTCTTCCTGACCCATCATTATAGAAACTACTTTTTTAGCTGTAGCTATAGGTAATACCTGCATTATACTACTATCTACTAGTTCCCCTATTTTAAGGGAAAATGATACTTTTACAACCGCCTCATCTTCACTTATTCCTTCAGTAAGAGGTTTTGTAATATCATTCCATACTTTAGACACAGGAGGGGATATATTTACCTCCCTCATTAGCATAGTAGCCATAGATGTAGCAGCCGACCCTATCATCTGGTTCATAGCCTCAGATACTGCACTTATTTCTATCTCGCCTAATTCTTTAATATCTGGATCTATTTTACCGTCTCCGCCCATCATAAGACTTGCAATTACAGCCGCATCTGTAATCTTCATTACCAGTAAGTTTTCTCCTATTATACCTTCTGTATATTTAACTTCCAAAGCAACATTTGGAACTTCAAATTCATTTTTCAACTCTTTAAGAGTAGTTACAACTACCACTGGTGTAGTTATATTTACCTGCTGGTTTATTATTGTAGAAAGTGCTGTAGAGGCAGATCCCATAGATATATTTCCTATTTCTCCAAGTAAATCTTTCTCTATATCTGGCAACTGTGGGTCATCTTGAGAATTTGTTTCTGATGGTGGATCCGGCGTACTTTCTCCTCCATTTAAAAGTGCATCTATCTCTTCCTGTGAAAGAAATCCATTACTCATAATTTTCCACATCCTTATCTAAAATATCTAATATCTCAACGCCCATGTTCTTATCTATTACACCAGGCTTTCCATAATAATACACCTTATCTTCCACCATTAGTTTCACAGGGCTTGTAGTTTTTTCCTTTAGGGTCAATACGTCTCCCACATTAAGGTTCAAAAATTCTTGTACCGTAACATCTACAGTTCCAAGTATGGCAGTGAGTTCTACATCAACTATATCTAACCTATTTCTAAGCTTCTCTCTGGACTCATTCAATATATCTTCATCACTGTCCTGAAACCAGTATTGAACTACTAATTTATCAAGTACCTTTTCTATACTCAAATAAGGAATGCATATGTTTATAAAAGTACTGCTGTTTCCCATCTCCACTGAAAAAGTTATAAGTGCAACAGGATCATTAGGTGCAAGTGTCTGGTTTAGTGCAGGATTTGTCTCAAGCCCCTCCACTTCTGTTTCTATAGGCATTACATCTTCCCAGGCCAATTTCAAATTTGATATAAGCCCTGCATTTACAACCTTTATAATATTTTTATCTATATCAGTAAATTCCTTAACTTTGTATTTTCCTTTACCATTTCCCCCCAAGAGCAAATCTATAATTTGAAATACAAATTGAGGATTTACTTCAAACAAAACAGATCCGCTTAACGGCGGCATTTTAAATATAGTTAAAACAGTAGGATTAGGTACAGAATGAATAAACTCCTCATAAGTTATTTGCTGAACAGATTCCACTTTTACTTTTACATTAGTTCTAACCTGCGCAGTTAAATAATTTGAAATTATTCTAGCATAATTGTCATGAATAAGTTCAAGAGTCCTTATATGATCTTTAGAAAACTTCTGGGGACTTCTAAAATCGTAAGGCTTTACTTTCTGCTTTTCCTCTTCTTTGGGTACTTCATCTGGAGTAAGTTCTCCAGCAGATAAGGCAGCTAAAAGGTCATCTATTTCATTCTGTGATAATACATCTGCCATTCTCTTCCCTCATTTCTTAAGAAAATTCTAATTTGAAAGAAGTTTGTCTATATCAATTAAAGTAACTATACTATCTTTAAAATTTATTATTCCCTCTATATAGACTTTTTTTCCTTCATCATTTATCTTTTCAATAGCATTTTCTTCTACATCTAAAACTTCATCTACTTGATCTACTGTTATTCCCACTAATTCGTCTTCCATTTCCAGTATAAGTATACTGTTTTCACTTATCTCAGCTTTTGGAATATCCATCAAGAGATTTATATCTAGGAGAGATATTACATTTCCCCTTAAATTTATAAGTCCCTTTATGTAAGCTGGCGCCTGTGGGACTTTTGTTATTTCCATAGAATTATTTATACTTTGAACTTTAGCTGTTTCTACAGCAAATTGTTCGTTATTTAATCTAAATATAACAACTTGCATATTTACACCTCCATATACATAGGTACACAAACTATGTAACAAGTATCCTTGTATAAAATTTCAAATCTTAATTTTCTGCTTACCAGATTAAATCAGAAATTAAATATATGGAGTATACTATCCTAGCTATTTAAAGTTTGCAATAAATTTAACTCTACTTGATAGTTTTCGTAATAAACCTTGTTACCTTTATACCAGCCATAAAATTTTAATTTCTGATTATCTGTTTAACAATTTACAAATAATTATATTCTTATTATTAAGAAGCTACTACTTTATTTATTGCTTCTAAAACTCTATCCGGTTGAAAAGGCTTTACTATAAAATCTCTAGCTCCAGCTTTTATAGCATCCATAACCATAGTCTGCTGACCCATTGCAGAGCACATTATAATTTTTGCACCTGCATCAAATCCTTTTATTGCCTTAACAGCCTCAATACCATCCATATCCGGCATCGTTATATCCATTGTAACTACATCTGGTTTTTCCTTTTTATATAACTCCACAGCTTTTAATCCGTTGTTTGCTTCCCCCACTACCTCAAATCCGTTCTTTTCTAATATATCCTTTATCATCATTCTCATAAAAGCAGCGTCATCTACAATTAATATTTTAGCCATTTTCTTCCCTCCAAATTATTTACTACTAAATATTTATCCTATTCCTAAAGCACTTAAAATTTTTTCCATTGAACCAGGCACCGGAATATAGTAAAAGTGCCCACTTAACTCTGAATTATTTTGCATAAAAAGTGTTTCTATGTCAAGAACATACTCATCATATTGTCCTGATTCTATAAATGTAGTTGAAAGTATTGCCCCAAGCATATCGCAAGTAGCTGCTGGAACTGATGGTATTACATGCAGTCCAGTAAATTTTGCTATAGAATTCATATAGGAACTAGATATTATATTGCCTATTTCGCATATAACAGAGTTTCCCATATCACTTAATTCCTCTTCCCTCTGACCGGTTAACATAGAAATTAGATCCATAGCAGTATTCTTTTCAAATATAAACAGTATATTTCCAGGTATATCGCCTAAGATTCTAACTATTACGCCTATAACTACCTCACCTTCACCAATGTTCGTAAAGATGTCGTCAAAAGGCACTATATTTATAGCAGGTACTGTCATATCAACTTTTCTATTTATAAGCTGAGATAATGCTGTGGCTGCATTCCCTGTACCTATATTCCCAACTTCTCTTAATGCGTCAAGTTGAATAGGAGTAAGGTTTTTATAGTCCATTATTTTCCTCCTTATACCAGGGCAGCAACATCCAATATCAAAGTTACAAGTCCATTTCCCAATATGGTTGCTCCCATATATTCTTTCAAATTTTTCAGTGTCTTTCCAAGAGGTTTTATAACAATTTCCCTCTGTCCAAGTAAGGAATCTACCATAAGTCCTACAGTTTTTTCTCCTACCTTAACTATTACTATATAATTTTTGTTGCTAGCTGATTTTTCAACACCAAGTTTTTCATAAAGTCTTATAAGAGGTATTACATTTCCATTATATATTATAACTTCTTTATTATTAGTCATCTTCACTAAATCATCTTTATAATCTATAACTCTGTCTACATAGCTTAAAGATATAGCCATGGTTTCATCCCCTACACCTACAAGAAGTACTTGAATTATCTGAAGTGTAAGTGGAAGCCTTATTATAAAAGATGATCCTTTGTCTTTTTCACTTACAAGTTCTACTGTTCCACCAAGAGAGGATATTTTGGTCTTTACTACATCCATTCCAACTCCTCTTCCTGATATATCTGTTACCTCGGTATTACTGCTTATTCCCTGCATAAATATGAGATTCTTTATGTCAGCTTCTGTCATTCCTTCAGTATTTATACCTGCATTTTCTGCTTTTTCTCTTATCTTCTCTACAGGTATTCCACTTCCATCATCTTCAACTTTAATTACAGCTTTAGTTCCTTCCTGATAAGCAATAAGTTTTATTTTTCCTACAGGATCTTTTCCCTTTGCAATTCTTTCTTCTTTAGATTCTACACCATGATCTGCTGCATTTCTAAGCAAGTGAATTAGAGGCTCTCCAATTTCATCTATTACTGTTCTGTCAAGTTCTGTATCTGCTCCTTCAATTATAAGCTCCATCTCTTTATCCAGTTCTACGGATAAATCCCTTATCATCCTAGGAAATCTGTTAAATACAGTATCAAGAGGCAGCATTCTTATCTTCATTACTAAATCTTGTAAATCTGAAGTTGTCCTTGCCACCTGTTCTAAAACTTCATTTAATTCATTTAACTTATAACTGCTGCTAATTTGCTCCATTCTTGTCCTATTTATAACCAATTCAGACACCATATTCATAAATTTATCTAATCTTTCCAGATCAACTCTTACAGACTGGTGCATTTTTTTATGAGGTTCCTTTTTAGGAGGATTTTTACTTTTCTTTTGAGCTACTGCTGCTGGCTTTGGCTTTACTACTTCCTGGGCAGCTTTCTTTTCAGCTTTAACTTTTATCTCTTCTTCTTTTTTAGCTGAATCTGATTCCATTTTCTTTGCTTTTTCTGCCTGGATGTCCACGTCTTCCACAGTAACTTCTTCCACCTCAGATATGTTCATCAAAAGTTTATGGACATCTTCTGAAGTACTTTTAGTTAATAAAACAAGGCATATTTCAAATTCAAAATTTTCATTTTCTATATCCTCTGTACCAGGAATAGACTTTATTATTTCTCCTACTGCTTCCAAATCCTTAAATATTAAAAATGCCCTTGCAGATTTCAAAAGAGTATTTTCGCTAAGTTTAATTTTTATTTCATAAGCGTTAAATTCCTTGTCCTCAGCTTGTTTAACTACATTTATATCATATTCATTCAATTCTACCATAGAATCTTTGCCTTTAGATTCCACTGCAGCATTTTGTTCCTGGACATTATCTTCTTTTTCAGGTTTATTAGCTTCACTTTCATCTTTTTGACCAGATATCTTTTCCAATTCTTCAATGATATCCTGAATAGGAGTTTCTTCATCTACTCCATCCTCTATATTTTTTATCATCTGCTCAAGAGTATCCAGGCATTTAAATAAGACTGTAACTACATCTTGGTTTACTTTTAATTGTCCATCCCTAAATTCAGATAGTACATCTTCCATTTTGTGAGTAAGTTCAGCCACTTCATTAAATCCCATAGTAGCTGCCATTCCTTTTATTGTATGTGCTACTCTAAAAATTTCATTTACCTTATCTATGTTGTCTGGTTCTTGCTCAAGCTGAAGTAATGATTCATTAAGTGTTTGCAAGTTGTCCATTGATTCCTCTAGAAACATAGACATATACTGCGACGTATCCATTTTATTCCCTCCTTATAGCTTTCTATATATAAAGGTAGAAGCCTTCTCAAAGCCATAATCTCTATAATTGTATATGCTTTCAGTGGCCCCGACAAATAGTAGTCCTCCTTTTTTAAGTGACTTGCTAAACTTTTCATATATTTTATCTTTTACATCTTGATTAAAATATATTACCACATTTCTGCATATTATTAAATCAAAGTTACTTTCATAATTTTGAAGTATTAAATCATGCTTTTTAAATGTGATTAAATTTTTTATTATAGGACTTATAATATATTTATCGTCCTTTATAGTAAAATACTTATCTAAATATTCTTTTTTTACATTTTTTACTTCTGATAAAACATATTCTCCCCTTTTAGCCCTTTCAATTATAGTGTTATCTATATCTGTTGCAATTATGGTGTGTCTAACTCCATGAGACAATTCATCCAAATACATAGCTACTGAATAAGGTTCAGCCCCAATTGAACAAGCTGCACTCCATATTTTCAAAGGACTATTTCTAGGAAGTAGTTCTTCCTTTAATCTAACTTTTAACTCTTCAAATATCTCCGGATTTCTAAAAAATTCAGATACATTTATAGTTATAAAGTCTAAAAACTTCTGTCTTTGCTCTCCGTCCCTTTTTAAGAGTTCTATGTATTCATCTATACTTTTAACTCCTACTCTGGACATCAAGCTATTTATTCTCCTATGTAATTGGTTTGGTTTATATGCAGCTAAATTTATATTGAATTCTCTTAAAACCCACTGCTTAAAATAAGCCATATCCATAAGTCTACCTCCCACCAAACTTTATTATTTTTACTATTTCATTTGCTATTTTGTCTATTGGTAAAACTAAGTCCACTTTTCCTGTGGCATAAGCTGCTTTAGGCATACCATAAATAGTACAAGTTGATTCATCTTCAGAAAGTGTAATTCCTCCATTTTCCTTTATCTCTACAGTTCCTTGTGCTCCATCTCTTCCCATACCCGTCAAAACTACACTTATAATATTTTCTCCATATACTTTTGATGCAGATATAAATAGCTTATCCACTGCAGGCCTTACTCCCCAAATGGCAGGTTCTTTGTTCAAATGTATTCTCTTATCTCTCCATACTTCCATATGAAATCCACCAGGTGCTACATAAACAGTATTCTTTTCAACATTCATACCATCCTCTGCTTCTAATACTTTTATTTTTGAATTAGAATCCAATCTGTCTGCAAAAGCCTTAGTAAATCCTGCAGGCATATGCTGTACTACAAATACCGGCACTCCCATGTTCTGGGGAAATTGTGTTATAACTGAATAAAGTGCTTTAGGTCCGCCCGTAGATGCTCCTATCACCACTGCATTTATATCTTTTTTCATTTTTCTATCTACATTTGAACTTGTGACATTTAATGTGGAAGCTTTTTCATTTTTTGATATAGACAGTTGTATATTTTCTTGTGCTTTATTTGGTTTAACTGTATTTGCCAGGTAGGCTCCTTTTATCTTCTCTACAAGCTCAGTTTTAACTTTATTTATATCCAAAGATATTGTACCTGAAGGCTTAGGTAAAAAATCAAAAGCACCCATATCAAGACATTCCATTGTACGCTGTTTTCCTTCCTTGGAGACACTGCTTAAAACTATTACAGGTATATTAATATTCCTTTTTTTCAATTCGCCTAGTGCTGTTATTCCATCCATCTTTGGCATTTCTACATCTAAAGTTATTACATCAGGCATACTATTTTCAGTAAAATTTAACGATAGTTTCTCTAAAAGATCTTCCCCATTTCTAGCAGTTCCTACAACCCTTATAGATTCATCTTCACCTATCATGTCCGAAATAATTTTTCTCATTAATGCAGAATCATCTACTACTAAAACCTTAATTTTTTCCAAGCATTATCACTCCATTAAATTTTTAAATTTCCCTTATCCCAATTCCTACTGTCTTTATCTTGACACCTCCATCATTGGTATCAAATATCATAGTTCTACCTTTGTTGCCTCCTAGATCTTCTGCTAATATTGAAATAGAATTTTCTTTTAATATATTCTTTACAGCTTCTCCATTCCTACTTCCTATATTCATAACTACACTTTTATCTGAGAAGTTAAACATAGAAGCCCCACCTGCTATTTTAGCCTTTAAATTTCTTCTATTTACACCTAAGGCTTCTAACTTTTCTATCAAAATAGGAATAGCTAAATCTGCAAATTTCATTGGATTTTTTGTATTTGTAAATTGAGTGCTGTCCGGCAGCATTATATGTGCCAACCCACCTATACACTTTTCC
The DNA here is from genome assembly GCF_000143685.1 of Clostridium ljungdahlii DSM 13528. NCBI lineage: Bacteria > Bacillati > Bacillota > Clostridia > Eubacteriales > Clostridiaceae > Clostridium > Clostridium ljungdahlii. The sequence goes on along the minus strand of NC_014328.1, from coordinate 1,051,578 downwards.
TTATCATATAGAGCTATACCTACACAGGAACCCAAACCAATGGTTATAATTCTATCAGGAGAACTTGCAGTATTCATATCTGCTATTCCCACTCTTATCTCTTTTATATCCATAAATATACACCTTTCAATTTTTAATTATATGAGTTCCTTTTCTTCTTCAGTAAGTATTTTATCAAGATTTAAGAATATTATTATATTATCTTTTATTTTAATGAGGCCTTTTATATATCTTTTTGATATTTGGGACACTATATCAGGTGCAACTTCTATATCTGCAGTATTTACATCAGTAACTTCAGATACAACATCTACTATTATTCCTATTTTATTTCCACTTTGTTTCGTAACTATTATCTTAGCCTCTTTACTTTCTTCCGCTGAAGCAAAACCAAATCTCTTACTCAAGGATATTATAGGAAGTATATTTCCTTCATAATTTATGACTCCCTCTACAAAGTTAGGAGAATCCGGCAGCTTCGTAGTCTCTTCATAACCCAAAATTCTCTCTACTTCCATAATATCTGTAGCATAGTACTCACCATTTATACTAAATATCAATACTTTTATTTCCTTGCCATCCATTTAAAATCCTCCTTAAATAATATTGTTAGCCATCCTTATAAATCCTTATTTAAATCAATTATTACATAATTATAGCATATATCTACTTAAAATAGCATAAATCATGCATTTTGCAACAGGATTTTTATAGAACAAATTTGTCAACTACTATATCCCCTTCCTTCAAATACACATGTACATCTTTACTTGGAGAATCTAGAACAATTTCCTTGTTTTCAACTTTAAATACCGTATTATGATAAGCCACATCTGCCCATATATTTCCACCCTTACTTTCTACTTGAAGCTTTGTAGAAACTCCTGCTACACTCCCTACAATCTTACATTTTATTTCATTTTCAGCTTTTAGTATTCCCCCTCTTGCCACACTCTTTTCTTGCAAAAATTCAATGGAACCATTGGCATCAATTTGTGATATATATTCTCCTCTTCCTTTTATTATTATATCACCAGAACTCTGTATATTGGAGTCCTGACAGTAAGATAAAACCACTTTCACAGGAAGTGCCCTTGTGTCTTTTAGTTCCTCTATTTTATCTTCAATAATTTTCATTAGTTCATTTAACTCGGAATAACTTTTAATACTTATAGGTCCCATTCCTATAAGCTTGGTTTTGATAAATCTTACAATTTTATCCTCTTGATAATCATCACTTTCAACATTCAAGTCCGCAATTACATTTATGCCCAGCTTAATAAGTTTCTTGAATTTACTTTCCAATAATATTTTTATTATTTCTCCATCCTTTTTACTTTTGCCAAGCAGATTATAGTCTTTTATTTCTTTTACGGCCCCCACTAACTGTTCCATATTCTTATTAAATTTGCTCAGGTGTTCCATAGCCTTAATCTTCTTTACACTGTCACCGCCACCACATATTTGAGAGCTAACAACAGTTTGTCCTATACTTATATCACCTTTTGCATTTAAACTAGCCCTTTCTACTTCTTTTTCCACAATAAGGTCGTTGCCACATTCTACTTTCATGCCTTCTTTTACATTTCCATGTATAATTATATCACCTATAAAATTTATATTCCCAGTGCTTATATCCACATCTCCATTAATTTCGTGTACCTGATGAACATAATAAGTGTTGCTTTTTATGGAGGGTTTACCATCTATTGATGCTTCAACGGTGTTTTCATCTTTAAGTACACATCCATCTCCAACCTTTATTTTAATTTGTTTTATTGGTTTACATTTTAAAACCTTTCCAGTAACATCAAATCCATCTTTGCCTAAAGTGCCATTATGTTTTATTGCAATTATATCTCCTTTTTTTACAACATTTATGGTACCTATACTTTTAAAGTCTATATTTCCAATCGTATCTTCTTTTAAAACTACGGAGGTTTCAAACTTATTCTCTAGAAAATCATCCTCACCGTTTACAGCTTCTTTTCCACAAGCTACTACAAGTTTTTTATCACCGTTTACAACTTCTTTCAAATTTTCTTCCATTATACCATAAATCACTTTATTATTAGATAATTCGTTCTTAATTTCATTTACTGTATACATAGGAGGCTTTATTGATTGAATTATTTCTCCTTCAAAATTCACTTTATGACTCTCATCTTTGTCTTTCAGTTTGTAAACGTTTTTAGATATATATTTAACTTCAGCATATGCTTTCATTCTATCATCAGATAGATATATATTCATTTGTCTTTTTGGTTCATCTTCTTCAAAAACTATTTCTATTTTATTTTTACTAAATACTTCACATTTATCCTTAACTTCAGCTCCATCTACAAAAATAGATATATTATGTCCCCTATGTATTACCGCAGGTTTCCCATCTTCAATAGGATCCTTTACAATTATTTTGCCATTTTCTAATTTTATGGTTCCATCTTTTTCATTTGTTTTTACAATTTCCTTCTCTGTAACAGAATTTACATTACTCTGATCTTCTTCCCCAAAAGACACTTCTATTATTACTTTTTTTCTAAAAAGTAATTTGCTTTTCTTAACAATCTTATATTGTAATTTGTCTTTTGGCATATTTAGTTTACAGCTGGCAGATTCTAAGCATTCCTCTAGTGAAGTACCATGAAACAATTCTTTCATAATTATCTCCCCCTAATTAATGAATCTTGCTTAGTGGGAATTTGTTTTTCCCACTAAGTTTAGATGAATTATCCAGAGACGTAGCTACTGTTATCTCCCACCTTGGTAGAAAAGCAGATATCCCAAATCTTTGATTTGGTGATAGTCGCTTTCGCTGTGTGCGTGGGAGTGTTACAGTAGAAAGCCATCGGATAAAAACTTCAATATCATATATAATCTATCTTAAGCCTTCTATGTTCTAATCTGTATCAAAATTTTTTATGTCATCCCTTACTTCTTTATCGTATGCTTTTATAATTTTAAGCAGTACTTTATTGTTTGAAGAATCAAATTTAACGTTTTCCACTTTTTTTATAGGCAGTACTTTTGGTGATGTACCAGATATAAATAGTGCATCAAACTTCTCTACATCCTTATAGCTTACCTCTTTCTCTGACACTTCAAGCCCTATTTTACTGCAGATATCCATTACAACCTTTCTCGTAGTTCCAGGAAGCACATTTTTTAATGGTGCAGTTACAACAGTATTTCCCTTTATCATAAATATATTGGACTTACTCCCCTCTGTAATGTTTCCATTACTATCCACAAGTATAGCTTCAAACACATTCTTTTCTTTTATCGTACTATCTACCTTAGTTCTAAACTCATAATTTATTACTTTTGCATTTGGATTTTCTCTTTCTCCATGATAAAAGATGGTGTCTACTCCCACTTTATACTCTTCTAGAGATGGATAATTATAAGGCAAAAAATAAGACAAAAATGTATTCTTTTCATAGAAATTAAAAATAATCTTTATATTACCTACTGAAATTTCATTTGCCTTTATAAGTTTTAATATACTATTTTTAATATCTTTTTCATTAAGCCATAATCTCAAATTAGTTATTTTTGCTGAGTTTTTCATACGTCTTAAATGTAACTTTAAAAAAAGAGGTTTTCCATCTATAATACGTATTACCTCATATATAGACTTTCCATGTTTAAATTCAGCCTCTTTAAATTGTTCTTTGTTTTTTAATTCATTATTATATAGAAAAAATTTTTCAATACACTCACTCATGTAAATCAAATCTCCCTTTCATATATTTTCTTATTATTTAACTAAATGTTGCCATTTAGTCTCTATTATATTCTACATTATTCATGGAAAGTTTTCCACATTAACTATTAATTCTTCATTCTTAACTATTAATTAAAAATATTGTTTCGCAATTTTTCTATTATAATTCTAAACAAAGTCATTTACATTACATAAAGTTTTTAATAGAAGCAAAGTATGATATTATAATTAAATAAGGAAGTGATTCATTTGGAAAAACTCGCTATATTTGACGTAGATTTTACTTTAACAAATAGTGAAACCTTAATGGAATTTTACATATTCATGGTAAAAAAACGTCCTAGACTCATATTATACGCACCTTTTAGCATTATGTCTGCCCTTTTATTTGTACTGAAGGTTTTTAGTGCTAAAAAGGCTAAAGAAAATTTTATTTCATTTATAAATGGAATACGTGAAAAGGATATGGAACTTCTCACAAAAGAATTTTACGAAAAAAGACTAAGTAAAATATTTTACAAAGATGCTCTATATACCTTAAAAAAATTTAAAAATAGTGGCTATAAAATATATCTGATATCTGCTTCTGCAGAATTTTATTTAAAAGAATTATATAAAATAGAGGAAGTTGATAAAATAATAGGTACACGATTTGAAATTGTAAATGGAAAGCATACTAGAAAAATTCTCGGACAAAACTGCAAAGGAGAAGAAAAGGTAACAAGGCTTATGGAATCTTTAAAAAAAGACAACATAGAAGTTGACTTCAAAAATTCTTATATGTTCTCAGATTCACTATCTGATTTGCCTCTCTTTAAATTGGTAGGCAATCCTTATCTTATAAATTACACAAGAAAAGATAACCAGGGGATTGAAGTTTTAAGGTGGAAGTGAACTTTAAACTTTTTAATTGGCAACGTATAGTTAGAAAGACTATACGTCGCCAATTAATTATTCTTCTTCCATTAATTTTTCATAGTACTTTGAAACTTCATCAAATTCGTTATCCTCTGGAATAACAAGCTCTCCTTCATTTTCCACTTTAAATAAATAAGTAGAGCCATTCTCAGGATTCTCAACTACAGCATATTTTCCTTCTTTATATTCAAAACCATCAACTATTTCACAGGAAACTATCTCTCCATTTTCATCCTCTAAATCTACTATTAAAGGATCTGAATCTTCACAGCCGCATCCACAGCCGCAATCATGTTCATGTTCGTGTGTTTCTGTGCAGCCACAATTTTCTTCTTGGCTAGTACAGCCACAGTTGCATTCATTTAAATTTTCTTTATCCATAAAGTAAACCTGGCATTTATTATTTGGTGATATCTTACAAATATATTTACCAGGAATCTTCACCTCCTTTTAACTGTTATGTTCTAATTTTAACCTTAATTGCTCTATAATAAAAGTATTTTTTTAATATTTTTAAATGGACAAACTAATTTTTTAAATAACAAAGTACAAAGTTTAAATAACAAATAAGGGCAATTTTCTTCCTAACGTCATAAAATATTAAAATTATAGATTTCCTGAGGTAAGATGGAAATCATCTTTATTTATTATTTGAACTTTGTTATTTTCAAAAGCTTTGCCAATTAACTATTAATTAAAAAAGTACCAGACAGCTTACGCCATCTGATACTTTTTATTAAATTTACTTGATTACTGTTCATTATCAAGCTTTTTATATCCTGCAATTCTTTGAAGAGCATCTTTCTTAGTCTTTTCAAATAATGCATCTGCCTGATCTGGGAATTGTTTAGCAAGTGAAGAGTATCTTACTTCTCCCATTAAGAATTCCTTGAAATCTGTAGTTGGTTCTTTTGAATCCAAGCTAAATGATTTCTTTCCTTCTTCTTTTAATTCTGGATTGTATCTGTAAAGTGCCCAATATCCACAATCAACAGCTCTCTTAGCTTCTCTCTGGCTCTTACCCATTCCAACTCTTAAGCCATGATTGATACATGGAGCATAAGCTATTATAAGTGATGGTCCATGATAAGCTTCTGCTTCATGAATTGCCTTTAATGCCTGATTCTTATCAGCACCCATTGAAATCTGAGCTACATAAACATATCCATAACTCATAGCCATCATTCCAAGATCTTTCTTCTTAGTCTTCTTACCACTTGCAGCAAATTTAGCTACAGCAGCTGTTGGAGTTGATTTTGAAGATTGTCCACCTGTATTTGAATATACTTCTGTATCAAGTACAAGAATATTTACATCTTCATTTGAAGCTAAAACATGATCTACTCCACCATATCCAATATCATAGCCCCAACCGTCTCCACCAATTATCCAGTGGGATCTCTTTACTAGGAAGTCTCTGTTTTCATAAATATCATTTAATAAATCATTGCTTCCCTTTTCTTTTTCAAGTAAAGCTGTTATTTTATCAGCTCTTTCTCTTGTTCCTTCACCTTCAGCAAAGTTTTTAATCCAGTCTTCAAAAGCAGCTTTAAGTTCTGCACTTAAACTACCCTTTAAAGCTTCTTCAATTTTATCCTGAAGTCTTTCTCTTGTCTGTTTAACTCCAAGGAACATACCTAATCCATATTCAGCATTGTCTTCAAATAATGAGTTAGCCCAAGATGGACCATGTCCTCTATAGTTAGTTGTGTATGGAGTTGCTGGTGCTGATGCTCCCCAAATTGATGAACATCCTGTAGCATTTGCTATCATCATTCTATCACCAAACAATTGAGTTACAAGTTTAACATAAGGAGTTTCTCCGCATCCTGCACAAGCTCCTGAGAACTCAAGTAATGGTTGTTCGAACTGACTTGCTTTTACACTGTATTTGTCCTTCATTGGGTTATCCTTATGAGCTACAGCATTAACAGCATAATCCCAAGCTTCTGTCTTTGACAGCTGAGTATCTACTGGCTTCATAACAAGAGCTTTTTCTTTTGCTGGACATACATCTTCACAGTTTCCACATCCTGAACAATCAAGTGGTGAAATAGCCATTGTAAATTTAAGTCCTTTTGCTCCATTTGCATCTTTAGCTTCAAATCCTTGAGGTGCTTTAGCTAATTCTTCTTCAGTTGTAAGAACTGGTCTTATAGCTGCATGTGGACATACAAATGAACATTGGTTACATTGTATACATTTGTCTACTTGCCATTCTGGAACATTTATAGCTATTCCTCTCTTTTCATAAGCTGCAGTTCCTGCTGGGAATGTACCATCTTCCATTCCTACAAATGCACTTACTGGAAGTTTGTCTCCTTCTTGTCTATTCATAGGATTAACTATTTTTTCTATAAATTTAGGAAGTTCCTTTGTAGCTGCTGCTTCATCTTCTGTATCTTTCCATGAAGCTGGAACATCTATTTTAACTACTGCATTTACGCCCTTGTCTATAGCAGCGTTATTCATATCTACAACTTTTTGTCCCTTCTTACCATAAGAAGTTACAACTGCTTCTTTTAAGTACTTAACAGCATCATCTATTGGAATGATATTTGCAATCTTAAAGAATGCTGATTGACATATCATATTTATTCTTCCACCAAGTCCAATTTCTTGAGCTATTTTAACAGCATTTAATGTATAGAATTTTATATCATTGTTTGCTATATATTTCTTCATAGAAGCTGGTAACTCTTTTTCCAATTCTTCTTGAGTCCAAACTGTATTTAATAAGAAGTTACCGCCTTTTTTAAGTCCTGCAAGTACATCATACTTATGAACATAAGATTGGTTATGAACTGCAACAAAATCAGCCTTATCTATAAGATATGGTGATTTTATTGGTGATTTACCAAATCTTAAATGAGAAACTGTTATACCACCGGATTTCTTTGAATCATATGCAAAGTATCCTTGAGCATACATATCTGTATGGTCTCCAATGATCTTTATAGCACTCTTGTTTGCTCCAACAGTACCATCTGATCCTAGTCCCCAGAACTTACAAGCTGTAGTTCCTTCTGGTGTTGTATTTATATCTTCTCCTACAGGTAATGAAGTATTTGTAACATCATCAACTATACTTAATGTAAATCTATCCTTAGGTTTATCTGATTTTAAGTTTTCAAATACTGGTAGAATATGTGATGGTAATACATCTTTTGAACCAAGTCCATATCTTCCACCAACTATAACTGGTTGTACTTCTTGTCCATAGAAAGCATTCTTAACATCTAAATAAAGAGGTTCTCCAATTGATCCTGGTTCTTTTGTTCTATCAAGGACTGCAATTTTCTTAACAGTCTTTGGTATGTATTTCATAAAGTGTTTTATTGAGAATGGTCTATATAAATGAACTGTAAGTAATCCAACTTTTTCACCTTTTGTGGTTAAGTAATCAATTACTTCTTCTACAGTTTCACAGACAGAACCCATAGCTATTATAATTCTCTCTGCATCTTTTGCTCCATAGTAATTGAATAGATGATATTCTCTTCCTGTAAGTTTAGTCATTTCTTGCATATATCCTTCAACTATCTCTGGAAGTGCTTCGTAATACGTATTTGAAACTTCTCTTTCCTGGAAGTATATATCAGGATTTTGAGCTGTACCACGAGTTACTGGATGATCTGGATTTAAAGCTCTTCTTCTAAAATCATTCAAAGCTTTCTGATCAACTAATTTTGCTAATTCTTCATACTCTAATAATTCGATTTTTTGAATTTCATGAGAAGTTCTGAATCCATCAAAGAAGTTTACAAATGGAACTCTTCCTTTTATTGCTGATAAATGGGCTACTGCTGAAAGATCCATAACCTGTTGTACTGAACTTTCTGCAAATAAAGCAAATCCAGTTTGTCTTGTTGCCATAACATCTTGGTGATCACCAAATATGTTAAGTGAATTTGCAGCTACTGCTCTAGCTGATACATGGAATACTCCTGGTAATAATTCACCAGCAATCTTATACATGTTAGGTATCATAAGTAATAAGCCTTGAGATGCAGTATATGTACTAGTCAATGCTCCTGCTTGTAGTGAACCATGTACGGCTCCTGATGCTCCAGCCTCTGATTGCATCTCCATAACTTTTACTTGTTGTCCAAAAATATTTTTCTTTCCCTTAGCTACCCATTCATCTACATGTTCTGCCATTGGTGATGATGGAGTTATTGGATAAATAGCTGCTACATCAGTAAATGCATAGGAAATATAAGCAGCAGCAGTATTTCCATCCATAGTTTTCATTTTACGCATAAAAATTCCTCTCCTTTTCAAGTATATAATTAAATCTTTTTATTAAACTAGCAATAGTATAAAATAACTTACATCGTACTATTAGATTTAATACAAAATATAATTTTAAACAACTGTACTTATTTTTTATTTATAATTAATACAGTTTAATCCCGTCACTAGTACAGTAAATAGTACAGCATTTCTTTTACAATTAAAGATTTGTATTAAACATCTAAAAAAGCACATTGAAAAGTACTTAACTATCTTTAATTAAATTAAGTATCTTATGTATTCTACTATTTTAATATACATCAAAATTCTAAACATGTAAAATACATTTTGAAAAAATTAAAAATTAATTTAAAATTTTATATTACAGGTGTGTATTTTTTCTAATACAGCTTCATTTTAATTTATAATAATATATAAAAAAGAATACAAGTAATGCTTTTCACCTTTGTTTATAACTCTACATTATTATCAACTATTTTTCAAGTAATTTATGGTATTTTTTAAATTTTTATGGTTGTTTTGCACTAAATAGCTGTTTAATTGTCAACATTTTTTATATAACAACTTTTTAAGACAGTTTTTTAAAGTTATACTATAAATTTTTAACATTAACCTTATATACTGTATTTCTCTATTAAATTTATGATTTTACCTACTGCATCCTGCACAGGACTTGCCTCCATATTGTTTATATATTCATTTCTAGAGCTATAGAGTTTAAAAACCCTATCTAAAAGTACCTGAGAAGTAAGTTCCTCTTCCTGGAGGACCATACTATATCCACTTTTTTCAAAAGAGGCTGCATTTAAAATTTGATCTCCTCTACTAGATTTTTTAGATAGTGGAATTAACAAGTTTGGCTTTTTTAAAGCAAGTAATTCAAATATTACATTTGCACCAGCTCTAGATATAACTATATCCGCTGCATTCATTATATGCGGCAATTCTTCATTTATGTACTCAAATTGTACATATCCCTTTCTCTCCTTAAGGGACCTATCTAAATTTCCTTTTCCACATATGTGAACTATATTATAATTTTTTAAAAGTTCATTTAGTGAATTCCTAACCGTATTATTTATAAACGTAGAACCTAGACTTCCACCTATTATGAGAAGTACTGGTTTCTCATTATCAAATCCACACATTCTCCTGCCTATTATCCTACTTCCATCTAGAAGTTCTCTTCTTATAGGAGTTCCTGTTAAAACTGAGTTATTACCCTTTATGTTTTTTAAAGACTCTGGAAATGTAGCACAAATCTTAGTGCAGTAAGGTGCAGACAATCTATTTGCAAGTCCGGGAGTTATATCTGATTCATGAGCAATGACAGGTACTTTATTTATATGTGCAGCAATTACTACAGGAACTGAAACAAATCCACCTTTTGAAAACACTATGTTAGGTTTTTCCTTTCTTATTATAAGTATAGCTTGAAGTATTCCCTTTAAAACTTTAAATGGATCAGTAAAATTCTTTATATCGAAATACCTTCGGAGTTTACCACTGGATATTATATGATATTCTATTTTTTGATCTTCTATTATTTTTCTTTCAATTCCGTTTTCGGTTCCTATATACTGTATGTTATATCCTAGTTCTTTTAATCTTGGAACTAAGGCAAGATTAGGTGTAACATGTCCAGCAGAGCCTCCACCTGTAAGTATTATTTTTTTCAAGTTCTATTTCCTCCTCGTACAATTTTTCCAACTCCTAGATTTATTATAGTAATTATTTATACTTTGTACAACAATAGAAGCAATATACATATTTATTACTTAAAACTTATAAATATGTATATTAAAATTTTAGTTCAACATTGTACAAGCTACTATTTTAACATAGTTCTATTTAATTACCATTAAAAAAATAGAGTGACAACTTTAACAGTAATGTGTATAATAATAAATGAAAATCTTGCATGGAGGTCAAACTAATGGAATTAGAAAAAGAACTTATCGCTAAATTAGTAAAAATAGGATTTAACAAATATGAAGCTATGATATATTTAACTTTATTGAAAAATCAAGAAATTACAGCTTATGAAGCTAGCAAGCGGTCAGGCGTTCCTCAATCAAAGGTATACGATACAGTAAAGTCGCTTTTAAATAAAAATGTAATTATTAAAAATGGCTATAACCCTTGTAAATACATAGCGTTGTCTTTAAAAGAATTCTTAGATATATATAAAAAAGATACTAAATCTACAATAAGTTATCTAGAAGATAATTTAAATAGTATAAATGATTTAGAATCCATAAATTACCTGTGGCACTTCAATGATACAGAACAAATAAAAGATAAAATTACATCTATGATAAGAAACGCAAATGAATCAATATATCTGGATATTTGGAGTAAAGATTACAATAATTTATATGATGAATTATTAGATGCTAAAAAAAGAAATATTAAAATAGTTTCCGTACTATATGGTAAAGTTGATGAAATAGGAAAAGTATTTTATCATGAAATGGATGGCATGAAAGAAGATGCTGCATTAAATGGAAGATGGCTTAGCTTAGTAATAGATCATAAAGAATGTTTGTTTTCAATATTTCAAACCGACAACACAAGCTACTGTATATGGACCCAAAATAAGCCTTTCATGCTTGTAACTGAATGTTTTATAACTCATGATATATTTATTTCAGAAATATATTCCAAGCACAAAAAAGAACTTGACGAAGAATTTGGTCCTAATCTAAAAAGTATAAGGGATAATCTGGAAATAGGCTAACATTATCTTATTTCCAATTATCACCTTAATTATACCATGTGAATGCACTTCAACTGTTACATAACATTGCTTTGACAATTTCTTTGTTCAATTTCATTTTGTTCAATTTCATCACGTTTTAAATAGCTGGATTGTTTCTAATAATTTTTTACTCATATTGTTAATTTTTCTTATATTGTTAGATATCTTCTCCATACTAGCAAACTGCTCCTGCATTGAAGCACTTACTTCTTCAGACGCTGCTGATTGCTGCTCACTTATACTAGATACATTCTCCATATTTTCAATTACTTCCATTTTACTTTTTCTCATATTATCAGTTTCATCATTTAGCAAATTGATTTGACGTATTAAATTATTAGAACAACTTATTACATCCTCAAAATTATTAATTGTACTTTTTAGCTTTACATTTGTACTTTCTGATATAGCGGTAGTATTATCCATTTGAACTTTTACCAAATTAATTATATCATCAATTTCATTTATAACACTTTTTATTTTTTTTGATGAATCTGAAGAATCATTAGACAATTTTCTTATTTCATCAGCCACTACTCCAAAACCTTTACCTGCATCTCCTACTTTTACAGCTTCAATAGAAGCATTCAATGACAAAAGGTTAGTTTCTTTAGATATGGACTCTATAACTTGATTAATATCTTCCAGATATTTAAATTTTTCTGTTAAATCCTTTACTTTTTCACTCATAACCCTAATGGAATTATTATTTTCCTCAAATTTTGCTTTAAGTTCTCTAGCAGCAGTTAATCCAAGTTCATTTTTATCTTTGCTTTTATTTGTTGCATTAACCATACTTCTCACATTACTATCTATATTATTTATGCTTTTTCCTAGAGAATTAACTTTTTCTAAGGTAATTGTCATATTTTTAGCTTGTTCTACACTTCCATTTGATATTTCCTCCATAGAATCTGTAACAATTTTACTTGTCTCTGTAACTTCACATATGCTTTTATCTGACTCATCGTTTTCAGTCTGTAAATTGTAAATCATTTGTTTTACATTTTTTATAAATTTTTGCTGTTTAGTAATCATGGTATTAAAACTGCCAACAAGATCACCTATTTCATCTTTAGCTTTAATATCTAGCGTTTCTCTGTAATCTCCGTCAGCTAATAATTTAGTTTGCTCCTTAAATCTAAATATTGCTTTTAAAATTCTATTAATAATATATATTGAAATTAAAGAACTTATAATGATAGAAATAATAAACGAAATAATAAATCCTAAGATAAGTTTTGATAAAGGCTTTATTATTTCTATTTCAGGAATAGATAACACAAGAAGCCATCCTGTAGAACTTATTTTATCATAGACAAAATACTTGTTTTGTGAATCATAATCCTTTCCTTTAATTAATCCTTTACTTTCATTTTTAGATTTATTGGCTATACTTGTATAAGTATAATTTTTTACACTACCCATATTTACATTCTTATTTGAAGATGGCAAAAAATTTTTATTCTTATGAATAATAAAATCATTATCTGCATCAACTAGAAATACATAGTCATTTTCACCAATTTTATATTTTTGTGTAATATTCATAAGGTAGTCCAAATATAAATCCTCACCTATAACGCCTACAATTTTCCCATTAATTTTGATAGGCATCAAAATAGAAATAATACTTTTTTTGGTAGCTTCATCTATATATGGTTTTGTATACACTAGCTTATTTTCATTCACAGCTTGGCTATACCATTTTTGTTTTGTCACATCATAACCTTGTGGTGGTATCCAATTATCACTTCCAAAATATCTTTTATCACTAAGGCCAACGTAATAAGCAATAACATATTTTTGCGATTGTTGTTTCATATGTAAATAATCTTTCATATTGGTTGCATCAAAATTATTATAAAACTGTATATCTTCAGCCATTTGTTCTATAGCTTTTCCTTGACCTTCAATCCAATTATTTATATTATTAGAAACATTGCTACATGATATAGAAGCCTTTTGATTAAATTGGTCGTATAATATCTTTTCGCATATATTAAAGCTTATGACAGAACTTAGTAGTAAACAAATAAAGTACACTATAATAATTATAGCAGTTCCCTTAAATTTTAAAGAATTTAACTTAATTTTCAAAATTCATATCCCCTCTATAAACAATAGGAACATTTCTTTTGGTATACTAAAATTGTATAATTATAGCCCCAATGTAGAAATGTTCCCAAAAATTGTATCCTAGTAGTTCAATTTTAAATTTGATTTTGAAATTCCTAAAAGTACACATATATTTAGAAAAATGAACTCATAGGAATGTGAAAAATATAAAAGATGTGTTTAAATTTCATTTAAATAAGCCTTTTATCCAAAAGATTTTTTATACGTTGTTATGCCTATATGCTAGCACATAATACTCTATCTGTTGATTTTATTGTTGTTCCACTTTTTCCATTTAACGCATCTTTTGTTTTATCAAGTGATGCTATTATAGCTTTTCTTCCTTCTTTAGAAGAAACAAACTTCATGGTAGCTTTAACTTTAGGCAGCATACTTCCAGGAGCAAATTGGCTTTCTTCTATATATTTTTTTCCTTCTTCTATTGTCATCGTATCTAAATCAATTTGATTTGGTTTGCCAAAATTAATTGCAATTTTGTCTACTGCTGTTAAAATCATAAGTACATCTGCATCCAAATCTTCTGCAAGTTTTTCTGCAGCAAAATCTTTATCTATAACTGCTGCTACTCCTTCTAGTTCATCATTTCTATTTTTAACTACAGGTACTCCACCGCCACCAACGGTAATTAATACTTGTCCATCGTTAAATAACTTTTTAATAGTACTAATCTCTACTATTTCCTTAGGTTGTGGCGATGCTACAACTCTTCTATAGCCTCTTCCTGCATCTTCCTTCATCTTATATCCTTTTTCACTAACAATTTTTTCAGCTTCTTCTTTAGTATAGAAAGGTCCAATTGGTTTTGTTGGATTTTTAAATCCTTCGTCATCTTTATCCACAACAACTTGAGTAACTACAGAAGTAACTGGTTTACTTATACCTCTCTTTACCAATTCACATCTTAGTGCCTGTTGAATATGATATCCTATCATTCCCTGACTCATGGCTCCACATACATCAAAAGGCATAGCTGGTGTTACTTTACTAGCATATTCATTTTGTATAACTATTCTCCCAACTTGTGGCCCATTACCATGGACAATTACAATCTGATGTCCTTCTTCAATCATATCTGCTAAATAAACTGCTGTCTTTTTTATTACATCCAATTGTGCTTCAGCTGTAGCTGGTGCTCCTTCTTTTTGCAGTGCATTTCCGCCTAAAGCTACTACTATTTTCATTATTACTCCTCCTAAATCAAAATATATTTAACAATACGTCTCTTTATTTATCAACTTATTGACAATTTACCTGTTGCTAGCATAACTACTGCAACTATTCCTGCTACTAAGAAAATTAGTGCTATCACTTTCTCATATGATAAGAAAATATAATTTTTCTTCTTATTACTATTGTTCTCTTTGCTGGCAATTGTAAATGCAACTATGCCAATAGCAAAAAGTATAGTTTCTAACAAAACGTATTTTAACCCTGCTGCATATACTAACCATGCTGTGTATATAGTTGCAACTGATGCAATTATAATATTTTTAGTTCTTCCATTTTCTTCTTTACTCATTAATTCAAATTTTAGCCCAAACAGTGCACTAAGAAAATAAGGAATTAATATAGCTCCACTTGCTATTGAATATAGTATTTGATAGGTACTACTAGAAAACAGTGTTAGTATAAGTGAAATTTCTACTAATATATTAGTAATCCATAAAGAATTTACTGCTGATCCATTTTTATTTTCTTTAGCAAATACTTTCGGGAACATACCATCTTTTGCAGCTATATACGGAATTTCTGCTGCCAAAAGAGTCCAACCTAAAGTTGCTCCTAACAAAGAAATTACCAATCCTAAATTTATTACGATTGCTCCCCACTTTCCAACAACACTTTCAAGTACATATGCCATTGATGGAGTGTCTAAACCAGAAAGGCGAGCCCTATTCATTATTCCTAAAGATAATAGTGTTATTAAAATATATATGACTAATGTTCCAACCAAGCCTATTACTGTAGCTTTTCCTACATCACTTCTTCTTTTAGCTCTACCTGAAACAACTACAGCTCCTTCAATTCCTATAAAAACCCATAATGTTACTAACATGGTACTTTTAACTTGAGCTACAACTCCCCCTAGGCTAGGAGTAGAACCACCCCAAAAATCTAAGGTAAATATATTAACTTTAAACATTATGATAGCTATAATTACAAATAGGAATATTGGCACTAACTTTGCAATTGTAGTGATAACATTTACTATAGCAGCTTGTTTTACTCCTTTTAATATCAAACCTTGAATAAGCCACAACATAATAGATGCGCAAACAACAGATGCTAAATTATTTCCTTTTCCGAATACAGGAAAAAAGTATCCAACAGCTCCAAACATCATTACCAAATAAGATACATTACCAATTAATGCACTTAACCAATATCCCCAAGCTGAATTAAATCCCATGTAATCTCCAAAACCAGCTTTAGCATAACTATATATACCACCATTTAAATCTGGTCTTTTCATTGAAAGATTTTGATATACAAAAGCTAATGCTATCATACCAATTCCAGTAATTAACCATCCTATAATAATTGCACCTGCACTAGCTCCTTTTGCCATATCACCTGGCAGCGAAAATGCTCCTCCACCAATCATTGAGCCGATAACTAATGCTATAAGTGAAAATAACCCCAATTTATTATTTTCTGACAATTCATTATCTTCTACTAGTTTATTATCTTCCACAAATAAAACCTCCTAATTGTTTTATGAACTATATTGTTATTTTTATAACAATATAGTTCATAAACTATTTTATTAATCTCCTAAAGTAGCAACCATGACAGCTTTTATTGTGTGCATTCTATTTTCTGCTTCATCAAATACTACAGAATATTTACTTTCAAATACTTCATCTGTAACTTCCATTTCATTTAAACCAAATTTATCATGTATTTGTTTTCCAACTTTAGTTTTTAAATCATGAAATGCAGGAAGGCAATGTTCAAATATAACTTTTTCATTTCCTGTCATCTTTATCATATCCATATTAATCTGATAAGGTTTCAATAGTTTTATTCTCTGTTCCCAAACTTCATCAGGTTCACCCATTGATACCCAAACATCAGTATAAAGGACATCTGCACCTTTTACACCTTTAGCAACATCATCAGTTATTGTTATTTTAGCTCCGCTCTTTGCAGCTTCTTCTTTGCATTTATTTACTAATTCTTCTTTTGGGAATAATTCTTTTGGTGTTACTATTCTAAAATCCATTCCCATTTTAGAAGCACCAATCATAAGTGCATTTGCAACGTTATTTCTTCCATCACCAGAATAAACAAATGTCATCTTATTATATGGCTTATTTAAATGTTCACTAGCTGTTAAAAAGTCAGCTAAAACTTGTGTTGGATGATCTGCGTCTGTCAATCCATTCCAAACTGGAACTCCTGAATATT
Source organism: Clostridium ljungdahlii DSM 13528 (assembly GCF_000143685.1). Lineage (NCBI taxonomy): Bacteria > Bacillati > Bacillota > Clostridia > Eubacteriales > Clostridiaceae > Clostridium > Clostridium ljungdahlii. Next base: position 1,034,365 of record NC_014328.1, on the reverse strand, counting down.
TTGCTAAATCTTCAACAGTTTCTTGTGCATATCCTCTGTATTCTATACCATCAAACATCTTTCCTAAAACTCTTGCAGTATCTGCAGCGGACTCTTTCTTTCCCATTTGACTTCCTGTTGGTCCAAGATAAGTAACATGAGCTCCTTGATCCTGTGCAGCAACCTGAAATGAACATCTTGTTCTTGTAGAATCTTTTTCAAATAAAAGAACTACATTTTTTCCCTTTAACTTTTGTTCTTCATTTCCTAGGTATTTAGCTCTCTTTAAATCTCTAGCAAGATCAAGCATAAAGTTTATTTCTTTCTGTGAAAAGTCCATTAATGTTAAAAAGCTTCTATTTCTTAAATTAAATCCCATGTCAATTTCTCCTTATTCGGTAATTGTTTTAAATTTTATTTTCTAATTTGTTATAACTTATCTTGTTATACTATATTAACTATTGAAATTATAAATTTTCTCTCCAAAGTGGCATACTCATACATCTTGGGCCGCCTCTTCCTCTTGACAACTCTGATGATGGCATAATATTAAGTTTTACTCCATACTCTTCGAGCAGCTTATTTGTAACATGATTTCTAGAATAAACTACTACTTCACCTGGGGCAATAGCTAATGTATTGGAACCATCATTCCACTGTTCTCTTGCAGCATGTATTTTGTCACCACCGCCACATCTTATTAATGTAATCTTTCTTCCAAGATACTTTTCCAATACTTCTTCTAATTCAATATTTTGTTTTACTACTTTTAATCCACTTGAACTATCTTTATCTTTTGTTATTTCATAAACAACCAAAGGTCCTTCGATCTCAGGATGAACAGTAAACTTATCATAATCAACCATAGTAAACACAGTATCTAAATGCATAAATGCTCTTGATACAGGAATCTGGAATGCCAAAATTGTCTTAAAGCTATTTCCTTTACAGAACAATTTTCTGCAAACTTTTTCTATTGAAGCAGAATCAGTTCTCTGAGAAATTCCAATAGCCAAAGTTTCTTTATTTAATATTAATTCGTCTCCACCTTCAATAGATGTATTTTCGTCTCTATCAAACCAAAGTGGTATATTACAATCCTTAAATCTAGGATGACATCTAAATATATATTTAGCAAATATAGTTTCTCTATTTCTAGTTTCTGTTCTCATATGATTCAATGTAATACCATTTCCTATAGTTGCAAATGGGTCTCTTGTAAAATATAGATTTGGCATTGGATCACATATAAATGGATATGAATCATTTACTTGATCATATAAGGAAAACCTCTTATAATCTTTAAGCTCTTCTTTTCTAACTCCTGCCATCATTTTATCAATCATATCTTTATTAGATAATCTTAAAAAATACTCTGTAAGCGCCTCTTTCAATGCAGGGCTTTCTACTTTAGCTTCATCAATAAATTCACTAATAAAATTAAGTTTAGTATCTGTATCATATAGAGATTCTGCTGCCAAATTCTCCAAGTAAAGAACTTCAACACCTTTATTTCTTAATATATCAGCAAATGCATCATGTTCCTGCTGGGCTATTTTCAAGTAAGGAATATCATCAAATAATAACCTATTTAATAATTCTGGAGTAAGATTTTCTATCTCTTGGCCTGGTCTATGCAATAAGACTGTTTTTAATTTTCCTATTTCTGAAGTAACATTTAAAGCTGTTTTTGAAGTACCATTTTCAGAAGTAACTTCTGAATCTCTTCTTAAAACTTTAGTTTCCATCTTAATTTTTCCTCCCATCTAATATTTCGATAACTCAACATTACTTAATTTCAAAGTATGTATATTAAAGTCTCATTTAATAATGCTATAGTACTAATCGCATTAGTAACCATCTAGGTGGTTACTACGGTTATTATTGTATGTTAATAAGATAACGTTGTCAATCCTTATTTTTCTATTTTTTTTGATTTTTTGACATACTTATACATGTATTTGAATGTTTATTATTCATAAAAATGACATTTATTATTCCTACTGGATTTTCATATGCATATTTTTTATAAATATTCAAAAAATTTTTTATAAAAAAATAAAATTTAGGAAGATAATTTTAAGATATCCTCCTAAATTTTATTTTAGAAATTATATATACTTTAATAATTTAGAGTACTATGCTTAATTCCATATAAAAAATAAATTGCTAAACCAACTATTGTCCAAATTAGAAACCTCATCCATGTTAAAGGTTGTAAGCCAGCCATTAAATACAAACAAAAAGCTACTGTTAAAATTGGTGTAAATGGAACTCCTGGACACCTAAACTTTCTCTCAGCGTTTGGCATTGTTTTTCTCAAAATTATTACACCTATAGATACCATAACAAATGCAGATAATGTCCCTATATTACATAAATCCATAAGTATATTGAATGGCAAAAAACCTGAAAGTATTCCCGTTATAATACCTGTAAGTATTGTACATATACCTGGTATCCCATTTCTACTTGTTATCTTAGAAAATGCACTAGGAATTAATCCATCTCTTGACATAGTCATAAATATTCTAATTTGACCGTATAATGTTACAAGTAATGTTGAAACCATACCTACCACAGCTCCTACACTAACTAATACAGATCCCCAATTAATTCCTATTTGTGCTAATGAAAAAGGGAGCGCATTGTTTACATCTATTTTCATAAATGGAACTATTCCAGTCAATACTAAGGAAATAGCCAAATATAATACAACAATTACTGTCATACAAATCATAAGTCCAATTGGAACATCTCTTTTAGGATTAATACTTTCCTCTGCAGAAGTTGAAACTGTATCAAAACCTATATAAGCAAAGAATATAACAGAAGAAGCTGTCATTATTCCTTTTAATCCAAATGGCGCAAATGGATGATAATTTTTTACATTTATATGTGGTACACCTAATGCTATAAAAATAACGATTACAGCAATTTTAATAATTACAGTAATATTATTTATTTTACTACTCTCTGAAACACCTTTATACAACACATATGTTATAAATATAATAAGAAGTACAGCTGGCAAATCAATTATGCCACCTGACAGAAGAGATTTGGTAATACTATCAGGCAAATATATATTGTATAATTTTAAAATTCCTACAAATACTGATGACCATCCTGACGCTACTATAGCTGCAGATACTAGGTACTCAAGTATTAAATTCCACCCTACAATCCATGCTATTATTTCTCCAAAGGCAACGTAACAATAAGAATATGTACTTCCTGAAACCGGAAACATAGTAGCAAGTTCTGCATAAGTAAGTGCACATAAAGTACTAGTTATTGCTGCGATTAAGTAGGAAATTACAACTGCTGGTCCTGCCATATGCGCCCCTTGTCCAGTTACGACAAATATTCCAGTTCCAATTACTGCTCCAAGTCCAAGCGCTGCTATATCAATAGCATTTAATTTTCTTTTTAATCCATTGGCTTCTACAGAATTTTCAAGATTATTTACATTTCTTTTTCGAAATAAGCCCATAAAATATCCATAACTTTTACTGGAATTTCTAAAATCGTTTTCACTTCTTTTTTTAATAAAGTTCACAGAATACTCCTCCTAATTATTGATAATATTAAAATATTCATATTATGGCTACCTACTGTAACACTCTTACTATATTTGAACATTACCAATATACAACTATTCTGTAAAATATAATAACCACTACAGTAGTTATTATATTTTACAGAATAATTATACCTTACAGAGCATTTTTTAGCAAATATTTTAAAAATTACTATGATAAAAGTCAAAAAAAGTCTTATTTTATGAATTGAGCTTTCTAAGAAATATTATTGATTAGAAATCATGTTTTTAATTTTTTTAGCCAAACTCAAGGCTGCTTTTTCATCTGTTGTTATTACAAATAATGTATTATTGCCAGCTACAGTGCCAATAACCCCGCTGAAAGCTAAAGAGTCTGCAGCTTCTGCTGCTGCCTTGGCTGAACCAGATAAAGTTTTTATTACAACAAAATTTTTCATAGTTTGTACATCAATAATTGTTTGTGAAAATATAGCTACTATTTTATCAGGAAATAGTTTTCCTGTATGCCTTACAACAGAATATTTCGATTTCCCATTTTGGCCCACTACTTTTGTAATTTTTAATTTCTTTATATCTCTTGACACAGTGGCTTGAGTTACTTCTATTCCCGCACTCTTAAGCTCTTCTACTAGCTCCTCCTGTGTTTCTATATCCTTTGAATTAATAATTTCAAGTATTTTTGTATGTCTCTCAGTTTTCATATATAATCTCTCCATTTATCAATTTTAAAAATATAAATCAAGCTTTATTTTTACTTCATGCTAATCTAAAATCTTTCAATATAAGCTGTATATTCCTATTCCCTTTATACTCATTAACAGAAGGCAAATATATAAAATCCATTTTTAGATTTTTAAAATCATTATTTAAAATTTTATAGGCTGCCCCACTTCCATAAGCTTTAAATATCAATTGTCTAAACTTTTCGCCTCCATCAAAAGACAGTGCATCAATTTTGTTTAAGCTATTTTTCAGCCTGCAGAATAGTTTTAAAGTATTTTTGTCCTTACCTATAAAATAAACCCTAAATACATCCACATTTTTTTCTCCAAATACAGGTGTAGAATTTCCTTTGCCAAAAGGCTCTAATCTCTTTATATCTTCTATCATTTTAAAAGATATGCTATTTAAGGGAACCTGTTTATCTATTCTAATCTTGGGTATTATATCCTCATCTGTAAGTTTGCAATTTCTATTTAATCTATCTCTAAGCTTATCTATATTTTCTTCTTCTATAGACAACCCTGCTGCCAAAGGATGACCTCCAAATTGGAACATTAACTCCTTGCATTTTACAAGTTCTTCAAACATATTATAGCCTTCAATAGATCTACCTGAGCCTTTAGAAAAGTCTTTTCCATTAGTTATTACAATAGAGGGTACATTATATCTTTCTTTAAGCCTTCCTGCAACTATTCCTGCTATACTTTCATGTACTCCTTTTTCATATACCACAAGTACTTTGTCCTTTTTCAAATCTGACTTTTCAACTTTATCTATTATTTTATTTAAACTGTTAATCGTCATATCCTGCCTATGAATATTTAATTCATGAAGTTTTTTCGCAAGTTCATGTGCCCTGTCCGGATCTTTGCAAAGTAAAAGTTCCAGTGCTAAAGCTGCACTTTGAAGTCTTCCCGTAGCATTTATACAAGGTCCTATTACAAATCCTATATGATAAGAATTCAATGTTTTATCTTCTAATGAGGTCTCTTTTATAAGTTCCCTTATTCCTAAATTTTCTGTGTTATTTAACATTTCAAGTCCTTTTTTAGCTATAACTCTATTTTCACCTATGAGATCCACCACATCACATATAGTTCCAATAGCTGCATACTCGATAAATTTAAGTGCCTCTTCCTTTTTTATATTAAATTTATCATAAAGCACCTGAATAAATTTAAAGGCAACCCCTGCTCCACAAAGTTTTTTAAAAGGATATTTGCAGTCTTCCTGTTTTGGGTCAATAACAGCATCTGCTTCAGGAATTAAGAATTTTCTTTTCCCATCTTCATCATCTGAAAAAGGTATATCATGATGGTCAGTTATGACTACCTGCATATTTAATTCCATAGCCCTTTTAATTTGCTCTAGTGCCGAAATTCCATTGTCACAAGTTATTATAAGCTGAATTCCATCTTCTTTGAGTTTTTCTATACTATGAATATTTATTCCATAGCCTTCTGTAATTCTGTCTGGAATATGATATTTTACCATAGCACCACACCTTAAAAGTCCACAGTATAATATATAGGTGCTCATTACTCCATCTACATCATAGTCTCCATATACTGCTATATTTTTTTTCTCTTTTATAGCACTATATATTATATCCACACCACTTTCCATATCTTTCATGAGCAGCGGATTCTGGAGATCTCTCATAGAGGGATTTATAAAACTTTTTATCTCTCCCTGTGTTTCTATTTCCCTATTTACAAGAATTGAAGCTACAACTTCACTTATTCCTGCCATTTTGGCAATAGCTTTTACATCTTTTTTACACCTTTTTAACATCCACCTTGCCTGCAATAACAACACCCCCTTTTTTAGTAATCAATTCACAATTTGTGAATTAATTTAGTTTCCAGTTAAAATCTGTATAGAGGGTTTAACCATAACCTTGTTTGCAACTTCAATTATATCTTCTTCCCGAACATCATCTAAATTATATATATTTGAATAACCATCATACCTGCACCCTCTTTGCATAAGTTCAGAAGTAACAACTTCTTTACAAAATTCAATGGATCTTTCAAATTTTATTTCTCTTTTTAAATTTATACTTTTACTTAAAGCCTTTATTTTAGTCCCAGTAAAGTACCCTTTTAAACATTTCAATCTGTCTATTGTGTCTGAAGTTATAGAAATCGCTCTTTTTACACTTTCAAAAGAAGTGCCCATATTTATAGAAAGAAGTTTTATTCCCCTTTCATTTTTTATGCTGCTTCTAACCTCATAGGCCAGTGCGTTTTCTGTCCTTATCTTATTAAAAAGAATACTATCTGTGCCCTGTCCAAAAGCAGCATTAAGAAGAAGCAGCGCTTTGAATTCCTTATGATTTAATTTTTGTATATCAAATATATATTGAATTTTAGCTCCAGTTATACCTGGTACAATTTCTTCAAACACTCCATTTCTCACTGCTTCGCACAAACTTTTTTCATGCACATATTTTTTTAAATCACTTTTCCATAATCCAAAATACGTGCTTATTATGTCCCTTATAAAGCTAATATTTAAAGGCGAACATACACAAATGGTACAATTTTCAGGAAAATAAAAATCATCATAAAAACTTTTTATTTCATCCAAAGTAATTGATTCTATGCTGCTTCTATTGCCTACTATAAGTTCTCTTATCCTCCTTTTTTTAAAGGAATTTCTAAAAAGAGTACTCTCACAATGCCTATACATATCGTCTTCCCATTCTTTAACTTCCTGAAGTATTACATTTATCTCTTCCCTAAAACCTTTAGTTGAAAAAAGAGGATTCAAGAGCAGGTCGCTGTAAAGTTCAACTGCTCTTTCCAAATCCTCTGAGAGACATGTACCATAATAAATTGTGTAGGGATAATTTGTCATAGCATTTTCAAATCCAAATATACCTTCAAGTTCAGAATTTATCTGATTTTCACTTCTATTTTTACTTCCCTTAGATATAAGGTGTTCTACTGCATGAGCTGTACCTAAATGAAATTTTTTTTCTTCTTCCAGTGCCCCTGCATTAAAACCTATACAGAGGGAAGTTACTTTTCCTTCTCTATATTCATATAACAATTTCAACCCATTATCCAGTATATATTCTTGCAAGTTTTGCCTCCATATGTATTTCATATTTTCTATTTACATTATAATACTGTCAAACTAAATTAAAAAGCATATCTTTCTTTAATTTTTCCACAGTCCTCTTATCTGCCAAATTTTCTAAAACTTTAAAAGCAAAATGCATGGCAGTAGCAGGACCTCTACTTGTTATAATATTTCCATCTTGAACCACTACATCCTCACTATAGCTTACAGGTGCTATATCATTTTCATATCCTGGATAGGAAGTTACCTTTTTATTCTCAATAATACCTGCCTTTTTTAATACTATAGGTCCTGCACAAATAGCACCTACTATCTTGTTAGAATTATTGAAGTCTTTTACAACTTGTATAACCTCAGGGTTATCCCTCAAATTAGCTGCTCCAGGCATTCCACCAGGTATTATTAAAGCATCATATTTATCAGTATTTGTTTTTTCTAATAAGCTGTTAGCTTTTACATGTATCTCATGGGTACCCATTACATCATCTTCAGAATTTATAGAACAAGTTATACAGTGTACCCCTCCTCTTCTCAAAACATCTACACAAGTTAAAGCCTCTACTTCTTCAAAACCTCTTGCAAGTAAAACTATAGCCTTTTTCATAACACAACCACCTCAAATAAATTATAACACAGTATTAAATTTATAATTATACATATAAACAGAGTTCTTGACATCAGATGGAGTTTTGACTCCACATGATGCTTAGAAATCGTTATCCAGGGATGTAGCTGCTCTTTACTCACACTTGGAGAAGTGAGAGTATTAGAGCAGGTAGTCATCGGATAAAATCATAAAAATAATTTCATAAAGTCATCATTAGTTAGTTTTAAAATATATTTTGACACATCATTTTTTTCTATAATATTTTTTATATCTTCAATATTAAACTTTTTATCAATAAATAGATCTTCCATTTCCTTTATAGGATTTTCCTCAAAGAAGTCGCCCTCTACTTTAAATTCTTTCATTATTCCATCAATTACATTTACCTTTACACATATACTTCCTGCATCAAATCTCATTTCTTTATTATAATTAAACTTAGGAGATTTTCCAAAATTCCATTCCCAGGTGCCATATTTATTGTTAACAAGTTCATTTATATTTTTCGTATCTTCTTCACTTAAAACATAAGTTTTAGGATTTTCTTTTCTGCTTTCAAAAAAGCATTGAATTAACATATCTTTAAATTTTATAAGAGATAATCCTTTATCAATATGTTCACTTATATTTGTAACTCTGCTTTTTACCGATTTGATTCCCTTAGATTCAAATTTTTCTTTTTTTACTTTTAATGCCTTTGACAATATAGTTAAATCACTTGAAAATAAAATAGTTCCATGATGCAATAACTTTTCCTTATGAAAATACTGTGAATTACCAGAAAACTTTTTTCCATCTATTAAAATGTCATTTCTGCCGCTGAAAGTTGCTTTAACTCCCAGCTTATTTAGACAGGATACTACTGGCAGTGAAAAGAAAGAGAAATCGTTTTTATGCAGTTTGGATTTATTTTTTATTATAGTAAAATTCAAGTTGCCAAGATCATGGTATACTGCACCTCCACCAGACAATCTTCTCACAACTTTAATATTGTTTTTATCTACATATTCCAGATCTAATTCTTCATAAGTATTTTGATTTTTGCCAACTACTATAACTGGTTCATTCTGCCACAATATTAATATATCTTCCCCTAAATCTTTATATTTCACAAAATATTCCTCAAGGGCAAGGTTAAAATATGGATTATTTGAGTTATTAACAACGTTTATCATTATTTTTTCTCCTTTTCGCATATGTAATACATAATGATTTCTAGATTGAAAATTAATTTATTCTCCGAATATTTTTACAACCTTTAGCCAGTCAAATATTTTGATAAATCTAAGTAAAAAATTCTAAGTTTTTTACAAATTTTTTACTAAGGCTTATATGCAAAATATTTAAATGTGCTTCATTATTGTAAAAATATTTCTAAGCATAAATTTACTATTAAATAGAATACCTATTTAATAGTTTTTTACTATAACTCAATTATACTATATATAGTTTATTATTAAAAAGTTGAGTATTTAATATCTTTATCTTATTTATTTTAAAACTCACAGAAAAGAGCCATACTTTAAAAGAACCAGTTATGTTAGTTCTTTTAAAGTATGACTCTCTTTAAATAACAAATTTCAAAGTTCAAATATCAAATTAGGATAATTTTCTTCCTAACGTAAGAAAATATTAAAATTATAGATTTCCTAAGGTACGAGGGAAATCACCTTTATCTGTTCCTTGTTATTTGAACATTATTATTTTCATATGCGTGAAAATTAAGTATTTAATAAACTTTTTTAACCTTATCATCCATAACTATGAGCATAATGCTTTTTCCCCTTCCTGCTCTATTCTGAAGAACTACATCTTTTACATTTATCTGCTCTTTGTTTCCTTTTTCAGAAATTAGATTTAGCTTATAATCTTTACTATCATTACCATCTATAAGAAAACAATATGCTACCTTATCATCTTCCTTTAAACTTATAGCTGTAACACCTGCAGCTAATTTTCCCATAGTATTTACGGTATTTGCTTTAAACTTTATTCCCATCCCTCTTTCAGTTATTAAAAATATTTCTATTTCTTCCTTGTCACTGTATTCTACATTTACAAGAGAATCTTTTTTATCCTTAAATTTATAAGCAGTAGAACATCCAGCAATCTGCTTAAATTCCATTAATGCGGTCTTTTTTACCATACCATATTGGGTAAAAAAGTATACATATCCACAATCAAAGTCTTCCACAGAAATTATCTTTAATATGTTACCTACGTCTATATTCTTCATAAGTACCTTAATATCTATGCCACTATTATCTACGTTCTGAAGCATAAAAGCAGGTATAGAAAGAACTTCTCCATCTAATGTAAATATCAATATGTAACTTGAAGAATTGGTAAACACACTTTTAGAAGATTTTCCTGAATTTAAAACTTTAATTATTCCAGACTTATTTATGTTTATGTAAAACTCTTTATATTCTGGTTCTGTTGAAAAATCCATCTTTACCGCAAAATCTTCCCCTTGTAATGTAACAAGTGGTGTAGTAACTATATTTCTATCTTCTAAATTAATTTCTGGACTTCTTACTGTAAACTCAAGTCCGGACTTAGTTTCTACTTTTATAAATTCTACATTTGCACTTCTATCAACAAGTTCTACCCCTATAAGTTTTTCCCCATTTTTTAATTTCAATGCCATAAGTTTTGTATAATTTGTGACGAATGACTCAATTCCTGTTCTCTTTATTCCACCAATGCTAGTAAAAAACACAAAATCCTTTTGCAAATTAAAATCTTTTATACTATATACTGCAGTTATATGATTTTTTTCTAAATCAATTCCCTTTATTAAATTATCCAGCTTTTCTCCTTTTTCCTTCCACTTAAACTCAGGGATATCCATTCCTCTAATCCTATACATATCACCGGAATCTGTAAAGAACATAAGGGTATCTTTTGTGCTGGAATTTATGAAATACTCGTTAAAATCTCCTTCTCTATATTCTATGTCTTCAACTTTTCCACTAGAGCGATTATAACTTTTTAAAGAGGTCCTCTTTATATATCCCTCTTTTGACATAGTAATAACTATATCTTCATCTATTATAATTTCATCTACATCTATTTTTGCCTTCTCATCTTCTTCAACAATAGCAGTTCTTCTATCGTCTCCATATTTTTCTCCAACTTCAATAAGTTCTTTTTTTATAACTTTCAGAATTTCCTTCTCACTTTCCAATATTTTAGTAAGTTTTTTTATAACTTTCAAAAGTTTTTCATGTTCTTTTTCAAAAGAATCTATTTCAAGTCCAGTGAGCCTGTACAGCATAAGCTCCAGTATAGCCTCCGCCTGGGGGTATGTAAAATCAAACTGTTCCATAAGGTTTGAAGCCGCATCTTTTTTCGATTTAGAACTTCTAATAGTCTTTATAATTTCATCCATTATTCCCAGAGCTTTTATAAATCCCTCTACAATATGAAATCTCTTTTTTGCTTCTTCCAATTCCCTTTTAGTTCTCTTTGTTATGATTTCTTTTTGGTATTCCACATAATATTTCAATATGAGTTTTAATCCCATAGTTATTGGCTTTCCATCTCCTAATGCTACCATGTTAAAAGATATATTGCATTGAAGGTCCGTTTTCTTCAGTAAATATTTTAAAATCTTCTGAGCCAATTTCATATCTGTAGATTTTTTAAATTCTATTACTGCTCTTATACCACTTCTATCAGATTCATCTCTTATATCCGATATAGGCTCTAGTGCCCTTGCATACCTTTTGTCTGCAGTCATTTCAGAAATTACCTGAAGTAATTTTGCCTTACTCCTTCTATAAGGAAACTCTGTAATAACTATTCCAAGTCTTCCGCTGTCCAATTTCTCTATGGAAGTCTTGGCCCTTAATGTAACTTTTCCTTCTCCTGTTTCATAGGCTGAAATCATAGATTTTTTACCTATAATTATTCCTCCTGTAGGCAAATCCGGTCCTTTTATGTAATTCATAAGTTCCTCTACAGTTATATCTCTATTATCAATATATGCTACAGTAGCATCTATTACTTCTCTCAAATTATGTGGGGGTATGTTAGTGGCAAGACCTACAGCTATTCCAAAAGCTCCATTTACAAGTAAGTTGGGATATCTTGCAGGAAGAACTTCCGGTTCCTTTTCAGATCCAGAATAATTGTCCACCATATTTACTACACCTTTTTCTATATCTCTTATCATTTCCATAGCAATAGGTGTAAGTCTTGCTTCTGTATAACGCATGGCAGCTGCACTATCTCCATCCTGACTTCCCCAATTTCCATGACCATCTATAATTGGCATCCTAGTTGTAAAATCTTGGGCTAGTATTACCATGGCGTCATATACGGAAGTATCTCCATGAGGATGATATTTTCCAAGGATGTCTCCTACTATCCTTGCAGACTTGTAATATGGTTTGTCTGGAAAAGCCTTTAACATATATGAACCATATATTATCCTTCTATGTACAGGTTTTAACCCATCTCTGACATCAGGAAGTGCCCTGTCCTTTGCCACTTCTACTGCATAAGGAAGATAATTGTCCGGCATAGCTTCTTCTATAGGAATTTTTATTATATTGTTATCTTTTGGAATTACTGTGTTCTTAACCAAATCCATTTCCTCCGATTCTTTCACTTTAAGCTATAAGGTTATATAATTAAATTTCATTAACTGCGAATTGTGCATTATCTAAAATTGTGCATATTTATACATATATTTTTTTCTAGGTGCAACTACATCTCCCATTAAAAGTGATACCATCTTTTCAGCTTTAGCAGCATCATCTATAGTTATTTGCTGCAGTGTTCTCGTTTCAGGATTTAAAGTAGTTTCCCAGAGCTGGTCTGGATTCATTTCACCAAGTCCTTTGTATCTCTGTACAAGCACACCTTTTCCTATTTTCTTTTTTGCATCTGGCAGTGTCTCATCACTATAGGCATACTTAATTACCTCTTTGCCTTTATTCTGCTTATATACTTTATAAAGGGGCGGCAGTGCTATATAAAGGTGACCATTTGAAATGAGCTGTCTCATATATCTATATATATAAGTCATCCAAAGGGACCTTATATGATATCCATCTACATCTGCATCACTTAAAATTATAATTTTATCATATCTTAAATCACTTTCATTATAATTTTCAAGTATTCCAGTACCTATAGCAGTATTAAATATCTTGAGTTCTTCACTTCCAAGGACGTTTTCGAGCTTCTGTTTTTCCGTATTCATAATTTTACCCTTAGAAGGCATTATAGTCTGAAATCTTCTATCTCTAGCCTGTTTTGCAGAGCCTCCCGCAGAATCACCTTCAACTACTATAAATTCACATTTTGAAGAATCCTTTAATGTGCATACGGCAACTTTTCCTGCAAGAGGGGCCGCACCTTTACCTATCTTTTTCTTTTCCGCATCATTTATCTTTTTTATCTTCTCTCTTCTTGCCGCAGCATGGAGAGCATTATTTATTATAGCAGATGCTATATCTTTATTATCTTCTATCCATTCTGAAAGCTTTGTATAGGCAAGATCATTCATCATAGTATAGGCTTCTGTATTTCCAAGCTTTGTTTTGGTTTGACCTTCAAATATAGGATTAGTTATTTTTATCTTAACTATAGCTGTCATCCCTTCTCTTAAGTCGTCTCCTTCAAATTCCTTATCTTTTTCCTTAAGTAAATTTAATTTTTTAGCCCATTCTTTAAAAGCCCTGGTCATACCTGTTTTAAATCCACTTTCATGGGTTCCCGATTCTGTTGTAGGAATATTATTTACATAACTTGCTATATGATAGGTAGTAGAATCTGTAAATTGCATACACACCTCTCCATACATACTTAAATCATTTATCTTTCTTTCTCCTTCAAATAATATTGGATCCTTATGAATAGGTGTTTTACTCTCATTTAAATAATCTATAAAATCCAGAAGTCCCCTCTCTGAATGGTACTCCCTTTCTACTCTTTCTTCTCCTGTATTATCAATTAATTTTAAAGTTATACCTTTATTTTGGAAAGCTAATTCTTTTAACCTTTCATCTATTACATCAATTTTAAAATCGGTTGTAGAAAATACTTTGTTATCAGGCATAAAGGTTACTTTTGTACCAGTATCATCTGTATTTCCTATTACTTTAATAGCCGTTACTGGTGTTCCTGGCATATTCTTCTTTAGTGACTTATCATAAGCATATTCAAATCTTTGTTTATATACATGACCCTTTTGTCTGACCTCTACTTCCATCCAGGTAGAGAGCGCATTCACTACTGCTGCCCCTACACCATGAAGACCTCCTGAAGTCTTGTACACTGAATTATTGAACTTCCCTCCTGTATGAAGTTCGGTAAACACCATTTCCACTCCATTTTTTTTCTTTACAGGATGAATTCCAGTAGGTATTCCTCTTCCATTATCCTGTACAGATACGCTGCCATCCTTGTTTAAGGTAACATATGCCCTATCTCCAAATCCATTGGAAATTTCATCTATAGCATTGTCCAAAAGCTCCCATATACAATGATGGAGACCTTTACTGCCAGTTGAGCCTATGTACATTCCCGGTCTAACACGTACTGGTTCAAGTTTCTCCAATGAAGTTAAGGAGTTTACATCATAGACATTTCTTTCTTTGCCCTCCATAAAATTTCCCCTTTCAAATATTTATATTCATAATTAATAATTCTATATTTCCATCATATTTACGAAAAAAAACCTTCTCGAAAAAGAAGGTAGTTAACTTCAAAATTATTATATAAGTAATATTTAAATTATGCAAATTTATTTTCAAAAAATGTCATATAAATTTTATTGTACTGGAATTTGAAGAGTAACTTGCCCTCCTCCTGTAATAGGTGAATTATCAATATGGATCTCTCCTTTATGCTGTTTTAAGATAGAACAGGCAATAAATAATCCCATACCATAGTGTGTTTTAGACGTTCTGCTGTTATCACCCATATAGAATTGTCCTGCAGCAAATTTAATGTCTCTATTTGAAAAGCCTTTACCACTATCAGTAATAGTAAAACATATGTTATCCTGAAAACCTGCGGCTTTAAAAAAAATTCTACCATTATCTGGTGAGTAATCCACACCATTAGAAATGACATTCATAATTGCTCTGTATAGTAAATTTTGATCAATTATAATTTCTTGCGGCAAACACTCTTCCTCAAATTCAACTTGTAACTTTTTTGTGCATGCAAGTGCATTTAATTGATTATGAATATTTTCTACAAACTTTTCTGTGTTCACTTTACTTAGCTGTATGCAAAAGCCTTCTTCTGCTTTAGATAATTCAATAAGTGTTTTTATATATTTCTCAATTTGATTAGAATTTTTATGAATAAATGCTGTATATTCCTTCTGTTCCTCATTTAAAGGTGAATCTATTAATAATTCTGCATTGCCCTTAATAACTGCAAGGGGTGTTTTTATATCATGGGCAAGAGCTGAAATCTGCTTTCTTTTATCCTGTTCAATATGCCACTGCTCTTTTAGGGATTTTTTTAATTCCTCTTTCATATCTGACAGTGACAATAAAACACTGTCAAATTCTTTTATCCTTGAATGAGTTATCTCAAAATCCAAATCCTGTTGTTTAATTTTTTCTGATACTTCAAGTAAGGGATTTAACTGTTTTTTTAGCTTTCGTGCATAAATTGTTGAAATTATAAAAATAATGGTAACAAATAAAAAAATATACATTAAAACAAACATTCCTTGAGGATTAGGTAAATTACTATTTAAAAAGTCAGAACTGTATCTCATTATAATATAATACTGAAGTATGCATAAACCATTTTTTCTTTGTATGATATAATACTGTTTCGTCGCCCAATGGTTATTATATCCCTCTCCCTTCGCATATCTTTTTGCTTCATCTAAATCTTTAGAATTTAAATCTGTTTTAACTACTCTATAACTTTTGTCAAAAACAACAAATTTACATCCTTTAGGGATCATATTTTCTGTTATAGTCTGTGCTGATTGAAGTTTAGATTTTACATTTAAAGCTAGATTTTCACTATAATTTGCAGGTAAAAATACGTTAGCCTTTATAAGCAAAAAAACAAATTCAAAATACAATGCTGAAACAATGATAAATGTAATAGCTAAAGTTACTAAATATCTAAAAAAAATTCTTCTCATTGTAATTGGTTTTTTATTTATTCCCATCTATAGCCAATCCCCCAAACCGTTTTAATTGGAGATAAATCAAAAATAGCAAGCTTTGCCCTTATATTTTTTATATGCTCTGCAATCCCTGAGCTGTCACTTTCCCTTTCATATCCGTATACAGCTTCGTAAATTTGCTCTTTTGTAAACACCTGTCCCTTGCTGCGTACAAGAAATTCACAAATAGCATATTCACTTTTTGTCATAGGTACCTTTTTATCTTCTATAATAATTTCCTTGCTTGCCAAATTGAATTTCATACCAGAGATAGAAATCATATTGTGCTTTTCTCTTTTTTCTCTCCTCAGGTGGGCATTTACTCTAGCACGAAGTTCTCCTGTACTAAAAGGTTTTTTTATATAATCATCACCACCTATTCCAAGTCCAAACATTACGTCATTTTCCATAGTTTTAGCAGTTAAAAACAAAATTGGACAGTCCACTATGTCACGAATTTTCTCACATAACTCAAAACCATCTATATCCGGCATCATAACATCCAATAAAATAAGATCATATTTTGCGTATTCATTAAGCAGAATTTTTTTTGGATTATTGATAATTGTAACAACATGTCCATCTTTCGCAAGAACATTTTTTACAAGTACTAAAATGTCCTCTTCATCATCTATTACAAGAATCTTGGCCATAGCTATCCCCCCTCGAATTAGTTAAGAACTCAACTTTCTAATATACAAATTTTTTTAAATAACAAAGTAAAAATAGCAAAGAACAGATAAAGATGATTTCCCTCGTACCTCAGGAAACCTATAATTTTAATATTTTCTGACGTCAGGAAGAAAATTATCCTTATCTGATATTTGAACTTTGTACTTTGTTATTTAAAATATTGCATTGCAATATTTTTAATCTGTATAAAAATATTATTCTTCAGACTTACGTCCTTCCCAAAACTCAAACCATAAAAGTTGCAGCATCAATATTCCCAAAGTATATGCACCTGTAATGCACGATGCTTTTTGAATATTATGTAAAAGATAAGGAATTTCTTTATGCATAGCTGAAGACATAAAATTCAAAGTAGCAAAATCACAAAACCTTACACCCCATGCCCAGGGAAGATACATCCAGCATCTATCTCCCAGTCCTGTAATCATTAGCGCAGCAATAAGCATTCCTGCAATTCCTAGAAAAATAGATGCTCCCCTGCCAAACTTTAAACTGGCAAAAAAGCTTAATATATAAATAAATATATTACTAAAAATAAGCCATCCAAACACCTGAAAATATAATAAATAAGGAACGTTGGATACATATAAAAACAATTTTAGTCCAAAAAGTACTATACCAAGAGCTAAAAATAAAGAAAATATTCCCATAAAAATCAAGGTAAGCAGCTTACTTAAACATGAAATACTTCTTGATTTTGTGCTGCCGAGCAGCACTTGAAATTGACCTGCTTGTTCTTCCTGTGAAACAACCATGCTGCAAATTATTCCAATTAGAAGTGGAAACACAATGCCAAGTAATTCAAAATAAAGTACGTGCTTTTCAATAGTCTCTACCTTGTTAAATAAATTGTAACAGACAAGAAAAAATAATGCACCTATTATCGGAATTATAATATGAATCCAAAATATTTGAGTATGTTTTAGCTTTTGAAAGTCAGCCCATAAAGCTCTAAATAATGACAACATTTTATACCACCTCCTGATTTTTAAACCAACTTGATGTAACAGTAAGTAGTACAACAAATAGTAAAATAGATAACACAATTCCTACTGGAATAACATCTGGTCTAAGCATTATTGTATCTTTTCCTACTGGCAACTGCCCATTTGGAAGTATACCGAGTATAGGACACATAAGACGACTCGTCCAACTATACGGACACAGCCACCAGATGGATTTCACAGCCATCGCTCCATTAAGGCCTATACCTACTGCAACATTTAAAATAACCGGTACAAAAAACCCAAATTTCTTAGCTAAAAATAGACAAAGTGGAATTTGCCATAGTGACGTTATTGCAATAACAATAGCTGCTGTAATTGCATTTATACCTGGAATAGTAACTATAGAATTTAAAGCAAAACTTGAAATAACTTTTGGCAAGACATATTTTCCTACTATACCAACTCCTAACGCCAAAAGAATGCAAGAAAATAAAACATAAACAGCTATAAGAATAACCTTTGAAATCCAAACTTTTTTTAAATCAATAGGCATAGAGAAAACCGCTCTATATTTAATTTTTTTTTCTTCTTTTTGATTTACAAGTGCACAGAAAAGTGAAACACCTCCCGGCAGCATAAGCATGTACCACCAATTAAATGTATTTAATTGATAATAAACTCCTGTCATAAAACCAAAAAAAAGTGTGACAATTGGGAAAATCAAAACAAGTTTTTTAGTCATCGTCCTTTTTAACTTTAAGTTCTCTGCCTTCAAATATGAACTCATTTTAATTACCTCATTTCCCTTTTAGATTTTTTAACTACTTCCATGAAGAGTGATTCTAGATCCTCACCCGGATTAATTTTTGCTTCATATCCTAAAATTCCATTACTAATAATTCCAATGTGATCTGCAATAAGCTCTACCTCAGACAATATGTGGCTAGATAAAATAACTGTTATACCCTGCTCTGGAAAAGAACGAATAAGATTTCTCAAATCTTGAATACCAATAGGATCTAGTCCGTTAGTAGGTTCATCTAAAATTAAAAGTTTAGGATGATTAAGTAGTGCAATAGCAATTCCAAGTCTCTGCTTCATACCCATGGAAAATTGACCTGCACGCTTTTTCCCTGTGTCTGTTAAATCAACCGTTTGGAGTACTTCATCAATACGTGATTTCTTAAGTCCAAGTAGTGTAGTTCTGACCTTTAGATTTTCCCTTGCAGTTAAATTCTCATATAGTGGAGGAGCTTCAATTAGTGCCCCAATATCCTTTAAATCTTTTCTGCTCCAGGGATGTCCTTCAAAAATAATTTCACCTGAAGTTTTCTTAAGTATCCCTGTAATCATTTTTAATGTAGTAGATTTTCCGGCACCATTAGGACCAAGCAATCCATAAACAGAATTTTCTTTTATTGCAAACGAAATATTATTTGCCGCTAGCTGTCCCTTAAAATTTTTACATAAATTTTTTGTTTGTAAAATGTATTTTTCCATCTTTATAAATCCTCCCTTATCAATTCACGTTAATTGTAAATACTAATTTTAAGGATTTTATAAGGATTTAAAAAAATGATCTCAGTGACTTTTCATCACTAAGATCATTTTTTGCAAACTTTAATAACCTTTTTTCTTAAAGAATATTATCTCACATATTGTAATAAGTGCCATTACAAATAAAACTATAAAATAAGCATACCTGCAATGTAATTCAGGCATGTATTCAAAATTCATTCCATACACCCCTGTTATTATTGTAAGAGGCATCATAATTGTAGTAATAATGGTTAAAAGTTTCATTACCTTGTTCATGGAATTTGAAAGCTGTGATGAATACAATTCCAAACAAGATGTTATCATTTCTTGCTCTGATTCTATTAAATCATATATTCTTAAAATATGGTCATATATATCTGAATAGTATATTCTATTAGTTTCAGAGATTATATCATCATGTCTCAATAATGTACTTAACAATTCTCTAATTGGAGATACTGTATGCCTTAATTTCATAATGTTTTTTTTCAATTTCATTATTTCAGCTGCTGTTTGTTGAACAGGTCTCATCATTGCTTTTTCCTCTAAAATATCTATATGATTTTCCAGCTTATCCGTCAATATAAAATACTGATCCACAATTTCATCTAAAATATTATATAGTATGAAATCAGTACCTTTAATGCATGCATTTGATTTTTTCTTTAATTCAGTAAATATTTTTTTAATTATTTTATTTTCATTATAATGAATCGTTATTATAAAGTCTTTATTTATAAATATATGTATATTTTTATAAGGGAAAAATCCTTTTACTAAATCTCCACTTGATGTAATGGTTATAAAATGATATTCATTATAATCATGAATTTTAGATCTTTTAATTTTTTGCGTGCAGTTTTGAATTGTAATAGGATGAAAATGAAAATGTTTTTTTAATATTGAAAACTCATGTTCTTGCGGCATATTTATATCAATCCAATAAGGTTCTTTAGTATTTTCAGCTTCAAATATAGCTTTTTCTAAACTTTCAAATTCTTTTAATGTATTTTTAATTAATGTAACCAATATTACAATCCCCCTGTGTATAAAAAATTTTTTATCTATGTTCTATTATTTTTCCTTTGTATATATCTTTTAAATCTATTTTTATATTAAATGACTTTTCATACTGTTTTAATAATTTCTGCTCTTTATTTGTGATTATGCATATAGACGTACCTTCTTTGCCAGCTCTTGCTGTTCTCCCTGATCTATGTAAATAATTGTCGGGATCTTCTGGTATATCATAACTGAAAACATAATCTACATCATCTATATCAAGTCCTCTTGCTGCTATATCTGAAGCTACTAGTAAATTAATTTTACCTAATTTAAAACTTTCCAAAGCTCTTTTACGCACTTTCTTGTCTTCAGCTCCATATATAGCTTGTGCTCTTAATTTATGATATTTTAATTTTTCTGTAAGTATTTCTATTTCATCTGGCTTATTTACAAATACAATAGCCCTCTTTGGATTTAATATATGCACAAGTTTCCTTAGAATTAATATTTTATCTCTTCTTTCACACATAAAACACATATGTTTTATATTTTCATTCATAGAAGTTTTTTGTTCTGCCTTTATAAATTTGTAATCTTTCATTAAGTCCCTTGCTATATCTAAAGTTCTATCATCTATTGTAGCTGAAAAAAACATTAATTGTCTTTCTTTTAATGTAGTTTTTATTATAGCTTTAACATCATTTATGTTGTTCTTATCTAGAAGTTTATCTGCTTCATCTACTACAATGATTTTGACATTATGGGATTTTAGTTTTTTCATTTTAATAAGTTGAAGTATTCTTCCTGTGGAACCCACCACTATATGCGGCTTTTCATTTTTTAAAATTTCCACCTGTCTTTTTATATTTACATTTCCTATTATAGCTGCAGACCTAACTGGAATATCTGAATTGCAAGCTAAGTTTTTTATTACATTATGTATCTGGATCGCAAGTTCATGTGTGGGCGCAAGTATATATGCCTGAACATCTTTACTTTCAAAATCAATTTTTTGAAATATAGGAACAATATAAGCTAACGTTTTTCCACTACCCGTTTCTGATTCTCCTACTACATCTTTACCTAAAAGAGCTTCTGGAATGGCCTTATACTGTATTTCTGCAGCATATTCAATTCCTTCCTTTTTTAGTCCTTCTGTTATTTCCTCATTTATACCTAATTCATTAAACAAAACTTTTGTCATATGTTTTTACTCCTTAATTTTTAATACTTCTACTCTTCTATTATATCAATATACAATAATTTTCAATCAAATAAGAATTATTTTATATTTTGTATTGACAAGAAAACCGAAAAGGTTTATATTATTGTTATCGGATAACAATTATTTTCTAGTTAGTTATACTTGTAAATAAGTAATATTAATCAATATTATCAAATTATTATAATTTTGAGTCTTATTAACAGTATTTTTAGTGCCTTTAACACTTAGAATACGGTATCCTTTAAGAAAAGAACTTATCCAGGAGCCTATCACCTGTTAACTCTCAGAATGAGGGTATTATAGATGGTAAGCATCTGATAAATTTAGTTTTAATCAGTAATTTTAATAATTTAATAGTATACTTAAATAGTATAGTTTGGAGGTTTTATTATGTCAAATAACAAAATTTGTAAGTCAGCAGATAAGGTACTTGAAAAGTTTATAGGTTCTCTAGATGGTGTAGAAACTTCTCATCATAGGGTAGAAAGCCAAAGTGTTAAATGTGGTTTTGGTCAGCTAGGAGTCTGCTGTAGACTCTGTGCAAACGGTCCCTGTAGGATAACACCTAAAGCTCCAAGAGGAGTATGTGGTGCTAGTGCTGATACCATGGTTGCAAGAAACTTTCTTAGAGCTGTAGCTGCCGGCAGTGGATGTTATATTCATATAGTCGAAAATACAGCTAGAAACGTAAAATCCGTAGGTGAAACCGGCGGCGAGATAAAAGGAATGAATGCTCTCAATACACTGGCAGAAAAATTAGGTATAACAGAATCTGACCCACATAAAAAGGCTGTACTAGTAGCTGATGCCGTATTAAAGGACTTATACAAACCAAAATTCGAAAAAATGGAAGTTATAAACAAATTAGCTTATGCACCTAGACTAGAAAATTGGAACAAATTAAATATAATGCCTGGCGGTGCAAAATCAGAAGTTTTTGATGGCGTAGTAAAAACTTCTACAAATCTAAACAGTGACCCTGTAGATATGCTTTTAAATTGTTTAAAACTTGGAATATCCACTGGAATTTATGGACTTACCCTTACAAATTTATTAAATGACATAGTTTTAGGTGAACCTGCTATAAGACCTGCAAAAGTTGGTTTTAAAGTTGTAGATACGGATTATATAAATTTAATGATAACAGGCCACCAACACTCCATGATTGCCCATCTTCAAGAAGAACTTGTAAAACCTGAAGCTGTAAAAAAAGCTCAAGCAGTTGGTGCTAAAGGATTCAAACTAGTTGGATGTACCTGTGTAGGACAGGATTTACAGTTAAGAGGTAAATACTATACTGATGTTTTCTCCGGTCATGCAGGAAATAACTTTACAAGTGAAGCCTTAATAGCAACTGGAGGTATAGATGCAATAGTATCTGAATTCAACTGTACTCTTCCTGGCATCGAGCCAATAGCTGATAAGTTCATGGTTAAAATGATATGCCTAGATGACGTTTCTAAAAAATCAAATGCAGAATATGTAGAATACTCTTTTAAAGATAGAGAAAAAATAAGCAATCATGTTATAGATACAGCTATTGAAAGTTATAAGGAAAGAAGATCTAAAGTTACAATGAATATTCCTAAAAACCATGGCTTTGATGACGTCATAACAGGTGTAAGTGAAGGTTCCTTAAAATCCTTCTTAGGCGGCAGCTGGAAGCCCCTAGTAGACTTAATTGCTGCTGGAAAAATTAAAGGTGTTGCTGGAATAGTAGGTTGTTCAAACTTAACTGCCAAAGGTCATGATGTATTTACAGTAGAACTTACAAAAGAACTTATAAAGAGAAATATAATTGTGCTTTCTGCAGGTTGTTCAAGTGGTGGACTTGAAAATGTAGGACTTATGTCTCCAGGAGCTGCTGAACTTGCAGGAGATAGCTTAAAAGAAGTATGTAAGAGCCTAGGAATACCACCTGTACTAAATTTTGGTCCATGTCTTGCTATTGGAAGATTGGAAATTGTAGCAAAAGAACTAGCAGAATACCTAAAAATAGATATTCCACAGCTTCCACTTGTACTTTCTGCACCTCAATGGCTTGAAGAACAAGCATTGGCAGATGGAAGTTTTGGTCTTGCCCTTGGATTACCACTTCACCTTGCTATATCTCCTTTCATTGGCGGAAGCAAAGTGGTAACAAAAGTTTTATGTGAAGATATGGAAAATCTAACAGGCGGCAAGCTTATAATAGAAGACGATGTAATAAAAGCTGCAGATAAATTAGAAGAAACCATACTTGCAAGAAGAAAAAGTTTAGGTCTTAATTAAAATTTAGAGGGTGATCTCATGAAAAGAATAATGATAAATAAGGATTTATGTACCGGATGCTTAAATTGTACTTTAGCTTGTATGGCAGAACACAATGAAAATGGGAAATCTTTTTATGATCTGGATCTTAGCAATAAATTTCTTGAAAGTAGAAATCATATATCTAAAGATGATAGTGGAAACAAACTTCCTATATTTTGCCGTCACTGTGATGAACCTGAGTGTGTAATGACATGTATGAGCGGTGCCATGACTAAAGATCCTGAAAGTGGTATAGTATCCTATGATGAGCATAAATGTGCCAGCTGCTTTATGTGCGTCATGTCCTGTCCTTACGGAGTATTGAAACCAGATACTCAGACCAAAAGTAAAGTAGTTAAATGTGACCTGTGTGGTGACAGAGATACACCTAGATGCGTTGAAAATTGTCCAACAGGAGCAATTTATATTGAAAAGGAGGCAAATCTCCTATGAGTGGTTTAACGATAAAAATATTTTTTCATACAAAATATGTGATAATAGGAGCCAGTGCTGCTGGAATAAATGCTGCTAAAACTTTAAGAAAGTTAGATAAATCCTCTAAAATAACCATTATTTCAAAGGATGATGCAGTTTATTCAAGATGTATACTCCACAAAGTACTTGAGGGAAGTAGAAATTTAGAGACCATAAATTTTGTAGACCCTGATTTCTTTGAAAAAAATAATATAGAATGGATAAAAGATGCAGATGTAAGCAATATTGATATTGACAAGAAAAAAGTCTTACTTCAAGACAACAGCAGCTTCAAATTTGACAAACTCCTTATAGCTTCTGGTGCTTCCTCCTTTATTCCCCCAGTTAAAAATTTAAGAGAAGCTAAAGGAGTATACTCCCTCAGAAATTTTGAAGATGTAACTGCTATACAAGACAAACTTAAAAGCACAAAACGAGTAGTAATACTTGGTGCAGGTCTTGTAGGAATTGATGCTCTTTTAGGGCTTATGGTAAAAAATATAAAGATTTCAGTTGTAGAAATGGGAGATAGAATTCTCCCACTTCAACTGGATAAAGCCGCATCCTCTATATATGAAAAGTTGTTAAAAGAAAAAGGTATAGATGTATTTACTTCAGTTAAATTGGAAGAGGTAGTTTTAAATAAAGATGGCTTTGTAAGTAAAGCCGTACTATCAAATTCAACTGCTATAGATTGCGATATGATAATAGTTGCTGCTGGTGTTAGACCAAATGTAAACTTTATAAAAGACAGCAGGATAAAAGTTGAAAAAGGCATTGTCATAGACAAACATTGTAAAACCACTGTAGATAATATATATGCTGCCGGAGATGTTACTTTTACTGCTCCTATATGGCCTATAGCTGTAAAACAGGGAATGACTGCTGCTTACAACATGGTAGGTATAAATAAAGAGTTAAATGACACTTTTGGCATGAAGAACTCAATGAATTTATTTAACCTTCCATGCGTATCCCTTGGTAATGTAAATATAGCAGATGAAAGTTATGCTGTGGATACATTAGAAGGAGATGGAGTTTATCAAAAAATAGTTCACAAAGATGGAGTAATCTATGGTGCACTTCTAGTTGGAGATATATCTTACTGCGGCGTACTAGGATATCTAATAAAAAATAAAGTAAATATAAGCAATATCCATAAAAATATTTTTGACATAGATTATTCTGATTTTTACAATGTTGAAGAAGATGGACAATATAGCTATCAATTGAGGTAAATTACTCTATAGAATTTCTAAGCAAAAAATAAAACTTATACTCCGAATATTTTTACAACCACAAACACGGTTAAATATTTTGATAAGTCTAAGAAGAAAATTTATAAAAACTAAGGCCTTTTGAAAACTCGTACCTCAAGCAATTCAAAAGGTCTAAGTTTTTTTACAAATTTTCTACTAAGACTTATACACAAAATATTTAAATGTGTTTATTTATTGTAAAATATTTCTGCGTATAAGTTTTATTTTTAAGTTAGAAACGCTATAGGTTTTAGCTCAACTATTGAAAATATATTAATAACTACTCAAGCTGGAGCCCTGTTAACAAACCCCATATACTTGAGAAAAATACTTCTCATGAAAGGATAATCATAGTAGGATGTACTTCAATTTTAAATAATTGTCATACTGTTAATGATATTTATTCTTCCCAATATACAATTATATTGGGAAAAATTAAATCACACATAGAATATTTAATATACATTTATTTTAATAACTGGAACATAATTTATAAATTCTATAGTAATTCTAATAAAATTTTAACTTATACATAAAATATACTAACAAAATAGAAATCACACTTAAAAACTTTTTTTATAAGTCTTAGTGAGGTATTTTAGAAAATCTTAGAAGCTTATATATGTCTGAGGTACGAGTTTATATAAGCTTCTTTAGATTTTCAAAATACCGAACTTTAGACTTATAAAAAGTTTTTAGTGTGATGATTTTTGTTAGTATATGGCTGGTATAAGTAAACTTTCTACTTAGAAACTCTACATTATAAATTGTTAACTATTAAGTCTCCCATTTCTTCTGTGCCAACTAATTTTGATCCTTCAAGTGCAATGTCACCTGTTCTATAACCTTCCTCAAGCACTTTTGATATGGCATTTTTTATATCCACATAGGCCTGTTCCATATTAAAACTATACTTAAGCATCATAGCAACACTCATGATTGTTCCAATTGGATTTGCCTTATTTTGTCCTGCAATATCTGGTGCAGAACCATGTACAGGTTCGTATAATCCAAAGGAATCTCCCCTTACACTTGCAGAAGGCAGCATTCCAAGAGAACCCGTAAGCATTGAAGCTTCATCACTTAAAATATCTCCAAACATATTTTCAGTTAAAATTACATCAAATTGTTTAGGATCTCTTATAAGCTGCATGGAAGCATTGTCCACGTACATATAATTTATTTCTACATCCTCATATTCCTTTGCTATGTTTCCAACTACTTCTCTCCACAGCTTGGAACTCTCAAGTACATTGGCCTTGTCTACTAGAGTAAGTTTATTGTTTCTCTTTCTTGCAATTTCAAAAGCCTTTCTGGTAATTCTATCTATTTCAAAGCTGGTATAACTTATAGTATCCCAAGCTTTTTTTCCACCTTCAATATCTATTCTGTTTTTCTCTCCAAAATACGCCCCACCTATTAATTCTCTTACTATCATAATATCTAGGCCGCCTCCAAGTACTTCTGGCTTCAAATTTGAAGCTGATATAAGCTCTGGAAATAGTATGGCAGGTCTCAAATTTGCAAATACCCCAAGGGCCTTTCTTATACCTAAAAGACCAGCTTCTGGTCTAAGTTTACTAGGCAAACTATCCCATTTAGGTCCACCTACTGCACCTAAAAGTACAGCATCACTTTTTTTGCAAACTTCAACAGTCTTATCCGGAAGAGGAACTCCTGTTGCATCTACTGCAGCTCCACCTAAAAGTACTTCCTCATATTCAAAATCAAATTTATATTTTACAGAAGCTGCCTTTAATACTTTTTTTGCCTGTTCAATTATCTCTTTTCCAATTCCGTCTCCTGGTATTATAGCTATCTTCACTTGTTTTCCACCTCTTCTTTTATATAGTTTATAAGTCCCTCTGATTTTATAATCTTCTGCATAAATTCAGGAAAAGGAACAGCTTTATAAGTTTTATTTTTTGTTATATTGGTTATTACTCCAGAAACTGTATCTACAGATACTTCATCTTTTTCATCTATGTCTCTTGCAGCTTCTTCACATTCCATTATAGGAAGTCCTATATTTATGGAATTTCTAAAGAATATTCTAGCAAATGTTTCAGCAATAATACAGCTTATTCCAGAAGCTTTAATAGCTATAGGTGCATGTTCTCTAGAAGAACCACATCCAAAATTTTTACCAGCTATCATTATATCCCCTTTACTTATTTTCTTGGAAAAATCTTTATCTATATCCTCCATGCAATGAGAAGCAAGCTCCTTATGGTCACTGGTGTTTAGATATCTAGCTGGAATTATAACATCTGTATCTACATTATCTCCATACTTAATTGCCTTTCCTTTTATCATTACTTTACTACCTCCTCTGGTGATGAAATTTTACCTGTTACTGCTGAAGCTGCTGCTATTTCTGGGCTTGCCAGGTATACTTCACTCTTTATATGTCCCATTCTACCTACAAAGTTTCTATTAGTAGTGGAAACTGCCCTCTCTCCTTCTGCCAGTATTCCCATATGTCCACCAAGACAAGGTCCACAGGTAGGAGTACTTACCACTGCCCCTGCTTCTATGAATATTTCAATAAGTCCTTCTTTCATTGCCTGAAGATATATAGCTTGAGTAGCAGGGAAAATAATAGCTCTTACATTTTCATTAACTTTTCTTCCTTTTAAAATACTTGCTGCTGCCCTTAAATCTCCTATTCTACCATTCGTACAGGAACCTATAACAACCTGATCTATTTTTATGTCTCCTACCTCATCAATTGTCTTTGTATTTTCAGGTATATGTGGAAATGCCACTGTAGGACGAATTTTTGATAGATCTATTTCTATAACTTGACTGTACTCAGCATCACTATCTGCTTCATATACAGTATAATTTTTCTTTGAATGTTCTTTTACATAATTTATAGTATTTTCATCTACAGGGAAAATTCCGTTTTTGGCCCCTGCTTCAATAGCCATATTACATATAGTAAAACGATCATCCATAGTAAGTGAACTTACTCCTTCACCTGTAAATTCCATAGATTTATAAAGTGCTCCATCTACTCCTATCATGCCAATAATATGAAGTATTACGTCTTTTCCACTTACCCATTTAGTAAGCTTTCCTTTAAGAACAAATTTTATAGCTTCTGGAACCTTAAACCAAGCTTCCCCTGTAGCCATACCTGCTGCCATATCTGTACTACCAATTCCTGTAGAAAATGCACCTAAAGCTCCATAGGTACAAGTATGAGAATCTGCACCTATTACTACATCTCCACAAACTGCAAGGCCTTTTTCTGGAATTAAAGCATGCTCTATTCCCATTCTTCCAACTTCAAAATAATTTTTGATTTCCATTTTCTTTACAAATTCTCTAACATATTTACACTGCTCTGCAGATTTTATATCCTTATTTGGTGTAAAGTGATCAGGGACAATTGCTATTTTATTTTTGTCAAAAACATTGTTAAGACCAATTTTATTAAATTCATTTATAGCTACTGGTGTAGTTATATCATTTCCAAGTACTAAATCCAATTTAACTTTTATTAATTGTCCTGCCTTTACTTCATCCATTTTCGCATGGTAAGCTAGTATTTTTTGCGTCATGGTCATACCCATGTTTATCAACTCCTATCAAAATTTATATTATATATTAGCATTCTTCAACTTTTTTTAGAGAATTTTCATAATGAATTTTGTTCATAGCATTTATAAATGCTTTGCCACTTGCTTCCACTATATCTGTACTTACTCCTTTAGCAGAAAAAATTTTGCCTTCTTTTTCAATCTTTATAGTAGCCTCTCCTAGTGCATCTTTACCATATCCTACAGATTTTATAAAATAGTCATTTAATGTAACATCTATTCCTATAGCTTTTTCAATAGCCTTAAAAGTAGCATCTACAGGACCATCACCACAGGAAGCTTCTTTTATATTTTTACCGTCATATTCTATTTCCACAGTAGAAGTTGATGTTACTGTATTTCCTGTAGAAACCTGATAGTATTTTAAGTTAAATACTTCAGGAACCTGGAAAATTTCATTTTTTACAAGACTTTCTATGTCTTCATCTGAAACATGTTTCTTCTTATCAGCTAAATCTTTGAATTCTTTGAATATTTCATCTATTTTTTCTTTACCTAAATTCTTATATCCCAGTTCTTCAAGACGTTCTACAAAAGCATGCCTTCCTGAATGTTTTCCTAGTACTATAAGGCTTTTCTTAAGTCCTACAGATTCAGGTGTCATAATTTCATAGGTTTCTCTACAATTTAAAACACCATGCTGATGTATACCTGATTCATGGGCAAAGGCATTTGCACCTACTACAGCTTTATTATTTTGAACCTGCATCCCAGTTATATGACTTACAAGATTACTAGTTCTTGTTATTTCTTCTGTTACAATACCTGTTTCGCAATTAAAACAATCAGATCTGGTTTTAATTGCCATTACTATTTCTTCAAGTGCTGCATTTCCTGCTCTCTCCCCTAAGCCGTTTACTGCACATTCAACTTGCTGTGCTCCATTTTCAACAGCTGCCAGGGAGTTTGCCACGGCAAGACCTAGATCATTGTGACAATGAACACTTATTGTGGCTTTGTCTATATTTGGCACATTATCTTTAATTCCTTTTATAAGTGCTCCATATTCACTTGGAGTAGTATAACCCACTGTATCCGGTATATTTACCACATCTGCCCCTGCATCTATAACAGCTTCTACTACTTTATATAAAAACTCAGGTCTAGTCCTTGTAGCATCTTCTGGAGAAAATTCTATGCTGGGACACAAACTTTTAGCATAGGTTACCATTTCCACTGCTTGCTTTAAAACTTCATCAGGTTCCATTTTAAGTTTATATTTCATATGCAAATCTGATGTAGCAATGAAAACATGAATTCTAGGCTTTTTAGAATATTTAAGAGCTTCCCAAGCCTCACATATATCATCTTTTACAGCTCTTGCAAGACCAACTATAACAGGTCCTTCTATATTTTGTGCAATAGCCTTAACTGCTTCAAAATCTCCTTCCGAAGCTCTTGGAAACCCAGCTTCTATAACATCTACTGATAATTTTTGAAGTTGTTTTGCAATAGTGAGTTTATCATTTATATTTAAACTGACATTTGGTGTCTGTTCTCCATCCCTAAGTGTAGTATCAAATATATTTATCTTACTCATGATTAAAACCTCCTAAAATTTTTATATAACACAAGTTTTTTGCTGGCCAGTAAAAAAACTTCTATTTCAATTTTTTTATATTGAGGGGTATAAAAAAACAGGCCTCTCTTGGGGCGAGAAGTCTGTTCGCGGTACCACCCAAATTATTACTCAATTCAATAACGGCATTTTGCCGATACAGCTTACTATAATTTCAGCCTATAACTCAAGGATGAGTTCAATGTACAATATCTATGGGTTTTCACCTTTCCCCACTCTCTTTAAAATATAAATTACATTTACTATTTCCTATCACAGTTTTCTTATTTTCAATTTTTTTATATACCGCAAATGATAATATAAAAAACAGGCTTCTCTTGGAGCGAGAAGTCTGTCGCGGTACCATCCAAATTTTTACTCAATTTAATAACGGCTTTCGCCGGCTCAGCTTACTATAATTCAGCCTACAACTCCAGGGCGAGTTCAAAATATACTATATGTGGATTTACACCCTGCACCACTCTCTTAAAATATAATACAAATCTACTAATCCCTATCTAAGTTTTTACAATTAACTATTTATTATGTTAATGAGTATAATATAAATAGAATCTCATGTCAATAGCCTATTTACAATTATTTATTTTAATTCCTCATAGCTTGTAAATAATAGAATATAAATAAAGGGACTAATCAAATTATTTAAATGTGATTAATCTCTGGTTTATCCAGTCAACTAGCTTATTGAAAATACAAATTATAAAATATAAAAACTCTCTAGATTTTTTTAATTTTAATTGCTTTAACATGGCATTGTGAACTGCAAATAGTACAACCCAGGCATTTTTCTTCAACATATCTTATTTTTTTATCCTCTTTAACAAACGCTCCAAAATTGCATATTTTTACACACCTTCCGCAATTAACACATTTACTTTCCTCCCATATGATGTCATATCTTCTTTTAGGCCAAATGCCCGTCGTTCCTATAACCTTTGAAGCCCTTATAGGATAGCAGCAGCAACCACAACAGTTACATATAGCTTGATCCGTTTCAGATGTGTGCATTAATCCATTTTTATCAGCTCTTACTACAATTGCTTTTGCTTCGTCCTTTGTAAGAAGTTTTCCATGTCCTCTATCCCATTGGGTGTTAATTCCAGTTTCAAACAGTAGGCAAACATCCTTATCTTTTTCACACCTTTGAGATACAGCATTACAATTACATGGTACTGAATATATCTGTTTATCCAAAGAGTCTATTAAATCTAATGTCTCTTGCAGAGTAAAAAAATAAGCATTTTCAATTACATCTTTTTTTCCATCAATTACTTCTTTTACTCTAGGCTCTGCTGTCTCTGCATAAGTAGTTACATACCAATCATCTATTTCATCCCTTATTTTCCGGGGTACAGATAACCATATATCTGTCTCATACTGACAAAAGTAAGCAATTCTATCATAAAATTCAGATGTTTTATAGTAAATACCATCACTGACTTCTACTTTATTAAGAACAGCTCTTTTATACATTTTTCTAACTAATTCCTCACCATTTACATTAAATTTTTTTTCTATTAAAGTAGACAGATCCTTAATAGAATATATATCATCTTCAATAATTTCAATAATTTTTCTTTCCTCAGGAGTTACTAATAGATGTGCCATACTTTTAGCAACTTCTGGTACTTTAAAGCAGGTTAAAAAATTCAATATATCATCTCCTTTCATAGTAACTTACTCAACTTTCGCACATAAAAATTAAGGCGAAAGCCTTCAGAATAAGCACATAATTCTTTTTGGTATAATATAATTGCAAAAAACACTACACCAAAGAAAGTAATGTTTCTTATGAATACTATTTATCAAATAATACTACTGATAAACAATTTAATTTTACTATAAATAGATTTCTTAATAACAACGAGATAATAAGAATTCTTTATTAACTTTAAATGTATTATACAACCGTTTGATTTCACTGTCTATACTTGATATATGTAAATTATCTACAAAATTTTACACAAAATTTAATATTTACACTAATTTTTTCACTCATACATAACGAATAAATATAGGTAAAAGAAAAATACAGAAGTATAGGATAATTATGTTATTAATTATCCTATAAAATTTGAAAGGAGTCACAGATGTTTAAAAAATTAAATCTAGCAACTAAATTAAGTATTACACTTGGCATAGTAGTGCTTTTAGGAATTGCTATTATTGAAGGAGTTACACTAAAAAAAGTTCAACAAAGTTCTTATAACCAAGCCAGTGAACAAGCAAAGCAGGTGTCAAATGCTTTCGCAAAAGATATACAAGGAGACTTTAAAGTATCACAGACCACTGTGGAAGGAATAAGGAATACTGTTCTATATTGTAAAAAATCAGGAAGTTTAAGCAGAGAACAAGTAATTGAACTTTTAAAAACTACACTAGAAAAAAATAGCGATATACTAGGATTATACACAGCTTGGGAACCTAATACATTTGACGGTAAAGATAGTTCCTATATAAATAAGGATGGTCATGATGCTACTGGTAGATTCGTTCCCTATCTCGTACGAGAAAATGGAAGCATAAAACTAGAACCTTGCACAGGTTATAATGATGAAAGTAGTGGAAGTTATTATTTTCTTCCAAAGGAAACTAAAAAAACTTGTTTAATAGAACCATATACATATAAAATAAATGGCAAAGACACTTTAATCACTTCGCTAACAATGCCTATACTTGATGATAGTGGAAACTTTTTAGGAGTGGTAGGAGCAGATATTAAACTCCAAAATCTACAACAAACTGTCAACAAAGCAAAACCTATGGGTGGTTATGCATCAATAATTACAAATACAGGTAAAATTGTTGCAAATGGTAACAATCAAGAATTAGTGAATAAAAATATAGTTGATTTGGATAAAAGCGAAAAAGACATTTTGGATAAAATCTCTAATGGTGAAAGCTTTCAAACGCACAAAAAAGCTATAGCTACAGGAACTTTATCACTAAAAGCATACTCTCCAATAACTTTAAATGGAGTAGCTAACAAATGGACCTTTGCCTCAATGATTTCAGACAAACAAATGTATGTTGAATATACCCAACTTTTCAGGATAATAATGCTTATGACTATAATTATTACCTTAGCAGTAATTGCATTAATGTTTATTCTTATTAAAAGAAATATTTATCCTGTAACTGTGGCATGTAATCACCTGGAAGTACTTTCAAATGCCGATTTTACTGAAAAAATACCAGAAGAATTTTTACATAAGGAAGATGAAATAGGTATACTTGCAAAATCCATTGATAAAATGCAAGGTTCCATTGGAGAGCTTGTTCTAGGGGTCAAAGAAGAGTCCTCAAATGTAGAGGGTGCAGTTATAGATACTGTAAAACATATGGAAGAATTAAATTCAAATATAGAAGATGTTGCTTCAACTACTGAAGAGTTATCAGCAACTATGGAAGAAACAGCAGCATCTACAGAAGAAATGAATGCTACATCAAATGAAATAGAAAAATCAGTGGAAGTTATAGCCCACAAGGCTAAAGAAGGTGCGGTATCAGCTAAAGAAATTGATGATACTGCTAAAAAATTGAAGGCAAACTTTTTAGAATCAGAGAAAAAAAGACTTGAAATTTATGAAGAAACAAGTGAAAAACTTAAAAGTGCCTTAGAACAATCAAAATCTGTTGATGAAATTACTGTTCTTTCAAACACTATAATGGAAATAACCGAACAAACTAGTCTTCTAGCTCTTAATGCAGCAATAGAAGCAGCAAGAGCTGGAGAAGCCGGTAAAGGTTTTTCAGTAGTTGCAGATGAAATAGCAAAACTTGCAGATGATTCTTCTAATGCAGTTTCAAAAATTAAACAAATAACAGAAAAAGTAATAGCTTCAGTAAACAATCTTGCACAAAGTGCAAATGGTATGATGGATTATATGACAAATAACGTTAAACTAGATTACCAAACTATGCTTGACGCAGCAGATAAGTACAGTTTAGATGCAAATTCAATTAAAAACATGGTTTCAGAATTTGATGATGCATCAAACCAAATACTTGATTCAATTAGAAACTTATCGGAAATAATAAATGGTGTAACAACTGCTGCAAATGAAGGTGCAAACGGAACTACTACCATTGCTGAAAAAACTAACACAATAGTAGAAAAATCAGAGAAAGCTAAGCATCTTTCAGAATATGCTAAAGAAAGAAATGAAAATCTTAAAGGATTAGTTTCAAAATTAAAAATATGATATATATTAAAAAGCATGAAGTTACTGGAACTTCATGCTTTTCAATATTTCACAAAATTTGAAAGGGGTATTACATTTATAACCGGTTCTTCATAAGGATGAACCTTTCTTATAGTGCTTATAGCTTTTTCCACTATGTCACTCTTACAGCAAAACTCTACTTTACATTCCTCTTCTTCACTTACTTCACCTTTTTCTCCTTTAAATGGATTTGCTCCTGAAAGTGGTCTCCAATACCCTGTAACTTTAGAAACTGACATACAGTTGTCATAATTTCCACCTATAGTTAATGCTCCTATATCATTCAAACTCTCCCGAAGTTTTGTCACATATTCCTCAGGTATAAAAGTTTCCATCTTATAATTTTTATATTCCAAAATTATTCCCCCAATTATGTTTAGGCATTTTCAAAGAAATAACTAGTCAGTATACTAGCCTATTTTTTATCATACTGCGTCGGTAAAACCCTTAGATAGGATTCACTATCTGCGGAGCCTGCCTCCTTGTCTGATAAAAAATATTCGTCGCATCTTTGACTTGTTATTTTC
Organism: Clostridium ljungdahlii DSM 13528; assembly: GCF_000143685.1. Lineage (NCBI taxonomy): Bacteria > Bacillati > Bacillota > Clostridia > Eubacteriales > Clostridiaceae > Clostridium > Clostridium ljungdahlii. The sequence goes on along the minus strand of NC_014328.1, from coordinate 998,869 downwards.
TTTCAAATACCTTAAGTTAGAAGTTTAAAGTGGATAATTGAAAGTAAATGGTAGCTTTCAATTATCCACTCTCAATTCTAAACTATACTAAAATAGATTAGAAAAAAAGTTTTTAACTGCATTAATAATTTTAGCAAAAAATCCTTGAGTCTGTTCGCTAGATAAAGTACCCTTTAACTGATCTGCAACACTACCTAACTGACTTTTTATATCTCCAAAATTCAAATTTAAACCATTTATTTTATTCATAACATTAGTTATTTTATCAATATCTCCGGTACTCAAATTTAAATTATAGTTATTAGTTACATTTTCAACTATCTTTCTTACCCCGGCTTCAGTTTTAGGCTTATCTTTAACTACTTGTGTTTTTATATCATTCATTACACCAGCAGCTTTGTCTTTCCCTATCTTGTCACCTAACTCTCCTGTAGTAACCAATTCGTCATTGGCAGCTTTCTTTTTATTTTCATCAATTTTGCCGCCGTTTGCACTATTTTCAAACCCCTTTAAAATTCCAGTAAGAGCTGCTGTTCCAGATACATTAAAAGGAGCTGATGCCTTAACATTTGCATTTTTTATTCCTGCGGTAATCAGTGCATTTTTTATCATGCTGCTGCTTACCCAATATATGTTATTTGTAGATACATTTAATCCACCACTAGACGTTGGTTCTACATAAGCACAGGATATAGATTTTGTACCTATTTTATCACTGCTTGCAACATCTCCTAAATATTTTTTCTCTTCATCTATATTGACATCTATTACATTAGCATCCTGTCTAGTAACTCCAAAATACTTAAGCATTTCTTGTTTTTGGCTATCTGTTAGATCTCCTCCTAAGGTTACAACTTTATAGGCATCTGCATAAACTCTATTTCCTGAAATAGGTAAAACTACAGTTATAGCCATAAGCACTATCAATAACTTACTAAAAATTGTTTTAAATTTCATGTGTTTAAACTCCTTTTTTTAGTTTTATAAATACCCAACTTTCGCACATATAAAACTTTTTTAATTAATAGTTAAGAATGAAAAATTAATAGTTAATGTGGATTTTTTTCCATTACACTACAAAAAATCTTTGATTAAGCTTTTCACCACTCATTTCGCTAAAGCGAAACATTGCTGATTTATATAAATTTAAAGATTTTTTGCGACAGCTAAAAATCATCCTTCACTATTAATTTTTCATTATTAATTCTTAACTTGTGAAGCTTTGCTTCATAATTTTTTTAAACTGCGAAAGTTGAGATAAATATTAATACATATTATAAATATAATATACTATATTTATGAATAAAAGAAGTATAAAATTATAACCAAATATAAAATTTTAATATATTATTAAGATATTTATTCTTTCCTTGAATACTCTTTAAAACAATCTAAACATACCTTTTTTCCATTCATTATTCTAATTCTATGTTCAGCTGTATCTTCTCCACAATTTTCACATACTATGTTATTAAATGACCTAGCCTTTTCCGGCACAGAAAATCCTGGTTTTTTATAATAAAATAATTTTTCACAAGGGCAGTTTAGCAAATAATCAATATCTTTTTGTCTGTCTCCACTTCTCGGCCAATTTTTTAATACCACTCTCAGGGCATCACCATTTTTTCTATTAAAAAAACTAAATGCCATTTTACCGCGGTCTCTATAAATTAAGTTTCCCTTTCCCATTGTGCACCCTGTTATCACCTGAACTGCATCTACTCCACAGGCATCGTTTTCAGTTATGCACACTATTTCCTCATCTTTTGAAAAGGAAATATCCATTTTTTCTTTAGCTGCCTCACTAGCCTTATAGCCTATTGCAAGTCCAGGACATAAATGTCCGTGAAATTCAACACATTTTTCCCATAACTTTTTATCCATTTTGTTCCCTCCTGACTAAATCCTTTATATAAATTATACGTCATTTATCCGATGGCTACCAGTCGTAATACCACATCTTCTTATAAAGTGGGGGATATTAGAACTCTTGAGCTTCAGCGATTTAGAGTTCTTATGCTGTGCATAACGGCTGCTACGCCCCTGGATAACGATTTCTCCTAAAGGATAACGCCTTCTAAGTGCTGAAGCACTAAGAATCCTGTTAATAAGTTTCAGATGGAGAAAAAAGCTCCACCTGAAGCCAAGAACTCTGTTTATATAAAACTTTACAATAATATAATTCATTTGAAGTATATGTAACAATTAAAGAAAGTAAGGGAGTCAGAGACCACCTTACTTTCTTTAATTAAGATTTTACTATTGTGAAAACTTCTGCACCTGATATTTCATCTGAATAGTAGGTTAAATTATAGTCTCCATAAATACTATATTTTGTAACTATTTGCTTTAAAGTTTTTGGAATATTGTAATTTGTAGAATTATAATTTAATATTTTAATACTAAAAGATTTCCTCTGACTAGTTATATAATTTTTTAATGCATTGTAAAAGTCATTATAATTATCTACAACATTTATATCATTACCATATCTATCTTTCTCCGTCACATTTAGCTTGTCAAAACTATAGTCAGTACTGTTACATGCAGGGTAATCTGATTTATCCCACTCATGATTTTTGGCAATTTGAGAATCAGTTATATTGAAGTAAGAATGTGAAAGGAGCTTGGATCCATCATTTGTAACAGGATCGTCCCAGGTAGAATCAAGTTCATAATATTCACCCTGTATTTTTACTATATTCCAAGCATGGCTTATCCATCCATCTCCATCATTTCCCTGTCCTATTACCATTTTACATTCTATACCAGCAGCTGTAAGAAGCCTGTCCATAGCATCTGCATAACCCTGACAAACCGCTGTTTTATTCACTAAAACTCCATAAGCAGTATAAGAATCATCAGGCATATCCGCTGTACCTGCCCTTTGATCATATTCTGTATTATTTACCACATAATCGTGAAGTGCCAATTCTTTTTCATAGTCTTTCATTTGAGGTGTTGTGACACTGTTTACTACTTCATCGACTTTTTGCTGTATTGCATTTTCCTTAGCTATTAAATTTTGCTTAGTATCATCATACTTAAAATTTATAGTCATTTTAGTAGAACTGGAACTTTCAACATTACTTCCTGCACTTGAATACCAATCTCTTAAATTTGGATTGTCCTGCAAAATCTTATCTATGACACCTAAATTATAAGTACTTCTATCATAGTTTGTTATGTTTAAAACTAAAGTATCCTTATAATTAGAAAGTGCATCCTTTACAGCATTGTAATACTGAGTATAATTTTGTATTGAAATTTCACCATTGGAGCTATTTTGACCATCTACTGTAAAATTATATTTTACTCCTTCATTTAATTGCTTGCCATCAGTAGATTTTAAGTTATTATCTATTACCAAAACGTATTTTTCGCCAGAAGTGTAGGGATTTTCAGGTGAAACCTGCACAACATCTGATTTTGAACTCACTACATTAACTGCTACTGATTGATTATTGTCCTGCTCATATACTTTAATAGAGTTTTTTGCTGAATTTATATCAATATTCTTATTAAAACTTATTGTCCATGTCTTGTTATTGGCTACATTAGAGGTGGCATCGTTATTCCAAATTTTATAATTTTCTGCAGCATAGCAATTTTTACCCACAAATAGCAATCCACACACCACAGCTACCTCAATAAACTTACCTATTTTCTTAAACACAATACCATCTCCCAACAACAATTATTTTTTAATTTCATACATTAGATAATGCGTTTCTTTCATTCCTTTGGACTTATAAGTATCTTTAGCTCTTTCATTTTTCTTTTCCACATATAATCTCAAACTGCACACATTATTGCTACGTTCAGCAAGATATTTCACATGATCAAATAATTGTGTAAATATTCCTTGTCCTCTATAATCTTTGTTTACATATACACTCTGTATCCACCAATAATCTCCGCCTCTCCAATCACTCCATTCTTTAGTTATCATCATCTGTCCCACTACCATGTCGTCCTTTTCATATACAAAATAAATTCCATTTTCATTGTCTTCTAATGCAGTTCTTACACCTTTTTTCAATATTTCTTTATTTAATTTCAGATTTTCTGTTTCCTTAGCTAAATTATAATTGTATTTTACTATAGTGTCCAGATCTTTTATATTTCCTCTTCTTATCATTACAACACCTCCTAATATCATAATCAATTCACAATTTGTGAATTTTAAATATCTAGCTCAGATAAAGAATTCTTTTTATGAGAAAAAGCCACTTTCAGAAGCACAGGAGTTATAATTGTAGTAAGTATTACAACCATTAAAGTTGGAAGAAATATTTCCTCCGATATAATATTTTTTTGTAATCCTATATTTGCAGTAATTATAGCAACTTCACCTCTCGAGATCATACCTACTCCAATTTGTAAAGACTCACTTTTACTCATTTTAAGAGCTCTAGCCCCACCACCACATCCAATTATTTTTCCAATAACTGCAATAACAAACATAACTAAGGTAATAATGAGTACTTCTAGATTGAGACCTTTTAAATTTGCTTCAATGCCCACACTCGCAAAAAATATAAGTGATAAAAATCCAGAAGAAATTGCTTTGATATTTCTTTCTAAATACTTTTTATGCTCAATAGAAGAAAGTACAAGTCCACATATATATGCCCCTGTGATAGCCGCTATTCCAAGATACTCTGCAATACATGCTATTAAAAGTGCAAATGCCAGTGAAAAAGTAAGCATCTCTTTACCTGGCTTTACATCCCTGGTAAATTTATTTATATACTTAGGTAAACACACTATGCCCAATATAGAAAATCCACAAAATAAAATTATTTTTACAAAAACAAAAACAAGTGACATCATCCCGGAAGCTGAAGCTCCAGAACCAGAGCTTTGGGCTACTGCAAGTACTATAGATATGAGCATAAGTCCTAAAACATCATCTATTACAGCAGCTCCCAAAATATTTATACCAGCCCTTGTATTTAACTTACCAAGTTCCTTAAGAGTTTCCACACTAATGCTTACACTGGTGGCAGTTAAAATAACTCCAACAAATACATTTTCTAGGAAATTATTAAAAAACATATATGCACTTAAAGTTCCCAAAATAAGAGGTAAAATAATACCACACATAGCAATAATAAAAGAAGATAACCCTGATTTTTTAAATTCTTCAATATTAGTCTCAAGACCTGCAAGAAACATGAGCATAATTACTCCTAAATTTGAGAGAAGTTTTATATTATCATCATACTGAACAACATTTAAAATAACAGGACCAAGTACTACACCTGCAATGAGTGCACCCAAAACCTCTGGCATCTTCAACTTTCTACTAATAATTCCACCTATCTTTGTACATATAAGAATTAATACTATATCTAATAAAGTTTTTTCCATTATAATCTCCTTATTTTAGCTAAAAAAGTGGAAAGCTCCCCTAAAGGACTTTCCACCCCAAAAGTCATATTATCATCTTGAAAACAAATAAATATTTGTCCAACCGAAATATACACTATTTTTAATTTTAATATAGACATAATATCACAATTATGTCAATTATTCAACATATAAATTGTTTTATTAAATTTTAAATTTATTTACAGCTCGTTTAAGCTGTTCAGATAAATTTGCTAAATTCTGACTAGAAGAAGTTATTTCCTCCATAAATGCATATAATTCTTCGGTTTCTCCAGATACTGTTTGACTTTGAGATGCAGTGTCCTTTGATATCCTATCAATTGTCTCTACATTTAAAACAATTTGTTCACTACCTTCTGCAAGCTGCTGTAAAGTTTCCGAAGTACTCTGAATTTGCAAAGAAACATCATTTACAAGCTTTAATATTTCATTAAATGAATTCCCCGCATTGTTCACTACTTTCGTCCCATCATTTACATTGTCCATACTACTCTTCATAGAAACAGTAGCTCCTTGAATATTTTCTTTAACTTGCTGAATAAGTTTTGCAATTTTATCTGCAGATTCACCTGATTCCTCTGCAAGTTCACGTACTTCTTCTGCTACAACTGAAAATCCTTTTCCCTGCTCTCCAGCACGTGCAGCCTCGATAGATGCGTTTAAAGCCAATAAGTTAGTTTGATCTGCAATATCTGAAATAGTATTTACAATTTCTCCAATAGCCATAGAATCACGATTAAGCTTTTCCACTGAATCTTTTACTATTTCCGTTGAATTTTTAATAGATTCCATCTGGCTAACAGCCTGTAATATAACATCACTGCCTTTTTTAGCTGCTGAAGATGCATTACTTGCAGCATTTGCTACTTCCTGAGAATTAGCAGCCACTTCCTCAGAACTTGCGGAAATTTGCTCAACTACTGCAGATGCTTCTCCTGAAGATTTAGATTGATTTTCAGCTCCTTCAGCCACCTTGATAATGGCATCATTCACATGTCCTACAGTATCGTTTAACTGATGGGCGTTATTATAAAGTTCTTCTGAAGCTTCTGTTACCTCATTAGAAACATTTAGAACCAGTCTTACAATATTTTTTAAATTTTGTGCCATTATATTAATTGAAGTAGCCAGTTCTCCTATTTCATCCTTTTCCTCTATTTTTATAGGTTCAACTATCAAATTTCCATCAGCTATTTGTCCCAGGGAATCTACACACTTATCAAGCCTTAATACAATTTTATTAGAAATTTTCATTGCTGCAAAAATACTGGCTGCAATACTTATTAAGAATATAATACCCATAATCCATTTTGCTCTAGAGCCTGCATTTTTAGTCTGTGTCCATGCATTATTTGTAATTTCATTTATCATATTACTAAGTTTAGTATACACATATTTATAATCATCCATATATACTTTTCCATCTTGAAGTCTATCTCGTGCTATTTGAATTTTTCCCAACTTAACTAAGTTTATTTGATCTCTAAAATAATTATCTATTACCTGAATATTTGGTATAACTTCATTTTTTATAGTAATGGCTAAATTACCATCTACATAATAATAATTTTTTATATTTTTTATATCCTTTTGAATATTTTCTTCACTTGAATCGTAGGACTCTAGAAATCTGTTATCTCCATCGCTTGCAATATAACCTCTGACTCCTGACTCTTCATTTATCAGTTCACTGCTAATTTGGGACATAATATTGCCTATTGGAATAACATCTTTTGAAACTCTATCTGTAGATTTTTCAATGCAATTAAAATTAAAAAAAGCACCTATTGTAGCTAAAAACATCATTATCAAAATAATACTAAATCCTACAAAAATTTTAGTTTTAACTTTTACATTTTTTATCACAATACTCTCCCCCATTAATAATCCTATTTTGCATCCTGCACATTTTCTTTTGTAATCATTTTGTAATCAATCCAGATGTATTTTCCATCTGTAACCTTATACTTAAAATTACTTTCATCAGGAATTTTCCCCTTGGAAAGTATATATGATAAATCAAAAGCAGCATCTCCCTGTTTTGCAGCATCATTTAAAACAGTCCCGAAAAGGGTGCCATCTTCAACAGCTTTAACTGCCGGTGCCGTAGCATCTACACCTACTACAGGTACATATTTTCCTCCATTAAAATATCCAGCTGCTTTTAGGGCATCAACAGCTCCAAGGGCCATGTCATCATTGTTTGCTATTACACAGTCAAAATTGGGGCCATATGACGAGATAAACGAGGTCATTTTTTCCTGAGCCTTTGTACGATCCCACATAGCAGTATCTTCTGCCACCTTTTGTACCTTAAAACCTGAATCTTTAAGAGCTTTTATAGAATATTGTGTTCTCTTTTCAGCATCTTGATTTCTCGTTTCCCCTTTTAGCATAATATATCTAATAGTGCCATCTTGAGTAGGATGGCCTTTAAAATAATTTACAAGCATCTGCCCCTGTATTGTTCCAGATTGCTCTGCTTTAGCACCTACATAGTAAACTTTATTCCATTTTTCCATATCTTCTTTTTTAGGCTGGCGATTTACAAATACTGTAGGTATATTTGCTTTTTTACATTTTTCAATAATCTGCCCTGCAGCATTAACATCCACTGGATTTATATCAAGTACATTGACTTTTCTATTTATAAAGAGATTTATCTTGTCATTTTCAACTGTTTGAATATTATCTCCATTCCAAATATCAACTCTAGCTTTTCCACTAGATACCTTATAAATCTCATTCTTAAGTTCAGTTATCCATGTATTATTAAATTCATAGGCAACAAAACCAATTACAGGTTCATTTTTATTTGAAGATAAAGAATTTGAACAGCCTGTCCCCAAAATAATAGTTAACAGACCAGTAACAGCAATTGATTTCATACATTTCTTCACAATCAAAGCCCCCTAAAAATATCTAAATTTTCCCTTATATACAACCTGCCAATAATCGATTATAATTAATCGACTATTGGCAGGTTGCACCACTAACTCCAAATCCTCCAGGTGCCCAATTATAGAGAATTTTTCATTGTTTTCAACTTTTAAAAATATACTAAATTATTATCTAATTTTACTGCTAAAATTGAAAATAATCAATAAAATAGAGCCAAAAGTTAAAATTTTATAATTTTGGCTCTATTTTTATCCAATCGCACCATTGCTAACACCCCCATCGCACACAACGAAAGCGACTATCGCCAAATCAAAGATTTGGAATATCTGCTTTTCTACCAAAATGGGGGATAAGTACTGCTACGCGCCTGGATAATTTCTCCCCCTAAAGGATAACGTATTCTAAGTGCTAAAGACACTAAGAATACTGTTAATAAGGTTCAGCTGGATAAAGTCGTCCTTACAAGTAAACTCCACCTGAACCTAAGAATCACTTGATAAAAGTTAATTTGCAGTTACAATACCCAACTTTTCACGCAAAGCTTTATAAGTATCATCAATATACTTTTCAGCTTTATCTTGATCTTCTATTGTCTCAACCTTAACTGCACAGTATTTATATTCTGGAGTTTTTGATATAGGATCCAGATTATCCACTGTAAGTTCATTACAGGCACCAATCCACCATTGGTAAGTCATATAAGTAGCTCCTTTTAAAACTCTATCTGTAACATTTGCCCTTGTTACTACAGAACCTCTTTTTGAAGATACTCTAACTAAATCTCCTGTTTTAATTCCAAGTTCTTCCGCATCTTCTATACTCATCTGTATTTTTCCAGGTTCGTCTTCTAGCTGCTGTAAAGCACGACAATTTCCCGTCATTGTCCTTACAGAGTAATGTCCTATTTCTCTGACTGTACACAAGCTAAGTGGATATTTCTCATCCGGTGATTCTTCTGTAGGTCTCCATTCAGAAGCAAATAAAATACCCTTTTTGCTCGGAGTACTAAACTCATTGTTTTCATACAAAACAGGAGTTCCTGGATGATCTTCTGTAGGACATGGCCAAAGTACGCCATCTAAAGTTTCCATTTTCTCATAAGTTGCACCTGCAAATTTAGGTGAAAGGCTTCTCATTTCATCCCATATTTCCTTTGTATTATTATAGTGCATTTTGTATCCCATAGCTGAAGATAACTCGCAAATTATCTGCCAATCAGGTTTTGCTTCACCAATTGGTTCAACTGCCTTGTTAAACTTTTGCAATCCTCTATCTGCAGCACTATATACCCCTTCATGTTCTCCCCAGGCAGTTGCTGGCAAAATTACATCTGCATGTAATGTAGTTTTATTCATAAATATGTCCTGAACTACTACAAATTCAAGCTCATCCAAAGCCTCCCTTACTTCATTTGAATTTGGATCGCTTTGAACACAATCTTCACCCATAATATAATATGCCTTTAATTTATGTTCCTCCAATACTGCTTTAGGTACTTCAGTCAAATGATATCCAATCTTATCTGGAAGATTTTTTACGCCCCAAGCTTTTTCAAATTTTTCTCTCACATTTTTATCCGTAACACTTTGATATCCTGGAAAATTATTTGGAAGTGCTCCCATATCACAAGCTCCCTGTACGTTGTTTTGTCCTCTTACAGGGCCTATTCCAACACTTGGCCTTCCATAATTTCCTGTTAGTAGTGCCAATCCAGCTAATCCTTTTACCACATCTACAGCTTGACCAAATTGGCATACCCCCATACCATAAAGTATCATTGGGTTTTTAGCTGAAGCATACATCTCCATAGCTTTTTTAATCTTTTCTGCTGGTACATTTACTATTTTTTCTACATATTCAGGTGTATATTTCTTTATAACTTTAATATATTCATTGAATCCTTCTGTATATTTTTCTACATAATCTTTATTGTATAAACCTTCATTAATAAGAACATTGGCAAAACCGTTTACAAGTGCCATATTAGTACCACCCTTTATCGGAAGCCATAAATCTGAAATTCTTACACTTTCTGTTACCCTAGGGTCCACTACTACTATTTTTGCACCTTTTTGTCTTGCCTTAACTATTCTTCTTGCTACCATAGGATGAGATTCTGCAGGATTATACCCAAAAATAAATACCAAGTCTGCATTATCAATTTCAGGAATGCTATTAGACATTGCACCATTTCCCAACACTTTAGCAAGTCCAGCTACAGAAGGTCCATGACAAACTCTAGCACAGTTGTCCACATTATTTGTTCCAATAACAGCCCTCATAAATTTTTGCATAATATAGTTAGCTTCATTTCCAGGACCTCTAGAACAACCAGTACCCATTATAGAATCAGCGCCATACTTGTCTCTTATTTCTCCCAATCTTTTTGCAGTAAAACTGATAGCTTCATCCCAAGTAACTTCTTCGAACTTGCCATTTTTTCGTATCTTAGGCTTCCTTATACGTGGAGTTAAAAGCTTAGGATCATTTAAATAATCCCATCCATAATAACCTTTAAGACAAAGCTCTCCCTCATTTGTTCTGCCCATAGCAGGCTCAGCTCTCTTAATTTTCCCATCTTCAACCACTAAATACAGTCTGCAACCAGCACCACAGTAAGGACATACAGTTAATACTTTATTCTCCATAATAACTACCCCATTATTTTTTATATTTTTTGAATCTTTCTATATTTAATATATCACTAAAAAAGTGTGCAATTCAAAGACTATAAGAAATACTTATTCGTTGTTATTAGTAGTATTAAAATTTTTTATAGTGGCTCTTTTCTGTAAAATTGGTTATTATACATATTGTAGTACATACTCTTCTTTTTAATTAAATCTTTATGACTTCCTTTCTCTACTATTTCTCCCTTATCTACTACCATTATAATGTCTGAATTTTTAATAGTACTTAATCTATGAGCAATAATAAAACTAGTTCTCCCCTTCATAAGTTTATTCATAGCATCCTCTATTTTAAGTTCTGTTAGTGTATCCACATTACTAGTAGCTTCATCTAGAACAAGTATTGCGGGATTTGAAAGTATTGCTCTTGATATAGCTATAAGCTGTCTTTCGCCTTGACTTAAATTGTTTCCTCCCTCATGAATTAAAGTATTATATTTTTGTGGAAGTTTCTCAATAAATGTCTCTGCATTAGCAAACCTAACTGCCTGCTTAATTTCAGTAAAATCTGCATCTAACTTACCATATCTTATATTTTCAAGTATTGTTCCCGCAAAAAGATACGTATCCTGAAGAACTATACCAAAACATTTTCTAAGACTATCTCTCTTATAATTTCTTATATCCTCTCCATCAATTAAAATTTTACCAGCTGATACATCATAAAATCTGGTGACCAAATTTACAATAGTTGTTTTACCAGCTCCTGTAGGTCCAACAAGGGCAACTTTTGTACCAGGACTTATATCAAAACTTATGTTTTTTAATATTTTAACATCTTTTCTATAGCAAAAGCTTACGTTTTCAAAGCTAACCCGTCCTTTTACATGCTCAAATACCTTTGCATCAGAAATGTCTTCCAACTCCTCTTTTTCATCTAGCACTTCAAATACTCTTTCTGCACCTGCTGCTGCTGATTGGAGTGTATTAAATATACTAGCTATATCATTTAATGGTCTTGCAAATTGCCTTGAGTAACTTAAAAAACTAGCTATAATTCCCACTGTTATAATATTCTTTAAAGCTAACACTCCCCCTACACCTGCTACAGCTGCAAAACCTATATTGTTTATTACATTCATTATTGGCATTAAAAACCCTGACCAAATTTGAGCTTTTAACCCTACTTCACATAGGGAAGAATTTATTTTATTAAACTCCTCTATACACTTTTCACCATGATTAAAAGCTTTTACTACTTGAATCCCAGATATTGTTTCTTCTATATGTCCATTAAGTTTTCCAAGTTCTATCTGTTGATCTTTAAACAGCGGATTTGTTTTTTTTGCTATACTCTTAGTTAATAAAAAAACCATAGGCACTGTAATTAAAGTCACAAAAGTAAGAAACGGACTTAATATAAGCATCATTACAAAAGATCCTAAAACTGTTATTACTCCTGACATAAGCTGAACCGTAGATTGTGATATAGTACTACTTACATTTTCTACATCGTTTGTAAGTCTGCTCATAATTTCTCCGTGAGTATTCATATCAAAAAAAGATAGTGGAAGCTTTTGAAGTTTGCCAAATAAATTTTTTCTAAGACCCATTATTATCCGCTGGGCTACCCCTGACATAATCCATCCCTGAAAAAAAGTTAAAATAGCATCCACTACATAAGTTAATAAAAGCAACATAATCATTATCCAAAGCATATTAAAGTTTACTTTTCCATAGGATTCTGACATGGCATCAATAGCTCTTCCTATAAGATAAGGTCCTATAAGTCCTACTACAGAATCTATTATTACAGATATGAGTATTATAACTAGTAATTTTCTCTCACTTCCAAAATATTTCCACAGTCTTAGAATCGTTTTTCTTAAATTTTTTGGTTTTTCTACAGGTCCAAGTCTTCTTCCCCTTCCTCTCTTTCTAGCACCTAAAGGAACTGTTATATTATTTCTATCATATTTTCCCATATCCTCTATATATTCTCCTTTCCAAACTGAGATATTAATATGTCTTCATAAGTCTTACAGGTTTTCACAAGTTCATCATGTTTTCCAATACCTATTAATTTTCCACCATCAATTACAAGTATTTTATCTGCCCACATTATAGAAGATATTTTCTGTGAAATTATGATACACGTTAAATTTTCTAAACCTTTTCTTAAATTTTCTCTTATCTTAGCTTCTGTAACTGCATCTAATGCACTTGTACAGTCATCAAATATAAGTACTTCGGGACTTTTAATAAGTGCACGTGCTATGGAAATCCTCTGTTTTTGCCCACCTGAAAAATTAATTCCTTCTTGTCCAATTTTAGTATCATACTTTTCAGGGAACCTATCTATAAATTCATTAACTTCTGCAATTTCACAGACTTTTTTTACTTCTTCTAGAGAAGCATTTTTTTTGCCCCATCTTATATTCTCAAAAACAGTTCCAGTAAACAATGTTGTTTTTTGAGGCACTAAAGCTATTTTATCCATCAAAGCTTTTTCATCTATATTATGTACATTCACTCCATCAATTTTTATCGTTCCAGAAGTTACATTATAAAATCTAGGTATTAAATGCACCAAACTGCTTTTACCTGAACCCGTAGGGCCAACAATACCTATTGTTTCTCCTGGCATACAGGTAAAACTAATATTATTTATAACTTGATGTCCATCTGAATAGGAAAAGCATACATTTTCAAAATCTATTCTACCTTTTTCAGTAAAATTTGTAGAGACTTCATTAAGCTCTACGTCATTCTCCTCATCCAATACCTCAAAAATTCTAACTGCTGAAGCTTTAGATCTAGCAAATACATTAAATACAGCAGATATCATCATAATAGAAAAAAGTATTTGCGTCATATAATTAGTAAAAGCAATTATTTTCCCTACCTGAATATCTCCTGCCTCTACATACTTTCCACCAATCCACAAAACACATACTATTCCTATATTGATAACCAAATTTCTTCCTGGAGAAAATAAAGACATGATACGCATTGCAGTTGTAGTTAATTTTCCTAAATTTTTATTTGCAATTTCAAATTTTTCACTTTCATAATTAAATCTGTTAAATGCCTTTACCACCCTTACTCCAGACAAATATTCTCTCATAACAGAATTTATTTTATCAAGTGATACTTGAACCTTCATAAAATAGGGATAGCCTATTTTCATATTTAAGAATATAAGTAAAACTATAATTGGTATTATAATAAACAATATCACTGCTAAATGTAAATTCAGCTTGGACGCCATAATAATACTTCCAATACAAACAATAGGAGCCTTTACAAATATCCTCATAAGTCCATTGACAAAATTTTGAACTTGAGTTACATCATTGGTAAGACGTGTTATAAGTGAACTGCTTTTAAATTTATCAATACTATTAAGTGAAAAACTCTGAATTTTTTTAAATAAATCTGCCCTTAAATCCCTACTAAATTTTTGAGATACACTTCCAGATAAAATATTACGTCCTGATGCACCTAAAGCACCTAATCCTGTAACTGTCAGCATTATAAATCCGTGTTTAACTATGTAATCCATATTCTTATTTGCTACACCTATATCTACTATTTTTGACATTATAGTAGGCTGTATCAAATCACACATTGCTTCCACAGCAAGACAAAATATAGCAAGGCAAAAACCTTTCCAGTATTTATGTATATATTTTTTCATATATTTCAATGGACACACTCCCCAAATTTTATCTTATTCATTGATAATATTACTTTTTAATTGCAATTTCAATTATGAACATAAGATTAATTAAGCTTCTTGTCTAATGCAAAAGTACTAATTATACTGTATAATTATCTAGAAGTTAAATAGAATATTATGTAAACCTATGAATATCAATCTAATTTAAAGAGGCGATTACTTTGAGAAATTTTTTAAATAAACTTTCTTATTATTTTAGAGAAAGTTATGGTATTGATAAACTTTCTACCCACCTTTATATTGGCGGAATTGTTCTATCTTTATTTAGACGTACAGCTACACTAGGGTTTGTATTTTTCATATACAGTACCTGGAGGTGCCTTTCAAGGAATAAATACAGGAGATACAAGGAACTTGAGGCTTATGAAAATTTCATCTCACCTCTAGCTAAAAGGTTTAGTGGGTTTACCTATTCTATGAACAATCATAAACAGTATAAAATATTTAAGTGTCCAAATTGCTCCCAAAAATTAAGAGTTCCTAGACACAAAGGAAAGATAACCATAACATGTAAAAATTGTGGTACTTCTTTTAAAAGGAAATCTTAATCTTTTTCATTAACATAGTTTATGATAAAATAGAATAAAAACTTGAAAAGTAGGTGCTGCTATTGGGTGAAAGAAGAATATTTGTGGCAGTTTTTAAATTTGTAATTTTAATATTTTGGACAATGTTTCAATTTGTAGCTATTGCACTAGTTTTCAATTCATTTAATATATCCTTAATATATTACTTTGTCTTTTTTGAAATCATAAGTGTCATTTTCGTAATTCATTTAAACTATAAGGATAAAAATACTTCTTATAAAATAAGCTGGATAGTTTTAATTCTTCTCATTCCAGTAGTGGGAGCACTTATTTATATTTTTTCCATGATTGGAATAAAACGTAACTTTAATAAGATAAACAAAATAGAATTGGATAAAGACGTATTTCCAAAAGAAGACCAAGATATGCTTTCTTCTTTTAAAAATGAAAATAAAATGAGATACAATGAAACAAGACTTATAAAAAATATTAGTGACTATGGATGCTATATAAATACAAAAGTTGATTACTTCTCGTCAGGGGAAGACATGTATAAAAAACTTTTAGAAGAATTGAAAAATGCTAAGAAATTTATTTTTTTAGAGTACTTCATAATCTCAAAAAGTAAAATGTGGGATGAAATTTTTGAGATTTTAAAAGAAAAAGCCAATAATGGTGTAGAAGTAAGAGTACTAGTAGACTATGTTGGTTCTCTTGTTGTTTTACCAAAAAATTTCAAAAGGTCTCTTAAAGTCAATAATATAAAATTAAAAATATTTAATCCATTTAAAATAATTTTAAATTTTATGCTAAATTACAGAGATCACAGAAAGATAACTGTAATTGATGGAACTGTTGCTTTTACTGGTGGAATTAATATAGGTGATGAGTATATAAATGAATATAAAAAATATGGTTACTGGAAAGACATGGCTGTATGCTTAAAAGGAGAAGCAGTTTATAGTTTTACAATTATGTTCTTAAGAATGTGGCAATCAATATCAAAAAAGAAAGAGGACTTTTCAAAATATAAGACTTCATTCAAACTAGAAAAAAGTCAGGGTATTGTAATGCCTTATAACAGTGGACCCATAAAACCTGACGGCGCAGCAGAATACGTGTATTTAAACATTATAAACAGTGCTAAAAATTACATTTATATTACTACCCCCTACTTGGTAATAGGCTATGAAATGACACTGGCACTTTGCCTCGCAGCAAAAAGGGGAGTAGATGTGAGAATAATAACCCCTTTTATTCCAGATAAAAAAATCGTACAGATTCTCACTAGATCTCATTATGACAACTTATTAGATTCAGGAGTAAAAATATACGAATATACACCGGGATTTATCCATGGAAAAACTTTTGTATCTGATGGGGAATGTGCAGTAGTTGGAACTATAAACTTAGATTACAGAAGTTTATATCTACATTTTGAATGTGCAACCTACCTGTACAATGTCCCCATAATAGATAATATTTACAAAGATTTTTTAAGAACTATAAGAGTATCAAAAAAGATAAACAAAGATGTATGGGAAAAAAGAAGTCTTTCAAAAAAAATTGTAGAATCAATTTTGAGAATGTTTGCTCCATTAGTATAAACAGAGTTCTTGGCATCAGATATAATTTTAACCCCACTTGATGCCAAGAACTCTGTTTATGTTATCCTGCTTTTTTGACTTTGCAGATACATGTTACAAGTATAGTAACAATTGGCAAAATGTAACACAACAATGCATAGGGTGCATACTTAATGGTAGAAATACCTGTGACCGCTAAAATTAATAAGGAATTTACATTCCATGGAACTAATGGAGCAATAACAGTTCCAGTATCAGATATTGTTCTAGCTAATATCCTATTTTCCACACCTAATTCCTCGTACTTGTGTCTCAAAAGTTGTCCAGGTAATATTATGCCAACAGTTTGATCACAAGCTATTGTGGACATTCCGCTTATAGCACAAGTCTTTATAACCAATTCTTCCTTTGATTTTATAGTTGAAATTACTTTATCCACTATAGGTTTTATAAGTCCTGTTCCTTGAAAAATACTATTTAACGAAATAGCTCCTCCCATTATAAGTAAAACCTCAACCATAGAAGTTATTCCACCACCAGTTAATACCTTATTCAAATACTCATATTTTGTATTTCCCACATAACCCGTAGTTATTTCCATGACAACACCCCAAATGCTAGTCTTTTGTACTGTCATAGATAAAATCACACTGGCCACTAATCCAAGTGAAAGTGAGTTAACTATTTTTACACCTAAAAAAGACACTATAAAAATTACTGCAGGTATTAGTAAAAAAAGTGGTGAAATTACAAAACTCTTTTTAATGGCGGTAGTATATCTATTTATATTTGAAGAATTAGAACCCAAACTATACCTTTGTCCAATGTAAAAATATACAGAACCAGCTATCAAATATGCAGGAAATAATATCTTAACCATAGATGACAACATATTTTTATAGGATGTTTTTACAGTGGTTAATGTAAGATTTACAAGTCCTGAAATTGGAGACATTTTATCTGCTAAAAATGCACCTGAAACAATTACTCCTAAAATAATATAATCTGGAATTCCAAAAGCCTTTGCCAACCCTAAGCTTGCAATTCCAATAGTACTTATAGTTGCAAAAGCAGACCCTATAAACACTGCTACAGCAGACGTAAGTATAAAAATCGTAAATAAAATATTCATGTGCTGCATATATTTGAATCCATAGTACATTATTGTAGGTATAACTCCAGATGAAAACCATACAGGGATTAAAGCCCCTATCAATAAAATTAAAGTAAGCAATTGTCTGCAGTCGAGAAGGCTATTCTTTACCATAACTAATAGCTCCGTAATACTAAACCCATTTTTTACAAAAACACAGGTTGAAAAAATTATACTTATAGTAAATGCGTAAAATAATGATGCCTTAAAAACTATAGAGCTGAGTATGGCCATAAATGTAAAAATTAAAACGATGTACCTATGCCTTTCCTGGATGTTCTTATTGCACATAATACGCCTCCAAAACAATTAATAATTATCTTAACTTGCAAAGTTTTTAAACTGCGAAAGTTGAGCAAATATTTAAAAAACTCCCACATTTTATATTATATTATCTTTGTTAAAAAAGTCTAGTAATTTTTATAAAAAATAGAAGGTCATAATAACCTTCTATGAGATAATTCTATATAGTTATCTTTCAAATTTATTAAGCAGTCTTTCTAGTTCCCGTGCTTGCAGGGCAGATTCTTCTGCAAATTTTTTAAACACCTGATTTATTTCTTTATTCTCTATCTTACCAGAATACTCCTGGTAATCTCTAACGCTCTCCTGCTCATCAAGAAGTTTTTGCTTTATCATATCTTCAACTGTTAATTTCATCCTTATCTCTCCTTTCTACCAATAGTTTTTGTTACATAAAAAGGTTTTATTCATTATTAATCTGTTTATATGTTACAAAAATAAAGATTGAAATAAAAATAAAAAATATTATCCATAATAGCTGATAGCTTATTTTTGCAATGACAAACCCACTAAAAGCACTACCCAATCCACCACCACAAAATAAACCAAATCCAATTAATCCTGAAGGTAATCCTTTAGAATCAGATGCCACATCAAAAGCCATAGTAGCCAATGTAGATTGAACAAAAATATATCCAATACCCAAACTGATAGTGGCAACCAAACCCATTTCCCAGCAGTGAAAATTTATTAAAAATAAAGTCGTCATTAATGCAAATATTTCACCTAATATGATCACATTTTTATATCCTATTTTTACATTTAACTTTCCCATGATAGAACCTGCACCAAGACAAGCAAATCCATAAAACATTACAATTATTCCACATTCCATATAATTTAACTTTAAGGCATAGTGAAAATAGGCACCCAAATAACTATACAAACCCAAAAATAAAAATCCAGCTATAAATGCCATAGGAAAAATTATTTTCCCACTTGGTGTTAAAGTAACACATTTAACTTCAGTAAAAAACTTCTTATTTACATGAACAATATTACCTTTAGGTATGGTAAACAAAAGAAATACCGTGCATATTGCAGCTGCCACAAAAAAAATAAATAATACACGCCAGCTGACGTATCTGGCTAATGTTCCACCTAATCCAGCGCTAAAACCTTGTCCTAAAAAAACAATTCCCATAAATTTTCCAACATATTTTGATCGCTTTGAAACTGGAACAGTATCTCCAATCAAAGCCAAAGATACAGCTATAATACCTGCAGCAAAAAATCCTGTTACTGTCCTCCATACACTCAGCACAAATAAAGATCTAGCAAATGCACACCCACAAGTTCCTAAAGCAAATCCACATATAATCAATTTAAGTATTCTAACCTTACTGTAACAATCACTAAAATATCCATAAACAGGCTGCATTATTCCATAAGGTATCATATATAATGTCAATATAATACCAGTCCTGGGGATTGATGTATTAAATTCTGAAGCTATGGCCGGAAGTATCGGCGATACAAACCAATTATCAGCAGCAGAAATAAACCCTCCAATTCCTAAAATTACAATTAATATATCATATTTTAAGCTTACTTGTTCTTCATTTTTACAAATTAAATGCTTCATATTTTATATCTCCTTATATAGTATAATTAAAGTATATGAAATATATATTTTCTATACAATGCAAAAAATACTAATGTGGCCTAGTACAGATTCATAGGAAGTAGGTAGTTTTATGAAGTATGACGTTATTTACACATATATAAAAGAACAAATATTTAAAGGATATATTAAACCGGGTAAAAAATTGCCTTCTATAAGAAACATATGTAAAAAATTTGAGTGCAGCAAAATAACCGCTGCCAAAGCATATGACTTATTGATAAAAGATCACATAATATACTCTGTACCTAAAAGTGGATACTACCTTATTGAAAATAATCTAAATATGAATAATAATTTTGATAATAAAAGTATAGATTTTTCAACATCTGCTCCAGATGAACGTATTTTGCCTTATAAAGAATTTCAGGATTGTTTAAATCAAGCATTGAATTTATATAAAAAAAATCTTATCTCTCCTCCTAGTACGCAGGGAGTTGAAAACTTAATTTGTACCATACAAAAGCAGCTTCAAAATTATCAAATTTTTACTGACAAGCAGTATATATTTATAACAGCAGGCTCTCAACAAGCTATAAATATACTCACTATGATGGATTTCCCAAATGGTAAAAAAAATGTGCTTATTGAAGAACCAACCTATTACGGAGTTATAGAATCTTTAAAACTTAATAATGTAAATATTATAGGTATAAATAGGACTTCAAAAGGAATAAATCTTTATGAACTTGAAAATATATTTAAACACAAAGATATAAAATTTTTTTATATTATCCCGCGTTTTCACAATCCTACAGGATTTTCATATTCAAATAGTGAAAAAAAACAAATATTAAAACTTTGCCACAAATATAATGTATATATAGTTGAAGATGACTATTTAGCTGACTTGGATATTGAAAAAAGGTCTGACCCAATATATGCTTTAGATTCTTACTCAAAAGTTATATATGTAAAAACCTATTCTAAAGTATTATTGCCTGGATTGAGAATTTCTGCAATTGTACTTCCAAAAGAGATACTAAAAACTTTTGGGAAATATAAAAAATGGAATGATTTAAGCACATCTGTACTTTCACAGGGAGCCTTAGAAATTTATATAAAAAGTGGTATGTTCAACATACATGCAAAAAAGCTTAGGGAGGTATATTCTAAAAGAATGGCCTGTCTTAATAAATGTGTAAAAACTTGTTACAACTCTAATATAATTTGGCACGTTCCACCTTCAGGTTTTTTTGCCAGTTTTGAGGTGGTTAACAGTACACATATAGACTATATAATTAATGAGTTAAAGTCAAAAAACATTCTTCTCATTGATCCAAATATATTTTATTTAAATACTAATATACAAAAAAAATTAGTAAGACTGAGTGTTAGTAGAACTAATACCATTGAAATTGAAAAAGGTATAAGCAAAATTTGCTCTATAATTAGATAAATTTACGTTACCTTAATTAAATCTTAAATTTCATAAATTATTGTTGAGTTTTCCATTTTTTGTGATATCATTGTATTCATAAAACTTAATATGTTAAAACTATTTTTACTATATTGCAACTAGATTAGAGAAATAATTAATTTTACTAGATAAACTATAGAGGGGATGATTATTCAATGATAAAAAAAGTATTTTCTTGTATTTTAATATCAACTTTTCTCGTGTTTTCAAATGCAGCCATTTTAAGCGTAAGTGCAAGTCCTGTAATAGCTACTAAATCAGCTTCAGATGTAATTACTGTAAGTATGGATGGAATCAATATTTCTTCAAAAGATGGACAGCCTTATCAAGATTCAAATTCAATAGTTATGGTACCTCTTAACACAGTAATGCAACAGCTTGGCAATAATTCAAATATCCAAATAAAAGATAGTTCTGCTACACTCACTACTTCTGATTACACTATAAAACTTGAAAACAATAATAAAAAAGTAATTATAAATAATGAGGTTTTTAGTTTATCCACAGCACCTATTATTAAAGGAACTACTGTTTTTGTGCCACTGGAGTTTTTCAGCCAATTCCTTGGTAAGACAATAGATTGGGATAGCAGCACAAAAACAGCCAAAATACTTACTCCTGTAAAAAATACAGAAGAATATTTTCAAAGTGTAGTAAATTCCAGCAGATATTTAAATACTTCACAAAAATTAGACAACTATTTAAGCTTACTCCAAAGTGCAGATAACTTCCACGGAAGTGTACTTGTAGCTCAAGATGGAAATATACTTATTGATAAAGGTTATGGTAAAGCAGATGCAGAACAAAACATCAAAAATGCACCACAAACTGAATTTCCAATTGGCTCCATGACAAAGCAATTTACAGCAATGGCAATAATGCAGCTAGTTGAAAAGGGATTAATCAATGAAAATGATCTCCTATCCAAGTACGTACCTGACTTTCCGAAAGGTGACACTATAACAATAAAAAATCTTCTTACCCATGCTTCAGGAATTCAAAATTGTACTAATTTTCCTGAGTTTTGGTCTATGAAACTTGACTCTTTTAAAGATATAAACAATGTAATCAATCTATTTAAAAATAAACCTTTAGAGTTCACTCCAGGAACCGATTTTGACTATACCAACTCCGGATACATTTTACTTGGATATATAGTTACAAAGGCGAGTGGAATGAGTTACATTGACTACCTTCAAAAAAATATATTTGATCCTCTTAATATGAAAAGTACAGGACTAGGTTATAATGGTGCTGATAAAATGTATACATCTACAGGCTACAGTGGTTATTTAGACCAGTATCCTGTAAGTGACGAAATAACTTTAAATGGTGCTTATGGTGCAGGAGCTCTATACTCAACTACAGAAGATTTATACAAATGGGACAGGGCGTTATATACTGAAAAATTAGTAAAACAATCCACTCTAAAAAATATATTTACAAATCATGTGCAGATGAGTAAAAATGGTCCTTATTACGGCTACGGATGGATGTTAACTGATGGCAAATATGGAAGAGAGATATATCATGGTGGAAATGTTCTAGGTTTTACAGGAAATATAGCAAGATATCCAGATAAAGATTTAACCATAATCGTGCTTACAAATGTAGGATATTATAATGTAAATTCTCTCAATGATACTTTAGCAAATATCTGTATGGGTGGAAGTTATGAGCTTCCAAGTGCAAAACAAGTAGTAAAAGTGGACAGTAAAACTCTAGATAAATATGCCGGAAGCTATACTATTCCAGGAGGGCTAAATATATCTATAACAAGTAATGGAGGCCATCTTTATTATGAACAGGGTGGCAGTAAAGCAAAATATGAACTCTTTCCAGAATCACAAAATAAATTTTTTCTCAGAGTATCCAATGTAGAAATTAAATTTAATGTAAATGTTAAAGACCAGACTACGGGATTAGATTTATATCAATTAGGTGAAGATGTCCAAATAGATAAATCCAAATAAATATAGAGTTTCTAAGTGGAAAGTTTACTTATAACAGCCATATACTAACAAATTTCATTACACTAAAAACTTTTAATAAGTCTAAAGCTTGGTATTTTGAAAACCTAAAGGTACTTAGATAAACTCGTACCTCAAACACATCTAAGTACCTAAGGTTTTCTAAAATACCAAGCTAAGACTTATTTATAAAAGTTTTTAAATGTAATTTCAATTTTGTTAGTATATTTTATGTATAAGGTAAATTTCCAATTAGAATCACTATGTAGGCTTTTTCTAACTAAAGCATTACATAAATTGTAAAGTCGCAGCTTAAAATCCCTGTAATTTATTAGACAATACTACAGTTACAATAGTGCAGAGTACTAAAACTAAGCTTAGCCTTTTTCTTATACTTTGCATTTCTATTCACCACCAAATTTGTAACCTAATTTTATTACAGTTATAATATACTTTGGAAATCGCGTATCCCTTTCTATTTTTTTTCTAATATTTTTTATATGCACATCTATAGTTCTATCCGAACCTTCAAAATCAATACCAAATACCTGCTCAATCAACTGATCACGGCTTAAAACCCTGCCTCTATTTTTAGCAAGAACGTATAAAATATTGAACTCATTAGGTGTCATAGCTATTTCTTCTCCCTTTAGCTTCACACATCTTTTATCATGGTTTATTACTAACAATCCATCTCTAGAAATAATTTCAGGTTCTTCAGCAGAAGATAGCCTTCTAAATAGTGCATTTACTCTAGCTGTGAGTTCCCTTGGACTGCATGGTTTAGTTAAGTATTCATCTGCTCCTATATTTAAGCCTTGTAATTTATCTGATAAAGTTACCTTAGCTGTCAGCATAAATATATGTACATTAGATATTCTTCTAATTGTGCTGCATACCTCCTCGCCATCAATATCTGGAAGCATTAGATCAAGTATTACTAATTTAAATTCAATTTTATTGAATAGTCTTATTCCTTCAAGACCAGTGGTCGCACAATAAACCTTATATCCTTCTCTTTCAAGATAAGCTTTTATAACATCTGATACTTTTATTTCATCCTCAATAACTAAAATAGAATCCATAACATACCTCCAATATTATTGAAACAGAGTTTTAAACATGTTCTAATACTTATACACTTATATTTGTTAGATTTTGTTGTTACTATATGTCTTATTCTAAGACATCAAAAAATTATGTTGAACTTATAAAGATAATTTAAATATCTACATAATATCTACATATTTTCTTGATATATTGTACAGGAAGATGTGATTATAATTTATCAATAATACTTTTAGGAGGTACTTAATTATGGATATGACTCATTACATGTCACTACTTGCATCCAATCAACCTTGGAACTTAATAATTTTTATGGCTATACCTGTAATATGTGCTGAAACTCTCACCATTACAGAATTCTTTATAATTTTCAATAGAATAGAAAATGGTGGCATTAAAACTTTAAATAAAATCGTTGGTATTTTCGATGGGTTTTACTTTACCGGTATATTTATCTACCTATTATTTAATGCCGTAATACCTTTAACTAATACTGGAGGATGGCATACATGGGTTGATGTGGTAGCAGTTGGTTTTTATTTAAGCGGCGTCGTATTTCTTTTACCTATAGCATTGATGGAACTTAATATAATATTTAAGAATAAAACTCCAGAATCAAAAATGAAGATTCATTTTATTCTTGTAGGGGGATTTCTTGTAGTAGCCCATGTGGCAATGATTTTTGGCATGGTAAATCCTGAAATTATAGGCAGTATGCCAACCATGCACAATATGTAGCTTATAGTTTAAAGAACACAATTCAACTTTTTAATTAAAAATAGACTTATACTCTGTATAAGTCTATTTTTACTATTATTCTTTTTAAAGCAATTTTAGAATATCTGCTTTCATTTCTAAAAGTTTTTTAGAAAATATTCTGTTTTTCTTGTTCTCATTTTCAAAATCTACGTTAATTTCTTTTTTAATCATTCCAGGTTTAGAGGATAACACATATATCCTATCGGAGAGCAAAATGGCTTCTTCTATATCATGAGTTACAAAGAGTATGCTTCTTTTCAGTTCCTGTTTCATATCAAGAATCCATCTTTGCATTTTACCTCTAGTTATAGAATCCAATGCACCAAATGGTTCATCAAGCAACATTATTTCCTCAGAAGATAGAAAAGTCCTTAAAAAACTTGCCCTCTGTCTCATGCCTCCTGAAAGTTCATAGGGATATTTCTTTTCATAGCCTTTAAGACCAACTATTTCAATATACTTAACTGCCCTTTCTCTCGATTCTCTTTTATTACTACCTCTTATATCAAGTGGAAGCACTACATTTTCCATTACAGTTTTCCAGGGCAAAAGTAAATCCTTCTGCTGCATATACCCTAGATCCCCTTTTACTGAAACCTCTCCACTATCTTCTTTAATAATACCAGTTATTATATTAAACAAAGTACTCTTTCCGCATCCACTTGGCCCTAAAATAGAAACGAATTCCCCCTTTTTTAAGTTAATGGATATATCTTTTAGTATAAGATTTTTCTCAAAACTTCTACTCACATTTTTAACTTTTATAATGGAATTATCCTGTTTATTTTGGTAAAAATTCATTTGTGAAAGCATCGCTTGTTTTTAGCTCCTTTTTAATTAACCCTTTGCTTTGCAAAAATTTAGCATATCTACTCCATACATCAGATTTCATTACACCCCATCTAGGTGCGTCTGCTATGTACTGCTTTGCCATATACTTCTGACTTTCTACAGCCAATTTCTTATCTATTTCTGGCGCATGCTTGACAAGTATTTTTGCACTTTCATCAGGATTTTTTATAGCATATTCATATCCCTTTGCTGTAGCTTTTAAAAATTTTCTAACTTTATCTGGATTTTGACTAATATTTTTATTACTAGTTATTAAAATAGGAGTGTAGTAATCAAGTGCAGGATCTAAATCTTTGACAGGTATAAAATTTAAGTCCACACCTTTTAATTTTGCTTCAACTCCAGTCCATCCCTGGTAGATCCATGCAAAATCAACATTTTTCTTCGTAGATGCAAAGAAATCATCAGTTCCCATATTTACAATCTTAAGTTTACTAAAATCTGCTCCATTTTTCTCCATAACAGCTTTGATTACAGCTTCTTCTGAAGGTGAACCCCATCCTCCGTAAACTTTTCCTTCAAAGTCCTTTACACTTTTTATATTTTTGCTTTTAGGTGACGCAAAACCTGAAGTGTTGTGCTGTATTATTGTAGCAATAGACTTTATAGGAAGTGGATCCTTGTTTGTAACTGCATAGGTTACATCTTCCTGATAGCTTACACCAAAATCTCCTTTGCCTGCAGCTACAAGATTTGTCACATTGCCTTGTGAAGGTTGAACTATCTTCACATCCAGTCCTTCCTCCTTATAATATCCTTTATCTAGTGCTACATATAATCCTGTATGATCTGTGTTCGGAGTCCAGTCAAGTATTACTGTAGTTTTATCTAAAGAAGCAGCTTGCTGTTTCTTTTCATCCGTTCCACATCCCCCAAATAACAAACTTATAATAAATATAGTTACCGACAAAAATATAATTTTATTTTTTTTCATATTCGTCTCCTCTATTTCCAATGTATTATTTTTTTACCTATGAAATCTATAATATAAATTATTATAATGCTTACAATAACAATGACTAAAATTGAAGCAAAAACCTTGTCCAATTGATAGGCATTTTTTGCCCTTACCATGTATACCCCAATGCCATTATCTCCTCCAAGCCACTCACCTATAATTGCAGACATTATCATATAAGTTGCTGCTATTTTTAAGCCTGAAAAAAAATTCACCATGGCATAAGGAAGTTTTAGATGATAAAATGTCTGTAACTTTGAGGCCTTCATAGTGCTAAATAAGTTTATATAATCTCTGTCTACTTTCTCAAAGCCATCTACGAGACTTACAACTATCGGAAAAAAGCATACCATTACCACTACTATTATTTTAGGAAGTACCCCAAACCCAAACCATATTATAAACAAAGGTGCAATTGCTATAGTTGGAATAGTTTGAGATATTAGTAAAATAGGATATATTGACTTTCTCACAATTTCAAAACTATCCATTATTATAGCTAATATAAAGGAAAATATTATAGATATAAAAAAACCTATAAAAGACTCGTACAATGTGGTTCCCGTATTTTCCATTATATTTTGAAAATCTGATACAAGAGTTTTTAAAATATCCAGCGGAGAAGGAATAATATACTGAGGAACATGGGCTAAGTTTATTGTTAACTGCCATATAATCACAACTATTATTATTGTAGCTATAGGATATATTTTACTTTGAATGTTTTTTGTTTTTTCCATATATAAGCACCTTCAGTCTATAATTTTAATTTATTAAAATTGTCATAAATTTTTTCTCTAACTTCTTCAAACTGGAGATTCTTTATTAAAGAAATTTTTCTTACAATATTTATAACTTCAGATGGATATCCATATTTTTTATTTATCCATTCAAGTGAATTAGGGCCATCAGTTTCTGTTAAAATTCTGCCTAGAGGAAGAATTTTTACTATCTCATCTGTAAGTTTAGAATATCCTATATCAACACTTATTGTAAAATAGCACCCATACTCCAAAAGCTTTTTCAATATATTCAAATCTCCACTATACCAATGAATTATAGGTGTTCTTAAATCATATTTTCTTATGTAATCCAATAC
Source organism: Clostridium ljungdahlii DSM 13528 (assembly GCF_000143685.1). Lineage (NCBI taxonomy): Bacteria > Bacillati > Bacillota > Clostridia > Eubacteriales > Clostridiaceae > Clostridium > Clostridium ljungdahlii. The sequence continues at coordinate 970,880 of NC_014328.1, read as the reverse complement.
CTCCTTTTCTGCTCCTTTAGTATGAATATTTGTTATTTTGTCATATTTCTTAGCTTTACCTAAAAAGTATTCAAATACTAGATTCATATAAGGATATTTTTCTTTCTCCAAAACCCAATAGTAGTCAAGTCCTATTTCTCCAATAATTTTACATTCCTTTACATAATCATCGAACTTATCTAAATCCTTGTAGTTTTTATGCGCCTCCCAGGGATGTATTCCAAAACATGGAGTTATATTTTTATTATATTCACTTAATTTTTTTGTAAATATATAACTCTCTAAATCCATAGAACATCCCAAAGTTTTGATATTACTGTGATTTATACTATCAATTGCATTACTTAAATTGTCTTTATAAAAATCCATATGATTATGCGCATCTACAAACATTTTATTCTCTCCCTATACTTTAACAAAAATAAAAAGCACTATTATAAAAACAGTGCTTTGAATCCAATATTAAAGTAGCTTTCCTACGTCGGCGTTACCCGAATCAGGTTCAAAGGGTTAAAGTTTTCACTTTTCTCAGCACAAATGGCACCCCTGGCACTATAAATAATTTTAGATTAATTACATTTTTATACTAACACTTATCCAAATAAATGTAAATATATTATTTGTTCTTGTCCAAATTTAGTTTTTTAATTAAATTATGTCTCAAAATATAATCTGAATAACCAAGCTGATTCAATATGTAATCTTCTTCTTTTTCAAGTTTATCACTTTTAGAAATTTTATTTCCCGTATTTACATCATAATAAATATCATCTTGTGAAGAATAATAACAATCTTTATCTATAAAAGAACCATTTCTAAATGTAACTCTTTCGCTCTCAGGATTAAAGAGGTCTTTACCAAGCATGTCTTCTTCCTTAAGTTTAAATAAATTGCATACCGTAGGATATATGTCCATCTGACCCCCATAAACATGGTTTACTCCTTTCACAGATTCATCAGGGAAATGAATAAACATAGGAACCTTTTGAAGCTTTTCCCACTCTAAATCAGATTTGGAACCCGTCTTCAAAAAGTTAAAAAGCTGATCTTGTTTATCTTTAGGTATTGCATAATGATCTCCATATAGTACAACTATTGAATTTTTTAAAGTACCATTTTTGTCTAGTTCATCTAAGAACATTCCAAGCTGTTCATCTGTATAATGTATTGCCTTCATGTAATTTCCAATAAGACTTCCTTTATAATCTCCTACATCAAAGTCCCCATATTTATTTACATCATCATAAGGGAAATGACTTGTTAGAGTTATTAAAAAAGCATAGTATGGGCTTTTCATATTTTTTAACTTCTCCACAGATTGAGTTAAAAAAGATTTATCACTTAAACCAAGTCCTATAGACTCATTTTGCTTATAACTTTTTTCGCCATAAAAATTATCAAAACCAAATTTTCTATACATTACATTTCTATTCCAAAAGCTTTCCCTGAATCCGTGTAAAGCTGCAGTGTAATAACCTTTATTCTTAAAATTTTTCGGCATTGCATTGTATTCATTGCCAGAGTAAAGCAAATAAGCTGCACCTGCTGATGCAGGATAAAGTGAATTGTTTGTCATAAATTCCGCATCAGAAGTTCCTCCAGCTGCCACCTGATAGTAAAAATTATCAAAATATTCCGAACGCGATATCCATCTATTTAAATTCGGGGTTATCTCCTTTCCATTTACAGAAGAATTTATAACAAATCCTTGAAGTGCTTCTACCTGTATCATTATCAAGTTTTTACCTTGTCCGATTCCATTTAAATTTTCATGACTGGACTTGCTTTTATCTATAAAATACTCTATAGCCTGAAACTTGTCCTTAGACACGGGAGTTAGTCTATTTATATTAGCAAAAACACAATTATAAATATCCAGGCAGTGATAATTTACTGTACCCAATTTTTTTGCTATATACACTTTATTATACATAGTTGTAAGAAGTCTTGGTTGTTCTTTTGATAAAGCATAAAAGCTTTTGAAATCAATAAAAATACCTACTAAAATAAATACTAAAAACATTGATACTCTAACTTTTGTAGAAAGCTTCCTATTTTGGCTTGTCAAATACCTATTTATAAAAGGAATTATAAATACAATATCAAAAAGATATAAAAAATCTTTAAAGTCCAGTAAATTAGCCACGCTAGATTTTACTGCATTTAATTGAAATCCGCTTATCAAGACAGATACAGATATGATATCTTTAAAATATTTATAATAGATTAGGTCACTAACTATGAATATACTTATAATGCAATTACATATATACAAAAATCTAGCACGACCTCTGGTTTTAAAAATGCAGGCAATGGATACCAATACAAATACTGAAGCTAATGCTGGAATAAATGAGCTTTTAAATGAACTCATATGTTTTCCATATACTAATATTTTAAACATTACTACAGTTACAAAAAAAATTACATCTATAAAATTTGTAAAAAAAGACTTAATTTTATCCATATTACTTTCCCCCTATGGACATTTGTAATCCTAAAATTAATGAAACTAATATGTATAATTATAAAACAATATGTTAACAAAATGAAAGTATTTTTTCGTACCTATTTACATAAATGCCATAGTGTAGCATAATATATTTATTACGAAGAAGTTAAAAGAATTAGGAGGTTGTATATTTAATGGGAGAAAAAGAAGATAACATAGAAGATAATATAGAAGAACTCTCAGTAAATGAAGAAGACAAAAAACAATTTTTGGAAGAACTTAAAAATAAAAATTTAGAAGAAGAGAAAAAACTTGAAGAGCTTAAAAATAAAAAATTAGAAGAACAAAAAAAGCTTGAGGAAGAAAAAGCAAGATTTGAAGAAGAGCAGAAAAAGAAGGAATTAGAAGAACAAAATAAACAAGTAAAGCATATTGAAGAACAACACACTAATGAAGAAGCCTCAGCCACAACTGAACCTAGTGAGGATAAGTCAAGTAAGAAAAAGGGAACTTTGATGCAGAATTTCAAAATTTCTTTCATAGACACAGCTGTATCAGCTGTAGTTTCAATAGCAGCTCTATATTTATTTGACTTGCTATTAAGACTTATATTTGGATACTATGTGTCGGATATGAAGGGAGTATTTATTATACTATTTGTAGTAATACTAATTCTATATCCTATTATAATGAGAAGTTCCAAATTAAATAAAACATTAGGTGAAAAGTTCGCCAAAACAACATCCATAGAAAGGAAAGATTAAAAGTTGAAAAAAGGCAGCGAATATGAATTTTTCATAGAAGAACTACAATTTCCAGCTATAGGAATAGCAAAAAAAGATGATATGGACGTACTTATAAAAAATACTGTTCCAGGTCAAAAGGTAAAAGCTAGAATTACAAAGAAAACAAAACACTATTTAGAAGCAAAAGTTACAGAAATACTTGAAAATGTAAATTATGCAGTAGATCCGTTTTGTCCTCATTTTAATTTATGCGGTGGATGTACCTCTCAGTTTATACCTTATGACAAGCAATTAGAACTAAAAGAAAAACAAGTCCTAGATCTATTTGAAAAGGCATCCATTTGTGACTTTGAATTTCTAGGCATAGAAAAAAGTCCTGAAAAAACCGGATATAGGAATAAGATGGAATTTTCCTTTGGTGATGAGCAAAGGGGAGGACAACTCACCCTTGGAATGCATATAAAAGGAAGATCTTTTGGCGTTGTAAATGTAGATAATTGCAACCTAGTAGATGCAGATTTTACACTTATTTTAGATAAAGTTGTGACTTATTTCAGGGAAAAAAATTTACCATATTATAAAATAAAAAACCACGAGGGGTATCTAAGAAATTTAGTATTGAGAAAAGGCAGAAATACTGGAGAAATACTTATAAATATTGTGACAACTTCTCAAATACAATTTGATTTAGATGGGTTTAATAAATTATTGCAAGTTCTCAACTATAAGGGCACTTTAGTTGGGATACTTCATACTGTAAACGACAATCTATCAGACATGGTAAAAGCAGATAACGTAGAAATACTATATGGTAGAGATTATATTATGGAAGAAATTTTAGGATTGAAGTTTAAAATATCTCCTGAATCTTTCTTTCAGACTAATTCAAGAGGTACGGAAAAACTATATGCTATGATTAAAGATTTTCTTGGAGATGCTTCCTCAAAAACAGTTTTTGACTTGTACTGCGGTACGGGAACTATAGGTCAAGTTTTATCTTCCAGTGTAAATAAAGTAATAGGAGTAGAACTTATAGAAAAGGCTGTTGCTTCTGCCAATGAAAATGCTAAGTTAAATAATATAAAAAACTGTAGGTTCATAGCTGGAGATGTAAAGGATGTTTTAAATACTTTAGAGGATAAACCAGACATAATAATACTTGATCCACCAAGGCCGGGAGTTCATCCTAAAGCATTAAAATATGTAATTGATTTTAATGCACCTGAAATAATTTACGTATCCTGTAATCCTAAAACTTTAGTTCAAGATTTAAATGTATTAATTGATGCAGGTTACAATGTAGATAAAGTAAAACTTATGGATATGTTTCCTCACACTCCCCACGTCGAAACCGTGGTTAAACTAAGCAAGTAAAACCTAAAGTGCACCTTAAATATTAGTTATCTTTCTCTAACATTTAAGGTGCACTTCATTCATAATTCTTTTCACTAAAACTATATTGTATCCACTGTTTCTACCCAACCAAAAATATCTTCATCTTCACCGTATTGGATGTTTACAAGTTTATTATAAAGTTCTTCTGTTATTTTTCCTACCTTGTTATCACCAGCATAAACAGTTTCTCCTTTATAACATAAACCACCAACAGGAGCTATAACTGCTGCCGTACCTGTTCCAAACATTTCAGTAATTTCTTTATCTTTAATTCCTTTCACAACTTCATCTATTGATATATTTCTTTCTTCAACCTCATATCCTAAATGAGCTGCCAATTTTATTACAGAATCTCTAGTTATACCAGGAAGTATTGAACCTGTAAGCTTTGGTGTTACAAGCTTATTGCCATAAACGAAGAAAATATTCATAGAACCTGCTTCCTCTATGTATTTATTTTCTTTAGCGTCTAACCAAAGTACCTGAGAAAATCCCTCCTTCTCTGCCTTTAAACCTGCTAGAAGGCTTGCAGCATAATTTCCTCCTGTTTTTGCATCTCCAACTCCACCTACAACTGCACGAACAAGCTTGCCCTCTACATATAAGCTAACAGTATTGAAACCACTGCTAAAATATGTTCCGACAGCAGTTATAAAAATGCAAAAATTATATTCTGGTGAAGGATGAACGCCTAAAGCCACTCCTGTTCCCATGAGCGTAGGCCTTATATAAAGGGATGTGCCCTTTTCCTTTGGAAGCCACCTTTTATCTATTTTAACAAGTTCCTTTACAGCTTCTACAAAAACATCCTCTGGAACTGGTGTCATGCACAGTCTTTCAGCAGACTTATACATTCTTTTAGCATTATCAAATGGTCTAAATAAAAGCACTCTTCCATCTTCTGAATAATATGCCTTCATTCCTTCAAAAACTTCTTGAGAATACTGTATTACCACTGATGCAGGATCAAAGGACATTTTCTCATATTTTTTAAGTTCCCCCTTTTCCCATCCCTTTTCCTTAGTCCATTTCATAGTAAACATATAATCCGTATAAATCTTACCAAATCCCAAGCTATCATAATCTTTATACATTAGCTTTAATTCATCATCTGGAATTTTCTTTGTCAAAAAATCCATTATACTCACTCCTATCACTATATCGCATTTTCTTCATTTTCTTCATATAAATCTTCATGTAATAACTCTTCATGTGAAACTTCATGGCTTTTTCTATAAATTTGACTAAACACAAATCCTATAATTGTCCATCCCAGTACTATATAAGGGAAGAGATTTGCTGGATAGCTTGGTACAGGATAAATATTAGAATAGAAAGCAAAAGCAAGTCCAAGTAATCCTACTGTAGGAAGTATCAAATTATGAATTTTCCATATATTTTTAGCTTTAAAATATATTATAGCCCCAAGACATGTTAGTAAATAAGATATCAATAAAGCTAATGCACCAATTGTCCCTAAATATCCAAAAGTAGTTATTCCATCATTTTTAAACATTAAACAAATTATAACTACTGCTGCTGCTAACATTACATTAAGTGCTATATAAGGCGTACTGTGCTTATGATGTACTTTTGTAAATACATTTGGGACATTGCCATCTCTACTCATTGTAAAAAGAATTCTTGCACCTGCTGTTAATGCGCCTAATGCTGATGAAAAAGCCGATAAGCTTGCTCCAAATGTTAATACTATAGCAAATGATTTTCCTATATACTTTTGGGATAAATCTACAGTAGTTGAAGAAGACTTTGTAAGAGCCTCTAATCCGCCTTTAGTAATTCCAAATCCTATAACCTGAGCATAGCTTACAAAAATAAAGAACAATCCAGTTACTATAACCGTACTTGCAAGAGCAAAAGGTATTACTTTTTTAGGATCTTTACTTTCCTCTCCTAAACTTGATGCTCCTTCAAAACCACCAAAACATAAAAGTGCAACAACTCCAGCACTACCTATACTTCCAATACTATTTCCATTAAGTTTAAAAGGTGCCAAACTTAAACCTGTAGTCATGGCAGTTTTTGCAATTATTACAACAGAAAGCACAAGTATCATTAATATTGTTATACCTTCAAATGCTAACATTACCCTTGTACTTATTGCTACTTCGTTAATTGAAATGTACCACATAGTAATGCCACATATTATTGCAACTGGTATCCATGGAAGCTTAACTCCGCTAACTTGATTTATAAATTCTGTAAAAAGTCCAGAAAAGGCACAACAGCATCCAGTAAAGAACATAAAATATGCCAAAAATAGTATCCATCCCGAAGCTGTTCCCGCTTTCTTACCCAGGGATTTTTGAACAAAAGTATAAACAGAACCTGCAGTTGAAATATACTGATTAAACTTTACAAAAGCTATAGCTACACATCCTATCACAAGTGTGCTTACAAAAAACACCAATCCAGTTGAATATGCAGCAATACCAGCCATTAAAGTTACATTCATAGACATAGCAAAGGTTGGCGCTATAATAGCAACAGATAGTGCTATTACCTCAAGATAATTCAATTGGTTTTTCTTTAATTCATTCTTAGCCAATGCAATTCCCCCCTTAAATTTAATATCTTAATTACTTAACACTGGATTTCATTAGTACAAGGATTCTGTAACCTTAATAATATCGGTAAGTGTACTATTTATAGGTGTTAAAACATTGTACTTCTTGCCAAGCTCTACTACTGTCCCACCAAAAATCTCAATCTCTGTTTTTCTTTTAGCCATTATATCCTGGCACATTGAAGTTTTTCCCTCAGGTGACAGTTTATTTAAAACCTTCACCCAATCTTCTATATCTTCTTCTGTGAGATTAACTCCTGCCTTTTGAGATACTAAAATAACTTCTTCCATAGCATTTCTCATTATATTTATGGCAGCTTGTTCTCTTTGAAATACACCATAATTTGCCTTTAAAACAGCTGATGTTTGGTTAATGCCTACATTAACCATGAATTTCCACCACAATGATCTAATCATATCCTTTGGAATCTTGTTTTCAATTTTAGCCTTATTGAAAAATTCTTTAAGGGTTTTGACCTTGTCCGTTAATATATCATTACTTTCCTCACCAAAATCTATATATCCAATATTTTTAAATTTTACATTTTGATGCCCTTCCCTTACTGCATCTATTCCTGCTGATATTGAATAAAGCATTTTATCCTTTCCATAAACTTCTCCAAGTATTTCTTCACTGGTAATCCCATTTAACAGAGATATTATAATGGTATTATCACCTACATGATTTTTAATCTGAGTAACTGCTTCTTTTAATTGATTATACTTTACTGCAACTATTATTAAATCTGCAGCCTCACATTTTTCATCTGGTTCTGCAACATCATAAAAGTATTTCTCTCCATTTATTACAAAGCCATCTTTTCTATACCTCTCAGCTCTTTTTCCTTCAGCAATTATCTTTACGTTAATATCTTGTATATTTTTAAAAATTTGGCTTGAATAAGCACATCCCATTGCACCCATTCCAATTATAGATACATTTTTTATTTCTCTAATCATTACAATAGGAACCCCTTTTACTTATTTATTTGAAAATGCCTTATTACTCATTAACTATTGCAAAAGCACGTACTGGAAATCCTGGAGCATTTTTAGCTTTTGGAACCACACAGAAAATTATTGATCCTACTGGCGGAACCTTATCCAAATTCGTCATTACTTCGATTTGATATTTATCTTGATTTAATATATAATTTTCACCTTTAAAACCATATTCAGCTTGTCTTATTGGAGCATCTGTATCAAATGGTTCATGTCCACTTGCTGCTATCTTTCGTGTTTCATATAAAAACTCCAATGTTTCATATGCCCATCCTGGATAATGAAGATTTCCTTCACTGTCTGCATTTGAACACTTTTCTTGATCTGGCCAATTTTTACCCCAATCCGTTCTCATTGCCACAAAAGAACCTTCTGGAATAATACCGTACTCAGCTTCAAATGCAAGCAAATCTTCAAGCGTAAGTTCATAATCAGGATTTTCTTTAAACTTTTCTGAACAATCAATAACTACAAGAGGAAGAACCATTTCTTTAAGTTCTATATCCTCAATAAGTCTTTTACCTGCTGCAAAGTGTCCTGGGGCATCCATATGTGTTCCATACTGTCCTGGGAAAGTATATTGATTGACAAATATACCATCCTTCTCAATTGTAAAAAGAGTTTCAATTTTTTCAGCCTTAAAGCCAGACCACTTTGGTGTATCTGAACCAAAGGCATGTGTTAAATCAACCCATTTGCATTTTTTTAAATCAATTAATGTTTTCCACAAATCTACATTTATTGTCATTTTTCATCTCTCCTCTGCATTTTTATTCATATTTTGTAAAATATTCGCGAATCGTAAATCTTTATTATAATATATATCCATTTATCAAAATAGTCAATACTTTTTTGATAAATCATTATAATTAGCCTATATAAATTTTGTTATTATTAAAAAACGCATAGTTACATTGATAATCAGTCAATGTAACTATGCGTTATAAATTAATATATATCACTATATTTTATATGATTTTTTAGGAATACTAAAATGATACTGAATTGATTCCAAGTTCCAGCACTTGTATTTCCATTTCATACTCATATTTAGTTTTTGCCCTTAGGTCAAAACGCTCAAAAATCTGTATAGCCGTATCAGATAAATTAATTACATTATTACTTGCAAATTTAATAAGTTCATATATAACCTGACAGGAAAGTTTCTCAGAATATCTAAATTTACAACATAAATAGCGACCTTCAGGTAAAATGAGATATTCTATATTTTTAAGACGTTTATCTGTAAAGTATCCAATCTGTGATACTAGTAAATCATGTGTCCCAGGTTTATAATCTTTTTTCTTGTAGATATAGCACATTGTATTTCCTTCGGCTGAAATAGCACTTTCAAATAAGTCTTCATTTCTTCTACAATATAAATCGATATCATAAATTGAAACATTGACATTTTTAACTGCAACATGACGTGACATAAGATATTGCTCATATATTTTCAAATCCATAGCACTGTTATCTCTATTTTTAAGGTTATTAATTGCCTCTGTAATAACTTCACTTGAATATTGCAGTTCTTGAATTTTTTTCTCAACAGATACTTTATGCTTGGATAAACACTCTAGAAGGATTTCATAATCATCAGAAGAATTCAACATAAATTTAATCTCTTCTAACGATACTTTTAAACCTTTATTCATATAGCGAATCAAATCAATATAAAAAAACTGATCATAAGCATAGTAACGATAATGTGTATTTTCATCAATACGAAAAGGTTTTAATATACCCATTGAATCATAAAGACGTAATGCTTTAATAGGTATACTCATTAGCTTAGATACTTCACCCGTAGTATATAAATCTCTCAATTCAGATACCTCCCCTGAAAGCAAATTCATCTAATCTTTATTATATAATGCTTTATTTCCTTAATCAAACCATTTGAAAAATATATAAAAAGCTATTGACTCTTCCCCTGGGGCAGACTATATAGTTTAATCGTTAAAACAATAACTTAACAACTTGGTGAAATACTATAAAAATGGAGTGAAAATAATGAATACAGTATCAATTACAATTGATGGTTATACGTTACAAGTAGATTCAGAAAAAAGCATTCTAAGTGCATCACTAGAAGCAGACATATACATTCCTCATTTATGTCATCATCCAGATCTACCTGACATTGGTGCATGTAGATTGTGTGTTGTTGAAATTGAGGGATGTGATGAAATAAAAACAGCCTGTACTACTAAGGTAGAGGACGGAATGATAATACATACAAAAACAGAAAAATTAAATGCAATGAGAAGATTATCCATGGAATTAATGTTAGCCAATCATGTTGACGACTGCACTACTTGTCCTAAATATCTAAAATGTGAATTACAATCATTAATTCAATATTTAGGAGTAAGTACTTCTCGTCTAAGAAGAACACTAAACAGTGTACCTGTAAACACATCTAATCCGCTTATTGTAAGAGATCTAAATAGATGTATATCCTGTGGACGATGCGTAAGAATGTGTAAAGAGGTTCGAGGAGTAAACGTTCTTAACTATGAAATAACAGAAGATGATAGAATCATGGTTGATATTCGGAAGCACAATTCTTTAAAAGAAGAAAACTGCCGTTTCTGTGGAGCTTGCGTAGAAGTATGTCCTACAGGTGCACTTCAGGACAAAGAAGGAGTATTTAAGGAAAATTTAAACCGTGAATTAAATCTTATCCCATGTAAAGCAGAATGCCCAGCAAATATTGATGTTCCAAAATATATTCGATACATTAGAGAAGGAAAATATCAAGATGCCATTGCAGTTATTCGTGAAAAAGCACCTTTTCCACATTCATTAGGGTATGTGTGTATGGCATTTTGCGAAAGTGCCTGTAGAAGAAAAGAAATCAATAAAGCTTTATCCATTAGAGAATTAAAGAGATTTGCAGCAGAGCATGATGAAGGTCTATGGCGTGATAAAGTTACCTTTAAACCTAAAACTAATAAAAAGATTGCAGTTGTAGGTAGTGGACCAGCAGGTTTAACAGCAGCATATTATTTAGCAAAATGCGGACATGAAGTTACAGTATTTGAAAAATCACCAGTAGCTGGAGGAATGATGTCAACTGGCATTCCAGAATATCGTCTTCCAAGAAAAGCTGTTCAGGATGAAATTGCAGAAATAGAGCGTGCAGGAGTTATTATATTGACTAATACAGAAATAACTTCACTTGAGAATTTAAAAACTAAAGGTTTTGATAAGATTTTATTGGCAATAGGAACAGGAAAAGGTGTTAGATTACCAATTCCAGGAGCTAACTACAAAAATGTATATGAAAATATAGAATTTTTACAAAGCGTTTCCCTTAAAAGGCCATTAACTGTAGGTGAAAAAGTAGTAGTTTTAGGTGGTGGAAATGTCGCATTTGACTGTGCAAGAGTAGCAAAAAGATTAGGAGCAAAGGATATTACAATGGCTTGTTTAGAGAATAGAGAATCTATGACTGCAAGCGATGACGAAATACAACAAGGATCAGAAGAAGGAATTAAAATTCTTAATTCAAGAACCTTTGTTTCCATAGAAGGCAGCTGCAATATTGCTGCAGGAGTAAAGTGCCAAGAAGTAGCATCCTTTAGTTTTGATGAAAATAAAAGATTGAAACTTGAAATAGCACCAGATTCAGAACATATAATACCAGCAGATACAGTTATTTTTGCTACAGGGCAAAGAGCAGAAATACCAGAAAAGTGGAATATACCTACTGGACGTGGAAATTCAATTATTACTGAAGATGGAATGAAGATAAGTGATAGTGATATGTATGCAGTTGGTGATGCAGTATATGGAACAAATTCTGTAATTAGGGCAATTGCAGCCGGACGTAAAGTTGCATCTGCTATAGATATTGAACTAGGTGGAGATGGAGTAATTGAAGATAAATTAACAGAAGATATTGTTCCAAATTCATATATAGGTAAAGATGAAAATTTCTTATCCATCGAAAGAGCAAAAAATGAATGTGAAGATGTCCAAAGTCGTATTAAAAATTTCAAGGAAGTAAATCATTGTTTAAATGAAACTTCAGCTTGCAAGGAATCAAATAGATGTTTACAGTGTGATTTACGTACACAAATTAGAAAGCCAAAATTATGGGCTCAGTATAAAGTTAAATAGAAGGGAGTGGAAAAGTATGGCATTAGTGCAAAGAAAGTTATGGAAACAGGCATCTTTAGAAGAAATTAAGGATTTTATAATTGAAGAATATAAAAAACAGTCAGAAAATCCATGTCCTGTTGATAAAATGAGAGTGTTTACTGATAGTACAAGACGTACAAGCTGTGGAGAATGTGTAATTTGTAGAGAAGGAATATTACAGCTTAATGTAATAACAGAAGCAATTTCTCAAGGTAAGGGACGTGATGGAGACATTGAAATTCTAACTGAAATATCAGATGATTTAATCTTAGGATCATGCTGTGACTATGGTAAAGAGGTTGGAAAAATTACTAAAAGAATAATTGAAGAAAGCAAAGAAGAATTTGAAAAACATATAAAGAGAAAAAGATGTGATGCTTTAGTATGTAAGAAATTTTTCAGTTATTATGTTGCACCAGAAAAATGCAGCGGCTGTAATAAGTGTGTGGAGGAGTGTCCTCAAAAAGCAGTTGCTGGAAGTAAAGATTTAATTCATATAATCGACTCATCTATTTGTGACAGATGTGGAAAATGTACAGCAGTATGTAAAGCAGCAGCAATTCAAAAAGCAGGTGCAATAATACCTAAGCTTCCATTAGAGCCAGTAGCTGTCGGAAGTTTTAAAATAGAGCCACAAAATGGTGGAGGATTAATGGCTGGCAGAAGAAGACGCAGAAGAAGCTAATAATGCAAATTTCATATATTAATAAATAATATTATTAAGGAGGAAAAAATAATGAGAGAATTTGAAACAGATGTAGTTGTTGTTGGTGGAGGAGCATCAGGGCTAGCTGCAGCAGTTACTGCTGCAGAAAATGGTGCAAAAGTAATGGTGCTTGAAAAAGCTAATACTACAGGTGGATGTGCTAATATGGCAATGGGGCCTCTAGGTGTTGAAACAAGAATGCAAAGAGAAAGACTTATAGATATCTCTGTAGATAGAGCTTTTAATAAGTTCATGGAATATTCTCACTGGAGATCAGATGCAAGATTGATAAGAAGATATTTGGAGCAGTCAGCAGGAACTATTGAATGGTTAGAAAATATGGGAGTAGAATTCGCATTACCTTCAAAGTATTTTCCAGCTTCAGAAGCAACCTGGCATATTGTTAAACCTAAAACAGGGAAACCGGGACTTCGTGCAGCTGCTACTATGATTAAAATTATGACAGAAAGAGCAGAAGAATTAGGCGTTAAAATATTATTAGAAACACCTGTAAAAAGTATTATTAAAGATCAAGGAGAAGTAATTGGCGTAACAGCTAGTGATAAAGATGGTGAATTAGAAGTATATGCTGGAGCAGTTATCATCGGTACAGGTGGATTTGGTGATAATCCAGACTTTATTAAGAAGTATGTTGGACTTGAATGGGGAAAAGATTTGTTCTCATATAGAATTCCTGGATTAACTGGAGATGGAATCCAGATGGCTTGGGATGCTGGTGCTTCAAAAGATTTTATGACTATGGAAATGGTATTTTTTGCTCCTAACACTGGTGGATATGCTCCTATAGAGTTACCTTTCCGTCAACCTAATCTCTTAGTTAACCTGGACGGTGAAAGATTTATAAATGAAGAAGTTATAGAAAATCCTGTATTTACCGCAAATGCTATTGAAAAACAAAAAAAGAAAATTGCATATTCTATAATAGATGAAGAACTAATCAAGCATTATGAAGAAAAGGGCTTAGATCTTATAAATGTGGTTACTTCTAGTATGGATATGAGTTATTTTAGACAAGAAGAAGAAGAAGCTAAGAAAAATGGAAGTGATGTATTATTTATTGCTGATTCTATAGAAGAGTTAGCTGAAAAAACTGGCATTGATGCAGAAAACTTAAAAAATACCATTGATACTTATAATTCTTATTGTGATTCAAAAGATGAGTTATTCCATAAAAATCCTAAATACTTATTACCAATTAAAGGCTCTAAATATTACGCATTAAAACTTGGTTTAAGTGCATATGGAAGTGCTGGCGGTATAAAAATAAACTATAATACTGAAGTTCTTAATGATGATTTAAATGTTATAAAGGGACTTTATGCTGCTGGAACTGATGCTAATTCACTATATAATCCTGATTATGCTTTTGTACTACCTGGAAATTCCCTAGGTTTTGCTTTGAACAGCGGAAGAATAGCAGGGTCTAGCGCTGTTGAATATATTAAAGCAAATCTTATGGAAGAACAATAAATTTCATATAAAATATGCATATTTAACCTGTAATCCAAACTTATGAGCGAATAATATCCACCTATTGCCTGTTAAGGCTTAGTATGATGTTATTCGCGTTTTTTGCTACTTATTAAAATTAACGGCACTAAGGTTGTTATTGTTGATAATATAATAATATAATGATATCATTTATATGGACTTCAGTTCTGTTTTCTAGTAAAGATCTAACTAAATCGGAGGAAATTTATGTTATCTAAAAAAGTTATAACTACTTTAATAATTTCTACAGCATTAATATTTTCAAAAACTACTGTAATCAATGCTCAGTCTCAAAGTCCAACTATAACAAGATTATCTGGCCCGAACAGATACTCAACTAATATGAAAATAGCTGACTATGGCTGGAGCGGTCATTCTGATTATGCAATTATTGTTTCAGGTGAAAACTTTCCAGATGCAATTTGTGCTGCACCTTTAAGTGCCAAGTACAATGCACCTTTATTAATGACAGATGGAAACACTTTAAGTCCTGAAATACAAAATAAATTGACAAGCCTAGGCGTTAAAAATATATTTTTAATTGGTGGGACAGGCGCTGTTTCAAGTGAAATAGAAAATGAATTAACCCAAAAAAATTTAAATGTAAAAAGATTGGGTGGAGCTACAAGAATTGAAACTTCCATTGAAATTGCAAAAGAAGTTGGAGGTAATCAGCTATTTGTTGTTTCATCAGAAAGTTTTGCAGATGCATTATCCATTTCATCCTATGCTTCAAGTAAAGCTGAACCTATTGTTTTAACTCCTAAAAGTGATATTCCTGATGTACTTAAAGACTATTTAAGTACTTTAAAACCTTCAAAAACCTATGTGATTGGTGGACAAGGTGTTATTCCTGACGATACCGCTTCTTACTTTGGTGATTATGAAAGACTAAGTGGTCAAAGCAGATATGATACAAATGCAAATGTAATTAAAGAATTTTATGATCTTTCAAAAGTACAAAAAATATACGTAGCAGCAGGAATAAACTATCCAGATGGACTATCTATTTCTCCTCTAGCTGCCAAAAATAATTCACCTGTAATACTCGTAAATGACGATATGTCTTCCGACCAGATTAGAATGGTTAGAAACAATAAAGCTACACTAAAAGAGTGTGTGGTTGTAGGTGGAGAAGATGTTACTCCAGACTATCTAATAAATAGATTTTTTGTGGATTCAAAAGACATCACACCTGATGACTTTATTAACTCCTATAATAGTCAGGCTTCTTCTGATGAATTAGCTGCTTTTAAGGGCATAGCTTTAGGTATTTCATTATATCCTAACAATTATAATTTAAAGACAGCCTTTGACAGTGATGCATACCATTTGCTAGATACTGCAGTAAGCATTCATAATCAAGGGAATTATGACTCAGCTTTAAACATTTATAATTATTTACTTCAATTGCCAGTACCTGAAAATATTAAAATTAATGCTACTGTATACAAAAATGTTGCAGCATCAAAAAATCCTATAATAAGTAAATATATCTATAAGGAAAGTTCTAAAGATATAGTTCAAAATGCCGTAGAAATGTACAGCAAACTTAATTTTAATTTTGATAATCCAATTACGTATAAAGCTATGTCGGATTATTTAGATTTCTTTACAAGTGATCATTTTAATAAATCTGATATATTAAGTTTTGATGACAATGGAATTCCAATAGTAACCTATAGGGAATTTGGTGCTCAATACAATTATGTGACAATATGCCAATATGCACTTTATCTTCATACAAAATATTTACATGGAGATACATCTGTATTAAGTCAATTTATAAAATGTACCGATTTTCTCCTCGATCACATGGATAGTGATGGAAGTTTTAGATATAAATTTCCTTATTACTCCTATGAATCTCTTGGAACTAATTGGACTTCAAGTATGGCTCAAGGTGAAGCATTAAATGTTTTTTCTCGTGCTTACGAAATAACTCACGATCATAAATATATTGATGCCGGTAACAAAGCTTTTAACTATTTGATAACACCAATAAGTCAAGGTGGCGTTATGGACACTCTTGGAAGCCTGGACCCTAGATTTAAAAGTGATATATTCTTTCAAGAGTATGTGAATACAACACCTACTTATACATTAAATGGATACATGTTTACATTACTAGGTATATATGACTGGAATCAACTTTCAAAAACAGTATCTGACATAAGTGGTGATCAAACAAGTTATTATTTCAATGAAGGCATTAAAACCTTGAAAGTAGTATTACCTTACTATGACATAGGTGGTTTCACCAGTTATGATTTAAGCCATCTAATGACATCTAGGGATGCTAATCCTGCTTTAGATTATCACAAGGTTCATATAGATTTACTAGAAGCAATTTACTCTATAACAGGTGATAATTACTTTATGGATATTAGAAATCAATGGGTTAACTACATTAAACATTAATTAGTACTTTGGGGGTAATAAGAATGGATGTAATACTGGACTTTGATTTTAAATTAAACAAAGATCAAGTAATACAAACTTTAAAGTCCTATGGCAGTATAATAAAAAATGAAGAAATGGAAGGTTTATATGAGAAACTTCTTCCTATTTTATATGAAAATATAGAACCAACAGGGATATTTGAAATACAAAAAAGAGAGGATAACTTTGACTTTGAAGCTGTAAAAAGTTATGAATACATTGTGTATTGTATTATAACTATGGGTGATAGTTGTACGAGTAAAATAAATGAATTCTTTTCCTATGGAAATATGAAGGAGGGCATGATGCTTGATGCTATGGCTTCATCTTACTTGTTTGAACTCAGTTCCCAACTCTTTAACCACATATATGCTAAAGTTAAAGAGCTGCATTTAGGATTGAGTTGTAGAATATCTCCTGGAGATGGAGAGATTCCTCTTAAATGTCAAAAGTATATACTAGATAAACTAGATGCGGAGAATTTTTTAAATTTGACTGTAAATGAAGACTATATGCTTTCTTCCATGCGCTCTATGGCATATATATATGGAGCTGATAAAAATATAAAATTAAGTAAAAAAGACCATGACTGTTCCAGATGCCCAAATAGAAATTTGTGCAGTATGAGAAAAAGCTAATATTAAAAGGTTCGTATACAACTTGTACGAACCTTTTAATATTAGCTTTTTATTTTTTTTTATTATCGTATTTGCTTTTCCTCTTTCTGTTATATATAAAATCCCAAGTAATAGCTACAAGTAAAACTGCTGGCAGCATTACTTGTAACTTACTTCCAAATGTAGGATTTATAAAAGTAACTGCTTGAAATATTAATATTACTCCCCCAAGTATCATTAAGAAATTTGCCTTAAAGTTAACATATTTTTGATCTACACCTTCTGTATCCAATTTAAATTTTGTTCTCACAGCTTTGCTATATTTCATTCCAATTCCTTGTATAACGCCCATAAATCCCATAAACATAAGTAGCCCTGATACAGCTGAATCCATTTGAAATACCTCCATTTAAAATTATCTTAACGTAAAAATACTTATTAAAGATTATATCATTATAAATCATAAATTTCAAAATTTCATTTCATATTGAGAACTATATTTGTTTTAAAGATAAAATATGTTATCATCTATATATGCAAAATAATAATTCAAATATTTCAAGGAAGTGTTTTTAATGACTTTAAATAAGATAAAAGGAAATACCTATTACATAGATGCGCCCACTAACTGCGGAGTATTCATATTTAAAAATAAAAACTGCCTAATTGTAGATACAGGCATAAACAACACTGAAGCAAAAAAAATAGAGAATTTACTTATAGAAAATAGCCTGCATCCCAAGTACATAATAAATACACACAGCCACTTAGATCACTGTGGTGGAAACTTATACTTTAAGAAAAACTATCCAGGCTGTCTAGTATATACATCTAAATTAGAAAAATTATTTATGGAAAATACAGAGATCTTCCCATCTATTCTTTCCTCATCCTATCCTTCAAGAGCATTTGATAGGAGTAATAAACCTCTAGAGGTAGATTTCATTTTAGAATATGGCATAAATAAATTGAATGACGAGAAATTTAACATTGTTGCACTTCCTGGACATTCAATAGAGCAAATAGGAATAGTAACTCCTGAAAAGGTATGTTTCCTTGGAGATTCCATATTCAGCAGCGAGATACTGGATAAATACTCCTTCCCATACTTATATAATATAGAAGATAGTATCCTGTCATTGAATAAAATTAAGGACATAGATGCAGATTACTTTGTAATAAGCCACTCCAAAAAGGTACTGGATAAAAGCGAAATAAATTCTTTAGTGGATAAAAACATCAAAAATATAGATAAATATAAAAATCAAATTCTAGATCTTTTAGATCAACCGCTCACTAGAGAAAACATATTAGAAGACATAACCATTTTAAACAATTTATCTTTAAACTTTCATGAGTATCATTTGAATTTTGGAGGAATATCTGCATTCATATCCTATTTATACAATGAAAAGCTCATAGACTATTCTATAGAAGACGGTAACTTATATTATTTCAAGTCCAACTAAAGTATATTAAAAAAAATAACTAGCATAGTGGCTAGTCATTTTTTTTAAGTGCCTAAAATAGACTATTTGTTAGCTTTTTTCCATCCTGACTTATTACTCCATATTTATATACAGATACAAAATTTCCTGAATACTTGGTAACTTTGCCTGTAGTAATATCTTTTACCTGACTATCTTTTGAATCATTAATATATATATTACCACTTCTTGTAACGTATATATTATTTTTATTTACAGAACTTGGAAGTGTGTATTCCTTCCAGCTGCTTTTATTCGTTTTAAGACTTGCCACAAATATTTTATTAACTTTATTGTCTTCTCCATTTCCTATATAAATATTGTCGTTGTTATCTGTGTTTAATAAATAATGCATAGCATTTTCACCAGTAGCTATTATTCCACCCCTGCTAGTTCTTATTCTATTGGAAGTCCTATCTTCATATATAAGTTCATCACCATTTGTGCCATTTATAGCAGCCATATTTCCAAGCTGGCATCTTACAAAATTGACTAAATTCATCCTGATCATTACATCAATTCTATATATTCTACTGCTGCCTTCTTCATTAGTAGCACTACTGACATAGATTACATTGCTAGCTCCAGAAAAAGCTATATGTTTTACATCATAAGAATTATCTGGAAGTAATATTGAAAGTTCCTGCTTCTTCTCCTCATTCTTCAATGGATAAGTTGAATCACGTTTGGCATCATAAGTCTCAAATTTTAAATTTCTTGATTCTGATCCTCCACTTGTTTTTTCTGCTACAAGTATGTTATCTGTATCCAAGTTCCAGGTATAATAGGATAAATCATTTTGTAGATCCACTTCTTTTTTGCTATTTTTTAATGTATCAATTACCTGTAAAGATTGGCCATCATAATACGATATGTAATTTCCGCTATAGGATACCTTCACCATCTTTGCATCTTCAGGTATTTTTACACTAATTTTGTTGGCTGTCTGTTTTGAAGTAGTATCTACTTTTTTTATATTGAAATTAGAGTCACCACCAAAATAAAATTTATCTACTAATAAAAGACCTGCTAATTCCATAACTATAGGAATCATTGTCCATACAATTATTCTCTTAAGTTTTTTCATCTACCACACTCTCCTCTAAGGTTTTACATATATAGCTGTAGCTACAGTTCTCTCACCGTTCCAATCACAAGGATTATTTATTACTTCTCCATTAAAGTACATTGTAGTGGATGAACCTCCATCTAAATTGCTTGCATTAATTACACCTTGCTGCAAAAGTATATTTTGTACTTCTTTTAATGAAGCTCCCATTTTCAATCCTTTTCTACCATCTATAGCCAGCATGACTATTGTTCCATCTGCCTTCTGCCCTATAGCTGTTCTAGGATTTAAGCCTTCATTTTCTACTGATACAGTCTTTCCATTTATTATAAGTGAGTTTCTAAAAGAAATTGCCTCCGTTACACCATCAGCAAGAAGTTCCTTAAGTGTGTGGTCTCCAACTATAAGTCTTCCAGTTGGAGTAAAAGCTGTAACATTTATTTTTTCATTAGGTTTTACATCACTGTATATTACTTTACCGCCAGATATTACAATTCCCTCTGGATAGCCTCCTGTTCCTACCCACATTTTTCCACTACTTGTTTTATCTGTGAATCCTCCTCCATTTATGGCTGCAACCGCTCCATTTCGCTGTGCTATTTCACTTGTTCTTTCTCCAACTTCTCTTAATTTATTAGTATATCCTATACGTATTCTCTTAGGATCTTTTATTTCTAAAATATAGCCATCAAATCTTGTGCTAGGTATATCATACCTTTTTATATCCTTATCACCTACATAATTTATATTTACATCATTTAGATTTTCAGCTTCCTGGCTAGTAGTTTGGCCACTCTTACCTTCTTGAAGTATTTTATTTATTTCATCCTTTGACAAAAAAAGGGTAGCTATGTATTGATGAGT
Organism: Clostridium ljungdahlii DSM 13528; assembly: GCF_000143685.1. NCBI lineage: Bacteria > Bacillati > Bacillota > Clostridia > Eubacteriales > Clostridiaceae > Clostridium > Clostridium ljungdahlii. The sequence continues at coordinate 949,849 of NC_014328.1, read as the reverse complement.
AAAAGTAGCCATAGCTGTGCTTACTATCTGGTTTTTTACATTTTTAAATGGGCCATAAAATACCAACAAGGGACTAGTAACTACAACTACTATAAGCTCATAAATTATGAACAAAAAGAACAATCTAGGAGAAAACTTTTTCTTTCTTTTTATATTTTTCCTTCGTCTATTTCTCGAATCATTCATTTAAATTAACCTCCATACAGTATAGAACTATTTTACTATTATTTTTAAATTATTTCCACTGAAAAATCTTTTACATTCTGTTAATTTAAAAAACTGACCTGCCTTATGAAAATTAAGGCAAATCAGTTTTTCTAAATTTTACACTAAAATTATAATTTACTTTCCTATATCTGTTCTAAAATACATACCCGGAAAACTTATTTTTTTCAAATTACAGTAAGCAGCTTCCACAGCAGAATTTAAATCATTTCCAACTCCATAAGTTACTAAAACCCTTCCACCAGATGTCTTAAACTGTTCATTTTCTTTTTTAACCCCTGCAGCAAAAACATTACTGGACTTTTCTATACCTTCTATTTTAAAACCAGTATCATACTTTAAAGGATACCCTTTAGACGCAGCTACAACACAGCAGGAGGCTCCCTTTTTCCATTCCAAATTAAATTTATCAAGTTTTCTATATATAGCACTTTCTATAAGTTCCACAAAATCACTTTTCATAAGTGGAAGTACAGCTTGAGTTTCAGGATCACCCATTCTAACATTATACTCTAACAAATAAACTCCCTTTTTTGTTATCATAATGCCGAAGAAGATTATTCCCACATAATCTAGGTCTTCCTTCTGTATTCCTCTTAAAGTAGGTGCCATTATATTTTTCTCAAAGTCTTTTAAAACTTCCTCACTGCAGTATGGATTTGGAGCTATAGCTCCCATTCCACCTGTATTTGGTCCTAGACCCCCATCATATATTTGCTTATGATCCTTTGAAGATATAAAGGGAAGAATAGTATTTCCATCTGTTATTGTAAGTATTGAGGCCTCTACTCCCTCTAGAAATTCTTCAATAACTACATTTTTTCCTGCCCCTTTAAATACGTCCTTTACCATAAAATCATTTAATGCAGTACTTGCTTCCTCATAATTCTGACATATGGAAACACCTTTTCCTGCCGCTAATCCGTCAGCCTTTATAACTACAGGATATCTACAATTTTCTATGTATTTTAAAGCACTATCTTTATCATCAAAAGTGCAATACTCAGCAGTTTTAATTCCATACTTTTTCATGAAATCCTTGGAATAGATTTTGCTTCCCTCAAGCTCGGCAGCTTTTAAACTTGGTCCAAATATTTTAAGTCCCTTACTTTTAAACTTATCCACTATGCCTTCTGTAAGGGGTCCTTCAGGGCCTACTACAGTTAAATCTATATTTTCTTTGGATGCAAAATCTATAAGTCCATTTATGTCTGTTATGTCTAGATTACTGCATTTATCTACTATATCCGTTCCTCCATTTCCTGGAGCGCAAAATATTTTATCCACCTTGGGACTTTGAGATATCTTCCAACAAATAGCATGTTCTCTTCCGCCGGAACCTATTACAAGTACCTTCATTATATAAAATCCCCCTTTTCATATTAGACACCTTCAAATAAATAACTAGTCAGTATACTGACTTATTTTTCAAATGCCTTAAAAACTAATGTTTAAAATGTCTTACCCCTGTAAACACCATAGAAATTCCATTTTTATTACATTCATCTATAGAATCCTTATCTTTTATGGAACCTCCTGGTTGTATTATAGATTTTATTCCATGTTTTGCTGCTTCACATACTACATCACTAAATGGGAAAAATGCATCTGAGGCAAGTACTACCCCATCTCCTGCCCTATCAAGTGCCTGGCATGCAGGCCATATTCTATTTACCTGTCCTCCACCAATTCCTTTAGCCATAAAATCTTTAACTACTACAATAGCATTTGATTTTACGTATTTACAAACCTTCATTCCAAATATCAAATTATCCATTTCTTCTTTTGAAGGTTTCTTTTCTGTAACTACTTTAGTCTCATCTACCAGCTTATCATCAAAAGATTGTACAAGTATCCCACCATCTAATTTTGATATTTCAACACCATTAGTAGGTTTTACATCACACTTAATTATTCTTAGATTTTTCTTTGCCTTTAATATTTCAACTGCATCCTTATCAAAATCCGGTGCAATAACTATTTCAACAAAAATTTTAGCTATTTCCTCTGCAGTCTTTGCATCTAATTTTCTATTTACAGCTATAATGCCTCCAAAAATAGAAGTAGAATCACACTCATAAGCTTTTACATAAGCCTCATGTAAGTCTTTACCAAGGGCTACACCACAAGGAGTATTGTGCTTAACTGCAACACAACATACTTCCTCAAATTCATTTACTGCCTTCCAGGCCATATCCATATCTCTCATATTATTATATGAAAGTGTCTTACCACTTAACTGTTCAAAATCCTTCATAGGAGCTTTTCCTACAGTTTCTGTGTAATAAGCTGCACTTTGATGTGGATTTTCTCCATATCTCAAGCTTTCAGATTTTTTATAAGACAAGCTTAAGTATTCTGGATATTCATCTTCAAGTAGGAAGTTACTTATAGCTCCATCATAGGCAGACATTAAATTAAATACCTTACCTGCAAGTTTTCTCCTAAATTCATATTTTACGTCTCCAGAAGTTTCTATTTCGTTAATTATTTGTGAATAGTCATTTACATCTGTAACAACTATTACATCTTGAAAATTTTTAGCTGCAGCTCTTATCATAGTTGGACCGCCAATATCAATAAACTCTATTTTTTCATCAAAAGTTATATTATCACATACCTTGTCGAAAAAAGGATATAAATTTACGACTACCATATCTATTGGTTTTATGTTCTTACTTTTTATAGTATCCATATGTTCTTTATTATCTCTTTTGGCAAGTATACCACCATGTATAACTGGATGAAGTGTCTTTACTCTGCCATCTAGTATCTCATCAAATCCAGTAACTTTAGATACTTCTGTAACCTTTATATTATTTTCTACAAGGTATCTATAAGTTCCACCTGTAGATATTATTTCAACTCCCCTATTTATCAAAAATTTTGCTAAATCCAATAATCCATTTTTGTTATAAACACTTATTAATGCACGATCTATCATAATTTGCACCTCCAATTATTTTAATTACAAACTTTTACTATTCTGTTCTCCACCACTATTTTGTTTTCAGAAATAAGTTTGATAACTTCAGGAAGGGCTTTATGCTCTTCTTCTAATATTCTCTTTTGAAGCATTTCTGGAGTATCTTCAAAATATACAGGAACTGTCTTTTGAATTATTATAGGACCACTGTCTGTACCCTCATCTACAAAGTGTACAGTGCAGCCTGATACTTTGACTCCATACTCAATTGCCTTTTCATGAACCTTTATGCCATACATACCATCTCCGCAAAAAGACGGTATTAAAGAAGGGTGTATATTTACTATTTTATTTCTAAATTCTGAAATCAGCTCTCCTTTAAGTATGGAAAGCCATCCTGCGCATACTATTAAGTCAACTTTGTCTTTAAGCATCTTTAATATTTCCTGAGAAATATTAGACTTATGTATTTTCTTATCTAATACATAGGATTTTATATTATGCTTTTCAGCTCTTTCTAAAGCATAAATTCCAGGTCTGTCACCTATGACAGCTTCTATACTGCAGCTTTTTATATATCCGCTCTCAACTGCATCTATTATAGACTGAAGGTCAGTACCTCCTCCAGAAACCAAAACTGCTATTTTAAACATACTGCTTTTTCCCCTTTTTTTACACTTCCTATTATATATGCCTTTTCACCCATTTTATTTAATTCTTCCACTACGTTTTTAGCATCTTTATTATCTACACATAGTACAAATCCTATTCCCATGTTATAGGTATTGTACATCTGCTTTTCTTCTACACCTAGTTCCATTAAATGCTTAAATATAGGTGGCACTTCAAAACTCTTCTTATCTATAACTGCAGTAAAATCATCTTTAAACATTCTAGGTATGTTTTCAAAGAATCCCCCTCCAGTTATATGAGCCATAGCTTTAATTTTAAATTTATCCAAAAGTTTAAGTACAGGTTTTACATATATCTTTGTAGGTGTTAAAAGTACTTTTCCTATAGGCGTACCCAAAAAGTCCTCATCAAAATCTTTTACAATTTTCCTTACTAATGAATATCCATTACTGTGAACTCCACTAGATGCTATTCCTACAAGGACATCTCCTTCTTCTACTGTACTCCCATTTATTATATTATCTCTTTCCACAACTCCTACGGTGAATCCTGCCATGTCATAGTCTCCCTTGGAATAAAAGCCAGGCATTTCAGCAGTTTCTCCACCAATTAGGGCACAACCTGCCTGAATACATCCATCTGATACGCCTTTAACCAAATCTGCTGCAACTTCTGCTTCTAAATTAGAGCAAGCTAGGTAGTCTAAAAAAAACAGGGGTTTTGCACCATGACATAAAACATCATTTACACACATAGCCACGCAATCTATTCCCACTGTATCATACATTTTCATTTGAAATGCTATTTTTAACTTTGTTCCTACTCCATCTGTTCCAGATACAAGTACTGGATTTTTATATTTACCAAGTTCAAACATACCTGCAAAACTTCCAAGTCCATTTAAAACTCCTGGTATAAAAGTCTTAGATGAATATTCTTTCATAAGTTTTACTGACTTATATCCTTCTTCAATATTTACACCGGAATCTTTATATGTTACCACAGCAAACCACCTCTTACTCTAAATAATTTTTATCTTTTTCTATAGGTACAGATATTGGGTATATTCCATTAAAGCACCCTAAACAATATCCTTTTGACTCAGTACATTGAAGGGATTTCAAAATTCCATCTATACTTATATAGCCTAAACTATCTGCTCCTATTTTATCCCTTATTTCCTCTATTTTTGCATTAGAACCTATAAGTTGAGACCTATAAGGGGTGTCAATGCCAAAATAGCAAGGATACTTAACTACAGGAGATGAAACTCTAAAGTGCACTTCAGTAGCTCCAGCTTTTCTAAGTATTTCTACAAGTTTTCCACTGGTAGTTCCTCTAACTATGGAATCATCAACAATTACCACTCTTTTTCCCTCTACATTTACCTTTAGAGGGTTTAACTTTACAGCTACTGCTTTAGACCTAAGTTCTTGGGATGGAGCAATAAATGTTCTTCCTACATATTTATTTTTTATAAATCCTATAGCATAAGGTATTCCCGATTCTTCTGAATATCCAAGAGCTGCTGGTATTCCCGAATCAGGGACACCTATAACCACATCTGCTTCTACTGGGTTTTCTCTATAAAGTATTCTTCCTGCTTTAACTCTTGATGTATATACATTTATATCATCTATAGTACTATCTGGTCTTGCAAAATATATATATTCAAAAGAGCAGGTTTCACATTTTGTCTTTTCTGCAAAATTTATAGATTTAATTCCATCATCGTTTATAATTACAATTTCTCCAGGCTTTACATCTCTTATAAAATTTGCTCCTATAGAATCCAGGGCACAGCTTTCAGAACAGAGTATATAATCTCCGTTTAATTCGCCTATACAAAGTGGTCTTATTCCATTGGGATCTCTTACACCTATAAGCTCATTTTCCGTTAAAATAGTAATGGCATAAGAACCTTTCACTGCCTGAACTGTATCTACTACAGCTTTACCTATATCTCTCTTAGCCTCTCTTGCAATAAGACTTAAAATAACTTCTGAATCTACAGATGTCTGAAAGATATATCCTGCGTCTTCTAAAAGTCCTCTTATGACATCTGCATTGACCAAAGTACCATTGTGTGCTATAGCAATAGATCCAAGTTTATACTTCACCATAAGCGGCTGGGCATTGTTTAAAGTACTAGAGCCTGCTGTAGAATACCTTACATGACCTATAGCACTTTTCCCTTTAAGTCCTTCTAATATATCCTTATTAAATACATCTGCTACAAGTCCCATCCCTTTATGATACTTAAATTCACTTCCATCAGAAACTACAATACCTGCACTTTCCTGCCCCCTATGCTGGAGAGCATATAGTCCATAATAAGTTAAAGATGCTACATCTATATTGTTCTTAGAAAATATTCCAAATACACCGCATTCGTCCTTGAATTTATCTTCCTCCAAATCAATACAGGAGCAAGTATTAAATTTATCATTTAAAGTGCACATTAAAAATTCTCTCCTTTTAACCATAAAATTAAGGCAGCTGCTAATTTTTACTTATTCTCTTCAATATTTCTACATAGGCTTCTTTTACATTTCCCATATCTCTTCTAAATCTATCTTTATCTAATTTTTCATTAGTTTTTGCATCCCATAGTCTACATGTATCTGGTGATATCTCATCAGCTAAAAGTATTTTTTCATTGAATTTTCCAAATTCCAATTTAAAATCTATTAATTTTATTCCCTGTCTTAAGAAAAATTCTTTTAAAATATTGTTTATAGATTCTGTCATCTTATATATAGTTTTAAGCTCATCAAAAGTAGCAGCTCCAATTCCAACTGCATGATAATCATTTATAAGAGGATCTCCAAGTTCATCATTTTTATAGCTTAATTCATATACTGTAGTTTTAAGTGCGCTGCCTTCCTCTAGTCCCAATCTCTTTGCCATACTCCCTGCTGCTACATTTCTAACAATTACTTCTAGAGGAACTATTTCTACCTTTTTACAAAGTTGTTCTCTATCATTTAATTTTTGCTCAAAGTGAGTTTCTATACCATGTTTTTCAAGCAGCTCAAAGAGCATTGAAGTAATTGTATTATTTAATACTCCTTTATCTGATATTTGTCCCTTTTTCTCTCCATTAAAAGCTGTAGCATCATCTTTATAATAAATTATTACCTTGTCTTTGTCTTCTGTCTCATATACCTTTTTTGCTTTTCCTTCATATATCATTTTTCCTTTTTCCATATTATAATTCCACTCCTTTTCCATTTTCATTTATAAACTTTTCTTTCATATTTTTTCTATATTCAATTAATTTCTTTTTAATTTCAGAATATTTAAGTGCTAAAATCTCTACTGCCAGCATGCCTGCATTGTAACTGTTATTTATTCCAACTGTAGCTACAGGTATAGATTTTGGCATCTGTACTATTGAAAAGAGAGAATCAAGTCCAGAAATAGCTGCATTAAGTGGAACTCCTATAACTGGAATAATTGTATTAGCTGCAATAACTCCTGGAAGGTGTGCTGCAAGACCAGCACCTGAAATAATACATTCACAGCCTTCTTCTTCTAATTTTTTTACAGTTTCCAAAAGCTTTTCCGGAACCCTGTGAGCTGATAAAATATATGCCTCATATTGAATATCAAATTCTTTTAAGGCTTTGGCAGCTCCTTTCATCTTGTCAATGTCGGAACTACTTCCAAATATAATTGCTACTTTCATATTCGTCCTCCTTAAACAACAAATGTTAGATCATATCACCAAAAGTATAATAAAAAGGTTTCAATAAATCTACAATTGAGAATCTATGTGAAACCTTAAGCTAGTCACCTTAACTAAAACTTGATATAAAAACATCTAGCTTTAAATAAAGTTATCCATAGCTGTGAGAATTTTACGGTTCCCTGTAGATACTCCTAAACCTCATTATTAGGATTATATGGATATTCTATTCATTTATTTATGATATACTTATATTATCATATCAAATTATATAATTCAATACGTTCAATCTAATTTAACGCATAATATTCGTATATTTTGAGATTGTAAAAAATTATATAGTTGTAATGTTCATACCATATCGAACATTATTTTACGTTTTAAAACTGAAAGGAGATTATTTACCTATGAAAATGGTATGTATAGGAGACAGCTTAACTGCTGGATATGGTGTTTCTAATAGTGAATGTTTTGTATCCATTCTAAGAGAAAAACTTCAAATAGATATTTTAAACAAAGGAGTATGTGGAGATACGGCTTCGGGATTGCTGTCACGTTCTTATAAAGATGTAATTCAAAATAATCCTAGTCATGTACTCATTATGGTTGGATGTAACGACTTTATGACTGGAAGATCTCTAAAACTAGTAACAGATAATTTAAAAGAGATCATAAAAGAATCCTTATCTGCAAAAATAATTACAATAATAGGCATAGAACCTCTCGTATACAAAAAATTAGCTAAGGAAAAATGGGATAGTACTTTAGATTATGAGAAAGTAAGTGAGCTAGAAAGTGAATACAGAAATTGGATAATAGATTTTTGCACTAAAAATAGTCTTTTTTATGCAGACTTTTATAGCTGCTTTCAGGAAAAATTAGAAACAAACACCAAGGACGATTTGTTTATAGATGGAATTCATCCTACAGCACTAGGCCATAAATTAATAGCAGAATGTATACAAAAAACACTTACTCTGATAGAAGCACAAAATGTATATAAAAAAATACTTACTTTCAAAGAAGTACATAAAAAATAATATTTTGCAGGCTACTCTTTATTGAATTTTTTGTATATAGTGCTATACTAAAGATAGAAATTCAGCATATATATTACACTTAAAAAGTTATATATCATATAATATATTAAACGTTAGCACTATATTATAAGGGGGATTTGTTAAAATGAATACTACCTACTGTTTTTCTAAAATACCAGAAGACTTACAAAAGCAAATTGAAAATTTAATAGAAAAATCCGGAATGCCTGCAAAAGAATTCATAAATGCATTAGCTGAACACTATGATGTAAAATACTCCAATATATCACCTGCAGCAATTGATTATTCAAATTACTGGAATAGTTTTGTAGACTAAAAATGTATAGCTGTTATACTAAATGTGTAACAGCTTTCTTACAAAAATACAATTCTTAAGTTTAAAAAGTATGAAAGTATGGTATTAGTTAATGCATTTTCTAAAATACCTTTGGTTTCGATTTATTTGATTTTAATTTTATCTGTGAAATAATCAATGTTACTATCGGTAAGATTACTTGAAACGGAACAGCATAGTAAATGTATATATTATTAGCCCAGTAAAGCATTTCTATAGTATTATTATATAGTATTTGTGATAAATTTATCATAAGAAGTCCTATGGGACCAACCATTATTCCGTAATTATTTATATTGAAAATTTTAGCAGTTCCAGTTGATGCTGCATACAAGCACACACTTACCTTAATAAATCCCATGAGTACAAATATTAATGCAACAATAATTTCAAATCTTTCAATAAAATCACCTATTTTTATCGTTCTTGTGGATGTAAATTGGGGAAAATATAAATCTGTAGTTGTTTGAGAACCTAAAACAACTACATTATTAATAGAAGACAATAAAAGAAATATACCACTTATTAACAATGCTTTAAGAAATACTTTAAATATTTTCTTTTTATTTCTAAGTGAATGAAAAACTGTGGTAAAGATAATTGATTGAGTAAATGGAAAAGAAAAAGAAGAAAATGCTCCTAGCAAAACCTGCTTTGTATTATTATATAATATAGGTTTTAAATTTATAAAGTGGGAATTAGTATAAAGAAGAGCTATGATAATTATTGTAATTACCATAATCAATGGTAAAAAAAACATAGCTAAACGACCTAAAACTTCAATGCCAGATTTTACAGTCCAAATACACAATAGACCGAGAAAAATAGCAAAAATAGATTGAGGCGTTTCAGGCAATGAAACTACATTTACAAATTCAGAAAAAACTCTTATTACTAAAGCACCCAAGTGGAATACATACCAGATAAATAATACTGAAATTACTTTACCAATTTTTTTACCAAATACATACTGAAAAATATCATACAGATCTTTTTCAGGAAAATTATTAAGTAGCTTTGAATAAACAACAATCATTGGCAGTGACATAATTATTCCAAGTGCTATGGATATCCAAGCATCTTGTTTCGCATTTTTAGCAACTTCTAGCACAATAGAAGTACCAATTAAGAACATAGACATTATACATATGCCTTGAGAATTAGATATTATTTGTCTATCCACATATTTCTCTCCTTTCAATCAACCTTGTAACTTAAATATGAATTCAATGATTTTTTTTATAGGTACTGCCGGACTGGGTACATTAATATGAAAGACAAACAATACATCAAGTACAAAAGAAAATAGTATAAAAGTTGTATAAACAATAAACACTTTCCAGTTTCTATTGTTAGTTACTGGAATAAGATCATATATAATAAAAAGTGTTATTATAAACAAATATAAAACAAATAGCATTATAAGTTACATTCCTCTTTGAATAGTTTTTGAATTAAGTCCGCTGTTTCTAAGCTGAATTTCAATATTTATGTTTACATTCATGTTTTTAAAAGTATCGTCCCATTTATCTTTAACATCATTCCAAACTGAAGGTATGTCGGATTTTATATGTTTGCCAAATCCAAAAATATCTGTTTCATAGTTATTTTGAACCTTGTTAACTGTATTTCCTATCGATACTTTTAGTGATTCTTCAGCTGCTTGTTTAAGCCTTTGACGACCACTTTCTTGAATAAAATCTTTACTTCCCTCGATTTCTGCTATTGATGCATCTACCCTAATATTCATATTGATACTAAGCTTTCCATTCTTATGTATGGGTTTTATTTTTGTTTTACTTCCAAATATTTCTAAAGTTATATTGGTTATCTGATTCCCGTCTAAAATTTTTTGAGCCAATAGCCCTTTATCAATCTGATTAGCTGCAAAAAGAAAATATTTTGATTCATCTGTATTTAAAGATCCAACAAGCTTATCACCTTTAAACACAGCTGTACCAATTAATTCTACAGTCCGCTTACCATTAATTGTTTGTATATCATAAAGAGGTAAAACTGGTGATATATCATTTCCTTCAATATTATTTATAATCTCATAAACCCTAGCTATAGGTGCATTTGCAAGTGTTCTCTGATGTTCTATCATTTTAGCAATATCAAAAGATTTTAAATTTGAGGTTATAGTTTTGCTCTGCAGTATTTCCTTTGCAAGGTTTTTATTTGAAATTAATACATACATTTCTTCTCTCATTTCAGCATCTCTGTAAGGTAGATCAAGTGCTGGAATAATGCCTTCTTCTGCTATATCTTTGCTTATAATAAAAATTTTTGCATGCCCCCAATGTAATTTATTACCAGTAGTATTTATCATATTTCTCATTGCATCAAATATAGTATTTCCTTTTGATTCAATTATGTTTGATACTGCTTTAGCTTCTTTCCCGGACATTTGAAAATTCAGTATTTCTGCATTTACCACATATTTATTGTTTTTTTTATCTTTATCCAGTGAAAGTCCTGTTACAAGTGAATATTTTTCAATATCTACATAATTCCAACATCCACATAATGTTACTGAAGATAATAACACTAATAAAATAGAAAGTATCCTTCTTTTGATTTTCAACTTTTCTTACCTCCAGATGACCTTCTTACTAAGTTGCTAGCAGCAATGAACTTTGGACGGTATTTCATATAAAACCAAGGTGCTCTTATTGCTGTATCTTTTAAATCTTCAGGGTTTAATGTCATAAGACTGAGCATATAAGGTACTCCAAAGGAACGCATTTTAAATAAATGAATCAGTATACCTATTATTCCAAATACAAAACCATATAGTCCTAATATAGAAGAAAGCATTAATAATATTATTCTTAATAAAATAGAGCCACCTTTAATTTTGGGAATTGCAAGTCCTGTTATTCCTGTAAGTGCTATGATAATTATCATTGGTGCACTTACAAATCTCGCATCAACTGATGCCTGGCCTAATACTAATGCACCAACTATGCTAAAAGCTTGCCCAATTTGATTTGGCATTCGCACACCAGTTTCTCTGAGAATTTCAAATGCAATCAACAGCAACAAAGCTTCTAACGTAATGGGAAATGGGATGCCTTGCCTTGCTGCAGTTATACTTATAACTAATGGTGTTGGTATTGCTTCAATGTGAAAGGTGGTTAATGCTATAAAAATTGAAGGCAAACTTATAGTTATTATAAAACTCAGTATTCTTAGTAATCGGCTTATTGAAGAAAAATAAAAATTAATATAGTAATCATCATTAGACTGAAAAAGTTCAATAAAAATATGCGGAACAGTTAATGCAATCGGGGTACCCTCTACTATGATTGCAATACGGCCCTCCAATAATTTTGCTGCAACAATATCAGGTCTTTCAGTGCTGCCTATTGTCTTAAATGGTGAAAAAGGTTCATCATTGATAAGCTCTTGTATGTAGCTAGAAGCTATAATACCATCAATGTCAATGCTTTCTAATCTTTTATTTAACTCATTAAGTATTTTGTTATTAACTATACCGTTTATATAACATAGGCATATTTTTGTTTGCGTTTGTGTACCTAATACTCTGACCTTAAACTTTAATTCGGGAATTAACAGTTTTCTTCTTATCATAGAAAGATTCACCATAAGAGATTCTGTAAATCCTTCTCTCGGTCCCCGCAGGATTTTTTCTCCTTCCGGTTCTTCAATAGCTCTAGGTTTCCATCCAACGGTACTTATAATTAAAGCTTCTGATGTGCCTTCTAAAAAAAGAACGGTATTACCATTTAAGATTGATTCAATAATTTCATTTACATCCTTAGTTTTATTTACATTATTTGAAAAAATTATGTGATTTAAAATATTTTCAACGTTACTATTTTTTTCGTTTAAGTATGTATTTTCAATTATTGGCTTTATAATATTAGCGTTTATTGTTTCACTATCTATCATTTCCTGAAAAAAGATTATACAGCATTTAACATTGTTGTTTTTCTGGTTTTCAAAATATCTTACAATAAGTGTATCATTATCATTAAAAATATCTTTAATTAAACTTATATTTAGCTGAATGGAATTACTAATTATGCAGTTTTTTGTATAGTTTTGGTGTGAAATTTTATTATTGGCTTTTCCATTTTTATTACGCATATTTATAATAGACCACCTTAATATATAACTTTATAATATTATTTATCAAACTTGTATACAATATACATATTTACATATTGATTTTTTATAAATAAATCAAAAGAAAAAATAGCAAAATTACATTAGAAAAAACAAAAAACATTTAGATATTTCTAAGTTACTTCAAAAACAAAAATAAGAGCTATTTATAGCAATTTTTCAAATTGCTATAAATAGCTCTTATTTTTGTTTATTTATAATTATGAAAGCATAGCAAATCTAAATATGAATAAAGCTGCAAGTACATATACTATTGGATGAACTTCCTTATATTTTCCTGTAACTATTTTAACTATTGGATAAAATATTATTGCTGCTGCTATACCATTTGCTATACTATAACTAAAAGGCATAAATGCTATAGCAAAGAAAGCTGGAAGTCCTTCTGTAAAATCACTAAAGTCTATTTTAGTAACTACTCCAATCATAAGTGCCCCTACAATTATAAGTGCTGGAGCTGTAGCTTGGGTAGGAACTATTCCAACTAGTCCACTAAAGAATAATGAAAGTATAAATAGTATTCCAACAACACATGATGTAAGTCCTGTCCTACCTCCTGCAGATACACCTGAAGTAGATTCTACATATGTATTAACAGTACTTGTTCCTAGCATTGAACCAATAGTAGTTGCAAGGGAATCTGCAAAAAGAGCCTTGTGCATATTTTTAACTCTTCCATTTTCATCAACCATACCAGCTTTTTCAGCTGTTCCAACAAGTGTTCCTATAGTATCAAACAAATCTACTAAAGTAAATGTTATGACTACCATAATTATGCTAGTTAAACCTCCAACTACACCTGCTTTTCCTATTCCCAAAAGTCCCTTAAAATCAAAAGCAAAGAACGTAGGTGCAAGTGATGGTGGTGCACTTACAACTTTTATTCCCGTAAGATGTGTCACTCCTAAAGGTATACCAACTATAGTAGTTAATATTATTCCTATTAAAATTGATCCTTTAACATTTCTTGCCATAAGTATAACTGTAATTAAAATACCTATAATTGCTAGTAAAACGGGTGCACTAGTAAGTTTTCCAAAAGCAACCAGTGTAGAAGGATCTGATATTACAATTCCTGCATTTTTTAGACCTATAAGAGCTATAAAAAGTCCGATACCTCCTGATATAGCAAGTTTTAAATTAAATGGAAGAGCATCTACAATTTTTTCCCTTATGGAAGTTACTGTTATTATAATAAAAATTATTCCTGAAACTAAAACTGCTGCCAATGCTTGATGCCATGTATAATGCATACCTAAACAAACGCTGTAAGTAAAAAATGCATTAAGTCCCATTCCTGGTGCCTGTGCAAAAGGTAGATTTGCATAAAGTGCCATTATGAAAGTTCCAACAGCCGCTGCTATACAAGTTGCCGTAAATATAGATCCTACAATAGGATCATTTATTGCAGATAACCCGGCTTTAACCGCTGCATCTCCCATAAGTCCATGCACATTCATTCCTGCCTGCATAAGTATAGTTGGATTTACAAAGATTATATAGGCCATAGTAATAAAAGTAGTAACACCTGCTAAAATCTCTGTCTTTACAGTAGTATTGTTTTCCGGCAATTTAAAAAATGATTCTAAAAAAGATAAATTGCCACCGTCATTTTTGTTCGCTTTTTCAACATTCATGTAATTCCCTCCAAAATTAAAAAATTTCTAACATGAATTATGGGATAATCCAAGTTAGAAAATAGTTAAAAAAATACCATTTTCACGGAATCCACTCATAGTCAAGGATTTTTGGTACCTTGGTAGATACTCTTGAACCATATTATCAAGATTATACGAATGTTCTGCTAAAAAAATTATTTAATGTACGTTTTTATATTATCATCTTGTTCATAATAAGTCAACATTTTTATAAACTATCTCTTACTAAAATGTAAAAATCCAAGTATAACAACAAATATTAAAAAAGGCAGCGAAAATACTATTTTAAAAGCAAATCCTATAATGGCCATTATAAAAGCTAGAAATATAACTATGCCTACAAGTGGAAGCACTATAATCCCTAACAAAGAAAATACAATATACACAGCAAAAATCGCAAATAAAATGCCAAATAATGTAATCACAAATTGTCCCCCTATCACTATTTTATTTAGATACTTATCAAATCTAAAATTCATTAAAGCTTAAAATTTTTCATATTCTTTATCATCCTTAATAAATATATTAGGGAGAATATAACTAAAAATCAAGTACTTTTTTGTATAAATTTATTGTATATAGAATGTGAAACAGCACATATAAAATTTTTAAAGAACAAAGTATAAAATTAAAATATCAAATTTTGAACTTTGTTATTTTAAAAAGATTTGCTTCGCATTATTTTTAAACTGCGAAAGTTGAGTTAATTATTTTCAATATCATTTAATATAATTCTTCTATAATTATGATCAATATTATATAATTCAAATATCTCATCATCTAATATTTTCTTCAACATATTTTTTTGATCATTATCATTTATAATTTTGCAAACTAATTTTTCTATGTCTTCTTTAGCTTGTCTGCTGCAATGTCTTATTGGTATTTCATCCAAATTGCATTTTTTAATTTGTGGAATAGAATTAGAGTTGGTAATTAAAAAATTTAAATAATACCATTGAATTAACTCTGAATTCAATATTGCCAAAATATACTGAGGTGAAAATTCCTCATTTGTACTTATTATTCCATATAGAGATTGTTCTATTATACGTCCCTTATCATCTAAAGCTGCTATTAAATTTTTTCCAGTTTTCCTTATTACTAATTTATTTTTAAAAGTAAGTTTTTCTATATTTTTAGTTCCGCCTATTATGTTTTCAGGCACAAAATCATAATAGTAATTGTTTAAAACTCGAAACTTTTTTATATTTTCCCCTTTTAATACTTCAACCTGATGTTGATTTTTTTTAACAGGAGTTATTTTTTTACTATAACCTATAAATCCTGTAAAAGTCTTGGAAATGCTTTTTAATTTGCTGCTATTTTTCTCTATACAATCCTTTATGCTTAAGTTTTGATTATAACAACAATATGTAAACTTAAATTTTGAATTTTTCAGATATTCATGCTGATACATTTCATATGTCCTCTTCTTATAAATATCTATTTCTATTTTATTTACTTTTCTATGTTTATTTTCTGCTATCATAATCATAGAATCTGTGTTTATTTCCGGAAAATCTATCTCAAACACAAGATTTAATATATTATAATTTTCAAGTAAACTCTTTCTAAGTTCACTGTATTGAAGATTTCGTGACAGCCTATCAGGAACTACAAATCCAAATCTTCCTCCCGGCTTTAATATTTCCATAGACCTTTTTATAAAATACTCATACAAATTAGGTAAATATGTATTTCCATTATAATTTTCACTATAATACTTTAACAATCCATCCTCTATATTCATCTTATTCTTTCGACTTAAAGATACCCAAGGAGGATTCCCCAGTACATAATCATATTTTGTGTTCCAAAACTTAACAACAGATTGAATATTAGATTCCTTATATTTTTCTACATTATCAATTTGATTCCACTTTATAAGGCTGTTGCAGCATATGATATTGTCCTCCATATTAATGTTTATACCACTGACTTTACTTAAATTAATTTTTGTAAGCTCTACAGCGATGCTGTCTATATCTGCACCATATATACATTTCTTTAATATATGAAAGCTTAAATTTTCCTGCTGCCAATAGTGAAATCCGTCTATACTCTTTAATCCATCTTCAGTTTCAATGGTATAAGTTTTATCGTTAAAAGTATTTCTAATGGTCTCTAAATTTTGACTGAACTTTTCCATTAAAATTTCGTATACTCTTACTAGAAAATATCCACTTCCACAAGAAGGATCTAATACTTTTATAAAAGGATTTTTCTTAAGATCTAAATTTGACATAATATTCTTCACTATATAGTCAACTATGTAATGAGGAGTATAAAAACTCCCCTTCCGTTTTCTTTCTTCCTTTTCCATTGATCTTTCATACATTTCTCCAAGTATAGATAAATCACGCCACTTATGCATACCATACCTCTTTTTCTAAATTCACAGTTCACAATGCCCGATTATTGTGCATTAATTACTTTGTCAATTCTGCAGATATTTCTGGTGAAGACAAATTTTCTTTTTCATTTGAATTTAACTTCTTAATTTCAAAATATAAAAACAAAGCCGTCAATATGGAAGCTACAGCATCGGATACAGGAGCTGCCATCCACACTCCATTTAGCTTAAATATTCTTGGGAGTATAAGAAGCATAGGAATAAGAACTATTACCTGTCTTAAAAGTGCTAAAAACATAGATATTTTAGCTTTTCCTATAGCTTGAAAAAAGTTAGAGCTTACTATTTGAAATCCTATTATAGGAAACATAATCATAAATATTTTTATTCCATTTACAGTTATATTAGTCAAGTTCATATCAGACTTATTAAACATATTTACTAAAACTGTAGGGAAAACTTGAACTGCAATTCCTCCTGCGGCAGATATAAAAGTTGCTGCTGCAATTGCAAGTAGTAATGCTTTCTTTACACGTCTATGCAGTTTAGCTCCATAATTAAACCCAATTACTGGCTGTGACCCTTGATTTATTCCAAATATAGGCATGAGTATCATAGTAGATATACCATTTATTATACCCATAGCACCTATAGCTAAATCTCCTCCATATATTGCTAAACTTTTATTCAATATAACATTTACCAAACTTGCAGCAACCTGCATTGCAAATGGAGACATTCCTATAGAGAAAATGCTTGCAACTATATCTTTGTTTAAACGAAGATACTTCTTTTTTATTCTAAGCATACTATTTCCCTTTAAGAAATAATAAAGTACCCATATCATGTTTATGCCCTGAGAAATTGAAGTAGCTATAGCCGCTCCTTTTATTCCAAAATGAAGTATATATATAAATAGGAAGTCCAATATTATATTACATATACCTCCTATAAGCATTGTATTCATTGCTGTCTTAGGATCGCCTTCCGAACGTATTACATTATTTAATCCAAAACCTACAGTCTGAAATGTAGAAACAGAAATTAAAATAGTTATAAACTGCCTAGCATAACCTATAGTGTTATCACTAGCTCCAAACCCCCTCAACATAGGGTCCACAAAAATAAGTCCCAAAATTGTAATTACTATAGAAACTATAATCAAAAGTACAAATGCATTTCCTAATATGTGCTCTGCTTCATCTTTATTGTTTTCTCCCAGCCTTATGGATATTCTTGCTGCAGCACCTATTCCTACAAGCATACCAAAAGCCATTATAAGTATAGATATAGGGAAAGTCAAACTTACACCTGATATAGCCATAGCTCCAACAACTCTTCCTATAAATATCCTGTCTATTACAATATAAAGTGAGTTAACTAGCATGCCAATTATAGCTGGTATAGAAAATTCCAATAGTAATTTACCAACTTTTTCATCTCTTAATTTTACTGATCTTTCCAAATTAATTCCTCCTATAGAAATAGTTAATAGCCTAAATATTTTAGGCTGTTCTACAATAAATTCTTATTCAATTTTTTCAGCCAACAAAGCATAAGCTGCTTTTCTTCTTTTGAAAACCCACTGCTTAAGGTTGCCTCTATTTCATCGTTTGCTGACATACATTTAAGCCTTATGTTTTTTCCTTCTTCTGTAAGATAAATTCTATTTATTCTGGCATCTTTAGTGTCCTCTCTTCTATCTATCCATCCCTTTGATACTAAAGTATTTACAAGCCCTGTAATGGAAGCTGGTCTTAATTGAAGTTCTTCGGCTATTTCCTTCTGAGTTAACCCATCTTCTATCCATAAGTGTACAAGTACTCCTACTTGTGATGTAGTCAAACCATATTTAGCAAGTTTACTATTATGTAAATTTGTCATATTTCTATAAATTACCCTAAGCCAATATGTTATAAATTTATCACAGGGTTCACATTTTGCTTTGCTTTCCATTTAGTTAGCCTCCTAATTAATTGCACAACCTATGTTATAATAATAAATAAGTATTGTCAATACTATTTAGTAAAATTTAAAGCAAAATTGTCACAACTCATTAACACTTCTGTCATACAACTGTAACAAAGCAACTCTATTATATATACATGAAATAAATAATAAAATTTTTTAGGAGGTACTTACATGGGTAATTTCAACAATGAATATGATACTTCAAAAATAAGTTTAAAAACTAAATTCAAAGATAAACTTAAAAGAAGTAAAAAATTTATGTCTTATATAGCTGTAGGATTAATATGCAGTATAATAGGTGGAAGTATTTCAATTGCAGGTGCCTTATATTTCATACCAACATTAGGTATGTTTAAGAGCACCCCATTATATCAAAATCTAGCTTTACAAAATACAGGAAATGAAAAATCTTCTACTATAGATGCTTCCCCTGTATCAACTGCAAAAGGCGGCCTTACCGTATCTGAAATAGCAAAGAAAGTAGGTCCTGCTGTAGTTGGAGTATCTATAAAAACTGCTTCACAGTCATCCGATATATTTGGTTTTTCTGGTAACAGTCAATCTGATGAAAGTCAATCAAACGGCAACAGTAGCGACAACCAAGATGATGGCATGGGGTCAGGTATAATAATAAATGAAGATGGATATATACTTACAAATTATCATGTTATAGAATCCGCTGAAAAAGTAAGTGTAATATTTAACAATAAAAAGGAAGCAACTGCAAAAGTAGTAAATTATGATGCAGGCCTAGATCTAGCCATAATTAAAGTAACTACCAATGAAAAGATGCCAGCTGTAGCAGAATTAGGTGATTCTAAAAATCTTCAGGTAGGTGATTCTGTAGTAGCTATAGGAAATCCTCTTGGTAAAGAATTATTAGGTACTGTAACTACTGGTGTTATAAGTGCAACAAGTAGGGATATTAAAGTTGGCGATAACACTCAAACCTATCTTCAAACAGATGCTGCCATAAACCCAGGAAACAGCGGCGGTGCACTTGTAAATTCTGCAGGTCAAGTAATAGGTATAAATTCTGCTAAAATAGGTGGAAGTGGAGTAGAAGGAATTGGATTTGCAATACCAATAGACACTGTAAAACCTAAACTAAGCGGTCTTTTGAAACCTATTTTAAAGCTAGGTATTGCAGGTAGAGATATAAATTCACAGCTTTCTCAAGCATATAATGTACCTGAAGGTGTATATGTAGCAGAAGTTCAAGAATTTAGTGCCGCAGAAAGATGTGGACTTAAGGTTGGAGATGTTATTCAAAAATTTGACGGTAAATCTGTAAAGTCTATAAGTGAAATAAATGATATAAAAGCTACTCACAAATCTGGAGACACAGTGGAAGTTGTCGTAAACAGAAATGGAAGTAAAAAGACTCTGAATTTAACATTGACACAATAAAACCTGTAAATAAAAATAGATATTCTAAACAAAAATAAGATTATGCTCCGAATGTTTTTTTGGAATGGGTATAGATTTGTGTAAAAACCAAATCTATACCCATTCCCTGTTGATTTTCAGCATATTACATAGCTGATGGTATTTACCCATTTATTGGTGTTATAAAAAGAATATATAAAATAATAACTATAAAACAATACATAGCCACATGTTGGATATTAATTCCATCATGTGGCCAGTTTTTACTTGTATGTCGGCTGTACCTGTTAATTGTGCTCTTTTTTATGTCTGATAGTCTTTTTCTACAATGAAAACCAATTAATTTATAATCCGCACTGTATAAGTTTTTGTTTATATGCATCACAAAAATCTGAAAAATTAGATGGGAATACACCTGGTTTTTCCATATTTACTTTCTTCTCAAACTCTTTTACTTCATCAACAAAAGAAGAACTTCCTAATGAAAAAGAAGATATGTCAATCCCTTGTCTCTTCATCATATCAAGAACCATACAATAAAAACTACTCATATTAGAACCTTTACTATCAACGCTACCAAAATCAGAACAAGTTTCAAAAAATGCATCTTTTACTTTTTTTGCATTAATAATTTTTTGATCTTTTTGAGTTATTTCAATTGAATCAGAAGATTTACTAGAATTATTTACTTTTAAAGATATGTTCTGCTCTGTATTTGATCGAACAGATTTAAGTTTATCATAATTAGCTTTATTATTTATATCATAATTCAAGTAATTCTCAGTATTACAGACATCTAACATAATAAAAAACCTCCCAATAATAAAAAAGCATAATATTACTTTCATCGTACAAAACATATGAAACTTTACATAAAAGTTATATATTGGATAAATTATAAAGTAAACCATATAATGCAAGTAAAAGGAAGTTAAAAATGTACCTACACATAATCTTATTTTTTAGTTAGACTACATCTTTATAATACAGTAAATATTTAACATCTAAAATAGAATTTATGAATAAAAGTTGACTTATACTTGAGAAATATGATGACAAAATTGAAAACTCTATATAAATCATATTTTAGGCTTGAAACATTTGTTAACTATATTATAAATGCTTTCTAACTTAAAAATAAGATTATACGCAGATATATTTTTTACAATAATGAAGCACATTTAAATATTTTGTACATAAGTCTTAGTGAAAAATTTATATAAAAATTTAGAACTTTTGAATTGTCTGAGGTACGAGTTTTCAAAAGTTCTTATATTTTTTAAATTTTTTACTTAGACTTATCAAAATATTTAACGAGCTGAATGGTGTAAAGAATATTCGGAGTATAATCTTATTTTTTGTTTAGAATATCTATAATGAGTTTATATTTTTCTTGCGCTTTAAATATATGAAAAATGCTATGCTAAATACAACTCCTGCAAGACTAACTAACTGTGCTACTCTTATACTTCCAAGCATTAAACTGTCAGTTCTAAGTCCTTCTATAAAAAACCTCCCTAATGAATACAATCCTATGTATGCTGCTATTACAGAACCTCTATTATGTTTTCTTCTCAAAATATATACAAGAATTATACACACAGTTAAATTCCACAGAGATTCATACAAAAATGTAGGGTGATAATAAGTTCCATCTATAAACATTCCCTTTTGTATAAACAACGGAAATTTACTTATAAATTGATAACTTACAGATCCACCATGAGCCTCTCCGTTAAAAAAGTTTCCCCACCTTCCTATTGCCTGAGCAAGTATTATAGAAGGTGCTACACAATCAGCTAATTTTATAAAATCTATTTTTTTATGTCTGGTATATATATACGCAGCTGTAAGCCCAAATATAAGTCCTCCGTGAATAGCAAGGCCTCCCTGCCTTATATTGAACACATCTATTATATTATCCTTATAATCTTGAAATTGAAAAATAACATAGTAGGCTCTAGCTCCTATTATAGCAAAGGGAAAAGATATTAAAAAAGTATCTACTATATTATCAAAATTGTAGTTTTTGTTTTTACAATTTAATTTAGCTAAAAAAAGTGCTGCCATAACTCCTGAAGCTATCATTATACCATACCATCTTATTTGAAAGCCACTAATTGAAAATGCTACTGGATTCATAAAACATTACAACCTTTCTAAAATATAATTTTGTTATTATAATCTTATATCCAATTGTACCAATGTTTTTAATTAAATACAATTTACTCATAAAAAATAAGCACTGCCAGTTATCAGTGCCTATTTGAATAATAGAGGGGACTATTATTTTACTATTATTAAACTTTACCTAAATACATTTATTATTTTATATAATTGATGTGACAACAATATGTCACATATATTAAATAATTGTTTAGTTTCTTAATATTGTATTAACTTTTAACTTAATTTTACCTTTACCTAGGATTTATCCTACATACTTTTTATCATAATAAGTAAAGATAGATATATATATTTTAAAATTTAAGGAGAATGTCTATGCAAACTAAAAATTTACAAAAGCTGCTACTAATAATAAGTACCATAACAATATTTTCAATTATATTGTATTCAAATAATTGTTTAAAATCATCCTTAAATTCTCCACCACCTCAAACCACAAGTTTTTCAAGTAATACTGTTATTTCTGAAGATACAGATATACTGAAAAATATAAATTTGGATCCTAAAATTTATTCTGAGTATTACATTGAAAAGGTTACGACTTATGTAAATTCATACAGGGAACAAGGTAAAATAGTATTTTTAGGAGACAGTCTTACAGACATTGGACAATGGAATGAACTTCTAGATAATCCTGATATATTAAACCGCGGCATTAGTTCTGATACTACTTCTGGGGCTTTAAACAGATTAAGTGAAATCACAAAATTAAAACCTCGAAAAATTTTTATTATGCTTGGAATAAATGACATCGACAAAGGATTATCTATAGAAGAGATTATTAAAAATTATTCCAGAATAATTCAAAATATAAAAACTGATTCTCCAAGCACTTCGATATATGTAGAAAGTGTTCTTCCTATAAATAAAGATATATATAAAACCAAAACAAAAGATAATCAAATAATAAATTTGAATGCATCCTTAAATAATCTTTGTAAAAACTCAAATATACAATATATAAATCTGTATCCCCTCTTTACTCTGCCAAACCAAAATAAACTTTATAAAGAATACACTATAGGTGGACTGCACGTAAACGGAAAAGGCTATAAAGTATGGAGAGACGCTATAAAATCTTATTTGTAATAAAAAATTCCAATAAATTTATATAAATTAAATCTATTGGAATTTTTTATATTTGGGTCTAGCTCCAATACATGATATGATAAAATAAAGGATGTGTGAAAAAATGAACTTATTAACTGCAGAAAATATAAGTAAAAGTTACAGTGAAAAAATATTATTTAAAAATATATGTCTAGGTATAAATGAAGGAGATAAAATAGGTGTTATAGGTGTAAATGGTACAGGAAAATCCACACTTTTAAAGGTAATTGCAGGATGTGAAACATCAGATGGAGGTAAAATTACTAAGTCAAAAGAAGCCACTATAGGATACCTTCCACAAAATTCTGATTTTACAAATAGCAATCTAACAGTACTTGAACAGATTTTTAGGGGTACTTCTCCTGTTATGAGCCTTTTACGAGAATATGAAAAAACTCTTAAGCTTATTGAAAAAAATCCAGAAGACAAGAGTCTTCAAGCTAAAATTGGAACCTTGAACTCCAAAATGGATGCACAAAATGTGTGGGAAATTGAAAGTCAGGCTAAAACTATTTTAACCAAACTTGGAATAAATGATTTTAATGAAAAAATATCTGTGCTCTCTGGAGGTCAGAAAAAAAGAGTAGCCCTTGCATCTGCTCTTATAACCACTTCAAATATTTTAATACTTGATGAGCCTACAAACCACCTTGACGATGAAACCATAGAGTGGTTAGAAGAGTTCTTAATAAAACGAAGTGGTGCCCTGCTTATGGTAACCCATGACAGATTTTTTTTGGACAAAATAACTAATAGAATGTTTGAACTTGATAGGGGAAAACTCTATAGTTATATGGGAAACTATAGTAATTTTCTTGAAGAAAAGGCTGAAAGACTTGAAACTGAAAATGCCAATGAAAGAAAAAGGCAAAATCTTATAAGGAAAGAACTTTCTTGGATAAGAAGGGGTGCAAAAGCAAGAAGTACAAAACAAAAAGCCCGAATAGAAAGATTTGAACAATTAACTACAGAAGGTACATCTTCCAACAAATCAAAACTTAATATTAGTCTTCAAAGTACAAGAATCGGTAAAAAAGTCATAAACCTGGATAACATAAGCAAAAGTTTTGGTGAAAAGACATTAATTAAAAATTTCACTTATAACATACTAAATAATGACAGAATAGGTATTATTGGACCTAATGGAAGTGGTAAATCCACTCTTATGAATATTTTAGTTCAAAAAATTCTGCCGGACAGCGGCACTATAGATATAGGTGAAACAGTAAAGATAGGATACTATTCTCAGGGAATTTCTGATATGGATATGAACGAAAGGGTAATTGAATACATACGTGGGACATCAGAATATGCGTCAACTTCATCGGGTGAAAAAATAAGTGCTTCTGCTGTACTTGAAAATTTTTTATTTGAACCTTCAGTTCAATGGACTCCCCTTGGAAAACTTTCAGGAGGAGAACGAAGAAGATTATATCTTCTAAAAATATTGATGAATTACCCTAATGTACTTTTGCTGGACGAACCAACAAATGATCTGGATATAGAAACACTTACAATCCTAGAAGATTATATTAACGATTTTGAAGGAGCTGTTATAGCTGTATCTCATGACAGGTACTTCCTTGACAAAACAGTTGATAAAATATTTTCTTTTGAAGGAAACGGTAAAATCACTCAATATACAGGAAACTATTCCTATTTTCACAAAACTGCAAAAATATCAGAGGAAAAAATAAGCTCTAAGAAAAATACAGCTAAAAACAACTATAAGTTGCAAAAAGAAAAGCCTCTAAAATTTACCTATGCAGAACAAATGGAGTTTGACAAAATAGATGAGGTAATTGAACATCTAGAAAAATCTATATCTGAAAAGAAAATAGAAATGGAAGCTGCTTCATCTGATTATGCACTTCTTGAAGATCTCTTATCCGAAAAGAATTCACTGGAAAAAGAGCTAGACGAAAAGATGGACAGGTGGACTTACTTAAATGAACTCAATGAAAAAATTGAGCAAGATAAAAAGCACTAGACATTGTTATTAGCACTGTCTAGTGTTTTTTTCTATCAATACTTTATTTTTCAACACTTGTTATCTCATCGTTTCTATCTTGTACTTCCATATTATAAAAACTTTCATTTTTAGGAAGTTCCATCCTAAAGCAAGAACAGTTCTGTACATAAACCTTCGCATTTTCAATGGAAAATTCACTTATATGTCCACCAAATTTCTTATCTTTATTTATGAAATGAAAATGATATCCAGGGACATTAAGGCCTTCAACATAATCAGGACACCTAAATCCAACCACATATCCATCAACACCGTTATATTCAAACATAGGCTGATCTTTAACAACTTCAGCCATAGGCTTATAAGGCATATTCTGTTTTACAACAGTACGTGTTTTTACATAATTAAATTTACCTTCCATATAGAAAGCATAAAATATATTTTTGCTTTCTATAAAGCTGTCCAATTCTTTTCTTATATCTTCATAAGAAGTACGATTTTGAATATTATAAGTATTATAATTTTCCAGTTCAGTGACTACAGCAAAAGGAACGGATACGTTTTTGGAACATACGTATACGCTGCCATCAGGTTTAGTCCTATAAAAAGTTCCATTTAAAAGAGTTAGTTCACCATCTAGACCTTTAAAAGTACCTATACCAAAGTTTCCTTTTTTAAGAAGTTTAGATAATGAAACACAGCCATCATACAGCCCCGAAACAAGTGCATTTATTGTAGACATTTGATATATATGGTTTGGGACTTTCACCTCATCATCCATATTACATTCACCTCTATGTCATTATAACATAGCAAATTTCTACTTTCTACTATTAGAATCTGTCACAATAATTAAACATATGTATTTAAAACATTTAGAGGTGTTTCAGTGACAATTTCAATTTTGCCAACATAATTAAAAATAATTACAATATATGATTCTACTTTTTCCCACTGCTATTATATAATTGCTTATTTTTAAGCAAATGAAATATCAATAGTCCAGCAAATATCAAGTTAATGATTGACCAAATTTGCAAATCTGAAAAATGCCCAACATTAGCAATCCCTACAACAAAAGCTAACAAATAAAATACTATAGCTGTTATAGTCATACCTTTACTATATTTTGATATTATTGCTATTATTCCAGCAATAAGCATACATACAGATAAAAATAATCCAGCAGATCCACTAGCTTCTTTGTTATTACTTAATGCATTTCCTACTCCTGCAGCACAGGATTGAAGTGCTACGAGTACAAATAGTACAATACTTATAATTCCTATTACTTTTTTCATTATAAATCCTCCTCGTATTATGTAACTTTAGCTATGAGAAAAAATAATTTCATTTTTATAATATTTTTAGTTTTACCTTAAATGCTTTAATATATGTAGCTTTGCTTTCTTTATATATATTTTTGTAATTGACTTTCTTGGTAAGCCAATAACTATTTATCACAGCGCTGAATACAATCCTTCTGGCAATGATACAGAACTTGCCATTCCGATAAAGGAGATTGTAAAGGGAACAAGATACTTGCCTGGAGTCCTTTGTGCGAAGTCTGTTTTAAGGGGCTCATATTCAGAATTAACATCTGTATATGCTAAGTTGAGGGAATGGGTAGAAAATGAAGGATATAAACTTACAAACCCACCATATGAAGTATATGTAACTGACCCCCACCAAGTCACCATTCCTAAAGATCTTGTTACTGAAGTATATTTTCCTGTGAAGAAAAAGTAGTATCAAGCAAAACAAAAACATCTTATTTATACGAGGAGGTACTTATGATAGAAAGAAACTACTGGCCAACTACAAAATGGCAAGCCGCAGATTCTAAAACCTTGAGAATGGACTCTGAAAAACTTTCAAAACTTGAGCCTATGGTAAAATCCGAGTACAGCAATATAACTGGTATTGTTGTTGTGAGAAACGGATATATTGCTTATGAAATCATTTGGTTTTGAGGATTTATTCGGGGAAAACATGAGAAGATGGGTCAAAGATCCAAATGGTAACTCCACAGGAGGATGGGGACTTAAGTTAACTCCTCGTGATAGATTGAGACTTATTAAGGAATGTATTATACTAGCCGTACTAGACTAAACTTATTACCACAATTTTTGAGTCACTTTTTCTAACTGCAAAAATTGTGGAAGAAACCATTCAACCTGAGCGAACTGCTTTTTCATTAGAATTACAAGATATTATGCGTTATCACTTTAAACCTACTAATTTCCATTCAAATAAAAAATATGATATCTATAGATGATGAACTAAAGCAAGACACCCGCCCCATGGGCGGTCTTGACTTTAGTGGTTAAGTAATTTTCATATAAAGGGTAATATTCAATAAGTATTAGCCTATGCTAAATTTCTTTTGCCATCTTCTTCAGTTTTCTTTTTTGATTTAAATACCTTGTAAATCACCCCAAGCATTATAAACCATACAGGTGTTACAAATAAGGCTACACGAGTTTCATTATTAAGTGCTAATGTAACTATAACAAAAGCAAAGAATGCTAGAATTATATAGTTCATGATTGGATAAAGTGGCATTTTAAATTTGTTATTGGCAGCAAGTTCAGGTTTAGTTTTACGGTATTTCATGTGACAGATAACTATAATTGCCCAGATGTATATATAGCAAAATGTTGATATACTTGTAATTA
Organism: Clostridium ljungdahlii DSM 13528; assembly: GCF_000143685.1. Taxonomy (NCBI): domain Bacteria; kingdom Bacillati; phylum Bacillota; class Clostridia; order Eubacteriales; family Clostridiaceae; genus Clostridium; species Clostridium ljungdahlii. The sequence continues at coordinate 921,503 of NC_014328.1, read as the reverse complement.
GTACAAATACTTCACCTGGCATGATATAGTTTAAAATAACTGCAATTAAGATAACGGCTGCAGAAAATATTGCAGCATTGCAAGGTATATGATTAGAAGTTAACTTTTTCATTGACCCAGGTGCATTATTTTCTTTGGCAAGAGAGTAAACCATACGGCTTGTACTGAAAATACCGCTATTACAAGCAGATGCTGCTGATGTTAGCACAACAAAGTTTACAATGCTTGCTGCTGCTGCAATTCCAACTGAAGCAAATACCTGTACAAATGGACTTTTAGCTGGATTGATTGAGTTCCATGGATATATTCCCATAATAACAGCAAGTGCTCCTACATAGAAAATAATAATTCTAATTGGAATGTTATTAATAGCCCTTGGAATAACATGCTCTGGATTTTCAGTTTCACCAGCTGTTAAACCAACTAATTCGATTCCAGTGAAAGCAAATACAACCATTTGAAATGAAAGTATAAAGCCATTTGCCCCATTTGGTAGCCAACCTCCATGTCTCCAAAGGTTTGAAAAGCTAGATGCACCAGCATTTGTAGAAAATCCTTTAATAATCATAAATGTACCAACTATAATAAGTGCCAAAATTGCAACAACTTTAATTAATGCAAACCAGAATTCCATTTCACCAAATAATTTTACCGCAGTAAGGTTCATAATTAGTAAAATTACAAGAACTATAAGGCTTGGTACCCATCGAGGTACATTGGGAATCCAGTACTGTACATAAAGTCCAGTGGCAGCTACATCGGCCATAGCAAGTGAAATCCAACAGAACCAGTATGTCCATCCAGTAATAAATGCTGCTCCTTCTCCTAGATAATCGTACACAAACTCTACAAAAGAATGGTAGTTTAAATTAGAAAGCAATAATTCGCCAAGGGCACGCATTACAAAAAATAAAATAATTCCTGTTATAGCATATGCAAATAGAATAGATGGACCAGCCAAGTGAATGGACCTGCCTGAACCAAGAAATAATCCAGTACCAATTGCACCTCCAATTGCAAGTAATTGGACATGACGATTTTTTAGTCCTCTCGATAAATTTTGATTTTCTGACATATATATTCCGCCTTTCTAAACGTTACTTTTTTTACCTATGTTGCTGCATTCGTATTTCTAGAGTTATTATCTTGATATTAAGATATAATTTTCCATATGAATGATGTACAAATACACTATTAGTATGAGTGCTGTTAAAAAATATAACTATAAATTGAAGCAACTTTTAATTCTTCATAATACTGCAAAGCTAATAGCATCACCTTTTTCATTATCTTCATATTCATTTTTCTCAAAAATAGACAATTTGAATAATTTAAGTAACCCTAGACGTACAGTAAGATAGGTTCTAGTTCCATTTAGCAGGACTAAAAGTAAACCCTTCCATACTATAGAATTGGTTTTAGTAAATAGTTTTGTTAATTGATCCATTTTATCCCTCCATCTTAGTCAAAAGCATGTACTAGAAATGCCTTTTCCTATATAAATATTTTGTGGTTGGAGATACAAATGGGAATAGATAAGATCTAAATGAAGTAATTAATTATATATTACTTTTGTAAGATGTGTTACCTTTTCCCTGTCCTTTTACCTGAGAGTTTCGCCATGCGACTTTCTCCTTCGGTGCTCAATAAGAGTCTCTCCAAGGATTCATCCAATAGCGGTCATCTCTATAATTAAATAGGTACCTGAAAGATTTACTTCTTCGGTGAATGGCAAAAGCCATAACTCTCCCACTATCTTCATCTGAATTATTAATTTTATTATATACTAATACATATTTGATAAAATTGCAACAATTTCTTCACTTTTAACTAAAATAAAAATTATATTTCATCATAATTTCTAAAAACATTTATACTAAAGTGACCATATTAAGTCAAAACTAAATAAAACAAAAAAATGAAAACGACTTTTCTATTTTATTAATTCAAATCTCCACTTTTGACTTATTTCCGGATACTTTTCATGATCTACTTCACTAACAAACATGTCTATTGGTCTTGCAAATACACCGCAGTTACCGTAAAGAGCTTTATATATAACTAATTCTTCTTCTGTCTCAGTATGTGTTGCAAAATCTAATATTAAGTAACTTTTATTTTTGAAATGTCTAACCATCTTTCCTGTATGATTTCGTAATTCTATTTTTCTTTTTTCTAATTCGTCCATATCTTTTCACACTCCTAATATATATTCTGCTTTTATTATCTAAAGTAAATTCTGTTTCTACTTGAATTTTATTAAAGTCAATTTTATCTAATACTACTATGTCAATAAAATTGCGTTTCTTTTTAAAATAACTCTTTATTGAACTTTTCATTACTAATTCATATGCTTGATACATAAAACTTTTTAGAGATTTTTCTCTCATCCCATGTGAAGCAGTTGGATCTAACAACTATGCTGCCAATTAGGGGAATACTTTTTCAATTTTTTAGTACTCACTTCTTTTTTCACTTCTGTGTTATATTTATAAAGGAATTTTGTATAATTTATAGAATAAATACCTAGATGCAGTACTAATAATAGATCCTAATAATTCTGAGGCTAAAAATTTAAAAGATGTATTTGCAAAAGCAGTTCAAGATCAGCAGGAAAAATCAAAATATAAGTTGGAAGCAGTAAATGCAAAAAAACAGCAGAAGCAAGATGATGACGATATCACTCATAAAAGTGCATCATACATACAAGAACACGGAGGAGTCAACTATAGTCAAGCATTAAAAATCGTTGAAAGTAAATATCCTAATTCTTCTTTTGAGCCTGCACAAAACGTTGTTGGTACTGATACTTTAAAAAGGTTTCTCTCTGATGATATATTAAATGCAAGTTATGTTTTATATGGACACGATAATAGTGATGGAACTGATTTTCAAAATCTTATATTAGTGAGTAAAGAAACTGGACGCATATTTGAATTAGGACCGGATGGTAAAATATACAAGTAAAAATCAAGTCCACTTTATACCAATAGTCCTAAAACAAAATAAACGTTCCTGTAATTATAACTGCTTCGATAATATCTCAACTAATATTTTAATAAAAAAAATCGTAAGTACAATTATAATTACAGGACGTACTATTTTTGATCCGCTTTTTGTAAAATAACCAGAACCAATGTAATTTCCAGCAATACTAAATAAGCCTGCGACTAAACCCAAAACTAAAAATACTTTTGCATTTATAATGAATGTTACTAAACTAGCTACATTTGATGATAAATTTATAGCTTTTGTAATTCCTGCAGAAGTATTCATACTCAAATTTGCAATGCTCGTCAATAATAACAATAAAAATGTTCCTGTTCCTGGGCCATAAAACCCATCATAGATTCCCAAAAAAAATGCAATTAACATACATGTTATGTATGTTTTATAATTCATTGATGTTTCCTGTTTATTATCTTCAAGATTATGCTTATGTAAGACATAAAATGCTGTTATAGGCAAAATGAACAACATTAAAATTTTAAAATAAAAGTCTTCTATTTTTAAGGAAATAAGAGCCCCAAGCGGTGACCCGATCAAAGCACAAACTGCGCTGCAAATTCCTAGTTTCAACTTTATATATCCATTTTTAGCATAACGACATGTAGCTATAATTGTCCCCATACAAGAACTCATTTTATTTGTACCAATAGCAAAATGAACCGGAATCCCTGAAATCATATATGCTGGAAGCGATATAAGTCCTCCTCCCCCTGCAATTGCATCTACAAAACCTGCAATAAAAACCAGCGGACATACTATAATATATGTAATCATTTCTAACCTCCCCATAAATTTATACAAATTGATATTACCAACTTTTTAATATATAATCAAATTTATATATTTTATTCATCATATAAATTCAATTTATACTAGATTGCTATGGTTATTTTTGACATGTATTAAAAAATATTATATACTAAAGAATAGAATATGTTGACTAACTAGTTAGTCTAATTTTAATTTGTATAAATTAGGAGGTAAAAAGGATGCATAAATTGATCGATTTAACAATCAATGAAGAACAATTGAAAAAGACAGCAGCCAGTGCTAAAGAGAAAAACATCATTATTCCAACACTAGCACAAATGAAAGACTCCAGCAAGGTACCTGCAAAAATTAAAGCTAGATTAAAAGAAACAGGATTATGGGACATAGATCCCATTAATTTATTTAGAATTTCCTGGTATAATGAGCCTGTAGCAAAAGGTGGTTTGTACAACAAATTACCAAACTATATTGAGATTCCTCCTGAAATTTCAGGTGTTAAAGCTAGAATTTTTGCTATGGCAGGAAAGTTCTTTCCAACAGGAGCTCATAAAGTTGGGGCAAGCTTTGCTTGTCTAGTTCCACGTCTAGTAACTGGTCAATTTGATCCTACTTACCATCAGGCAGTATGGCCTTCAACAGGTAACTTCTGCCGTGGAGGAGCTTATAACTCAGCTTTATTAGGCTGCAGTTCAATTGCTATCTTGCCGGAAAATATGAGTAAAGAACGTTTTGATTGGCTCAAAAAAGTAGCTGGAGAAGTTATCGCTACCCCTGGTTCTGAAAGTAACGTAAAAGAAATCTATGATAAAACATGGGAACTAAGAAGAACAAGAGATAATGTTGTTATATTTAATCAGTTTGGTGAACTCGGTAATCATTTATGGCATTATGAAGTTACTGGCAGTGCTATGGAATCAGTTATTAAAGCTGAAGCTGGTGAGAAAGGAAAACTTGCTGGCGTATGTTTAACATCAGGATCAGCTGGAACTTTAGGAAGTGCAGACTATTTAAAGGATCAATATCCAAATGCTAAATTTGCAGTTGGTGAGGCATTACAATGTCCAACCCTGCTTAACAATGGTTTTGGCGAACATAGAATTGAAGGTATTGGTGACAAACATGTCCCATGGATTCATAATATAAGAAATACAGACATGGTTATTGCAATAGATGATAATGATAGTTTAGCTATGTTCCGTCTATTTAATGAACCTGCTGGACAAGAATATCTAAGGTCTGCAGGAGTTAAAGAAGATGTAATTAAAAAACTTTCATGGGTTGGTATATCAGGTGCAGCAAATATACTTTCATGTATCAAATTCGCAAAATATTACGAATTAAATGAAAATGATATGGTAATAACAGTGCTTACTGATTCAGCAGAAATGTATCAATCAAGATTACAAGAAATGACTGCCCAAAGAGGAAGAGATTATGAAGTTGTTGACGGTGCTATAGATCATAATAGAAATGTTTTAGGTGTTAGAACTGATAGTATGGAAGAATTAACATATCAAAGTAAAAAGCGTATTCATAATCTTAAATACTATACATGGATTGAACAACAACAATATGATTTAGAAGAATTAAACGCACAATGGTATGATTATGATAATTACTGGGGTAAGCTTCACCAAATGGGACCAGAACTTGATAAATACATTGAGGCCTTTAATGAGAGAACCGGTTTAACAAAGAATCTATAATGCTTAGTAATAAAAGTTGTATGTTAAGGGGTATATTGTATATATATCCCTTTTCTTGTTTTCTAAATTAATCATTCATAATAATCCTAAAGACATTTCCACTACCACAAATACATATCTCCATGTAAGTAAAAAAGCACCAGGCCAAAACCTAGTGTTTTCTAGTGGGTAAGCAAATCTATAAGCCGAGTTCTGTATTAGACAATCATCTATCTAGGCCCATTGTTACCAGTGGGCTCAAGCGATACTACCCGAAAGCAAAGCGGGCCGCTTTTATATGCTTTCCTATTCGATCTTGCTTCAGATGGGGTTTACATAGCCGCAAAGTCACCAATGCGCTGGTGAGCTCTTACCTCGCCTTTCCAACCTTACCGAAATAAATTTCGGCGGTATATTTCTGTTGCACTTTCCTTCAGGTCACCCTGACTGGGTGTTACCCAGCACCCTGCCCTATGAAGCCCGGACTTTCCTCTCCTGTATTTCTACAGCAGCGATTGTCTGACTTACTTACGAATTACATAATATCATAACTAATAAAATATTACAACAAAAATTTTAATTTTTTAATGTAAGTTATTCAATTGAATGGTTATAATGTACTATTCTACCGCAATTATCACAATAAACTATATGCTTATTCTTTTTAATATCATCTACAGTAACAGCAGATACCTTCATTTTACACCCAGAACAAACTCCTTTTGAAATTACGGCAGCTCCTGTTCCTTTAACAGAACATAGTTCATTAAACTCATCCAAAAGTTCTTTAGGAATACGTTGTTCAAATTTCTTAATATTACCTTCTGCTTTAACTATATTTTCTTTAGCTCTAACTCTGTTCTCACTGCTACTTTCCTTACAATTATAAAACTTTTCTTTTAAATCCATCAACTTTTTTCTACTTTTAGACCTTTCTTTTGATGTATTCTCTTCTTCATACATAAGATTTAAGCTATCTTCTTCCAATTTCTTTATATCATTTTCTTTCAATTTAATAGACTTCTCCAGCGTTTCCATAAACTTTAAATCATACTTCATGTCTCCATATAACTTATTCTCATCTATCTTTATATCCCCTTTTAGCTTACTTATTTTTTCTTCTAGTTCTTTCATATCCTCTTCTATCTTTTTAAATTTATTATCTATATTTTTGTAATTTAGCTTTTCTGCCTCAAATTCTTTTTTCATCTCTTTCAATAAGCTAACATTTGAATCTTCTTTTATATCTTTCTTATTTTTCTTTATAATCCCCATATTTTTCTGAATTTCAATAAGTAAATTTATCATATCTTCCTCCCATTAATTTAAATAAATTTTTTAAATATAATTCTAGAGTAAATAACACCATACTGTGAAATACTTTCCATATTTATTTTAAAAAAAGTAGAAATGAATTCAATTTTCATTTCTACTTATATTTATACGGACTTTTATTTACTTTTGATAAAATTACAGTATTCTCAAATCCTCTTACTTTTATTTCATGTCTTAAAAAATTAGCTATAATTTCCATAGCAGGCCATTCTGTTCCGAAATGTCCTGCATCAATTACAGCTATACCTTGTTCTTGAAAATCACTTACATAATGATAAGTAGTATCACCTGTAATAACACAATCTGCACCTAATGCTTTAGCTGCATCAAAATAATCCTGGCCACTTCCGTTTATAAGGGCCACTTTATTTATAATTTTAAGTTCATTTCCTGAATATCTAACTGAAGAGATATTCAAACATTTCTTTACCTCATTACAAAACCTAGCTAAAGTCATAGGTTCGGTAAGACTTGCAATTCTTCCTATGCCACAATCATTTTCACCATAATTCTTAATTCTAGAAGGTTCAATAACATCATGATTGGTAAGTCCAAGCTTTTCCATAATAATATCATTTATTCCCCCTTTTACAGAATCAAGATTAGTATGACTGGAATATACATTTATATTATTTCTTATTAACTCTATTATTTTTTTTCCTATTAGAGTATCAGTAGTTATGGTATATGGTCTTTTAAAAAGTAGTGGGTGATGGGTAAATATAAGATTACAATTATTCCTTAAAGCTTCTTCTATTACTTCTAGTGTACAATCTAAAGCCACAAGTATAGATCCTACTTCACATTTCATATCTCCTACCATAAGTCCTACATTATCATAGCTTTCTTTAAGTATGGAAGGTGCTCTTTTTTCCAATATATCATGTATATCCTGTACTCTTAAATACATTCTATCAACTCCTGCAGCTTCTTTATTTTATTACATAAATCTTCTTTTCTACTTCTGGCTAGCTCCGTATTGTCTTTTATATTTAAAATTATTTTATTATAAGATTCAATCTTACTTCTTACAAATTTTAAAAGAAGCTTATGCTTTTTGTCTATCAAAGCCTTTCCCACTTCATAGAATATACTATCTACTTCTTGTCTTTCATTATCATATCTTATTTTTATTATCTCATAAAATCTGTTTTCGTCAATACATAATTCTTCATCTATTATTTTAAAACCACTTTTGTATATATATTCTCTAAGAACTTCAGAATTTCTCATAGGTTGAAGTATTAAAGCATCTGCCTTTTTAAATATTTCCATACCATCAATAATTATGTCTCTTATAAGATTGCCTCCCATACCTGCAATTATCACATACTGAGCTTCTCCAGGCTTTATAGAGGCAAGTCCACTACCGAGTCTTACGTCTATTTTATTTTCCAATCCATGAAGTTTTATATTAAATCTGGCTTTTTCTACAGGTCCTTTATTTATATCTGAAGCTATAGCCCTTTTACACACCTTACTTTCTACTAAATAAATAGGGACATATCCGTGATCTGTACCTATATCTGCTACACATTCACAATTGTCTACCATACTTGATACAATTTTAAGCCTTAAACTAATTTCCATATAATTCTCCATTCCAAAATAATATTATTTAAATGTGCAAAGTATTCTTATCTGCATAATTAAAAAAAATGCTGCCACTACCAATGCAGTATATATAAACTTATAAAAAACTTTTTTATCATATTTAGAAAAAATATATGCAGCATAGTACATGCAAAACAGCAGTCCCATATTCAAAAGCCCATATGTCATTTGTTTAAATGCAAACTGCTTCCCTGTTCCAAATTCTACAGCTATAAAATTTGGATTAAAACTTAAAGGCATTCTATCTGGCAAGTTTCCATAAAGATACATGATTATAGGGTTTAACGTAAGCATTAGGACTATAATTGCTGCAATTATAAATGGTACAAGAAATTTGGGTTCTTTTCTTAGTTCAACACCCTTATTTAATTTATTTTGCCACTGTAAATTTTCTATATGTCTTTCTTGTATTTTTAATTCAAATTCTTGAAAGTTTTCCGGTGATATTCCATAAGTTATATCATCTGTCTTTAAGTATATAACATTTTTAGTTGAAGTAACAAACATATATGTTCTACCTACTTTATGAATAAACGACCTTCCTATGGCAAATTTACTTTTTCCATATCCTGATAGCTTTACCCCTTTAATGTACCCTTTAGATTTTTGATACATTCTTATATCTTTAAAAGGAATTTTTTCATTCTTAAACTTAAACATACTGGTTATATATAAATTTTCTTCGTCCATAGAGTATTTTAGAGTTCCACAAATTATTATATAATAAATTTGATAAGCATTTACGGCTATAAACGCTAGTTTAAAAAGATTAAATATTTCGTAGGAATTTATAAAATTTATAAGAACTATCATAAATACATTATATATAACTGTTATACCTACTATAGTCCATACTCCTAATCCCTTTGCAGATTTATAAGTAGTTTTCATATTTGCTCACCTTCTTTACTAAACATTATATCATAAAGTTATATTCTGCTCCTATTTGAAAGTTTACAAATTAGTTTTCCAGACAAGTAAAAGCACCTTGGAAAGGGTGCCTTAATCTAAATAATCTTTTAATTTTTTACTTCTACTTGGATGCCTCAGCTTTCTAAGCGCCTTGGCCTCTATCTGCCTTATTCTCTCTCTAGTTACATTAAACTCTTTTCCAACTTCTTCTAGAGTTCTAGCTCTTCCGTCATCTAGACCAAACCTAAGTCTTAAAACTTTTTCTTCCCTTGGAGTTAAAGTATCTAATACATTTATAAGTTGCTCCTTAAGCATAGTAAAAGCTGCTGCCTCTGCAGGTGCTGGTGCCTCATCATCTGGTATAAAATCTCCAAGGTGACTGTCTTCCTCTTCTCCAATAGGGGTTTCAAGAGATACAGGCTCCTGTGCTATTTTCATAATCTCCCTTACTTTATCTACAGGCATCTCCATTATTTGTGCTACTTCTTCTGGATGAGGTTCTCTTCCAAGTTCTTGAAGTAACTGTCTTGAAACTCTTACAAGTTTATTTATGGTTTCTACCATGTGAACAGGTATTCTTATTGTTCTTGCCTGATCTGCTATTGCCCTTGTAATTGCCTGCCTTATCCACCATGTAGCATAGGTACTAAATTTATATCCCTTTCTGTAATCAAACTTTTCTACTGCTTTTATAAGTCCAAGGTTACCTTCTTGAATTAAATCTAAGAAAAGCATTCCTCTACCCACATATCTTTTAGCTATGCTAACCACTAATCTTAAATTAGCTTCTGCTAACTTTTTCTTGGCAATTTGGTCTCCCTCTTCTATTCTTTTTGCAAGAGATATTTCTTCTTCTGGTAAAAGCAGCGGTACTTTTCCTATTTCTTTTAAATACATTCTTACAGGATCATCTATTGCAATTCCATCAGGAACCGATAAATCTAAGTTTTTCTCATTTGATTCTGTTTCATGTTCATCACCAGTTACTTCTATTCCCATGGATTCAAGAGCTTCATATATTTTTTCTATTTGCTCAGGACTTAAGTCCACTTCTTCTAATTCGTCCATTATTTCTTTATAAGTTAAGGTGCCATTTTTTTTACCTTTTTCTATGATTTTTTTAACTAACTGTAGCTTTGCACTCTTACTTTTCATTTTATTGCCTCCTTTTGCCATTACTGCATTTCACCAATCCTTTTTTGTATTTTAATTAATTCTTGTGCCAGTTTTAGAGATTCATTCAAATTTCCCTGAGCTTCACATTCTTTTATTCTATTTATAATGTGCTTCTTGGACTTTTCCAATCTATGTCTTTCTATTTTATCTATATAATTATCTATCATATCTTTGTAATTGATGCTGTCATATTTAATTTTAGTTTCCATAATGTTAACCCATTCTTTAGAGGTATCTACGTCATGACAATTTAACTCTACAAACTTTTTTCTTTTTTCTATATCATATTTCATATTTTCCACTATATACCTATATATTTTTTTATGACTTTCTAATATAATATTATCAACTTCTATTTTATCTAGCGCATACTTAAACGCTTCTTCATTTTCTGAAATAAGTTTTAAAAGAGCCCTCTCAGCCTTTAAATATGCTGGCTCTAAATATAATTTTTGTCCAAAACCAGCATCTATATTCACCTTTTCATTTTTTTTTACATTTTTTTGAATATTATCATTCAACATATCATATAGTACTTGATCCCTTATTCCAGTTTCTTCAGATATACTTTTTACATATATTTCTCTTTCTATAGGATCTAATTGAGACAATATTTTTAGTGCTTTTTCTACATATTTTATAGTATCTTCAGAATCGTTGAAATTCATGTTACTTTTTATATTTTGAATTCTATACTCTATAAGTGGTAGAGCTTTATCTACAAGTTCTAAAAAAGCATCTTTTCCATTATTCCTAATAAATTCATCAGGATCTTTTCCTTGGGGTACTACTAAAACCCTTACTTCTAATCCTACACTTTTTAGTATATCTAAACCTCTAACTGTAGCTATTTGACCTGCTGCATCTGCATCATAAGATATTATAACTTTATCAACATACCTAGCCATAAGTTTTGCCTGATTTATAGTAAGAGCTGTACCTAGAGAAGCCACTGCATTGGTTATACCATATTGATGAAGAGATATACAATCCATGTATCCTTCCACAATTATAAACATTCTAGAAGTATTATTTTTTATGGCAAAATTTAATCCATAGAGATTAATACCCTTTTTAAATAGATGAGTTTCTGGAGAATTTAAATACTTTGGTTTAGAATCATCTAATACTCTTCCTCCAAATCCTATTACTTTTCCTCTAAAATCAAATACGGGAAAAATTATTCTGTTTCTAAATCTGTCATAGTAATTTCCCTTTTTACTTTTAATTATAAGTCCATCTGATAGCATATCCAGTTCAGTAAATCCTTTTTTCTTTAAGAAAATCAGCATATCATTCCAACTGTCAACAGAATATCCAATACCAAATTTGTTCATGGTTTTTTCTGTTATTCCTCTATTTAACATGTAGGATTTAGCTATTTTATTTTTATTTAAACAATTATAAAAATATCTGGCAGCTTCTATGTTTAGTTTATAAAGTTTTTCATAAGTATTCTTTCTATTGCCGTTTCTATTACCATTTTCATCCAGATCTATATTTGCTCGATCAGCTAAAATCTTCAATGCTTCGGGAAAAGTTAACTTTTTCAGTTTCATAACAAACGTTATTACATTTCCTGCCTCACCACAACCAAAGCATTTATATATTTGCTTATCAACAGATACACTAAAAGATGGGGTCTTTTCTTGATGAAAAGGACATAATCCTAAATAATTTCTACCTGCCCTTTTTAACTTTACACTTTCAGATATGATATCTACTATATCACTTGCATCCTTTATTTTCTGAATGACATCTTCCGATATCACTAACGAATCCCCACCTATCTTAAATTATTATGTTCAAGAATAAATATATTCGACATAAATTACTATATTCCTTCTTTAAAAATAAATATCTTTTTTCTCAAATAAGGAATATACTATATATATTCTTTACAAAAATTAAATATCCTTCAATAAAAAAAATTTTTAATTTTAAAACTGCATAATTTTACTTATAAATATATAATATATAATATAATTCTGTAACTTTACTGTAAATGCTATATATTTATTCCTATTTTACCCACATACTAGTAAAAATTATTCTTCTCTATATGAGAAATTTGTTACATTTTATTTTCTGAAACTTCTTTTTTTAAGAATAATGTATATTATAAAAGACACCTTAATATTATTATAGAGGAACAACTTTTGAGGAGTTTTTATATGGATTTGTTATCTGAAAGAACTATAAAAAAATATGTACTTCCCTATTACAATATGGATGATGCATCTATAGATAGAATCAAATTTAAAAACACAGATAAGCAGAGGGCAGTATATAAAATAAGTCATCTAAATAAAAATTACTGTTTAAAGAAAGTATATTTTGATGAAGCAAATTTACTTTTTGTATATTCTGCCATGGAATGGCTTTTTAGAAATAACGTTAGAGTTCCTAGAATATTACCTACAATTTATGGAGGTCGATATGTAAAATATAATGAAATGCTTTTTATGCTTACTCCCTGGATAACGGGTACTAAATGCAATTATAACATTAAAAGTCATCTTTTAGTGTCCATCTCTAATTTAGCTAAAATGCATAAAGTAAGCAAAAACTTCACTCCCATTAAAGGTAGTATTGAAAGGATTAATTTTGAAAAAACATATATATCCTTTGAAAAACATTTTAAGCAACTGTTAAACTGCTCAAATTTAGCAGTTAAATATAAAGATAAATTCTCACAATTGTTTCTACAATATTTTGAAATCAACCTTATATTGGCACAAATGTCCTCTAGAATATCTTCTTCTATAAACTATGATAATTTAAACACCTGCCTATGCCATCTAGATTACGTAAATAAAAATATAATATTTGATGATAACAATAAAATTTGGATAATAGATTTTGATAAATGCAGCATAGACTATTGTGCCCATGATATCTCCTATTTCTTAAGAAGATTTCTAAAGCGAAATTCTACTAACTGGCAGCTAGATATAACATTAGAATGTTTAAATTTATACGAAAAAACTTTTTCGTTAACATTAGATGATTATAAATATATAATATCTTATTTAGCTTTTCCTCAAAAATTTTGGAAAATATCTAGAGATTATTATAAAAACATATCAAAATGTAATCATAATTCTTTTTACTACTTACTAAAAAAATGTTCTAATAATATTAATCAGCTTAAATTTATTATAAGTTTAGGAAAATACGTAGAAAAAAAGTTTCATACTATTATTATTTAATAGTATGAATTTTTATATTCAGCTTATCAAGAACATTTAAAATAAAAATCAACTAGCTTTAATAATTAACTTCTTACTAAAAACTTAAACATAAAAAAATGATATTGCTTTTATAGCTTTATCTATCTTTAAAGGACTTAACTCTCCATGAATAATCATATCCTTGCCAAGCTGTACAGTTTCCTTTACTTCATCTATTATGCTAAAACATTTGCAACAGCCTAATTAACTATCACATAACACTCCTTATTACAATTTTTTAGTTATGTTAATTATACGTTAAGTATGTTTAAGAAATGTAAACTTTCGACAATAAGCTTTAGAATTATACTATAATTAGGTATGTGAAGTGCAGAAATTATAATTAATATACATTTTTATATTAATGAATGCAAGATCTATTATTTATTTGATTGTACGTGGAATTTGTTGTCTAAGTCCTAGTATTCCAGGAATAAGTGAAAATATATCTGTAAGGAGAGTATATTATGGTAATTAGTTGTGAAGAAATGTTTTTTCAAAAAATTAAAATCTTTGACAGGACTATGATTGAAGCTACAAAAGCTAATAAGGAGATGTTTGAATTTGAAGACGAACAGTATGATATTTATTCAAACGGCATATTTGTACAAACTCTGATTAATGACAGAATACTATATCGCATTTTTATTGATGAATATAGGAATGATATTTCTGTACACTATGATTTGTTAAAATGTTTGGAGCATTAATAATTTTAATCAACTTATTATATAAAAAATATATAGTGCTTGTAATTAAAAGTTACCTTATACTTAGAAATATAAGCTTGCTTTCCATTTATCCGATGACTACCTGCTTTAACTTCCACTTCTCCAAGTGGAAGTTAAAGCAGGTACGTCCCTGGATAACGATTTATAGCCCCTATATTTGCTAATTATTCACTACAAATTTGATACAACCTCATAAGCATCCCAAATAGCATACATTATGTTTGAAACCTTCCTGGCATCGCCTAAAAGCCGTATATCAGGGATTTCATATTTAAGAGAATTATAAAGTTCTTTATTAGAATTATATCCTACAGCAAGAACTATTGAATCTGCCTCAATCTCCCGCTTACCACTGCCCTCTGTATTTACAAGAACACCTTTATCCGTAGTTTTTACAGCCTTTGATGAAGTTAGAACATCAATATGGTTGTATGGGATAAGAGCTAAAAGCATTCCCATGTTAGCAAAATAGCTTGGACCATTTAAAGCCAGTAAACTATCCATAGCTTCAACAATAGTAACTTTTTTGCCAATTTTTTTAGATAAAGAGCTGTTTCACAACCATACGCCCTAGACATCCTTCATGGCATAAAGGCATGATCGTATCAACGCAGTTTTACTCAGATGCAATTTATTTACCTAATCAGGATCTGCAAGAAGAGGTCTTCCAAGTCCTATCATATCACAAGCACCTTCATCAACATCTTTTCCTTTTTAGGCACAACAATATCTGAATAATCTTTAATATTTTGGTTTCTATTTTATTTTAATAATGAAACTATTTCTTTTGTAGTTCTAATTTTACCAATCCTAGGGAAGATATATCTACAAACATACTCATGTTCTTCCTTTGTTACTGCTGTCATTGCATCTTCTGCAAAAATTTGATTATAACCGTGTTGATATGCTTCTCTTGCTGTAGTGTCTACACCAATGTTAGTAGAAATTCCACCTAATATAATAGTATCAATTCCTCTACGTCTTAATTGTAAATCTAGATCAGTTCCATAAAAAGCCCCCCATTGTCTCTTTGTAACAATATGGGCATCCTTGGTATCTGCTATTTCAGGTACTAGGTTATCCCATCCTTCTGGATATTTCATTCCAGTAACTTTTAAATCTGTTTTTGGTCTAACCATATCTTTACCATCTATAGTAGAAACTCTTACAAGAACTATAAAAGCTCCTTTCTCACTAAACGCATTGACTAGCTTGCTTGCATTTTGAATAACTTCTTCACTTGTATAAGGCGAAGGAGAAACTTCTCTAGCTGTAATTCCATTTTGTAAGTCTATAAGTACAAGAGCACTTTTTCCTACATTAATAAATTCATTTTCATTTAATTTCAGGTTTTCCATGTTCATATCTCCTTTTTAATTTTATTTTTATAGAATTAATTATTTAATACTTTTCATAAAAATTAGTCATCCAACAATCTAATAATATTACTAATTTAAACTGAGTTTTTTATAAACTCTAAAGTAGACCCAAATTGCGTTTATAAATAACAATGCACTTGTTATAAAAAATACATACTGCATTCCTAAAATTCCTGCAATCTGCCCCCCTAAGACCGAACCTCCAAATACTCCTAAATATCCTGCCGACATGTTGAAACCAAATACTCTGCCAGTAAGAGAAGAAGGTGTTATCTTTTTTAATATAATATTGACAGATGGGTTAAGTCCTGCAGATGCTAGTCCTAATAAAAATCGAAGTCCCATTAGCTGCCAAGTATTTTGTACAAAAGCTTGTGGTATAAAAATGATCACTGCACATATAAGGCATGTTAACATTACTTTATGGGCTCCTATCTTATCTGAAAGCTTTCCAAGTCTTGGAGCAGCAATTATATTGGCAAAACCTGAAGCTGAAAATGTAAGTCCAGCTAAAAGTGCAATATGTGAACTATTATTGGATAGTTGCTTAACGTACACTGTTACAATTGGCTCTACAGAATATAATGCTACAGCTAATATAAAGAAGGTTACAAACATCGTAACAGTTAAGCTTTTTTGTGGAACAGTACTCCATACCTCTTTAATAGTAAGCACTTTTTTATCTTCTCTAATAAATGATTCTTTTACAAATAGAAGCGTTGTGATAAAGGAAATTAAAAGTAAAGCTCCTGTTATGAAAAATACACTTTGTAAACCTAATATCTCATCTATAAAACCACCAATAGTTGGACCAAGCAAAGCCCCTGCAATACTAGCTGTTGAAAGTGTACCTAATGCATATCCTGCATGTTCTTTATCTGTCTGAGTTGCAATCAATGCAGTACAAGCTGTACTATAGCCAGTAATTACACCTTGAAGTAACCTTAAACTTATGAGTATATACACGTTTGGTGCAAACCCCATGCATCCTATTGTTATTCCCATACCAAGGCTTGCTCTAAGTATCATTGGCTTTCGCCCATATTTATCAGCTGCACTTCCCCAAATTGGCGAAAAAATAGCTGAAATTATAAATGTGATACCAAAGGCAATTCCTGAAATTTTTGTAATTGTTGCTGTGTCTTGAACTCCAAGATGTTGTATATAGAGTGGTAATACTGGGGCAATCTGACTCATTCCTATAGCAGCCACAAATATTCCAAACCAACATACTATTAAGTTTTTTCTCCATATTTCCATAAATGTACTCCTTTCTTTTATATAACTTAATTAATAATAAGATTTCTAAATAATAACCAACCCCATAGACAGTGCTATCAATACATATAAATACGTAATAAAATATTAATAAATAGCAAGGCAATAGTAAAGTATATATTATTTATTCTTGCTAGTTGCATTATTGCTATCTTCAACTTGATTACAAACTATATTTTATAGTTTGTAAATTATTAAGTATAGTTTATTAACTATTAAATATAACTTGATAAATATATTTTGTAATGTTAAACTACTGTTATAACATAAGATTATAGGAGTGAGAAGTGAATGCAAAAAAGAAATTTAACTAAAGAAAAAATTATTCAGGTTTCTTTTTCTTTGGCGGATGAAATTGGTCTTAATCAACTTACCTTCCAAAAAATCGCTGAAAAATTGAATATAAAATATCCTTCTTTGTATAATCATTTTAATAATATGGATAGCCTTAAAATAGAAATGACAATATATCTTTTAAATGAATTGAATCAAAAATTAATGCAGAACTTAATTGGTAAGAGTGGTGATGAGGCCATAAAAGAATATGCCAAGATTTATAAAGAGTTTGCTTTTGAAAATACGACCGCTTATAGACTTTTTATGAGTATTCCAAGTACGGAGAACCCAGAGCTATTTAATTTGGCAAAAGGGACTAATCGTATCATTCGTCAAATTTTAGAGTTTTACATTAAGGATGAAGTCCGTTTGGTTCATAAGAGCCGAACTTTAAGAAGTCTTTTGCATGGTTTTGTCTCGTTATATTCCTTTGGATATTTTCATAATAATAAAGTAACTTTAGATGAGAGCTTTGAATCTATGATAGATGACTTTATTTCATCACTTTCAAAAAAATAAAAAATAGAGTATTTTACTTAAAATCATTAATGAAATTAAGTCACAATACTCTATCCTTTTCATAGCATCACGATCCTTATTCAACCGCCCACTATATCAATCAAGCTTTCAAATTAAAATCATATTATTAATTTTATTTATTTGATTGGTCTTGGATTCTTTATCTGAGCCTGAGCTGCAGCAAGTCTTGCCACAGGTACCCTAAATGGTGAACAAGATACATAGTCAAGTCCTACATTGTGGAAAAACTCTACAGAAGATGGATCTCCTCCATGTTCTCCACATATTCCAAGATGAATGTCAGGTCTAGTCTTTTTACCTAATTTTACAGCAGTCTCTACAAGTTTTCCTACTCCAACTTGATCTAACCTTTGGAATGGATCAAACTCATATACTTTTTTATCATAATAATCATTCAAAAATTTACCTGCATCATCTCTTGAAAATCCAAAAGTCATTTGAGTTAAATCATTAGTTCCAAATGAGAAGAACTCAGCTTCTTTAGCTATTTCATCAGCTGTAATAGCTGCTCTTGGAATTTCTATCATAGTTCCTACTTCATATTTTAAATTGATTCCCTCTTTTTGTATTATTTCATCTGCTACCCTCACAACTACGTCTTTAACATATTTTAATTCTTTTATTTCTCCTACAAGAGGTATCATAATTTCTGGAACTATATCATACCCTTTTCTCTTTTTAACATCTATAGCTGCTTCTATAATAGCCCTTGTTTGCATTTCAGCTATTTCTGGATATGAAACAGTAAGCCTGCATCCTCTATGCCCCATCATAGGATTAAATTCATGTAGAGAATCTATAGTATCTTTTAGTTCTTGAAAACTTACTCCCATTTCCTTGGCTAAAGACTCTATATCCTCAGTTTCAGTAGGTAAGAATTCATGAAGTGGTGGATCCAAAAATCTAATTGTGACAGGTTTTCCTTCCATTGCCTCATATATTCCAATAAAATCTTTCTTTTGTCTTGGTAGTAATTTATCTAAAGCTTTTCTCCTCTGCTCTTCCGTTTTTGAAACTATCATTTCCCTCATTTCTGGTATTCTATCTTCATCAAAGAACATATGCTCTGTTCTACAAAGTCCTATTCCTTCGGCACCAAAGCTAATAGCCTGGTTTGCATCTCTTGGTGTATCTGCATTTGTTCTAACTCCCAATTTTCTTATATTGTCAGCCCATCCCATGAAGATTCCAAAATCTCCTGATATTTCTGGTGCTACAGTCTTTATAGGCTCTCCATATACATTTCCAGTACTTCCATCTAAAGATATGTAATCTCCTTCTTTGTAAACCTTATCTAATCTTTTGAAAAGCTTTTCCTTTTCACTTACGATAAGATCACCACATCCAGCTACACAGCATGTTCCCATACCTCTTGCTACAACAGCTGCATGAGATGTCATGCCTCCTCTAACTGTAAGTATTCCTTCAGAAGCTGCCATTCCTTCTATATCTTCTGGAGAAGTCTCTAGCCTTACAAGTATTACCTTTTCACCTTGATCATGATGTTTCTTAGCATCATCTGCTGTAAAATATATCTTACCACAAGCTGCTCCTGGTGATGCAGGAAGTCCATTTGCTATTACAACTGCCCGTTTCAATTCATCACTGTCAAAGTTTGGATGCAATAGTGTATCGAGCTGTTTAGGCTCAACTTTAAGTATGGCCTCTTCTTTAGTGATGAGACCTTCATCTACCATATTTACTGCTATTCTAAGTGCAGCTTGAGCTGTTCTCTTACCGTTTCTTGTCTGAAGGAAATACAATTTTCCCTGTTCTATAGTGAACTCCATATCCTGCATATCTTTATAATGATTTTCAAGCTTATTTGCTATACTCATAAATTGAGAATAACATTCTGGAAGGTCTTCTTTTAGCTTTGTTATAGGTTGAGGTGTTCTTATTCCTGCAACTACATCCTCTCCTTGAGCATTTATGAGATATTCACCAAATATGGACTTTTCTCCTGTAGATGGATTTCTAGTAAATGCAACTCCAGTTCCTGAAGTTTCTCCCATATTTCCAAATACCATTGATTGAACATTTACTGCAGTTCCCCAATCACCTGATATGTCGTTTAACCTTCTATAAATTATTGCTCTAGGATTTTCCCAAGATCTGAATACTGCAGTAACTGACTGAATTAATTGTTCTTTAGGATCTTGAGGAAAGTCTTCCTTTACTTCTTTTTTATAAATGTCCTTAAATCTCTGGATTATATTCTTTAAATCGGACTCATCTAAATCTGTATCGTATTTTACCCCTTTAGCATTTTTTACATCATCCAATACATCTTCAAATTCTCTCTTTTCAATTCCCATAACTACATCTGAAAACATTTGAATAAATCTTCTATAAGAATCATACGCAAATCTTTCATTTCCTGTCAACTTTTTAAGTCCTATTACAGTATCATCATTTAATCCTAAATTTAATATAGTATCCATCATTCCTGGCATAGAAACTCTGGCTCCTGATCTTACTGAAACTAACAATGGATTTTCTATGCTTCCAAATTTTTTTCCTGTTGTCTCTTCCACATTTTTAAGTGCATCATAAATTTGATCTATAACTTGCTGCGATATAGATTTACCATCTTCATAATATTTGGTACATGCCTCTGTGGATATAGTAAATCCACCGGGAACGGGTATGCCAAGATTGGTCATTTCTGCAAGATTAGCTCCCTTGCCTCCAAGTAAATTTCTCATGCCAGCATTTCCTTCATTGAAAAGATAAACGTACTTCTTACCATTCATACAAACATCTCCCTTATAAAGTTTTTAACATTTTTGTATATTAACAGGATTTACCTGAATAATCGGTTTATTTACTTTCTCCTATCTTTACAAAAAGTCTTGTTATGTTGGTTTTAGATACTTTTCCTATAATTTTAAACGTCTCGTTTTTGGATTTATCATAAGACTTTTCTACTACTGGAAGACTATCTACTTCATGCTCCATTATTTTTTGAGCTGCTAAATATGCAGGATCATCCTTCTGCACACATACTATATTAGGCATTCTTGTCATTATTACACCTACAGGTATTTTATGCATATCTGTACTGCCCATAGCTATTTTTATAAAATCTTTTCTAGAAACAGCTCCTATCAAAACACCATTGTTTTCTATAAATAAAGTCCCTACATCATTTAGGAACAAGTATAGTATCGCATCATACACAGTAGTATTTTCATCTACCATTACTGGTTTTGACATTATATCTTTTACTTTTATTTCCATTATATAATCATATAATAAACTGTAAGAAGGTTTTTGAGAATATATATATCCAACCTTTGGTTTTGCCTCTAATATGCCTGTCATTGTAAGTATGGCTAAATCAGGTCTTAAAGCTGCCCTTGTAACATTCAATTTAGACGCAAGCTGTTCACTTGTTATTGGTGCATGTTCTTTTACTAATTCTATTATTTTTTCTTGCCTTGGTGATAATTTTATGATGTCCACCCTCTCTCTTCATAGTAAATTAAGTTAATTGTAAAAATATTTACTAAGAGGAATTTACAGTTCATAACTGTATTCTTAAAGCTATTATACCACATATATACAAATTAATAATATACTCTTCTTTGTTTTATTCAAAATTGTCAATATATTTTAAATTGTATATGAGTTGAACCCAAAATATCTTTTTAATACAACTTAATAATAAAATTTATTGCTTATCACTACTTTTTTCCTCATTTTCTCCATATCCTTTTTCATCCTCATCAATGTCATCAAATTTTACAGTATACTTGTATGTGTTTTTATCTTCATCTTCGTTTTTATTAGTAAATTTATCTTTTACAGAAGATGCTGCATTAAAAACTTTATCTTTTACATCATCTACAGTGCTCTTTACTCCACTTTTTATTATTTTATCTACTACTTCTACACTTCCATCATCTTTTATTATCTCTATGCTCAGTTTTGTAAACACAGCAGTCAATATGCCTATAGCTATAAGTGGAGGCCATACAAGTGCTGTTAATGTAGCTGCAATACCTGCATTTACTGGAATATCAAGTACTGTTCTATCCTCTCTTCTTATTTTTATCCTAGTTACATTTCCCTTTCTAACCAAGTCCTTTAACCAATCAAGAAATTCGTCTTTTGTAGTATACATACTATCCTTAGTTGATTTTTCAGTTTCTTCTATATATATAAGTGCATCAACCACATTTCCTTCACAATTTTCTAAAGCTTCCTTTGCTTCGGCGTAAGTTACCCCAGTTCTCTCTCTTATAATATCAATTTTTTCTAATGTTATTTCACTCATAATTTTCTCTCCTTTTCAATTTTTATTTTTTTCAAAACTTTGAAGGCAATTTAAAACATCTAAACTTTTAGGTTTTCTAAAATAGTTTTGAGAAATAATTAATGTTAAAATTTTATATAGTTCTTTTTTTACATCTTCTGATAATATAACCTTATATACATTTTCTAAAGGAATTTTAGACAAATATTTGAGCGCACTTGACGTAGCATATTTTATAGGTATACCATTTACTTTTTCACATTCACTGCAAACTCCACCTAAATACTGAAGATTTAAATAATCAAAAGAGGTAATTTTTTTTCTACATAGAGCACAATGATCAAAATTAAGACCATATCCTGTAATCTGTAAAATTTTTAGTTCAAATGCTCTGGCTAAAGTTTCTACATCAACTCCATGACTTCTTATAAGATAAAAACAAGTAACCAGATATCTAAATAATTCACTGCTAGTTTCACCGTCATTCATTGCTATATCGGTAAGTTCACAAAAATAAGAAGCATAAGTTAAATCATTTAAATCATTTAATAAATCCTGAAATGAATCTATTAAACTACTTTCATTTATTACATACAAGTTCTTACCTTTATACACTACATAATCTCCATAACAAAACTGAAGTGTAGTAGAAAATAGAGAGTTTTTACTACTTTTTGATCCTCTAGCTATAGTTGCTATCTTGCCTAATTTTTCAGTAAAAAGCCATACCAATTTATCTGACTCTTTTATATCTTGAGTTTTAATTATGACAGCTCTAGTTTTGAATATGTTCAGAAAATCATCCCCCACTACAGTTCTAATTATATTATGTCCTTATTTTAAAATAAATTCCCATACTATTTATATCCTAATTCTTTTAACAATCTATCACTATCTCTCCATTCTTTCTTAACTTTAACCCATACCTTTAAATAGACCCTAGTATCTAAAAATTTTTCAATATCTTTCCTTGCATAAGTTGAAATTTTCTTCAACATGGCACCATTTTTACCTATAATTATACCCTTATGGGAATCTTTTTCACAGAGTAATGTAGCTTCTATATTGTAAATTCCCTTTGAGTCTTTTTTCATTGAGTCTATTTCTACTGCTATTCCATGTGGGACTTCTTTGGAAAGAAGCCTGAGTGCCTTTTCCCTAATTATCTCAGACACTATAAATTTCTCCTGTTTATCCGTAATCATATCATCCGGATAATATTTAGGTCCTTCAGGCATATACTTTACCATAAGATCTATTAATTCTTCCACATTCTTTTTCTTTAATGCAGATATAGGTATTACCTCCACAAAATTAAATATAGCTGAATAATTTTTTAAAGTTTCTGCTACTCTCTGTTCTGGATTTTCATCTATTTTATTTAAAACTAAAAACACAGGTACATTACATTTTTTAAGTTCTTCTAAAATATACAAATCCCCTTTGCCTGGCTCTAATTCAGGAGTAGTTAAAAAAAGCACCAAATCTACATCTTTGATGGAATCCTCAGCAGCTTTAACCATATAGTCCCCCAGTTTATGTTTGGGTTTATGTATACCTGGTGTGTCTACAAAAACCAACTGAAAATCATCCTCTGTTAGAATAGTCTGTATACTGTTTCTAGTAGTCTGCGGCCTACAAGATACAATAGACAACTTTTCCCCCATTATATTATTCAAAAGTGTTGATTTTCCCACATTAGGTCTTCCTATTATTGTAATAAATCCTGATTTAAACATAAATTTTCTCCTTATTTTCTAAATCTTTTTTGTAAAAGTTTCTACTAAAGTTTTTTCCATATTTTTATCATACAAATTTTCATATATCTTAAATAGTATACTTTCCATATTTCTGATGAAAATTCTAAAATTACTTGTCTACATAATTCATATTATTCCCCTAAAAAACATATAAATATAATATTTAAATTCTCCTTTTATCCAAATACTCTAAAAAGAAATACAGTTATTAAAACACCAAATGCTCCTCCACAAACTACTTCTATAACTGAATGAGTATCTGAATCCACCCTGCTTTGCGCCACTATAAATGCCAAAAGGTAACTCAATATTACCACTGCTAATTGTTCTGATATCAATGCTATAGTAGTAGCTATAGAAAAAGCTATGGCACTATGACCACTTGGCATTCCTCCTTTTAATGGAGTTCCTTCACCAAAAATCGCCTTTATAATTATTGTAGTTATAAATACAATTGCAAGTATTATAAATATTACATAAGGATTTGTACTTTTTACCTTCCTCATGACTATAAAATTAATATACTTTAGTTTATCCCAAAATATTATATATCCTACCACAACAGCATTTACAGCAGCAACTAGCACTCCACCAGCAGCCACATTTTTAGCAATTTTAGCAAGTGGATGATAGTAGTTTATAGTAGCATCTATAGCAGATTCTACAGCAGTATTAAAAAGTTCCGCAATAATAACAATACTTATCGTTATTATTACGGCTAATATCTCCATTTTACTTAAATCATAAATAAAGCATATAACTAATACTAAAAGAGCTGCTATCATATGTATTTTCATATTTCTCTGAGTTCTTACAGAATATATTATACCTTCAATAGCATAGTTAAAACTATCCAATAGCTTTTTAACCTTCATCTCTATTCCCCATTTTATGTAATTTTAACTTATATACATTATTATAGTTTGAATCCGCTTAAAATTTCCTCTTCCCTCTGCCTCATGATTTTTTTATCACTTTCTTCCATATGATCATATCCTAAAAGGTGAAGTACTGAATGTACTGTTAAATAACAAGCTTCCCTTAAAAATGAATGCCCAAATTCCTGAGCCTGTTCCTCTGCTCTTTCAAGAGAAAGTGCTATATCACCTAATACTAAATTTCCATCATCCATATCGCTTTCTTCAAATTCATGATTTACATATACCTGTTTAAATACGCTGCCTTCTGGATACTCTAACATTGGAAAAGATAATACATCAGTTACCTTATCTATGTTTCTATTCTCCCTATTTATATTTTTTATCTCTTCATTATCTATAAAAATAACACTTATTTCACATGGAATATTTACATTCTCTTCTTTTAGAGCACATTGTATTACACCTTTTATATTTTCTTCTAACTCCTGTGTTACTTCTAGTTTATTTTGTCTATTATCTATAAAAATCATTTACGTTCCTCCAATTTAGTATATAAAAGTTCTACTTTAAGTAGGACTTTTTAATTGATTAATAGATTTTTTAGAGAATTTATCCTCCGGATATTCTATTCTATGGTGATATATTCCCTGTAAAGCTTTTATAAATGCAATTTTTATTTTACCTATATCTTTTAAAGTAAGCTCACAATTATTAAGCTGACCTTCATCTAATCTGTCTTTAATTATGTTATTTACCATTTTCTCAATTTTATCCTCAGTTGGGTCATTTATTGATCTTACAGCAGCTTCTACACCATCTGCTAACATTATTATACCCGATTCCTTTGTCTCAGGTATTGGCCCTGGGTATCTAAAATCATCCTCTTTCACATCCTCTGGTTTTTCACTTGAATTTTTCATAGTAACATAAAAATATTTTACGAGAGATGTGCCATGATGCTGCTGTATAGCATCTATTATTATTTTAGGAAGCTTATACTCCCTAGCCATTTCAATTCCATCTTTAACATGGGATATTATTATTAAAGCACTTAAGCTAGGAGTTAGCTTGCTATGAGGATTATCTTTTCCCAGCTGGTTTTCTTTGAAAAAATAAGGTCTTCTTATTTTACCTATATCATGATAATAAGCCGCTACCCTAGCCAAAAGTGGATTCCCACCTACTTCTTCTGCTGCTACTTCTGCTAAATTTCCAACTAATAGACTATGATGATAACTTCCCGGTGCCTCCATAAGCAATCTCTTTAGAAGTGGATTATTAGGATTAGATAATTCTAAAAGTTTTATAGTTGTAACTATATTAAATACTCCTTCAAAAAGAGGCAAAAAACCTATAACTAAAATTCCAGAAATTATAGTTGAAATTCCAATATATACTGCCTTTTCAACTACATCTGCCATATTATCACTGATTAAAAACCCCATTGAAAAAGTAAGTATAACATTTATAACTGTCATATATAAACATGAAAATAATATATCCATTCTCTGCTGCATCTTTTTAAGGATAATAGATCCTACTACAGCATTTACCACAGCTAGCACTGTTATATCCAGGCTAAATTGTACAGCCACACTTATTAAAACACAATTAATAGTACTTATTACTAGTGAAACTTTTTTTCCAACAAGAAGTGATACTATCATAGGTACAAATGTAAGTGGTATTAAGAAAGTAGAAATTATGCCAATGGTCCTAGCCATAAATATAGCTAATAAGCTCAATATATTAACCATTATAAGCATTTTTAAGTCATTATATATCTTAGGACAATATATAGAAAAATATGTCCATTCCAATACCAATACTAAAAGAATCAGTATACCTAATGAAATATAAATATGCCATTGAAAATGTGAACTATTATTTAGAAGTCCTAAGTCTCTTAACACTTCTATTTGGTATTTTGTTACAGGTTCGCCTTCTTTTACTATAATTTGATCCTTTTTTATTATAACTGGTGAAACTTTTTTTACAACTTCTCTTCTGAGTTCTTCTGTCTTATCTTTATCATAAAAGAAATTTGGAGAAATTTGAGAATATCCTATTTTAGTAGCTATGTCCTTTAAATTTTTTGACAAACTATTAGAAGTACTCACTTTCAGCAATATAATTTCCTGGGCCCTTTTTATATCTTCTCTATTATCCCTTTGTGTGTTATCGCTTATATTATTGCTATCATACATATCTGAGAGAGATTTTTGCAAAAAATCCTGAAGTTGTTTTAATTCATCTTTATTCAACTTTATTATATCCTGATAATCATCATCTGCTAATCCTATATTATCTTCACTTTTTAATTTTTGTATTTTATCCTTTTCTTCCAATTGTGAACTATTTACCTGATCTATTTTAGAAAAAAAACTATTTAACTTACTGATAACTCCCGTTTTCACTTCAGGTTTTTTATTGTATTGAATTGGTACAGAATCCTCTGCCTGTCGAATGCGCGTTTCTGTGGATAATTCATCCTTAACTTCCCTTGGTGCTTTTATATCGACTTTGGCAATATCTCCTTCCTTCAAGTTATATTTTTTTGTCGTTAGTCCAGTTACAAGTAGCGAATAAATAAATATAAAACTTATCATAAAAACAATTATTTTATTAACTTTTTCTTGTAAAAAAACCTTTTTTAATGATAGTTTTTTCAATTAAGCTCACCCTTTATTCTTCATTTTATACGTATCTCTTTATATAATCTTTAGTTATATTTTGCCCTTAATTTGTAATTGTATCTGGAATGGCTATGTTTTCTTCTGCTGTAACTTGTACTTTAACCTTACAAGGATCTTGACCCTCATAAGTAATTACCTTATTTACAATTTTTATAGATTTATCCAAATTGCAAGATATATTATTGTAAAGTTTTTGCCCAGTGTCTTGTACTATTTTTTGAAGATTTCCTTTTACTGTAACTTGTTTAACTTCAAAATAAGTCTCTTTTCCAAAGATGAATTTACTTTCCTCTATTTTATCATATTTATTAAATTTATTATTATCTTTTTTCAGATACTGTTTCTTTCCCCTGAAATTAATATAATAGTTTTCTATTTTCTTACCTGTCCTCTCATTTTTTATATTATTTACTTTTACAGTTTCAGATGCCTCATAGGTAGTCGTGCATATAATATATCCTGCAGCATGAACACTATAAGTTGATCCTTCCAATCCTTGTTCACCTTTTACAAGTAGCTGTCCCTTTTTTACATCATCCCCCACTTTTACAACAACAGTTCCTTTAGTGGTATATGCTCTTACAACTTTTCCATCTCTTTTGGCTATTAAATTACAAGGAGTGTTTTCTTCCACTATATTAGGAGGTGATTTTCTCTGAACTACACTTACATTTAATTCAGAACCCTGTATTCTCACCTTTGCCCACATTATATTGTCATTATCCTTTACTAAATCTTTTTCTATTTTATATACATTTATTTTATCTTTGTTAATACCTGGCTTTATGCCATAAGATTTAAGCTGCTGTCTTATTATATAAGGCGGCAATCCTTCTTCAGAATTTATTTTTACACTCCATATAAAAGTAGATAAATAATATATTGTTCCTATAAATAAAATTATTCCGAATACTAAAGTTATTTTTCTCTTAAGCTTAATTATAAAAAATATAGGACCTCTTCTATTTATTATCTTTATTCTAGTTCCAGTTCTTCTTGCTATATCCTCTATCTTATCATAATCTCTTAAATTTATCTCCATAGTCATAGTTGTAATACTTTTCTTTTTAATATTTTTTATGTAGATATTATTTTTCCACATAACGTTAATAAATTTTTCAGGTATAAGGGATTGTATTTCCAATAAAATTATTCCGCTTCTATAGTTTTTAAAACTAAATTTACTTGTTTCCTTCATAGACTATAGATGTAAATCTTCCTCCTATAGTTATAGTGCTTCCTCCCATAAAAAGCACTTCAAATCTACTTCCATATATGGATATCAATCCTATACCTGAATTAACTTTTATTTGACTTTCATCAAACGCTATAATACCTCTATGATTTTCAATTATTATTTCATTATCCCCTGTAATTTTGATTTGGGGCATATTTAAAATTATATCTCCGGGCAATTCCAGTTTATCTGCAATATTCCGTTTTGCATTGTATATCTTGTCTCCCATAGTATCACCTCTAAGAATTTATATATATTCACTTAAATATATTAGCTTACTCCTAATAATTTATGAGATATGTATATAATAAATTACATAAAGTTCCTAAATTTATCTGATGGCTACCTACTGTAACACTCCCACTAAGTAAGCTTTATTGATTAGGCATCTGTAATTACAATCTTTAAAGCGTACCGGAAGTAAAAAAAGGTTGAGATACAATCTCAACCTTTTACTCATTTAATTTAAATGTTCTTTTACTATTTGACTTACAAGTTTGCCATCTGCTCTGCCTCTAGTTTTAGGCATAACAATTGCCATAACCTTTTTCATATCTTTAATACTTTCTGCACCCACTTCATTAACTGCATTCCGAATAATTTCGGAAATTTCCTCTTTACTTAACTGCTGAGGAAGGTATTCCAACA
Source organism: Clostridium ljungdahlii DSM 13528 (assembly GCF_000143685.1). NCBI lineage: Bacteria > Bacillati > Bacillota > Clostridia > Eubacteriales > Clostridiaceae > Clostridium > Clostridium ljungdahlii. Next base: position 892,021 of record NC_014328.1, on the reverse strand, counting down.
AGATATCTATTTCAGATTTTGCTTTTTCAACTAGATCCTGCCTTTTCCCTTTTTCAAATTCAAGTATAGATTCACGCCTCTCTTTGACTTCTTTTGCTATTATATCTATAATTTTCTCATCGTCAAGTTTTTTTCCATCAGTTTTTTCTACCAACAAGACAGCCGCTTTAGCCATACTTATAGTGTTTGCTTTAAATTTGTCTCCAGATTTTAAAGCATTCTTCCAGTCTTCTTGCAATCTTTCTTTAAGAGACATTACCAGTTAATACCCTCTTTCAAAGAATTCTATTTAAATTTTCTCTTTCTTGCAGCTTCTGATTTTTTCTTTCTCTTTACACTTGGCTTTTCATAGTGTTCTCTTTTTCTAACTTCTGAAAGAACACCAGCTCTAGCACATTTTCTCTTAAATCTTCTCAATGCACTTTCTATAGTTTCATTTTCTCCAACTTTTATTTCTGACATATTATCTCCCTCCCTCCGCTAGCTCAATTCAATTTAAAAAATCAAATACAGTTAACATGGGTCAAATAGCACATAGCCATTATACAATAAACCTTTCGATACTGTCAACAATTTCATAACTCTTAAATTGTTCTATAATTTTAGCCCGGAGGCCATGCAAACGATCTACCACCTAGTAAATGAAAATGAACATGATGTACTGTCTGTCCTGCCTCTTCTCCACAGTTAGTTACAATTCTATATCCTTTTTCATCTATACCAAGTTTAGCTGCAATCTGTTTTGCAACTAAATATATATGAGCAATTATTTTAGAATCATCTTCGGTAAGATCATTTATACTGCCTATATGTTTTTTAGGTATTATAAGTACATGCACCGGTGCAGCTGGTTCTATATCTTTAAAACTTAGTACCATATCATCTTCATATATTTTCTCAGATGGAATTTCACCCTTTATTATTTTGCAAAAAATACATTCTTCCATAAATTTCACCTCCCTTAACAGTATAATATTCAATAATTAATAATAAAATCCTGCTAAAGTCAAATAAATTTTTTCAACTTTCCTTCTATATATCCATCTTTTGTACCTTCAAGTTGCGTACACAAGATTTTTCCTTCCAAATTTAAAGCTTTTTCGCACTTTGTTATTACCTTTATATAATTTGGAGTATAGCCTTCGAAATATGTTCCATCATTGTCAATTTCTTGTTCATAGAGTACATCCATATTATATCCTAAAAATTTATTCATAAACTTCTTTTCTAATTTTTTATCTAACTCCAATACTTTGCTGCTTCTTTCATCCTTAGTTTTACCATCTACCTGTCCGGGCATATCTGCAGCTTTAGTCCCACTTCTCCTGCTGTATTTAAATACATGCATCTTGGAAAGAGCTATTCTATTTAAAAAATCATAAGTTTTATTAAATTCTTCTTCTGTTTCTCCAGGGAACCCAACTATGATATCTGTAGTTATAGATGCATTTTCTATGGCATTTCTTATCTCATATACTATTTTTTCATATTCTGAAGTGGTATATCTCCTGTTCATTCTCTTTAAGGTTTCATCGCATCCACTTTGAAGTGAAAGATGAAAATGAGGACATAACTTTTCTAACTTTGACATTTTCTCTATAACACCTTCTGTAAAAAATTGAGGGTCTATAGATCCAATTCTAACTCTATCGATGCCTTTTACTTTATCTATTTCCTGTAATATTCTCAAAAGATTCCAGTCTCCGTCTATATCTGTACCATAAGATGCAATATGTATACCTGAAAGTATAATCTCTTTAAAATTATTACGAGATAATTTCTCTACTTCCTCAATTATTTTGTCTGGAGATTTACTGCACACAGCGCCCCTAGCAAAAGGTATTGCACAATAAGAACAAAATCTATTACATCCATCTTGAATTTTTAAAAAAGCTCTCGTTCTCTTTTGGTATTCGTCTATCTTCAAGTCTTCAAATGTTTTATTTTTCAATACTTCATTTACTTTGACTATTTTTTTCCCTTCATAAGAGACCCTACTTACCCAATATACTACGTCTCCTTTATTTCTAGTTCCTAGGACTACATCTACCCCTTCTATTTCTGATACCTTGTCTGATGCAATTTGGGAATAACACCCTACTACAGCAATTACAGCATTACTATTTTTTTTCCTAGCCCTATGTATCATCTGTCTAGATTTTTTATCTCCCATATTGGTTACAGTACAAGTATTCACCACATACACATCTGCATAATCTTCAAAGTCTACAATATCATATCCCTCTTGTATAAATTTTTCAGCCATAGCTTCAGTTTCATACTGATTTACCCTACATCCTAAAGTAGACATACCTACCTTTTTATTTCTTCCATAAGCATTAAAGAATTCTTTGTTATCAAGGGTTAAATCAAATTTTTTTTCATTAATTGAATTCACCTAGTAAAGACCTCCTAAATCTCCTAATTCATACATGATAAGCGATATGCATACAAAACCTGCCGTTTCAGTTCTAAGTATTCTTGGGCCTAATGTAGCTATATGAGAGTTTATATTTTTAAGTTCATCTATTTCTTGTTCTTCAAATCCACCTTCAGGTCCTATCACAATAGCTATTTTCTCTAGATTACTTTTATCTTTTATAGAATTTACTATTTTTTTTATACCTGTATTACTTTCATTTTCATAGGGAACTACTATAACATCCATATATTCCCCTTCACTCAAAAGTTCTTTGAAACTAATTGGAACATTAACCTTAGGAATTATGCTTCTCTTACACTGCTTACAAGCTTCCTTAGCAATTTTATTCCATCTATCTACCTTTTTAAATTCTCCTGAATCATTTTTTACAACAACCCTACTTGTAACAACAGGTGTAATTTCATAAACTCCAAGTTCAACAGCCTTCTGTACTATCAAATCCATTTTACCAGACTTAGGTAACCCTTGAAAAAGATAAATTTTAATCTTGCTTTCATTATATAGCGTAAGTTCTTCTATAATGTTTACCACAACTTCATCTTTATCTATTTTCTCTATAGCACCTAAAAATTCTTTTCCATTACAGTTATTTATGTTTATCTTGTCTCCACATTTAAGTCTAAGTACTTTTCGTATATGTTTTACATCTTCGCCCCTAATATAGGCTGTATTAAAATTTATGTCTTCCTGAGGCACAAAAAATTTATTCATAACATACCACCTATTTCACTGATGCTACTATGCACACCCATTCTCCATCTTCATTTATTTCTTCTATTTTAAATCCTGTTTTATTTAATTTATCAACTACTTCTTCTTTTCTTTCTAATATTATACCGGAGCATATAAAAACTCCTCCTGGAAGCATAAAATCCTTAACTCCATCAGCTAAAAAAATTATAACATCTGCAATTATATTGGCAACTACAATATTCGCCTTGCCTTTAACTACATCCATAAGATCTCCGTGAAGTATATTCACATTTTTAATATGATTATATCCAACATTTGTTGACGCAGATTTTACAGCTACAGGATCCAAATCCACTCCTGTAACTTCTTTTGCTCCAAGTTTTGAAGAAGTTATTGCTAGTATACCTGAACCAGTTCCTATGTCAAATACAGTATATTCAGGTTTAATATATTTTTCTAATGCCTTTATGCACATTTTTGTAGTTTCATGAGTACCAGTACCAAAAGCCATACCTGGATCAAGTTCTACTATTATATCATCTTTTTCTGCTTCATAATTCTCCCATATTGGTTTTACTACTATATGTTTTCCAACTTTATAAGGCTTATAATATTCTTTCCACTTATTCTCCCAGTCTTCTTCATTTACTTTAGATACCGTAATTAAACCTTTTCCTTTATCTATACCAAAACTTTCTAAGTTATTTATACTATCTTTTATGTATTTCAAATATCCATTTAAGTTCTTATCCTGCTTATAATATCCTTTTACTACTGCCGTTCCATCTTTTATTTTAAGCAAGCTCTCATCAAAATAATCCCAATCTTCTGGATGCTTTTTCTTAAATTCTACATCCTGAGAATCTTCTATAGATACACCTTTAACTTCAGTATTGTAAAGTATTCCTGAAACTGCCTCTACTGCCTCGCTGCTAGTAGTAATTGAGACTTCTATCCATTCTTTGTCCATAGGTTTCCTCCTATACAAAATTTTATGCTATAGATTTTCTAGATTGAAAGTTGACTTATACCAAATTATGTAATGACAAATTTCATCACATAAAGAACTTTAATAAATTTAAACTTCAATTGGAAATTCTATATATAAATAATTAACTCTACAATTAAACTTATCCAAACTGCCAGTTCGATTTAAATGCTAAAGTTATAAATCCAGCTAAGATTTATAATTAACAATTTTGAGTAATTATAGACTTAACTTTAGACTTTACGATCTATAGGTTTTCTACCCTAAAAATCAACTTATACGCAGGCATATTTTTACAATAATGAAGCTCTTTTAAATATTTTGTATATAAGGCTTAGGGAAAAATTTTTGAAAAACTTAGAATTTTTGAATTGTTTGAGGCACGAGTTTTCAAAAATTCTAAATATTTTTCAAAAATTTTTTCTTAGCCTTATCAAAATATTTAACGAGCTGAAGGTTGTAAAAAATATCCGAAGTATAAGTTTATTTTTTGCTTAGAAACTCTATAATTCCATGTACTTAGTGATTTTATTTATATTAGTGGTGATGTTTAAGTTTATCAAAGATAGATTTTTTTCCACTTTCTCCTGCAGGTACTTCTCCACTTGCCTCCATAAGCATTATAATGGCTTCTCTCTGCTTTTCATTTAAATCCTTAGGTACATCAACAATTACATTTACATATTGGTCACCTCTACCATGACCATTAACCCTAGGGACACCCTTGCCTTTAAGTCTAAACACAGTTCCTGATTGAGTTCCTGATGGTACATCATACTTTACATCCCCATCTATAGTTGCAACTTTTAAACTAGTTCCAAGGGAAGCTTTACCAAAGCTTATATGTGTATCTGTATATATATCAAATCCCTTTCTCTTAAACTTAGAATGAGGTGAAACCCTTATATTTACATAAAGATCTCCTGACTGTCCACCGTTCTTGCCACTTTCTCCTTGTCCCCTTAATGGAATTATATTTCCATTATCTACTCCTGCTGGAACCTTCACTTTTATCTTTCTATGTTTTCTTACTGCACCTTTTCCTCTGCATTCTGGACAAGGATCTTTTATTATAGTTCCTCTTCCACCACATTTATCACAAGTGCTCATACTTACAAAGCTTCCAAGAGGCGTATTCCTCTGAGTTCTCATCTGTCCTGTTCCACCGCATTTATCACAAGTATGGGGATGTGTTCCTTTTTTAGCTCCTGTTCCACCACAAGCCTCACATTTTTCATTTCTAGCTATATTTATTTCCTTTTCCACTCCAAAAACAGCTTCTTCAAAAGTTAAATTTAGAGTATATTCAAGATCTGCTCCTTTTTGTGGTGCATTTCTTCTTCTGCTGCTAGAGCCAAATCCGCCTCCACCACCAAAGAAAGAATCGAATATATCTCCAAAGCCTCCCATGTCTGAAAAATCAAAACCTCCAAAGCCTCCAAAGCCTGCATCACCGCCGCCATTGAAGTCAGTTGTTCCAAACTGATCATATTGTGCCTTTTTCTGAGGATCTGAGAGTACTTGATAGGCTTCATTTATTTCCTTAAATTTTTCTTCAGCTTTTTTATCATTGGGGTTCCTATCTGGGTGGTATTTCAATGCTAATTTTCTAAATGCTTTTTTTATATCTCCATCACTTGCACCTTTTTCAAGTCCAAGTACTTCATAATAGTCCTTCTGTGCCATTTTTTACTTTTCACCACCTAAAATATTTTCATTAAACTAAAATTTAAGTTCTAATTTCTGTAACTCCTTCTCCCTTCGGTCGAATGAGTAAGTGATTAACACCAAATCGAAGATTTGGGTTCTAATTTTTGTAACTCCTTTTCCCTTCGGTCAAATGAGTAAGTGATTCACGCCAAATCGGAGATTTGGGTTCTCTACTTAAATTAAGGGAAGAGTATAAAAACTCATCCCTTAACTATTACCATTATACACACTTATTATATAATCGTGAAGAGGAAATATTATTTATCATCATCTACTTTGTAATCCGCATCAACTACATTATCATCTTTTTTTTCTGATGCACCTTGAGAACCTGCTCCTGCCCCTGGATTTTGTCCTGCTCCCATATTTGGATCTGCTCCTGGATTTTGTCCTGCTTGAGCATTCTGACTATATATTTTAGATGTAATTCCATAGAAAGTTTGAGTTAAATCTTCAGTAGCTTTCTTTATTGCCTCTAAATCTTCTCCATCTTTTATCTTCTTTAAAGCTTCAATTTTTTCCTCTACAGTTTTCTTATCTTCAGCTGATACTTTATCTCCTAAGTCCTTTAATGTCTTTTCTGTCTGATATACAGATTGATCTGCATTATTTTTTATGTCTATGGATTCTTTTCTCTTTTTATCCTGTTCTTCAAACTTTTTAGCTTCATCTACTGCCTTGTTTATTTCATCATCGCTTAAATTAGTTGAAGCTGTAATTGTTATATTAGCTTCTTTTCCTGTTCCTTTATCTTTAGCAGATACATTTACTATACCGTTGGCATCTATGTCAAATGTAACTTCAATTTGAGGAATTCCCCTTGGAGCTGGAGCTATTCCTGAAAGCGTAAATCTTCCAAGAGTTTTATTATCAGCAGCCATCTTTCTTTCACCTTGAACTACATGAATTTCAACTGAAGTCTGGCCATCTGCTGCAGTTGAAAATACCTGACTCTTCTTAGTTGGTACTGTAGTATTTCTATCAATAAGTGGAGTGGCAACTCCTCCTAAAGTTTCAATTCCAAGTGTAAGAGGTGTAACATCAAGGAGTAATACGTCTTTTACATCTCCAGTTAAAACTCCGGCCTGAATTGCAGCCCCTACAGCTACACATTCATCAGGGTTAACTCCCTTTGATGGATCTTTACCAGTAAAATTCTTAACTGCTTCCTGAACAGCTGGTATTCTTGTAGAACCACCAACTAATATGATCTTATTTATATCATTTATTGTAAGTCCTGCATCATTTAATGCTTTTCTCATAGGTTCAATTGTTCTTTCAACTAGATCTTGAGTCAACTCATTAAATTTTGCTCTTGTCAAATTCATATCTATATGTTTTGGACCAGTTGCATCTGCTGTAATAAATGGTAAGTTTATATTTGTTTGAGTAGATGCCGAAAGTTCAATTTTTGCTTTTTCAGCTGCTTCCTTTAATCTTTGAAGTGCCATTTTGTCATTTCTTAAATCTATACCATTCTTAGCTTTGAAATCTTCTGCTATATAGTCCATAACTTTCTGGTCAAAGTCATCTCCACCTAGATGAGTATCACCATTTGTAGCTTTAACTTCAAATACTCCATCTCCAAGTTCTAGTATGGATACATCAAAAGTACCTCCACCTAAGTCATATACAAATATCTTTTGACTTGTATCAGTTTTATCAAGTCCATAAGCAAGTGATGCAGCTGTTGGTTCATTTATTATTCTACGTACATTTAATCCTGCAATCTTACCTGCATCTTTAGTTGCCTGTCTCTGACTATCGTTAAAATATGCTGGTACTGTTATAACTGCTTCAGTTACAGTTTCTCCTAAATAAGCTTCAGCATCTGCTTTTATTTTTTGGAGTATCATCGCAGATATCTCCTGTGGTGTATAATCTTTTCCATCTATATTTACTTTATGGTCTGTTCCCATTTGCCTTTTTATTGACATTATTGTCTTATCAGGATTTGTTATTGCCTGTCTTTTGGCAACTTGACCTACCAATCTTTCTCCATTTGCCTGGAATGATACTACTGATGGAGTTGTTCTTGCTCCTTCTGAATTTGCTATAACTGCAGGATCTCCACCTTCCATAACTGCAACACATGAATTAGTTGTTCCTAAATCAATACCTATTATTTTTGACATATTAACTTACCTCCTAAATTTAACTGCGTTAAAATTATCTTACATATATTTAATTCAAACAAATTTAATTTGTATGTTTTAAACTTAATTTGCTACTTTAACCATGCTGTATCTGATTATTTTGTCTTCTCTTTTGTATCCTTTTTGCAACACTTCTACTATAGAATTTTTATCATATTTATCATCTTCTATATGCATAACTGCATTATGTAGATTTGGATCAAATTCTCCTTCGCAAGGAATTTCCTCTACATTTAATTTTGAAAGGGCATTATTAAATTGTTTCATTGTCATCTCTATACCTTTTTTCAAATCTTCTGCATTTCCTTCTACATTTACTGCCCTTTCCAGGTTATCTAACACTGGTAAAACTTCTTTTAATATATCCTTACAAGCATCGGAATAAATATTGTCCTTCTCTTTAACAGTTCTTTTTCTAAAGTTATCATACTCTGCCATAACCCTTGCAAGTCTATCTTTAATAGAATCCAATTCATTTATGGCCTTTTTATTTTCATCTTTTAATTTTGAATTTTCTTTTTTTAATTCTCCTAGCAAACTTATCTCTTTATCTTCTTTATCTTCTTTATCTTCTTTATCTTCTGTTTCTTCTACTTCTTCTTCTGAATTATCCTCTGTGCTTTCATTTACACTTTCATTATCTTTATCTTTTTTTTCATTTTCTGAATCATTTTCACATTCTTCATTAAGGTCTTTTTCATTATCACCTTTATCCTTTAACATTTAGATACTTCCTCCAATCTAACATTTATACCTATTTTACAAAATTCATTCTATTTTTCATCAGAATAGGCATTACTTAAAATATAATTCATTTCCTTTACTACATTTGCAAGTATTGATATGACTTTAGAATAAGGTATCCTTGTAGGTCCTATGACTCCAATTTCACCTATAGGTCTTTCATTCAAACTATAAACAGCAGATACAACGCTGCAATCTTCTGCACCTTCTGTATAATTTTCTTTACCAATTTTTACTGAAATATTTGAATTACTGTTCAGTAAGCTGCTAACTTTATCTTTATTATCCATCATAGATAAAAATTCTCTTGCCTTTTCTATATCCTTATATTCCGGATAATTAAAAATATTTGTAGCCCCTTGAGTATATATATTTGAATTATCTACACTATTTAAGCTATCATACAATGCAGAAATTATATTATTGAATATATCTTCATATCCTTGGAAATCATTTTTTAAATTATTTATAACTTCTAAATTTATTTGTTCAGCACTTAAATTCTTTAATCTGACGTTTAGCATATTACTTAATTTAACAAGAATATCATCTGAAATAGTTTTTCCTACCTTTATCAAATTGTTCTTTATAATACCACTATCAATTATAAGTACTAATAATATATTGGTGCTTGATTCAATGTTTATTAACTGTATATGCTTTATATAACCTCTTTTAACTGAAGGTGCTCTAACTATAGAAGTAAGTTTGGTAAGCTCCGATAAAAGACAAACAGCCTGCTTTAATATTTTATCAACCTCAAATAAAGCTGCATCTATAATCTGTGATTTTATTATATACATTTCTTCTTGGCTCAAATTTGGTATATGCATCAATTTGTCAACATACAACCTGTATCCATTATTGGAAGGTATCCTTCCTGAAGAACTGTGAAGTTGTTCTAAATAACCCATTTCCTCCAGATCCGCCATTTCATTTCTTATAGTAGCTGAACTTACACCTAAATTGTATTTTTTAGCTATGGTTCTGGATCCAACAGGCTCCGCAGTGTTTATATAATCATTTACTATTGCCTGAAGTATTTTTATTTTTCTTTCATCCATTTCCATAATATCACCTCTTTATTAGCACTCATTGTTGTTGAGTGCTAATTGCTATGATTAAAAAATATCACTCATAATTTTTTTTGTCAATACTATATAACTATATTATTAAGGTAAATAATATGTTTTTTATAATTTAAAATAGAATTAATTAAGGTTTCTCACATTTACTTAAGATATCTAACTCACTTAAAATTATGTCAATATAAAATCACACATTACACTGTTAGATACTTCTATTCCTCTTTTGCTTAAGTACAGCTTATGTCCCTCTTTTATTAAAATACCCATCTTTATGTACTTTTCAATTACATCCCCATATACAGAATAAATATCCTTGTTAAATCTTCTATAGAAATCTTCTGTAGAAATTCCATCTATTTTTCTAAGACCCATAAACACAAATTCCTCCATACTGTCACAGATAGAATTTTTATGTTTATCTAATCTTAAAAACTGGTTCAAATTTCCCTGTAAAATATATTCTTCTATATTTTTGGTATTTCTATACCTGTACCCATCTACATAAGAATGGGCACCTGCCCCACAACCTATATACTCCTCCATATCCCAATAAATTAAATTATGCTTGCATTTTCTATCTTTTTTTGAAAAATTGGATATTTCATATTGTTCATATCCCATTTTAGACAAAAAATCAAGTGTGAAATAATACATCTGTCTTTCTTCTTCTTCTCCAGGCAAATTCAAGCTTTTTGACTGATGTGCATTGTAAAATGGAGTACCTTTTTCCACTATAAGACTATAACAAGATATATGTTCTGGATTCAACTTAACTACATTTTGCAGTGATTCTTTCCAATCTTTTATTGTCTGACCTGGAAGTCCAAACATAAGATCTATGTTTATATTTGAAAATCCAAATTTTCTTGCCATATCATATGTCTTTAAAAAATCTTCTAAAGTATGAATTCTACCTATACATTTAAGTATAGAATTCTGCCAAGCCTGAAGACCTATACTGAGTCTATTTACTCCCATCTTCCTTAAAACTTTGAATTTGTCTTCTGTAAATGTACCCGGATTTCCTTCTACTGTAAATTCTAAATTATCTTCTGTATTTATTTTCTTTAATACCTCATATATGTTATTCCAGGATTCTAATGATAAATAGGTGGGAGTCCCCCCACCTATAAATATAGTTCTTATTTTTCTATCTCCTACAGATTCTATATCTCTAGCTAGTGCTTTTGTATAACTTACCATAAGTTTTTCTTTTCCACTATAAGATGGGAAATCACAATAAAGGCACTTTTTTTTACAGAAGGGTATGTGTATATATAGAGCCACAGCCTTTTTAACATCTATATTTTTACCTTGCATAAAACCACTTCCAAACTCCTACTCTCTTAACAAATTTCCTGTTATATACTAATCCTCAGTTTTAAGTATGGCCATGAATGCTTCCTGAGGGATTTCTACGGAGCCAACCTGCCTCATTCTCTTCTTTCCTTCTTTTTGTTTTTCAAGGAGTTTTTTCTTTCTTGATATATCTCCTCCATAACATTTTGCAAGTACATCTTTTCTCATAGCCTTAACTGTTTCCCTTGCTATAATTTTTCCACCTATCGCTGCCTGTATTGGTATTTCAAAAAGCTGCCTTGGAATTATTTCCTTTAATCTTTCTGCTATACCTCTTCCTCTTTCATAAGCTCTCTCTTCTGGAACTATCATGGACAGTGCATCTACCACTTCTCCATTTAAAAGTATGTCAAGCTTTACTAATTCAGCAGCCTTATATCCTTTTAACTCATAGTCAAGTGAAGCATAACCTCTTGTTCTAGATTTTAATACATCAAAGAAGTCATATATTATTTCATTTAGTGGAATTTCATAATTTAAAGAAACTCTTGTAGTTTCTATATACTGCATATCTTTAAAGGTTCCCCTTCGATTTTGAGAAAGTTCCATGACTGCTCCTACATATTCAGAAGGCGTTATTATTGATGCCTTTACTATAGGTTCCTCCATGTACTTTATTTCTGAAACTTCCGGCATATTTGTTGGATTTGTAAGTTCTATTACAGTACCATCTGTTTTTCCAATCTTATATATAACAGAAGGGGCTGTAGTTATTATGTCAAGGTTAAATTCTCTTTCTACCCTCTCCTGTATAACATCCATATGCAAAAGTCCTAAAAATCCACATCTGAATCCAAACCCCAATGCTATAGAAGTTTCTGGTTCAAAGCACAAAGCTGCATCATTTACCTGAAGTTTTTCCAGTGCATCTTTAAGTTCACCATACTTTGCTCCATCTACAGGATATATACCACTGTATACCATTGAAACGACAGGTCTGTATCCCTTCAAGGGTTCTTTGGCTTCTCTAGAAGCTTCGGTTACAGTATCCCCTACACGTGCATCTCTTACATTTTTAATGGATGCGGTAAAGTATCCTACATCTCCTGCTTTAAGTTCGTCTCTTGGCATAAAATTAGGAACAAAAATTCCTGTTTCCGTAACCTCATACACTTTTCCTGTAACCATAAGTTTTATCTTCATCCCAGGCTTTATTACACCTTCCATTACTCTTATATGACAAACTACTCCTCTATAGCTATCGTAATTTGAATCAAATATAAGAGCTTTTAAAGGTGCATTTTCATCTCCCTCAGGAGCTGGCATTTTGCTTACTATTGCCTCTAAAACCTGTTCTATATTTAATCCAGTTTTTGCAGAAACTGTTGGTGCATCAGATGCTTCTATTCCTATAACATCTTCTATCTCATTTTTTACCTCTTCAGGCCTTGCACTTGGCAAATCTATTTTATTTATTACAGGAACAATCTCTAAATCATGATCCAGTGCCAAATAACAATTTGCAAGGGTTTGTGCTTGTATGCCCTGAGTTGCATCCACAACTAAAATAGCACCTTCACAGGCTGCCAAGCTTCTTGAAACCTCATAGTTAAAATCCACATGTCCTGGCGTATCTATAAGATTTAGTATATATTCTTCTCCTGAAGGTCTTTTATATATAAGTCTAACAGCCTGAGACTTTATAGTTATTCCTCTTTCTTTTTCCAACTCCATATTATCAAGTACCTGGGAGTCCATTTCCCTCTCAGTAAGAGTTCCTGTCTTTTCAATTAATCTATCTGCAAGTGTAGATTTACCATGGTCTATATGAGCAACTATAGAAAAATTTCTTATATGTTTTTGTCTTTCGCTCTGCATACTCTTTTCCTCCAATACCTATGAAAAGTTAAAAGATTTTCATTATTTGATTAATCTCTAGCTTTTCTGTACGAATAACTACAGTAAATTATATCATAACAAATATGCAGTGAAAAGTACATTATTTAGGGAGTTTACTTTCTAGATTTTTAAATGTCTCCGAAGTCTTATTTATAATATAAGAAGTACTTGAATGTACTTTTTCTCCCACTATATTTATAACTTGTTTAGATCCGTTTTCAAAATTATAAACTATTTTATTATTTAAACATAATGAATACTCCCCTACATCAACTGTAAAATCAAAGGGAGAAACAGTATAATTTATTTTAAAATTAGATTTATCTTTTATATATTTAGGAAGTCCTGCTGTTATAGTTACAAATCCAAAAAGTACTATCATAATGCAAAATATTATCACAGCCCTAATACCTTTTTTACTCAAAAAAAATCACCCCACATAGAAACTAGATTTAAAAGCATAAAGTTTCTATTATAAGGATGAACATTTCTACTAATTTTATACAAAAGTTTTTAAATTTATCACTTATTATTAAGTACCTCTGCTATTATCCTAGCAACATACTTACCTGTGGCTTTGGATTCATCCGAAGTGTTTATATCTGCTCCAATTTCCATTAGTATTGCATTGTTGCTCTTATCCTGATTAAAGTACCTTGTTCCATAATTATAGTAACAAACTCCCTTGCAAAGTCCTGGAAATAGCTTATTTGAAGTATCTATTATAGAATTTGCCATAGCCATGTTTTTATCAAAGTGAGGATTTTTTCTGGCCATAACCAACATAAATTTAGATATATTTTCTCCATTCATCCTGGCTGTAACTGATTTTTTATCATCTACAGAATCTCTGTGTAAATCTATTATAAGTTTAAAATCACCATACTTTTTTAAATACTTGTCAAGTGTTACAGCAGATCTGGAATAACTTTGAGTATAAGCTTCTGCATCATGCACTGTTTTATCATTTATTGCAGATATCCCATAGTTATTTTGAAGTTCATTTACTATTACATCTCCTACTGCACACACATTTTGGGTAGTATCAAAGCTATTTGCATCTCCTGGTTTATAGCTTTCCGTAGTATGGGTATGATATATTAGCACCTCAGGTTTACTCACATCTAAAGTTTTTTTAAGTTTTGGGTTATACACAGTTACATCCTTATTTTCCAAATTCAAATCATTTTGAGTATTTGATTTAGATGTACTTCCATTTTTTTTAATCTGTTTGTCATCTAACTTAAACTCATTAAAACTTATATCTTGATTTTTTGAATAGCCTAGTCCTAAAAAAGCCACCTCTCTTCCTAAAAGAGATTTAGGATTATTTATGTCTAACCCTACAGTCTTCAAAATAGTGTTTCCTATAGAAAAACAATTTTCTGCCATATCATCTTCAGAAAAAGAAGTAGTCTTTACTGTTGGCATGGCATAGTTTAAGACTTCAACATAAAACATATTTCTCTTTACATTGCTGCTGTACGAATTGGCCTTTGCTATGCAGGGCAAAATGATAACTAGTATTACCGTTAACATTAAGATACACATTTCTAATTTAGGATCACCTTTAAAATTAAATCTTCTGTAATTCAATATTTGACTGCTTTAAAATTTCTTAAAGCAATTCCCCCCTCTCATGTAAATTTAATACTGTTAATTTATATGAAAAGGAAATTAAAATTATCACAAGTGCAAATTAATTTAAATAAGTATTTATGTCCTCTAAATCAAGAGCAGGCTGGAGTGCTATATTTATACCACCAGCAATTATTTTCGAAATTGAATCCATTACTAAATCCACATCTTTAGGAGTCACTATAATATTTTCCCCATAAGGTTCCATTATTTCTTGTATAACCCCTTGTTTTTCATCTTTATCCACAGATTTCAGCATTTTGTAAAATTCACTTCCACCTTTACTTTTATTTATAAGATCATCCAAAAGCAAGTCAATGGTATCATTGGCCATAGTAGCCGCATCTACTACCGTAGGAACTCCTATAGCTATTACAGGCACTCCTAATGTCTTCTGGCTCAATTCCATTCTTCTGTTCCCTATCCCGGAACCTGGGGATATCCCTGTATTACCTATTTGTATTGTTGAATTTACCCTATCCATCTTTCTGGATGCCAGTGCATCTATACATACTATTAAATCTGGTTTTACCTTTTCACAAACTCCCCTTATAATTTCTCCTGTTTCAATTCCCGTAATTCCTAGTACTCCAGGAGATATGACACATACTGGCCTTATACCTTCATCTATTTTATCAGGCACAAGCTGCTTTAAATGCCTTGTTACCATTAATTTAGAAATAACCTTAGGCCCTAGTGAATCTGGCGTTATATTCCAATTTCCTAATCCTACAACTAATACCGTGGCGCTATCTTCTATTTTTATTACTCCTGATAATACTTTTCCAACTACTTTACTTACCTTATCTCTGATTTCACCATCGTAGTGGGTAAACTTAGGCATATCTATAGTTATATAAGATCCCTTTGGCTTTCCCATAACTTTTTCTCCTACGTCATCTACTATGTTAACATATGTTATTTTGATGTCATCTTCAATTTTTTCCTCTGTCTCTACCCCTGGAACTTCTTCTCCTCTTTCTTTTCTACATACTTCTCTTGCCTCTACTGCTAGATCAGTTCTCACACTAAACATATTATCCGCTCCTAATTCAACTTTTATTTTTATAGGACATTAAAATAATTCATAAGTTTATTATTAGCTGTTTTCATACTCAATATACCAACACATAACTTCAATTAACAATTGACAGTTCACAATGCACAATTAATGAAGATTTTTTACTTGAAGTAGTTGAAATTTAATGCTATAATATCATTTGTTAAATAGAATGACCCACTAGCAAGTTTCCCCAACGCTGTTGAGGTCTATAAAACTAATAAGGGGGTGAAAGCATGGCAAATATAAAATCAGCAAAGAAAAGAATAAAAGTTATCGAAACAAAAACACTTAGAAATAAAATTATAAAGTCTTCATTAAAGACTACTATAAAAAAATTCTTAGCTTCTGTTGAAACTAAAAACGTAGAAGAAGCTAAAGTTAATTTTACAGCAGCTGTAAAAGCTTTGGATATGGCTGAATCAAAAGGTATAATCCACAAAAATAAAGCATCAAGAAATAAATCTAAGTTAGCTTTTAAGTTAAATAAATTAACTGCATAATAAATAAACCGGTTTTAACCGGTTATTTATTATGCAGTTGTATTTATTATCAAAAGTTCCATTTCAGTTTTCTCATCTATAGATAAACTCTTTATTCTCTTTTCTGTATTCAAACACAATGCCACTGCTTTTTTTAGTTGATTTATTGTAAACTTTTTACTCTGTTTTACCATAATGCTGTAACCATATTCTGATTTTATGTTTAATTCTTTCATAATTTCTTCTTTGGTTATTCTCTCTTCCAAGCACATTTTTATTTTAAAAAGAAGGTTGAACTGTCTCTCTACCATAGATAAAATATAGCTTATTTTATACCCTTTATACATGAGTTCATTTAACATGTAAAGTGCATCTTTTATCTTTTTATCAGATATTGCATTTACCAAATCAAATATATCCTCATCACCACTTCTTAAAAACATCTTTTTCATGTCTTCTCTTTCTATATTTCTTCCATAAGTGTAACAACACAATTTTTCTACTTCATTTTCTATTATACTCAAATTATTTTCGCTCATAAGGCTGCAGAATATCCTCAAATCTAATTTTTTTATATCTTTTCCACGCTCATAAAAAAATTCTTGAACTTTATTTTCCAACTGTTTTCCCTTTACTTTATCAGCTTTTACAACACAAATGTCCTTGTCAACACTATATATTTTTCTTCCTGGTTTATCCCTTTTACTTTTAAATACATAGTAAAATATTAAAATGCAGTACTTAGGTAGGTTTTTCAAGTAACTGTGTATGGTCTTAAATTCAGTGGATAATTTATTTTTATCTTCACCAAAAAAAGAAGCTCTATATACAAGTACAACTTTTTTTTCACTCATAAAAGGCAATGTCTCACAGGCATTTATTACGGGATCAAAACTTTCAAGGGAACTTCCATCAAATTTCATATAATTTAAATCCATAAAATTAGGATTTATAACTTTTTTAATTAAAGCTTTTATATTTTCTTTTATAAGTAGTTCATCTATACCACAAAACAAGTAACAATTCCTCAAATCTCCCTTTTCTAAATTTTTTTCAAAGGTAAATATGTCTATCAATTTTACTCACTTCCATTTTAATCGCATATTGTAGGTATTCTAAAAATCATATTAAATATTATAACATAAGAAGTACTACCTTCTAGTGGATTCTCATACTTTTTAGTTGAATTTTTATTTTGGGATTTAATTCTAGGAATGAATATGCAATTATTTCTACTAAAAACTTCGATATCATTTCTATTTCCATCATCAAATAGAATTTGAAACTCCTTATTTTTTACATGAAGTTTGGAATTCATATCATTATCTATATTTAAATAGGCATTACTATTTATTATATAGGTAAAGTTTTTTACCGGATTGGTTATTACCTTTCCTATATACTGATCATCTTTTATATTTGTTATCCAACTGGAATGAAAGTCATCATAGCTGCATATCATAACTTTATTTATTCCCTGTTTTATAATTGCAGCCTTTCCATTGTCATTATTTATAAAAGTTATATTCATAAATGGTGCATAAACTCCTAAAAATACTAAAATAAAACATACTATTGGAACATATTTTAATTTTCTATATCCTTTTTTATACATTAAAAAACTTACAAATACTGCAATAAAGGCAAGTCCGTCTATATACTTTAAATATATAATTTCAGGACATAGTTTTAAAACAACCATATTGGCACCATCTATGGCAGTAAAAATAACCTCCATAGCTTTACACAATAATTTAAATAAAGGTTCTACAAAGCATATACAAAGCACAGCATTTCCTAAAACAACTATAATTGAAAAAAGGGGAAGCAAAAATAAATTGCCAATCATAAATCCCCAACTGAAATTTTGAATTGTAAAAGCAATATAGGGTAGAGTAAATATTTGAGAACTAAAAGTTAAACTCATACTGGAGGCCAATTTTTGTGGAAGCATAAAAAGTTTTCTATAAATTTTCCCATTGTACAGAAGTATTCCAAGAGTTGCTAAAAATGAAAGGTCAAATCCTAAATCCACTACATAATATGGTTTTACAGCTATTAAAATCAGAGCTGACAAGCTGAGAGAGGATATGCTATCATATTCTTTAAAAAATTTTTTTGATAATTTGAATAAGAATATCATTATAAATGATCTCATAGTTGCAGCTGCCATACCCGTAAAAAATACATAAAGTGCTGATACAATCACAGCTATTTTAAGTCCTACTATACTCTCCAATACCTGGTATATTATAGCCATATGAAAACCTGATACACTTACTGCATGAATTACTCCAAGCTTTTGAAACTTCTGCATTTCATCTTGACTAATGTATGAAGTTTCACCATAGCATAATGCCATAACAAGAGCTGATCTTTCTTCGCCTATGACTTCTTTAAACCTTTCATATATATTTCTTTTAAATTCATATATGGAGTATATAAAATCTTTTTTTCCAGTCTCATATTTTTTTATATAGTAAGTACCTATTATACCTTTTTGTGCATTTAATTCCCTTTTAAAATTACCATATACCTTTATACTCTCTCCTTCTTTTAGCTTATCCAATTTATTTTTTAGCATAATTTTTCTTCCTCTATAGTCTCCTATAAAATAGTAGTTTTTCTTTTCCACTACCCTAATTTGAGAAGGATCTTGAGGCCGTATATTAAAATACATATTGAAACTTACCACTCCAAAAATAAAAAAAATAGCATTTAGAATACAAAATTTAATTTTCAAGGTATAAAACATTATTATAAAAAAAGAAGCTGCTATTACTGCAGCTATAAAAACATTATCTAAAAATACTAAAGCGGACAAAGACCCTAACGCCAAGGAGATAGAATAAAACACCAGTGGTCTTTTCATATCTTCCTTAACCTATTGTAGTAATAATCATAATATAATAAAGTCAAAAAATCCACCTCCTGTTACTTTATATTATCCAAAAAATAACAGGTTAAACATATTCATTTTTACTAAATTTATAGACCATACAAAATATAAGCCAAACGGCAGTGCCAATTAAAAAAATCTTCCAGTAATTTATGTCAAATAAAATTTTAAAATTTCCTAAAACTAATATACCAATAAACTGAACAATAACATTTATAATTACAATCGCATTTGAATATATGTTATTAAAAAATTTTTCATTTGAAAAGCTGTATACAAACAACACAGCACAGGTATTTAGTAACGAAATAGAAGTAAATAACGGAAATTCATTTTTTTGTATACTAGCAAAGTAGAAAACTCCAAATGCTAAAACTCCCATTAAAAATCCTCCAAAAACAATAAAGCTCATGTTTTCTTTAATTATATCTTTATCAATAGTATACGTATCATAGTCTCCTTCTTCTTCCTTGTACTGACACATAAGAGCTAGAGATGATAAAAATACAAGTACGCTGTTGAACCAGAGTGATTCCACAATCATATTATTTGAAATATTAAGATCGAACAACAAACTTATCATCAAAAACGCGAAAAAACCGGTACTACAACTTATAATATATAAAATCATTTTTTTTATCATATGCATAATTTTTCTTGAATCTTCTATGGTATCTATAATACTCATGAAATCCATGTTTTCTGTAAATATATCACATAATTTTTTCACTATGTTGCTTTTAGTATTAGTTATTCCAACATTAGACATTTTAAGTGCAGGCAAATCCGTTAGCTTCCACCCAGTTATAGCAGTTATATATCCATAGCTTTTTAAAGTCTTAACTATCTTTACTTTATGCTTAGAATTTATCATAGAAAAAATACTAACCTTTCCTCCTATACGTTCAAATTCTTTTTCTGTCATGTTATCTATTTCCACACCAGAAATTATTTGTGAAAGCCTTGATACAAAATTTAGCTTTTTTCCTACAGATAAAGCTGTAAGTTTATTATCTTCTGTAATTATAATAGGCTTAATGGAAAGTGAAAGGGCCTTCTTTATAGAATTTACTGCATTTTCCTTGAGCATATTATCAAAACCAATTAACCCTACAAAAACTAAATTACTCTCAATATTTTCTTTAGGACTCGGTTCATAGTTAAAATTTCTGTAGGCAAATGCTACAACATAAAGGCAATCATTAGCCATACTAATATCCGCATCTTTTATAGCCTTTATATCTTCTTCTGTTATCTCAACTTCTACACCATTTTTCATCATATGAGTACATCTATCTATAATAGAATCCGCTGCTCCCTTTACATGAGCTCTATATTTGTCATCCATTCTATTTACAGTTGTCATTATACGTCTTTCACTATCAAATAAAATTTGAAATATTCTCTTATGTCTTTTGTCTAAATCTTTTTTATCCATTCCATTTTGTTGACAAAATTTTATAAGAGCCTGCTCTACTAAATGTTCTCTAGAATTTTCTATATTACCATTTATAGATTTAACATCATTACATAAAAGACCTATATGCATCATCCTATACAAGCTTTCATGTATGCCATCCTCTAAAGATTCCTCACTAATATCAATAAATCCAGTACTTCCATAAGCTTTTACAATATCCATTTTATTTTTAGAAAAAGCCCCAACTTTATCTGTACAGACAGTAGATATCTCTGAAAGCTTTTCCACACTAGATAAATCTTTAAAATTTATGTTCTTTTTTTCTAGGTTTTTAAATAAAATAATTCCCATAAGTAAAATTATTACTGAAAACGTCTGAGGCAAGGAGAGTAAATATACATTTGCCACTCTCTTTAAGCTATAATATATTTCGTGATGAAATATGTAATTGGATACTCCTCCAGCAATTAAAAGACCAAAAATTAAAATTTCACTAAATATATTAAAAATCTTATTGAGTCTAAAACCAAAAGATTTCCTGTCCGCTTCTTCTTTCAGTAAAAGTTTTACCATGTTAGCTACTTGAGTATCCATTCCCACAGCTATAACTATCCCTGTACCATCTCCTGAAACAACAGAAGATGATTTAAATAATACATTTTTCATATCTGAAAGTGTCAGTTCATTATCATCTATTTTAGATTCATATTTTTCGGATATAAAGCTTTCTCCCGTAACGGAGCATTCATCTATTTTTAAATCATTGCTTTCTATAATTCTCATATCAGCTGGTACTAATTGCCCCTGTTCAACTATAACTATATCTCCTACTACCAATTCTTCAAAAGGTATCCTCATAGTTCTTCCATCTCTTATTACCCTAGCTGTTCCAAAATTTAATTTTCTCAGCTCTTTAAAATTTCTTTCTTCCTTATATTGTTCTAGTGCTACAGCAAAAATATTTAAAAATACTATAAGCAGCGACAAAAATGTCTGTATAAACATACCTAAGTAGGAAAATATGGCAGCAAATAAAATTAAAGATATAACCCATATCTCCTTAAACTGCACCATAGTAAGATGAAACAAACCTTTACTATTCGGCATAACAATGTGATTTTTCCCATACTTTTCCCTAAGAGGGGTAATTTGATCTTCATCAAGTCCATAGTATGTATTGCTATTTAATTCCTTTACTATTTCACTCCAGGAGCGTTTGTACCACTCAATCATATATTAACACCTTCCATTTCCAGGTCTAAAGCTATTAGCAATTTATACTTAATACAATTATCATCTTTTTAATAATCGTTTAGTTCTATTACATACTTTAATATTACGTCTAAAATATGGTATAATGCAAACATTATGTTAAGTTTTTTTCATATTTACTTTGAAAGAAGGAATGATGTTGGCAGTACAGATAATACTTGTAATGTTCATAGTTGGAATTGCACTTGGATTTGTAGGGGCAGGTGGATCTGGATTTATAATATCCATTTTGACTGTAATTTTTGGTTTTACCATTCATGTATCCCTTGGAACTGCTTTAGCTGCAATGATCTTTTCATCCATATCTGGAGCTTTTAGTCACTATAGAGAAGGCGATGCTGTACTAAAAGTGGGACTTGCCGTAGGAATTTTCGGAGCTATTGGATCTTGGACTAGCTCTAATTTCTCTGCAATTATACCTGCCAGTGAACTAAAATGGATGACTTCAGGGATGTTATATTTATCAGCCTTAATTTTATGGATTCGTATGTTTATTATAGAAAAAAGACATTCTTCTCAGGATAAAAATTCTTTACCTAATGGCATGAGTTTTTGGATACGTGCCTGTGGAATAGGACTTGTTACAGGTACCATTTCAGGTTTATTTGGCATAGGATCTGCTTGTTTTATTCAAATCGGATTGATGTTTATTCTAGGTATGTCAGTACGTCAATCTGTAGGGACTACTATGATGGTAATTATACCAATTGCTTTAGCTGGAGGAGCAGGATATTATCACTTAGGATATTTAGATATACATCTTCTTATTGAAGTAGTTGTAGGTACAATAACAGGTTCCTATATAGGTGCTAAATTTACAAAACGAGTACCTATACCAATATTAAAAGTTGCAATGCTTTTAGTTCCTATTACAGCCGCCACATTACTTATAATTTAAATTTTTTATAAGTAATCAAAATAGAGACAAGTGATATAATTTATCCCTTGTCTCTGTTTGCTTTTTATTTGGAATGCTCCAAGCTCTCTACTATTTTCTTTGCCTGCTCCATGTTCATAGAAGGGTCTTGTATGAGCATATCATAATTAAAGCCATCTTCACTCCATGATATGCTTTTTACATTATCCTCCATAGAAGTTCCCTTTTTACCTCTTATAGTAATATCTTTTTCCCCATCAAGTTTTAAATCGTCTTTACTAGAGGGTATTTTGTTATCATCAAAAATGATAGTTGTAAGAACTAAGGCTTCTGCTCCATTTTTTTCATAGGTCTGATTTATCTCTTTGTGCTTAACTGCCTTCGCATCCAAGTAGGTAATACTTTTCAATTTATATCCGGACTTTTCATTTAAAGTTAATATAGGTTTTCCTGCTATTTTTTCTGCTTGCTTCATATCAATTTTATTTTGATTAACTTTTTCATCAATCTGTTCTATCTTAACATCAGAAGGTAGCTTTTGGGTAAATAAGCTATTATCAAACTTAGGTGAAAAATCAAGCTTTGTATACTCCATACTTGATTTGGTATTAGCATTTTCCGACGTATTTTTTACTAAGAACCAATTGTCCTTATCTATCCAAAAATTCACTTCTCCTATTAAACTCTTTTCCTGTTTTGGTTTAGCAAATATGTGGTAAGTTTTAAATCCATTTACAGTTTCCTCACCTTTATAAATCAAAGTATGAGTTTTTGATATTGCGTTAAGTTCCTTCATAAGTTGAGATTTATAATCAACACTGTTTTCAGTTAAATCGCCATCTGCTTTCATAGTCATTGCTTTTTTTTCTTTTTCCATGTATATGAGCATTTTGCCTCCATCACTTGTAGATATCACTTTACCTGATTCGTTGTCAACTTCTACACGCCTTCTTATTTTATTGTTTGAATTATCTGTCCATTCCTTTATAGTACCATTCATAACTGCCTTACCATTTTCATAGTTCTCCATCTTTGCCTCTCCGTAATAGGATTTAGGCTTTTCATAGGCAGTCATAGCCTTACTTATAACATCTCCTGGTATTATAGTATCCTTTTTTAGTCCATCACATCCACTAAATATACCTGCTGTTAATATCCCCATAGTCAGTATTGCTATAATTTTCCTTTTCATAATAAATTTCTCCCTTCAATATCTGTTTAATTTTTAATCATAGGTATAGCACATATAAAAACAGTACTGCTTTCTTCTGAAAATACTTTTACTTCACCACCATGTTTTTGTATTACAAGTCGTACAATACTTAATCCAAGTCCTACACCTTTCCACATATTTTTACTTCTAGAATCATCACTTTGATAAAATGGCATAAACACTTTTTCCTTTTCCTTATCTTTAATTCCACTTCCTTCATTTTTGATTAAAATCAAAAGCCTTTTTTCTTTCCAGCTTCTTATCTCATTTTGGAAATTAATTTCAAGCCAATTAGGAAGTTCCTCATCAGGTGAAAATGCTCCCATGTATATGGCTCCTCCTTCTTTTGTATACCTAAACGCATTTGCCATTAAATTATCTATTACCCTTGTCATTTGTCTCACATCTACATTGTACTTGCCATTTACTTCTATATTTGAAGTAAGTTTTATTTCCTTTTTTTCGCAGGACTTGTCATATCCTGAGAAAAGCATTTCAAATAATTCTGATCCTTCAAGTTCTACAAACTTCATTTTATAATCTGTTGTAAGGAGGTTGTACATCATTAGATCATCTATCATGTTTTTCATATAATCACTTTTGTGAAGTATAATAGAAACTTTATTTTTTAAATCTTTCATATCCAGGCCTTCTTCACATTCCATTGACTCCGCATAAGCTCTTATTGCAGTAAGTGGCGTTTTTAAATCATGAGATATTGCAGATATCATGTACTCCTTAGATTTTTGCTGAAGTTCTATAGTTTTTCTTTTTTCTTCAATATCATTTTTCATATTGTTAAAGTGGTTTATGAGCTCTCCTATTTCATCACTACATTTGTAATTTAAATTATCCTCATCTCCAACAGCAAACTTATTCATACCTTCTATTAAGAGCTTGATAGGCTTATTAAACTTTTTATTTAAAAGAATTACTACTAATGCGAATACAACTAAAACCATAAATATAAAACATAAAATGACTAAAACAGTTCTATAATTTACAGCTTCAATAAAGTCATCTCTTGTCATAACTATTTTATAAAGTCCAACTAATTTACTATCTTTAAATACAGGCATTTTCAAAGTATTGGCTTTAGTTCCTGTTTGTATTTTATATAGATCAGAATAAAGTTCACTCTTGTCAATATATCCTAACATGTTATCATCTGATGAATATATCTGCTGACCCATTGCATTATATACTTCTATTGCAACAGAACTTTTATCTTCATCCATTACAAATTTTTTATTCATTAAAGAGCTTCCATCGTATATATTTGGATCATCAAGTACTTTCTCATATGCCTTAAATTTGCCCATGGTAGATATATAATTCATAACCTGTGTATTTCTGTTGTAACCATTTATAATTACAAACAAGATTAAAGCTAAAATTATAGGGGTCAACATAACTGCTAAATGAGATAATATAAGCCACTTTTTTAATTTCATATCTTTCTCCTAACCTGTACAATATCATTATACAAATACTTTTTATTTCTTTATAAAACTTAATAATTTCTTTATAATTAAGAAAAAAGCCATATCACCCTGCAAAAATACACATTATGATACAACTTTCTTATATTTTGTTAAAAACTAGTTAGTAAATTAATGTATCCATTTCATCTATTTTAAAAACAGCTCCTACACATTCTGGAAATCACATGTTAATTATATTATTCATGCCTATCTTGATCCTTATTTAGTTCTTCTTTCAAACTATCGATATATTTCTTGGCTTCAACTAAACCGCACCCTGTAGACTCTCTATATAATTTAATTGCTTTAATTCTTTCATTCTCTAAAATAAGCTTTTTTAATTCATCCTTTAATGTATCAAATGCTCCTATCTTTCTAGCAATCCTATTCAAAGTTGCATTCATTCTCATATTATCACTTCGTATTTGGCTTATATCAGCCACTATCCATATTAAAAATCCTACTGCCGCAAGTATTAGAACAATTTTATAATCCATAATTTCACCCCCCTATTTAACCAATACTCTTTTCTCCTATAAACTTATAACCTACCCCCCATACAGTTTTTATAAAAGTAGGATTTTTACTACTGTCCCCTATTTTTTCTCTAAGTTCTTTTATATGTACAGTTACAGTATTGTTTCCTTCAACATCCATACTCTCCCATATGTGATGATATAACTCTTCTTTTGAAAATACCTTATTGGGATTTTGTGCCATAAGACTTAAAAGTTCAAATTCTTTTATAGTCATTTGAATTTCTTTTTCATTCACAGTAACCTTTTTTTCTTCAGGTATTATAATAAGTCCATTTTTAAATTTTAATATTCCATTTACGGCAGATTCTCTATCTACCTTTTTATACCTTCTTAAATGTGCTTCAATTCTTGCAGAAACTTCAATCAAACTAAAAGGTTTTGTTATATAATCATCTGCTCCAAGCTTTAATCCTTTCACTTTATCCATTTCTGTTTGCTTTGCACTTATTATCACTACAGGTATATCTTCATTTATCCATCTTATATTTTTACAAAGAGTAAAACCATCCATTTCGGGAAGCATTATATCTATCATTACAAGTGCAAATTCATATGTTTTAAAATCTTCTAACCCCTCTTTGCCACTTGATGCCCAATTAACTTCATACCCTTCCTTTTCAAGGTGTTCCTTTAATATGTTTGCAATTGCCTCATCATCTTCAACTATCATCAGTCTTTCGCCCATTAATAAAACCTCCATATCTATTCTTTAGAATTATAACATGAATCTTCCTTATTTACATTATTAAGTGATTCAAATATTTGATACAGATAAAGAAGTAATAAAGGCTAAAAACTTTATAGTTCAAAGCAATATATCACATTCATATATCAAAATAAAAGACTTAAAAAAATAGAGAGCCAATGTATGATATTTTGTGAGTTATGTTATAATAAGTGTTATCAAAAACCTGAATTTTTTATTTGAAAGGATCAATTTTTATGGGAATTATATCAATTATTTTGATCATAATAGGCTTATGTTTATTTGAGGTAGTTTCAAGTATAGATAATGCTGTAATAAACGCTGAAGTTTTATCAACCATGTCTGAAAAGGCAAAAAAATGGTTCTTATTATATGGAATATTATTTGCAGTATTTATAGTAAGAGGATTATTACCTTGGGCTATTGTATGGGCTACAAATCAATCTCTTGGTCCTATTGGAGCATTAACTGCAACTTTTTCAAATGATCCACATATAATAGAATCAATAGAATATTCAACACCTATACTTATGCTTGGAGGCGGGGTGTTTCTTGTATTCTTGTTTCTCCATTGGTTATTTATTGAAGATAAGCATTTAGGACTTGCAACTGAAGAATTCTTTCTAAAAAATGGTACTTGGTTTTATGCTGTTGTTTCAGTTATTTTAGTTGGTATTGTAGCAGCAGCTTTAAAATACAATCCAGTACTTGCTTTATCGGCTGTAATTGGATCATCTGCCTTTTTTATAACCGATGGATTTAAAAAAAATGCTGAAGAAAACGAAAAAAAGTTAATTGACAATACTAGCGAAATGTCAGATATAAGTAAAATATTATACTTGGAGATAATAGATACTACATTTTCAATTGATGGAGTTTTAGGAGCATTTGCATTTACAATGTCAATCCCATTAATTATATTGGGTAATGGGATTGGTGCTATTGTTGTTAGAAAGATTACAATGGGAAGTATAGAGAAAATTAAAAAATATATTTATCTCAAAAATGGTGCTATGTACTCGGTGCTATGTCTCGGCATTGTTATGGTTCTTGAAGGGTTTCATGTTGAAGTACCTGAATACATTTCACCTTTACTTACGATTTTAATAATAATGTTTTTCTTCTTTAAATCAAAGATCTATGCTGAAAAAAATCTGTCATAAAAATTAAAATAAATGTTAATATGTACTTAGTTTAAGTCCGTAAATATTTTTATTTCTACTTTGCCCCTGGTTACACGGATGCTCCAATTACCCCTATAAGCTTAAAAAATCTATTAAATAAATAAAAAATTTTTAGTTTGCTACTCTCCAGATTTTGTCTCTTACAAAGATGTCATTGCAGTTAACTGACGACAGATAGCAGCTATGAGACGTCAATAGATTTTATAAAAAATTATAATACGTTTAAAATATATAGATGCCTTAACTTGTAAATATAATTTCAAGGGGCTGTGGCACTAAGCAATTTACATACGATATGTTGACTTGTGAATTAGAAATCAATACAACATATTGTAGTATTTACTTTAGTGCGACAGCCCCTTTTGCTCATAATGTGTACACAAAATTATTTTCGTAGCCAAACTACATCACTTTTATATATTTATTAAATTTTAGGTAATAAAATAGATATTGAGAATTTGCCATCATCATAAGAAGCTTCTATTGTTCCATTTAACCATCCAGTAATTTCTCTGGCTATCGTAAGCCCTAATCCTGTAGTTTTTTTATTTCTAGATTTATCTTTTGTATAAGAACGTTCAAAAATATAATCTAAATCATCCCTGGTCATAGGTTCACTAAGATTAGAAAAAGTAAATATATAACTACTGTCTGCTTCATGGATTTTAAAGCAATATCCTCCATTACCATGTACAATTGCATTAAATAAAATATTTGAAAATATCCTTTTTACTGCCTGTTCATCTCCCTGTATTATACATGGTTTTTCTGGCAAATGAACAGTTGGTTCTTGTCCCTTTTTATAAAAATCATCATAGTACATGGCAAGTGTATCTACCAAAACTTTTTTTGCATCTATAGGCACATGTTCATAAGTAATATCACCTGATTCAATACGTACATACTCAAATAATTGTTCTAGTAGTATCTTAACCATATTCTGCCGTTCTAGTATTATTGCTAAATACTCTTGGTATTCTTCCTCTGTAACATTTGTCTGGAGCATTTGAACATATCCACTAGCAGTTGTTAATGGTGTACGTAAATCATGAGAAATATTAGTTATACTCTGTCTAAAATTTCTGTTTAATCTTTTAATTTTTATACGAGACATTCTTATATCTCCTATTAAATTATTGAGTTGATTAACCAACTCCCCAATATCTCTTTGCTTTACTACTACCGTCAAAAGTTCATTGGTATCTTTTATATTCATAATTTCCTTTAATTGTTTTGTAATATGTTTAATATTCATGCGATAATATAAATGATAAAAAATAAGCATGACAAGCATGAAAAGGGACAAAAAAGTTGTAACTATCCAAATGTTTTTCATATTAACTCCTTTATATTAACTACCTTGTGCCTATACAAAAGCTAAAATTATACTACTTCATCTTTCATTGCCTCTATAATATTATTTTGTTTAATTGATTTAGAAGAAATCCAATATGACATAAATATAGACATAAATATTATCATAACATAAACCAAAATTGCCGTACCTGGAAAAACAACTATAAATTCATTCCACGTTATTGATGTTAATCTCAACATATAAAAACAAATGATAAATACAACTGGAATGCCAATAATAATTGGTTTCAATGCAAAAAATAGACCTTCTAATGTCAACATTTTATTTAATCCTTTAGGTGTTACTCCAACTGATCGCAGCATAGAAAATTCTTTCTTATGCAGTCTAATATTATTTGAAACAGTTGAAAATGTATTGAAAATGCCAATTATTCCAATCATTAAAGCAACAGCAAAAACGCTAATTGAAATAGCTTTCTGAACAAGCTCTCCATGATGCTTTTCGTCTACTAAGCTCCATATTGTAAAATCCTGCGATCCTAAGTAGGAATTACAAATTTGTGTTAGCTTTTTCTTTACATTTGGACTTGCCTTATCTCCCACTAATAAATCAATTGACATTATATTAGCTTCAAGCTCACGACTTAATGAAAAATTACCAACTATCTGTTTATAATTTTTCATAGGAATAATTAAAGCTAAACTGTATCTATTAGTTTTTATGTCACTTGGAGAAACTCCTGTAACATCACCTACTTTAATCTTGAATTTATTATTTGTTTGCATGTTATCTTCTACTTTTTCATATAAAAGCATTTTACTTCCAGCTTTTGTATTTAACAAAGGTAATAGTTTCACCTCATTAGAATTATCTGGTTTATAATGTGTGCTATTTAATAGTATACCTGTTGCTATATCTTTTTTATAATATTTTCCCGAATTAGTACCAATTTTTCCACAATACTTCTTAAAGGCTTCATCATTCAATCCTACTAAATTCACTATAATTCTATATCTGCCATTTTGTTTTAATACGTTGTACTTTTTGTAGTCAACTCCAGCAAATCCACCAGCTTTAGCAAAAATTTTTGACTCCTGATTTGATGCTAAATAAGTTGATGTACGTACTTGCCTTCTAATTACACTGTCTTTAACTTCAGGTAGAGATATAATTTTATTAATCATTTTTTCATTTGGCTCATCAATAGTATTTAAATTAAGGGTAATGTCATGGCTAACTATTTTCTCGTTCTTAGAATTCGCCAATTTATATATTGAAATAATATTAATATAGGCTGCTATTAAAATAAAACATATTGAAATAGATAAGGTAGCTGTACGTAAACTCTTCTTATTGGCTGAAGCTTGAGAACTTGCTAGTTCACCTTCTATACCAAATATTTTTTTAATCATTGAATGATTTTTTATTTTTGCCATTTTGATATTCTGACGTATTCCAGAAACAGCTGACACTTTTGCCACTTTTCTTGCTGGAATATATGCAGAGGTTAAAACAGTAATTAATGAGATGATTACTGAAAAAGCAATTACTATGAATGAGAAAGAAACATGTATGTTACTATAACCTTTTTCAACACTAAGAATTCTATTGACTTTAGAAAATACACCATAACTAAAAACATATCCTGCAATTAAACCAATTGGTAATTGAATAAGCCATAGCAAAAATCCTTCATAAAGAACAGAATATTTAATTTGTTTTGGAGTTGCTCCTAAGCTTTTTAGAATACTCAATTCCTTAATTCTGCTATTAGCAGATAGTGAAAATGCATTATAAATAATAAGAATAAACGTGCCCATGACTAGTAAAAATAAAATTATTACTATAGCCATAATTAGAACAAATTGGGTATTTGCGTCACTGTTATTACTAATTCCATATAAATTTAGCAATTGGTTATTATACATAACATTATATTTTCCATATTTATCTTTAGTTACTCCAGAATATTGCGCGATTTGTGGCAATGTTTTATATATTTTATACGGATTATTAAAGAGCATATAAACAGTTAGTTTGTCATTTTGTTTGATATCTGAAATGTTTAAATATCCCATTGCAATATACCCTGGATAAGCTGAACTTCCTGAAATGTCTAATTCACCAACTATTGTATAAGTCTTAGTTCCATTTACCTTAAATGTTTCACCTAACCTTTTATAAGCTTGAGTTTTAAGTACTTTATTGTTTAACATTCTATTTCCTATTGGAAGCGTTAGCTTATCACCAATTTTGTATGCAGGATTATCTGTAAAAAATAATTTTGATACCACTATTTCCCCACTTTTTTTAGGAAGCCTGCCGTGTATAAGCTCATTTTTCAAATTCATATCGTGCCAAAAATTTTCATCTGCATCTCTCATTAAAAAATATGGAAGTTTTGTATCAGAAAGCTTAGCAGTAACCCAAGTTCCTTTAACCATTGTAGTTTTAACAGCTGGATCTTTTTGAACTTTTTTAAGTTTATCTCCAGATATATCCTCTCTTAATTCTCCTTGCCAATAACCTCCATTTTTAATTGTTGATGTTACCTTTGCTCCCCACATAGAGTAAATAAATATACAAAGCGAACATAGCAAAGCCGATGCAATTGTTATAGCCACTAATATAGAGATTGTATGCCTCTTATTCTTTTTTATTTGGTTATAGGTGTATTCATTCATTATTTTCACTGCCCTATCACCTCATCTGAAACTATTTTTCCATCAACAATTTTAATACTTCTATCAGCTAAGGTGGCAATTTCTTCGTCATGTGTAATCATAACAATTGTCTGCTTGTACTCCTTGTTTGAACGTTTTAAAAGATCAATAGTTGTTTTGGTGTTTTTTCTATCAAGATTACCAGTTGGCTCATCTGCCAAAATAATAGACGGCTTACACATTAGTGCTCGTCCTATAGCAACTCTTTGCTGCTGACCACCAGAAAGCTGATTTGGAAAATGATTAAGTCTTTCCGTCAAACCAAGCATTTCCACAATATTATTAAATTCTTCTTTCTTTGGTTTCACATTATCTAATAACATAGGTAAAAGCATATTTTTCTCCACAGTAAGAGTAGGAATTAAATTATAAGATTGATATATTAATCCTATTTTTCGTCGGCGAAATAAAGCAGACTCTGTTTCGTTCATAGCCGAAATATCTGTTTCATCTATATATATTTTCCCTTTTGTAGGATGATCTACACACCCTAGCATATGGAGAAGTGTAGATTTTCCCGATCCACTTGGTCCAATAATTGAAACAAATTGGCCTTTTTCTACTCTCAAATTCAAGTTATCTAATGCAGTAACCTTTGTATCACCATTTCCATAAATTTTCGAAAGATTTTCTGTTTTTAATATATCCAAAATATTCTCTCCTCTCTTCTTTACCATACATTTTCAAAGAATTTATGATTTATCTAAACATATTTTTGTTCCTTCTTGTCAATCAATCTACATCTCTCTTTGAGAATAATAAACTAGATCCAAAAACTGTAATTATTCCAATTAACAAAAATACAATTGAATAATTCACAACATCCTCTGGTTTTGAATTAAAACTAACTATGGTATTACGCATATTTGTAAGAGAGTATTTTTTAAAAACATCGTTCTTTGTTAGCAAAGTAAGCAGATTTACTATGAAGCTGCTGCTTGCCACTAGCAAAATAGAAACTATAATTGTAACACCTTCATTTTTTAATAAATAAGCCAAAAAAGTACCAATTCCTGATGTACCCCAAAACATGCAAATCATTCCAATATTCATTCGAATAAATGCAGCCGCATCAACTTGTCCTAGTTGAAATAGCATTATAGTTGATAATAAATTTAAAATGCCAAAACCTAATAAAACTATTGTAATAACAGAAGACATAGCTATATACTGTCCAAGAACTAATTTCCATCTGGCTATTCCATGGCAAGTCATTTGTCGTATATTGCCATTGGCATATTCAGCAGTAATCATACAAGCCACAAATATGAGAACGATATAGAAAATAAAATCTACACTATAAGATTCTTGATAACTAGAAATTCCTGTTCCTAACATCTGGGATTTTGTCGCAGTAGACACTGAAACAAAGGCAATAACATTCATTCCTAACAATATAATTGAAACAGCATAAAAAATCCTGCTTCTAAATATTTTATAAAATTCACTAAAAATTACATTCATCATTACTTATCGCCCTCCATCAACTTTACAAAATATCCTTCTATATCATTGCCTTCTAAGCAAATCCTTGATACTAAAATACCATTCTCAACCAATTCTTTATTAATTTGTTCTGGTATATCCAAGCAATCATAAATGCAAATTTTTCCTTCATCAAATACTTTAAAATTTGAGATGTTGATGTTATTTTTTAAAATGTAAGCTGCTTTTTCAGAATTATTCACTACAATGGTAAGACACTTTTTGCAGCGTTCTTCCAATTCTACTGCTTGAAATTCATCAATAAGTACTCCTTTATGTATGACTCCATATTTTGTCGCAAGCTTAGCAAGCTCCCCTAAAATATGAGAGGAAATTAAAATAGTAATTTCATTTTCTATATTTAGTTTTAATAGTAATTCTCTAACTTCTTTGATACCAGAGGGATCTAATCCATTAATAGGCTCATCTAGGATAAGAAAATCAGGATTACCTAATAAGGAAATTGCAATGGATAAACGCTGTTTCATGCCAAGAGAAAAAGCTTTAGTTTTCTTTTTACCTGTATTTTGTAAACCAACCAAACCTAGGACCTCATCCACATTACTATAGTCTGTAATACCAAGCAGTTTATCATAATAAATCAAGTTTTGCTTTGCTGTCATGTCAGGATAAAGTGCTGGCTGTTCAATAACACATCCCATTCTTTTTCTGGCCTTTTCTAAATTGCTACTTTCAAACAGTTGAATATCCCCCTGTTCCTGATAAATGAGTCCACAGGCAATTTTCATAATTGTTGTTTTGCCTGCACCATTTTTCCCTATCAAACCGTAAATATCGCCCTTTTTAATATTAAGATTAACCTTATTTACAGCTATTTGTTTTCCGTATTTTTTAGTTAAATCATTAGTTTGTAATACTAAACTCATATATTTTTACCTCCTTCTTTCTAAAATAAAGTATTATCTAATGCTATATTTAAATAATAAATAAAAGGTATTAAAATAGAATTTAGAATTTATCAAGAAAGTATCAAGTTTTATCAATTAATTATCTTGCATTTTATATCCTATTCCCCAAACTGTTTTTATATATTCTTCTCCATGTTTCAATTTATTACGCAAATTACTAACATGTACTGTTACCACTCTTTCATCCATAATATATTCTTCAGACCAAACACTCTCAAATATATTCTGCTTGGTAAATACTTTCCTGGGGCTACTAATTAATAATTCTAATATACTATATTCTTTTGCAGTAAGTTCAATAGGCTCATCATTAATAGTTACAATATGATTTTCACTATCTAAAATCAGATCTTTAAATCGGAATATGTTGGTTTTATCTATGGTCATACCCTTATTCATTCTTCTTAATACTGCACCTATCCGTACAATTAATTCTTCATTGTTAAACGGCTTTGTTATATAATCATCTGCCCCATCTCGAATCAATTCAAGTTTAGTGTTTAAATCATCTTTTGCCGATACACATATAATAGGAATTTGGAACTGTTCGTTAATCTTCACTAAAATTTCTTCCCCACTTAATCCTGGCAGCATTAAGTCCAATAAAATTAAATCAAAAGACTCTTTTTCTAATAATAAAAGCGCCTCTGTACCAGAAAACGCAGCTACTACTTCATATTCATTTTTTTTCAATAAAGTTTGTACCATTTTATTGATTTTAGGATCATCCTCTACAATTAATATTTTATTCATCCTTCTCTACCCTTCTATAAATAATCTCAATCGATTATACTTTTTAATCTATTTTATATTAATGTAAATAACCTACATAATATTATATCAAAGAATTTTTAAACCCAATAACATAACTTTCAATTTATTAGATATATTTATTAAAATTGTTTAATTAAGTTATGTGTATAAAATTATTTTGAGAATATAAAAAGGATAATGTATATGGACTGCGTCCTTTTACTTTTTATGAAAATATATTTAAAATTTATTTAAAGACATAGATATAATTTACGGTAAATTTAATCCATAATATTCATTTTTATGTGAATAAATGTGGATTTAAAATTTTAGAATATTTAAATAAAAACCATCCTGAAACACATACAAAAGAGGATGAGAGTTCACCAGGAGGAGAAAACTTTTTTAGGTTTGAAAAGGTAATGAAAGGATAAACTTAATTCATTAGTTTATGCTAGGAATTTCCTAGTATAAGTTAGCTTTTACATTGAAAGCCCTATATATGTAAGTTTTCTAACTTAAAAATCTATATATAGCGATTCTAGTTGAAATTTTAAATTATACATAAAATAATACTAATAAAATTGAAATCACACTTAAAAACTTTTTTTATAAGTCTTAGTGAGGTATTTTAGAAAATCTTAGAAGCTTATATATGTCTGAGGTACGAGTTTATATAAATTTCTTTAGATTTTCAAAATACCGAGCTTTAGACTTATAGAAAGTTTTTAGTGTGATGATTTTTATTAGTATATGGCTTGTATAAGTAAACTTTCTACTTAGAAACTCTCTATAGATATTCTATCTTATTTCAATATAGCTTTTAAATCGTCCTCTACTGTTGTAGTAGGCTTTATGCTAAATTTATCAACTAAAACGTTCAACACATTTGATGAGAAAAATGCCGGAATAGAAGGTCCTACATAAATATTTTTGATTCCAAGGGACAATAAGGTAAGCAATATACATACAGCTTTTTGTTCATACCATGACAGTACTAGTGTAAGAGGTAAATCATTTACTCCACATTTAAATACATTTGCAAGTGCTAAAGCAATCTGTATAGCAGAATAAGCATCATTACACTGACCAACATCAATAATACGTGGAATACCTTGAATATCTCCTAAATCCAAATCATTAAAACGATATTTTCCACAGGCAAGAGTTAATATAAGACTATCTTTTGGCGCTTTTTTCACAAATTCAGTATAATAGTTTCTTCCAGGTTTTGCTCCGTCACAGCCTCCTACCAGGAATATGTGCTTGATTCCTCCATTTTTAATTACCTCTACTATTTTATCTGCCACACCAAGCACTGCATCATGGGCAAATCCAGTTGTAAGTACACTTCCACCATTTATACCTGTAAAATTTTTGTCCTCAGTATATCCACCAAGTTCAAGTGCTTTATTTATAATTTCACTAAAATCTTTTTTTCCATTTTCATCTGCCGTAATATGTTTAAGTCCAGGGAATGCTACAACATCTGTAGTAAATATTCTATCTGAATAATTTTCCTTTGGAGGTACAAGACAATTAGTTGTAAACAATATAGGTGCAGGAATATTGTCAAATTCCTTTCTCTGATTCTGCCATGCAGTACCAAAGTTACCCTTTAAGTGTTTATATTTTTTAAGCTCAGGATATCCATGTGCAGGCAGCATTTCTCCATGGGTATATATATTTATTCCTTTTCCCTCTGTCTGTTCAAGGAGCATCTTTAAATCATATAAATCATGACCTGTAATAACTATAAATGGACCTTTTTCAACATTTGTAGTTACTTTTACAGGAGTTGGTTGTCCATACGCAGATGTATTAGCTTCATCTAATAATGCCATACACTTTAAGTTGACACCGCCAAATTCCATTAGAATGTTCAACCACTCTTCTACTGAATGAGTTCCTCCAACTGCTCTCATACCTTTATAGAACCAATCCATAACTTCTTCATCTTTTTTACCAAGTTTATAGGCATGATATGCATATGCTGCCATACCACGAATTCCAAAAAGAAGTGTAGAGCGAAGTGATATAATATCAGCATCTCCATCCCAAAGTACATCAAAATGGAATTTGCTGTCAGATTTAAATTTTTCACTTTGTACTTCTACTGCATTTATAATTTCATCAATCCTTGATCCATCAAAATTTACATTGGTAATAGTTGAAAACAAACCTTCCATCATAACTTCATCTGCAGCCTTATCTCTATTTTTTCCTTCAGAAGCATAGGCAAGTTCTATGAGTTTGCATGTAAGTTTATCCTGTTTATTTGCAACATCAGGCTGCTTTCCACATGCCCCTACTTTTGTACACCCACTTCCACAAGCAGTTTGCTCACATTGAAAACAAAACATATTATCCATATTTACACCCCATAACCTTATTATTTTTTAATTGCTTTTATGAGATGAGTATAATATAATAATGGTAATAAATCGGTATCCTCTGTTACCAAATTAAAGGTGATTAAATGTTTAAAAAATATGTGGATATATTATCAAAAATTAGCTTATTTCAGGATATTACCAAAGAAGATATTACTATCATGTTAAATTGCATTAAACCTAAAATCAGTCAATTCAAGAAAAATGATTTGATTGCTATAAGTGGAGATGAATTTAAAAGCGTTGGAATTGTAATATCCGGGAAAGCTGTTGTAGTAAAGGAAAATGCTGCAGGAAACAGAATGTTTATGACAAATTTAAATCCAGGAGATATGTTTGGTGAAATGGCCGTTTTTTCAGGAAAATCTGTACTTCCAGCTACCGTTGAAGCTCAAGATAAGTGTACAGTTTTATTTTTACCTGGTGAAAAAATTATAGGTGAATGTAAAAACATGTGCTCATGGCACCGCCCTCTCATTCGCAATATGTTTAAAATTATATCTAATAGGGCGCTAGTGCTAAACAAACATGTAGAGTATTTAAATATCAAAAACTTAAGAGGTAAAATAAGTACCTTTTTAATAGAACAATATAAAAAATCAGGAAAAAGTACTTTCAAACTTCCCTTAAAACGAAATGAATTAGCTGAATTTTTAAATGTTTCAAGACCTTCCCTTTCACGGGAAATGTGTCATATGAGAGATGAAGGGCTTATTGATTTTAACAGATCATCTTTTCATATTAAGGATATTGAAGGATTAAAAAATATGTCAGAGTAAAGCTGAAGTGCTAAGAATCCTGTTAATAAGCATCAGGTGGAGTCAAAACTCCATCTGATGCCAAGAACTCTGTTTAATTTGTATTTAAAAAAGTAACAGTAAAAACAGTTCCCTTACCTATCTTACTTTTTACATCAATCATACCACCGTTTCCATCAATTATGGATTTTGAAAGGGCAAGGCCAATTCCAATGGATTCAGTGCTTTTATTCATCTTTCCTTTATAAAATCTTTCAAAAACATGTTTAAGTTCTTCTTTCGGTATTCCTTCTCCATTGTCTTTAACTATGATTCTGGTGCAAACCTGACTTACTTCAGTAAACACATTAAC
Source organism: Clostridium ljungdahlii DSM 13528 (assembly GCF_000143685.1). Taxonomy (NCBI): domain Bacteria; kingdom Bacillati; phylum Bacillota; class Clostridia; order Eubacteriales; family Clostridiaceae; genus Clostridium; species Clostridium ljungdahlii. The sequence goes on along the minus strand of NC_014328.1, from coordinate 853,516 downwards.
TTCCCCACCAGACTTCGTGTGTTCAATTGCATTCTTAATTACATTTACAATTGCTTCACTTATCCAATTATGATCATACTTTAACATAATTTTATCCCTGCCAGGATAAAACTTGAGTTTAACATTCTTACTTTCTGCTTTTATATCTAAAAATTTTAAAGATTCCATTACAGTTTTATTTATATCTAAACTTATCATTTTAAACTTTATTGCACCTGCATCTAATTTTGCAAGTTGTAGTAAACTTTTTACAAGCCATTCAATTCTATTTAGTTGATTTTTACTATTTTCTAAAAATTCGATTCTCTTATTACCATCTATCTTTCTATTCAAAAGTATATCATTATATATTATAAGGGATGAAATTGGAGTTTTTATTTGATGTGATATATCCGACAGAGTGTTAACTAAAAAATCTTTTTCATGCTGTATTTGTGAAAAATTATTTTTTAAAATCACCCTCATGTTATCAAAAGCATAGGCAAGCTTTGCAAAAGTACCTTCCGCATTCTCATAAATTCTTATGTCAAAATTATAATCCAACATATTTTTTGCTGCTAATATAAGTCTTTCAAGTTTTTTATATATTCTTATATATAAAATAGCATTTGTTAAAAACACTATTGCAAAAAAACAAACCATAGAAGTAAATAAAAACTTACTTAAATTTCTATAATTATTTTCCAATTGAGGCATCAAACCTATATTCAATTCTGTACTATACCCATAATCTTTCAATATTCTTCTTCCACTTTTTATATCTTCCCCACTGCTATTTTTCGTTATAACAGTTACCACTTGATTTTTCAATTCAGGATGAGTCTTTACTATTTTACCAACAACAGCTGCATTATTATCTACATAACTATCCTTTATTTTTTCATAACTCTTATCAATAGTATAAGAACTTATGAGTATTGACAATAAAGCTAAAATCAATATAATACAGGAACTTTTCCTAAGTTCCGGATTTTCATAATACTCCCTCATGTTTTACTCCTTTTCAACTTCCAAATCCCACTCATATCCAAACCCTCTTTTTGTTTTTATATACTTAGGATTTGAAGAGTCATCCTCTATTTTTTCTCTTATCCTCTTTATGTATACGGAAAGCGTATTTGTATCGAAGTAATCTCCACTTCCATCACTAAGCTTGTCTAGTATTTCTTCTCTATTCATAGCTCTTTTGGGATTAGTCATAAAAAGTAATAACAATTTATATTCCTGCATAGAAAGAGACATATCACATCCATTTCTATAGGCTTCTAATTTGGTTGTATTTAAAACAATTTTTTCGGATTTTAATATATCACTCTTATCCGAATTGTTTTTTTCCGTTCTTCTTAAAATTGCCTTAATTCTAGATATAAATTCTTTTACCCTAAATGGTTTTGTTATATAATCATCCGCACCTATATCAAGTCCTAAAACAACGTTTACTTCTTCGTCACAAGCAGTTAGAAATATTACTGGAACCTGACTTCTTTTACGTATATATTTACATACATCATATCCACTTCCATCTGGTAACATCACATCTAATATAACAATGTCAAAAGTTTCACTGTCAAAAGTTTTTTTAGCTTCACTAACACAGGAACACCTTTTCACTTCATACCCCTCATCTTGAAGAGTAAAATCAATTCCAAGTGCCAGTGCCTCATCATCTTCTAGAAGTAATATTTTATTCAAATTAGCACCTCCACAATATATCTTTAAAATATATTCTATACACTAACTAAGGTTTTTGTCTAGTTATATACACAAGTTGATAAGCACCAGATGAAATATTTTTTTATCTGATGCTTATCAATAATTATCCGTGTAAATTATAAATTTGCAGCCAATGGCACTGTATATTTAATTAGAGAAGCAATTTGTTATCTTTACTTTTTATTTGACTTTCTATCTTTTACAACCATAATAATTATAGCAGCGCAAATAAGTCCAGCAACAAACATAAAACCAAACCTCATATAACCACCTTCTACAAGATTAATTTATGGGATTCTCAGTGAAATCTAGCAGCATATGGCATATATCAAACCAATTTTTAATCTAGAAACCCTATATAATATATTACACTTAATCTTCTTGTCTTATGACATCTATTATATTTTCCCTTTTAATTCTAGCTAAAGGTTTTATTACAGATATTAACCCTATAAATATTGCAGCTAATCCGCTCACAAGTATGAAATTCCATGGAATATTCCACTTAAAATCAATAATTTTTCTCATAGGTGATGATACTGCATAAGATAACAGACTGCCTACAATACCACCATAAAATGCACCATATAATCCATATAAAACTCCTTCTTTTAATATCATCTGTCTTATATTTTTATAAGTCATGCCAATAGCACTTAAAGATGCTATTTCTTTTTTTCTTAAAATCAGGTTAGTAGTTATAGTATTTATTATATTAACTGCACCTATTAGAGAAATTACAACTATAAATCCGTACATAAGTATCATAAGCTGCATCGTATTTCCCCTGGCAACTTCAGATTGTTTGGATATATCAACAGCCTTTACTCCTTCTTTATCACATATTGGTTCAATAAAACTATTAAACTTATCCTCATCTTTTTTATCCTTTAAACGTATTTCAGATATTTTTACAGGCATCTTATTTAAATCTCTACCAGTAATATTCTTCATCACATCTTTTGTCATTATAATATGAAAAAGTTTGAGATTATCTGAATAAAATTGATATGGTGCATCATCTACTACTGCTGCTACTTTTACTTTTATCATATTGTCTTTATTAAACTCTTCATTTTCCTTTTTGCTCTTACCAATATAATCTTCTCCCTGTACTGGTCTATACATCATATTCTTATCAATATAAATAGTATCTCCAACTTTTAAATTAGCAATTGAACCATTATAGTATCTTTCATTTACAGTTAACATATTATTCCTTACTATGACAACACCATTTTCTTCAGCCATATTTGAAGTATCTACCTTACCAGATTTAATATAGCCTTTAATGCTTCTAATCTTGTCCTCATCATAAATATCAAACAATGTTTTTATAGAACTCATCTTTTTATTTTCAAAGGTCACATCACTATAAGTCTTAGGTGCATTTTTGACTAAGTAATCATTTCTATTTTCATTTGGAATCAACGTACTGGAAGAATAAGTTCCATAGGATACATATTGTTTATCTACAAGTTTACTTTGCCTTACTTTGTTTATAATATTTTCTTTAAGGGAGCTTGCTCCATTTTTATCAACTACACCAATTAATTCAAAATTCATTTTTACATCTTCAGACTGTGAACCTGTAAAAATTGTCATCATATTTATAAAAGATGAAAAGAATATAAAAAGTGCCATACTTATTACCATTGAAAAAACAGTAACTCTGAATTTTTTCTTATTTCTCTTTATATTTTTAAATGCCATTAAACTTTCAATGTTTAAAAATCTTTTTAAAATATTTCCCCTCTTTTTACTTATCTTTTCCTTTGATATAGATGTCCTGCTGCTTATAGCAACTAAAGGTGATACCTTTGATGCAGCTCTTGCTGGAATAAATGCAGATAAATATATTGAAATCACTCCAACTAATGCACTTATAACAAGCACATAGTAAGGAATTACTATTTTTAAATTGTTAAAGGCTGTATCTGACATTATACTAAATACCTTGCTCACTACAAACATTGCAAATATTCCAGACAAAAGCCCAAGTGGAATGCCTATCGCACTTATTATGGATGCTTCCCTCAAAACTATTTTTCTAATCTGTGCTGGTGTCGCTCCAACAGCCCTCAAAAGTCCAAATTGCTTCATTCTCTCAATTACACTTATCTGAAAAGAATTATATATGACAGCTATAGTTGCTATTACAATTATAGCTATTATTACACCTGCTATACCATACAATTGTTTATTTAAATCGTTACTGCCTTCACCTGAATAGTCCAATAAATCTTTATTTAAAATACAGTTGCCTTTAAATTTATTACTTAATTCTGATACGGTATTTGATATTCCTGCATTTTTGTATATGCTCACATATACTGCAGACTTTTCTATATTAAATATAGTAGAGTAAGTCATGCCTAAAGCTATACCGTTGTATTGAGTTTCAGCCTGATTTTGAATAATTCCTGTAATTTTAAATTTTTTTTCTTCTCCTTTATCTGTCTCAAATTTTATAGTATCTCCTATTTTAAGATCACCCTTCATATAACTAAATGCCCAGTTTTCAATTGCTATTTCTCCTTCTTTTTCAGGAAGTCTTCCCTTTACTGCATTATAGCTTTTAGGTAAAAATTCTAAAGCAGATTTATTGTATTTATTAATTTCAATCTTTTTTCCATCTTTTAAATTACTTTCAAACCACTTTTCTTGAATACCTACTTTTTCAATTTTAGGATTAGCTTTTAACTGGCTGTAATCATCTGCAGTAATTTTTTGAATCTTAACATGATAACTTCCATTTTGATTTATAGCACTTTCAACAAAAGAATTTTGCAGACTTTCAATAAATAATCCCACTGCCGTAATCAATGCCACAGAAAGTATTACTCCTAAAATAGTGAGCATTGTCCTCTTTTTGTTGTGTTTTAAATATTTATTTGTTATTTCCTTATAACTATTCATCTTATATCACCTCCCTACTTTAGATTGATTTATCCGATTTTATTTCCCCATCAAATATAGTAATAACCCTATCTGCTTGCTCTGCTACATTTATATCATGAGTTATGATAATTAGAGTTTGATTATATTTTTTTGATGATAACTTTAAAAGTTCTATTACTTCTTTACTATTTTTGCTGTCTAAATTTCCAGTTGGTTCATCTGCAAGTATAAGTGCAGGTTTATTTATAAGAGCCCTCCCAATTGATACCCTCTGCTGCTGACCTCCTGATAGCTCGGATGGAAGGTGAGTTACCCTTTCTTTTAATCCAAGCATACTTATTACTTCATCTAAGTAACCTTTATCTGCTTTCTCCCTATCCAAAAGTGATGGAAGAGATATGTTTTCTTCTACATTTAAAACTGGTATGAGATTAAAAAATTGAAATACAAACCCAATATTTCTTCTCCTAAATATAGCTAATTTTTCTTCATTTAACTTATATATATCTTCATTTTCTATATACACTTTTCCTGATGTTGGCCTGTCAAGTCCTCCCAGCATATGTAGAAGTGTACTTTTTCCAGAACCAGATGCCCCTATTATTGCTACAAATTCACCTCTATTAATAGTAAATGATACATTCTTTAGAGCTTCAACTTTATTTTCTCCCTTGCCATAAGTCTTCGATAAGCTTTCAACTTTTAATATTTCATCCATATTGTTATCCCCCTCTATATCCTAATTTACTTTAAGTGACTAAACAAAAAATTTTTTATTATATTTTCTTAATCTATTATATTTTTTTAAGTAAGCTACAACAATAACTAGATGCTTACAATTAAAACGTGAATCTTACATTTCTGTAAGTATACAATTTTGCAATTTAAACTCATATTATAAAATCTAGATTATTTTTCACATCAAAACAAAACCCCAACTTAAAATTAAGTTGGGGTTTCTATATTATTTTTGAGGTGCAAAATCAACTTGATTTAATGACATTATTGTAATTATATCTCCATCATCTAAATTTACAGTTACTTGTTTCACTCCAGAATTTCCTAAAATTTCATTTACTTTAGGCATCTCATTCTTACTGTAAACTATAAAATTTCCTTCTCCAACTACTGGTGTCACTACATATCTTCCACTACCAATATCTTCTCCTACACTCCACCTTCCACTATAAAGTGACGTTGCCTTATGTTCTGTAATAAATGGAGCTGTAACAGGTTCAAAATGTGTTTTGTTTATACCTTCTAATTGTATTTGTTCATCTTTTACGAGCTTGACCCTTGCTTTAGAAATACCCATATCTCCTACATTTCCTAAAATCTCATTTACAGTTAAATCTGGTTGCTGCGTATTTTGAATTATAAAATTGCCTTGTCCATCTGCTGGAGTGACATCATATAATCCTTCTTCTATATCTTTCCCTACTGTAAATGTACCGGCTCCCAAATCTGTTACTTTTCCCTGAACCTGCCTCTGCTTAATCTCTTGCTTAGCAGCCGATTTATCTGTATCTTTATTAGTTGAAGCCTTCATATTCGAATTACTACTTGTACTATTAGTTGATGTCTTAGATTGATTTTCACATCCTAATACCAAAGCAATACTGCCAACTATAATAAGTACAAGTGTTATAGTTATTACTTTATGTTTCATAAAATAATTTCCTCCCTAACTTATATGGCTTTAAATATATTGTAATAAAATAGTAACATCTTACTCTAAAAAGATACTAATTCTATAACTTAAATTTACTTATTTCTTCTTTTAATTTTCCCATGCTCTCACTTGACATTGCTATTTGTTCAACTATACTGTTAGTTTTAGAATTAACATCATCTATCTTTTTAGCAACATTTGTTGTACCTTCAGCTCCCTGTGATGAAGCTTCAGCTAGCTGATCTATAGTTCTTACCATATCATTTACTGATGTTGAAAGGTGCTTTGAAGTACTACTAAAATTTCTTTGCAATATCCTCTATAGCTTTTCCAGGCTCCTCTGATGTAGCAGCCATTTTCTCTGAAGAAGCTGCTGTCTTCTGCATTCCCGCTGCAATTTCTTCCGTTGTTGCAGATACATCTTGTATATTATTTGACAATTCATTAACATTATTATTTATATCCTCATTTATCAAAATAACTTTTTCAATTGCTTCATTAACTCCCTTCATTATTTCTTTTATATTGAATATAAATTTATTTAAGCTTACAGCTAATTCACCAATTTCATCTTTGTTTTCATAGCATCATCCTTCTTCAATTCTCTACTTAACTGTATAACTTGTTTATGCATATCAATATACTTATTCCACTCACTCTTAACATCCTGAATTAAATTTTTGTCTTGAGTATTATAGAGATACTTTTCACATGATTTAATTTCACTTTTTATCTGAGTAATTTTGCTTTGCATTTCTTATTCCTTTTCATTCATTGTATTAGAATCCGTAGCAATTATATGTTCATACTCTAAAACCCTAAAATCAGAAGTCATATCGCTAATATTTTGTGAATGCTGCATTGAAGGCATCCATGTTTCATCTATAAATATTATTTCCTTCTAAGTTTAAATTGTTTACATATTTTAAATTAATTTACATCAATTTAGTTATACCCCCCATTAACTAAATTACATTTGAGTTATATATCGTGCCCAAATTTAATTCCTTTACATAATAAAAGTAATTGACAAAGCTTACTCTTTTAATCCAAAAAAGTCCATTACAGTTTTACAAATACTAAAAAAGGACTTCTATAACATAACTATTATAAAAATCCCTTCTCTTATTTTTATCCGATGACTACCTGATCTAATACTCCCACGCGCACAGCGAAAGCGACTATCACCAAATCAAAGATTTGGAATATCTGCTTTTTTCCAAGTGGGAGTAAAGATCAGCTATGTCCCTGGATAACGATTTTTCCTAAAGGATAACGCCTTCTAAGTGCTGAATCACTAAGAATCCTGTTAATAAGCATCAGGTGGAGTCAAAACTCCATCTGATGCCAAGAACTCTGTTTATATAGCTCTTTTAAATCCTTTTCCCATTATTTCAGAAGCATCAGATATACTTATAAAAGCTTTTTTATCACAAGAAGTAACAATCTTTTTTAATTCAGGTAACTGAGATAAAGGAATTATACAAAAGAGTATCTTTTTTTGTTTTTCCGTATAGGCACCTTCTCCATAGAGCATTGTTACTCCACGGTTAAGGTCTTCAAGTATATGTTTAGTAACATCTCTTTCTTTATCAGTAATAATGATTACCGATTTAGATTTATATAACCCTTGTACTACTTTATCGAGTACAGCAGATGTTAAATACATAGCTATTAACGTATAAAGAGCATTAGGTATTCCAAATATAAAAGCACTAATAGAAACTATAATAAGATTTATATAAAAAGATATTTTTCCTATATCAAAATTAGAATGCTTTTTTCTAATGAGCATAGCTATTATATCCAAACCACCTGTAGACCCATGATATGAAAAAACAATGCCAAATCCTATTCCATTTAAAACTCCACCATAAATACAATAAAGTAAATTATCATTAATATGTAATATATTTGATATAGGTTGTGTAAGAATTAATCCTATTGAAAATGTTAACATGCCTATCAATGAATAGATAGTAAATCGTTTATTTAATTTTATTATGCTTAAAATAAATAAAGGAATATTTAATATAAGTACAACATATCCTGCTTGTATTTTAAATAAATACTGTATTATTAAAGCTATTCCAGTAACACCACCGCTTAATAAATGAGCATGAGTTAAAAACATGTTGACACTAATACATCCCAAAAAACTTCCCAAAATAATAAGCACTACATTTATAATGTCATCTTTTTTTATAAATTTCATAATAAATTTCATATTTTTATAACGACCCCCTTCCTAATTAGTATATTTATTATAATAGTTTTTTCTCACAGGTTCAATATTACAGATTTTTTACTCATACTAATACACACTTATATATTTTTTAAAAGTATAAGTGTGTACCCAAAATAATTCTATTCTCAAAATAATATATAAAGATTAATATAACCTATTATTTACTAATAAAATATCACTTTTTTCTTTTTATTTGTCCTTCGACAATGTTAGGCTGGGATAAGATGGCTGCAATACTACAATTTTTATCAACAAAATCGTTCATCTTTTTAATTTCTTTGTCATCTGCATCTGTTTTAACTAAGATATCTACTTTGATATTTAAACCTATTCCATTTTTAATTTCATCAAAATCACCAGTGATTTGAGCCTCACATTCTTCTAAAGTAATTCTCCTTTTCTGAGCATAACTACTTATCACCATTAATTTGCATCCAGCTAAAGCCACTAATAGCATTTGACCTGGTATGGCACCTTCATCCTTTCCGCCATTCTCAATTGAATGGTCCATAATGTATTCATGATTTCCTACTTTAGCACATACTTTAAATGTTCCATCCAATTTTGCATTACATTTAAGTGTTAACATTACAAACTCACTCCCTCAATAATTTATCATTCTAAGTTACTCTTTATTTGCATTTTAATGTGTTTGTATATAATATGTAACTTTCTATTGTAATGTAAATAAATCTTTATAATTTTTTTACTCTACCTTCAAGTTTATTATTTACTAAAGAATAAATTACTGGAACGACAATAAATGTTAAGAAAGTAGCTGTTAAAAGACCAAACATCATAGCAACCGACATAGGACCAAACAGTGCACTTCTTGAAAATGCTAGTGGTATAAGTGCTGTAATAGTTGCTACAGAACTCAATATTATAGGTCTGAATCTTTGACTTACAGCATACATACAAGCATCCTCCACAGAAAGCCCATCTTCTCTTCCATTATTTATATATTCAATAAGAAGTATGGCATTTCTTATAACAACTCCAATTAAACTTATTACACCCATAAAAGCCGTAAGTGACAGGTCCATCCCAAATGCGTGAAGTCCTATTGACACTCCTATAAGAGACAGCGGCAGTGCACACATTATTACAAGAGGTTGTACAAATGATTTAAACTGAACAAATAAAAGTATATATACTATTGCTAAAATAAGTACACCTGCTATGCCAAGGCTTGTAAAGTACTTACTTATTTGAGCCTTTTCTCCATCATATATAACTTTTACTGGGTCTAAATTCATTCCATCTATTTTTTGCTTTAATGCATTTTCTATATCAACTGAATTATATCCACTTTTAACATCACTATAAACAGTTATAGTTCTGTCTTCTTTATAATGTTTTATCTCATCCAACTCTGAGTTAAGCTTAATAGATGCTACCTCATATAAAGGCACCTTGTTCTTGGTAATACTTGATTCAATATATAAATTTTTAAGGTCTCCTACAGATGAAATATTTGTTTTAACCATGATATCATATTCACTACCATTTTTCCTATAAACAGAAGCTGTATAACCTTTAAGTGCAATATTTATCTGCTGCAGAATATCCGATTTCAATAACCCAAGTTGTGATGCTCTATCTTCATCTATATTTATTTCATATTGATAACTTTTTTTAGCTGCATCATCTCTTATATTCATAGTTCCAGGTATATTTTTTAATTGCTGCTGTATTTTTTCGGAAGCATTCTCAATCTGATCTAAATCATCTCCAGTAATTCTCAAGCGCACTGGTGCCCCTATAGGTACTGCTTCTTCAAGTTGTTTTACTGTAGCTGTACCTCCTGAAATTTTACTATCCAGTTCTTCTTGAATATGTTCAACCAATTCCTGTCTTGTCTTAAACTTTTTAGTCTTATCCAAATCTACTTTTACCATAATTTGAGCTACATCATTAGAAGGATTAACTGTAGGCAGTGTTACATAAAATGGAGGCATGCCACCACCTATAGCTGAAGTATAAGCTGTAACCTCTTTTTGCTGTTTTAATACGCCTTCTATATTTTTTACAAGCTTGCTAGTACTTTTTATATCGTCAAATTTCTCATTTGCAACATCTATGTATACTTCATTCTTATCTACATATGGAAAAAGCTGCATTCCCAATGTATTAATTAAAATTAATGCTACTGCAAAAACAGCTAGTGCTGCCCCAATGATAGTCTTCTTGTGCTTAAGTCCATATTTTAAAAGATTCTCAAACATCCTACGAATTGGATTTTCCCGTTTGCTCTCCTTGCTCTTTCTAAAAAACAAGGAAGACATAGCTGGTGTTACAAACAATGCCGATAAATAAGAGCAAATTACACATATTATAACAACCTGCGGCAGGCTTTTTAAAAACTCACCTACTTCTCCTGATATTGATAATAGAGGTAAAAAAGCTCCCACAATAATTAGAGTAGATGTAAATACTGGAACAAACAGCTTCTTTATGCCATTAAATGCTGCTTCATCCCTTGTCATGCCTTCATCTATTCCAACCTGTATGACATCTCCTATTACTATGGCATCATCAACAAGTATTCCAAGGGCTATAATAAGTGCCGTAGTTGACATCTGCTCAACTTTAATTCCAAGTGCATACATAATGATAAATGTCATACATATTGATATAGGTATAACTGCAGATACTACCATTGAATTTCTAAAGCCCATACCTATAAGAACAGTTACAATTACAAGTATTATTCCATCTCTTAGATTTTTCATAAAGAAAGAGACAGAATCGCTTACATCTTTAGGCTGAAAAGTAATCTCATCTATAGTTAAATCCTTTGGCATCTGCTTTTTTATCGTATCTAATTTTTTTGTTATATCTTTTCCTATTGGAACTATATTTTTATTTTTTTGAAAATATCCCGCAAGTAATACTGCATTTTGACCATTGTCAGTAAATTTATAATTTGAGTCATCATCATAATCCATATATACTTTAGCTATATCCTTGATCCTTACGGTTTCACCAGTACTGCTTGAAACTCCTACAACAGTATTTTCTATATCATGCAGTGAACTAAACATACCGGGTGTATTTACTTTTATTTTACCTGTAACTAAATTTAAAGACCCAGATGGTATGTCTATATTTTGTGCACTTAGTACAGAACATACATCTGCTACAGATACTTGATACTTATTTATTTTATTCCAATCTATCTGCACCTTTACTTGTCTAGCTTGCTTACCTTTTACATCTATTCTTGAAATACCACTAGTATCACGAAGCTGCTTCTTTATATCATCAGCATAACTTCCTAATTGTTGATAAGAATAATTATTGCCTGATATACTTATTATGATACCAGCCGTTTCTGCAAGATTAGTATTAATTTCACTATCATTACATCCATTTGGAAGATCAGACTTTAAATCCTTTACCTTGTCTCTTAAATCTCTCCAGGCTTTATCTTGATCAGCATCATTGTTTAAATATATAATAACTATTGATGCATTGCTTTCTGAATAAGATTCTACATAATCACATCCATCAACTTCTTCAACTTTCTGTTCAACTTTTTTTGTAACTAACTTTTCTATATCACTAGATGAGGCACCTGGATAAACCGTAGTAATCATAGCTGCTGGAGATGCAACATCCGGGGTTTCCTGTTTTGAAATACCACTATAACAGTAAAAGCCACCAATTATAACTATAGCCACCAGGAATAATACAATCTTTTTATTTTTTATAGCTGACTTAATTAATCCCATATTATATTCTCCTCTTCTTTTATTTAACCGTAACTTTATATCCTGATTTTAGGCTTTTCATGCCTTCAACTACGAGCTCATCTCCATTTTTTAAACCATCCACTGAAACTTTATCTTCATCAGTATCACCTAAAGTTACATTTTTCTTAACAGCATGTCCATTTTCAATCACATAAACATAATCTTCACCATCATTTAAGACAGAACTAATTGGTATAGATATTGCATTTTTATCCCCCATATCTATATAAACTGCTGCTGTTTCTCCTATATAATATTTATTATTATCTATTGGTTTCGAGAGTTTAATTTCTGCACTATATGTTCCAGACTTACTATCAGCCATTTGAACTATATTTATGACTTGCCCTTCTGCACTGTCATCCCCTATCTTGACCTTTGCATTTGTACCAACTTTTACTTTCTTTACATCATCATCTGAAAGTCCAACTGTAATGACTTCATTTTCACTTCTAAACAAAACTACTAGGTCTCCTGCCTGCTGCATTTCTCCTTCTTTACCCAGTACATCTACCACATATCCATTTTCGTCTGCTGCCATAGAGGCATCTTGAATTAAACTTTCCTTTGAATCGTAATTTGCTTTTGCTTCATTTAATTGCGCTAACAGTGACTTTTTATCTTCATCTCTGGAACCATTTTGTATTTGTTCAAGACTCTGCTCTGCACTATTTAATGCATTTTGAGAATTGTCTAATTGTAACTTGACATCATCCAATTCTTGTTTCGAAATTGCCCCTGCATCACTTAGTTTACAGTACTTATCATACAAATCTTTATAATAATTATTACTGTCTTGTGCATTTTTAACTGCTATCTGTGCTTTACTTACATCTTCCTGCTGTGCACCGTTTACCGCCTTATTATACTGTGCAGAAGCAGCATCAACTTGAGATTTAGCAGCTTGTGCTGCAAAATTAAGATCACTTTTATCAAGATCCACCAGCTTATCACCTTTTTTTACATGCTGGCCTTTAGATACATATATTTTTAAAATTTTAGCTGAACTTTTAAAAGATAACTTTCTAACTTCACTACCTCCAGTTAGCCCCTGATATTGCAGTGACATAGGATAACTACCACTCTTAATTTCTAAAGTTTTTACTGGATAACTCCTCGTATACGTTTTTTCCTCATCAGATTTTCCGCTAATTATAAAATATGTGCTTAATGCTGCTATAGTCACAACAACCAAGCAAATGCAAACTATTTTCTTTTTTTTACTTAATTTTTTTATCGCTGAACGAACATACTTAAATTTATATATAAATTTCCTCATGTTATACCTCCTTTAGCTTAAACATTGTTCACAATTCAAAATTTCGGTAGATTTTTAGATTTTTTTCGACAATAGAAAATCATACTTAATTGTGAATTGACTACTGGCACAAACAATATCAACAATAAGACGCTTGTACTTTTATAAGCATGCGTTTATTATAAAATGTGTGTTGTATAACTTCAATCATTAATCTATTGCGATTTTGTTGGTTATTCAACATATAATAGACATGTGTTGAATAATTATTAAAATTTTTTGTGGAGGATTTTTATGGAGGAAAAGAAACTTGATAGACGTGTGAGAAAAACTAAAAAGGCTCTACTTCAAGCCTTGACAAAACTTATGTCTAAAAAGAAAGTTAATAGTATTACAGTAAAGGAACTTACGGACTTAGCAGATGTTAATAGATCAACTTTTTACCTTTATTATAAAGACATATTTGATATGGTAGATATGATAGAAACTGAATTGGTTAATGATTTTAGTGAAACTTATGACAAATTTTCAAAGGAAGCTACCACCTACGAAGACTTACTGTCTTTTTTTATATATCTATTCGAGTTTGTAAAAGCTAATGCTGAAATGTTTAAAATATTTTTAGGATATGATGGGAACTACGCTTTTATAGAAAAGTTTAAAGATGCTATAAAGCACTGCCAGATTCCTCTAGACGATACATCCTCGGAAGCAGAAGCTCACTATGTTATGCCTTTCGCTATATCAGGCTGTATTGGAGTAATACAACAGTGGTTGAAAGATGACATGATTGTTTCTTCTGAAGATATGGCTGCCATTCTTGTTAAAATGCTTTAAATTAGAGAATAGAAAATAGTAATATAAGATAATTAACTTCTTTTTTGCATAAAAAGCATTTTGGATTAATTTATTTTTAACATTGATCCAAAATGTTTTTTATTTACAACAAAAATGTTTTATTTCAGTTATGTAGCTTAAAACATTTTTTTACTCATTTCATCTATTGCCTTACTTACTGTCTCATATACATTTGGAAAATACCCCTTAGGTAAACCCGCAGTCAGGCATGGAATAAAGTATTTCTTTCCATTAGCTTTGCAAGCTTCTTCTACATGTTTGATACAATTTTCAAGTGTCCAATCTGGAAAATCAATCAAACCACTGTGGAGTCCTCCCATAAAGGATATTTTTCCACCATATTGCTTGATCAATTCAGGGATGTTATTAGTGTTCATAACGCCTTGCCATATATCTATGCCCATTTCGATCATATATGGAACCAAGTTAGCAGCATAAGAATCGCTGTGGTGAACAATCAATTCAACACCATTGGCTTTATAGTAACCATAGATTTTTTTATAAGCCGGAAGAAAGAACTCTTCAAACATCTTAGGAGCCACAAAAGAGTTTTTTTGGCTTCCCCAGTCATCATGATGGAAAATGCAATCTGGATGAAGTTTTTCAACTATCACTTTTGCAACATCCAGCTCATACTGCGTAAGGGCGTCAATTAACTCATGCATAGCTTCAGGCTCTTCATATAAACCCATTAACGCATCTTCCATGCCCATAAGATGATGTGTCATTTCAAAGACACCTGGAGCATAGAAAGGTGCCACAAATTCCTCATTACGGTCAACAGAATTAGCATGAGCAATAGCTGGAGCCCAAGCTTCATCAGAAGTTGGAATTGTAGGAATTTTAACATATTTCTTCCATTCAGTAACATCTTTTAAAACTCTGTGTTCGTCATCATGAACAGGGAACGCACCAAGTTGACCTTCTGGCCACTGCCATGTTATCCCCCAATTATCTTTCCAAGTACAACCGTAGTTAGATCTACTTCCCAAAGGCATTTCCATGATCATATTCAAAAATTCATATTGATTAACAAAACGATCTGGATTTCCACCTTTAATAGTTTCTAGTAAATTCTGTCTTTTAGTTAACATACAACAATACCTCCTTATATTATTTATAATATATTTATGCCGTTGCCAATTCTTTAGCCTTAACTGCAGCACTACCTGCATCAGGTGTATATGCATCTGCTCCTATTGAATCCGCAAATTCAGCTGTTACAGGAGCACCTCCAACCATTATCTTGAATCCTTTTAATCCACTTTCTCTTAAAGTCTCAACTGTTTTCTTCAAAGCTGCCATTGTCGTAGTAAGAAGTGCTGAGCATGCTACTATTTTTACATTTTCATTTGCCTTAACTGCTTCAACAAATTTATCAGCAGGTACATCTACTCCAAGGTCTACTATTTTAAATCCAGTGCTTTCCATCATCATTGAAACTAGATTTTTACCAATATCATGTAAATCACCTGCAACTGTTCCAATAACACATGTGCCTAAAGAAGTTGAAGCCCCACTTGCAAGATGAGGTTTAAGCACTTCTACACCTCTTGACATTGCTTTTGCTGCTATTAACATTTCAGGTACGAATATTTCTCCTGTGGAGAATTTATCGCCTACAACACCCATTGAGTCAATCATAGCTTGAAGTATATCTTCTGCTTTGCTTCCCTCATCTAGTGCTTCCTGCACCAATCCTTTAATAAGTTTAGTTTTACCTGCCTCTAAATTAACTTTTACTTCTTCAATTTTAGACATTATTTTTTCCTCCTTATTGTTTATATAATTATTTATCCTTATTATTTATGTAATTATTTCTTTTTACCAAATATTCCTTCTCTGTATGCTCTAATATATTCCATGCAGTACTCGTCTTCACCTAATAGTGCTTCTGTTGCAAACAACATCCCTATTAAATCCTGATTTAATGGATCAAGAATAAAACTGTCCATTCCTGCATTCATAGCCAATACTGCAAATGCCTGATTGACAATTTTCCTGGCTGGAATATTAAAGGAGATATTACTAACAGCTCCAACAACATGAATCGTAGGATACAATTCTTTGATTTTCTTCATAACTTCGGTTACCATGTTAATTCCTTCTTCTGATGTACACAGCATTTCAATCAAGGGATCAATATGCATCCTGGACGGATCAATGTTGTATTCTTTTACTTTTGCCATTAACTCTGCAAATACATCCAAACGGTCTTTAGCAGTTTTGGGAATTCCTTTGTCGCTGTTCAAGAGAGCAACACACTCCCATTTTGTATCAGCGATTGCAGGAAATGCCACATCAATCTTGTCCCCTTCCATTGACACGGAATTGAAAAGGCCTGGCTTCTTACAGTATTTCATGGCTTCTACGCATGTGTGGGGGTTAGGACTATCCACTGCGATAGGCACATCGGTTGCATCCTGTACGATGTCTATAAGCCATTTCATTGTTTCCAGTTCAATGTCGTCATCCACTGAAGCACAAACATCAATAAAATCTGCACCTGCTTCTGTTTGCTTTATTGCAAGATTTCTTATGAATTCTGAATCCTTTGCTGCAATGGCTTTACCTGTGGAAGGAATCGCTCCATTAATTTTTTCACCAATTATTATCATAATATACACCCCTTTAAACATTTACTTTAAGTTACAATTATATCAATTAATACTACAACACTTTAAACTTCTTTGATTTCATATCTGTAACTGCATATGTACAAAAAAATGATGCAATTGCTGTATCCTGAATATTTTACGGCACTACTTCTAATCCCAATACGACGCCCATAACAATCAAACGGCATACCAACATATAGTAATCGTTGACAATTGCAATAGCATTGACTAAATTATCATTTTTAATACCTAATATAAATTACTTACAATAGATATCACAACCATGTCACCCATTATGTACATAGTTGATAAAAATAAAGCAGCGAGAGTCATAAAATCAGATTGGGTGATT
Organism: Clostridium ljungdahlii DSM 13528; assembly: GCF_000143685.1. Lineage (NCBI taxonomy): Bacteria > Bacillati > Bacillota > Clostridia > Eubacteriales > Clostridiaceae > Clostridium > Clostridium ljungdahlii. Next base: position 836,138 of record NC_014328.1, on the reverse strand, counting down.
TTACAATATTTTTGGATATGATATGTTTATCATCCTACACCGAAAAAAGTCCCATTAAACATTTACATTAGGGAAACATAACCTCTTCAGCTTCACATCATTTAATTGACCCTAATCATGATATGTATGTGTTGTGTTAATTGAAAAGATATGCCATAATTTCTCATTCTCCTGACTGAATTTATACATTTTTTATTATCGTATAAGTAACAGAAGAACCAACAGAAATCGTTGTAATCTACCAACTATTTGATATAATTATATTATAACAAATACAAATTTGTAATTCTATTTACAGAATATACATTTTTTTAAATATAATTTATACAAAATGTATGAATTAGAGGTGCTTATGAAATTAAATGCATATATTATCAAAGACTACGTATCATTTCCTATAATCACAAGTTTTTTGAATTCCAATCCTATTGATTGCAGACTGGAACGTGTGACGGTTTACCGTCAGGATAAAACGCGGCAATCTTCCGATTTGGCTTTGATTAAATTAGATGAGTTAATCGCACTTCGAAATTCTGAGCAGGATGGAGCATATATTTGTTTCGGATATGATAAAAGTATAGAATTTAACAAAAACATGGATATTATTTTTGTAACCCCAGAACTTAATCCACTAGAAATAATGGAAAAGCTGCAGGATACGTTTAACCTGTTTTCAAATTGGGAGAAAAAGCTTTTAGAGTTGTTAACCAATAATGCTCCACTGAAAGAGCTTGGTGAATCTGCACTTCCGTTTATAAACAACCCAATTGGAATATATACGCCGGGGCTTCGAAACATTTTTTTCTGTGAGAGAAAAAAAGCGAGAAACCTGATGCTGTATTCAGAGGAAGACACCAATAAATATTTAAGTCCCGAAGAAATTGATGAACTAAAGTTTAATCCGGAATTTATCAGTACAATAGGAGCTACGGATCCGACATTATTTTCTGCAGAAATGTGGGGATATCGAATTCTATTTTACAACATTCGCATTTGCGATATTTACGTAGCGCGCATCGTAGTCAGTGAAACAGAGCGTCCATTCAAGGTGAGCGACTCACCGTTACTGAAATTTTTAAGTAGCATATTAGAAGTTTCTATGGTCAAGCAAGATTTCCCAATGAACGATCATCCTAAGGGCTTTGAAACAATCATCAACCAGATTTTAGATAAACAAAATGTGGATGAATCAAAACTGCAGAAAATTTTACAGTATAAGAACTGGAATATAACAGATTGCTATTTCTGCATTGCAGTCGAAGTCAGTAGATATGACCAGGTGATTCATACGGTTTCAACTATTGGCTCCATACTTGAGGCAAATATTCCAGGAAGTGTAGCTTTAGAGCAGAAAGACTATATTTTGGCGATTGTAAATTTAAATGTAGCGGCTAAGACAAGAGATGAACTGCTATCCGTATTGGTTTATATTTTAAGAGATGGACTTTTGAAAGCTGGTATAAGCGAAGAATTCCACAACTTTAAAAATCTCGACGAATACTATCTTCAAGCATGTGATGCAATCCGTATTGGAAGCATTTATGATGAAACAATTTGGTGCTACCGTTATGAACAATACGCTCTAAAGCGATTAATTCTCCGGGCGGCTGCTGAATCAAAGATAGAAGCTCTCTGCCCCCAGGGCTTGCTCAGGTTAATGGACTATGATAAAAAGCACAGGCGAGAATATACCAAAACCTTGAAAATATATTTGCAAAATAACCTGAGTGTTGCAAAAACTATCCGGCATCTTTATATGCAGAGGGCAACATTTTTATATCAATTGAAGCGGATTCTTGAAATATCAAAATTGGATTTAGATGATCCTAAAGTCAAGCTTCATTTGCTAATCGTATTTGAAATAATGGAAGAAAGAAAATTAATTTTGAATACCAAAGAACATCCTTTTAAAATCTAATATAATTCCTTTTATATAGAAAGCTGTTGTAGGAACAAGATCAAAGAATAGCACTCCGGTTTAACATAAGCGTAAACACCCATAATAAAATAGATGTTTCTCATATAGATTTTTTTAATAATATTTCTGTTAACAAATATGAATTTAATGATTTAACTATGAATTTAGTATACAAATTTAATTTTGATAAATCCTTATTTCTATAAAACAGCATAACAATTTATTATATAAAAAAGAGACCTTTATAAATATAACTATTTATAGAAATCTCTTTTTTGGATTTCTAAGTCTCTCATATATTAAATCTTTGACTTGTTATTTTCTTTCAAATGCCTTAATACAGTATCATAGAATCTATAAAATACTCCTGAAAATCTTCTCTTTTTGATAACTCTATATATGTCGTTTTATTAATAATATCTGCTGCATTCTCTCTTATTTGTTTTGATAGCAAATATGTTTTAGCTCCACTCCCTGCACAATTGCCCACAGATTTAATCTTGCCCTTGAGTTCTTTGGGTATCATGCCTATATTAACAGAGCTTTCTATATCCATATAGTTACCAAATCCACCGCCAATGTACACTTTTTCTATTTCATTAAAGTTTATGTTCTTTTCTTTTAAAAGTATTTTGATACCAGCACATACAGCAGCCTTTGCTAATTGAACTTCTCGTACATCCTTTTGTGTAAAGGTAATACTTTCATCATGTATACTATTTTGTGCTAGAATAAACTGTCTCATATTATCTATCTCAACAATCCTATTCTGATAATCCTTGTTTTCCACTTCATCCTTTCCAACCATTCTACCTGCTTCATCTAATATTCCAAACTTCACAAACTGTGCCACAGCATCCAACACTCCTGAACCACATATTCCACAGGGTTTTTCATTTCCTATTGTTTCATATATTTTATCCCTTGATAAATCAACCTTGCTTATAGCTCCTTTTACGGCACCAATTCCATGCTTAATATTTGTACCTTCAAAAGCTGGTCCAGCAGCCGTAGAGCAAGTTACTACTTCGCTTTTATTGCCCAGCGCAATTTCTCCATTAGTTCCAAGGTCTAATAATAATGAGTATTTTTCTGAATTTAACATACCACAGGATAATATACCAGCAGTTATATCACTTCCTACAAAAGCTGATATACCAGGAAGTAAGCTTACCATGCCTTTAGTCTTAATTCCAATCTCCTTAGCTTCAATCTCCAGTGCCTTTGTAACCACTGGAATATATGGCGACCTAGTTATATTTTCACATGGAAGTCCAAGCAGTAGGTGAATCATAATAGTGTTTCCAACAATAACTATATCATATATGTTATCTTCACTTATGTTATTTTTTTTACATAACAGTTCTATCATATCATTAAGCTGACTTACAATATTATCCTTCAATATACCTAATCCCTTTGGATTCTCAATAGTAAAATTTATTCTTGAAACCACATCAGCCCCATAACTCCTCTGGTTATTAACTCTTGAATCTATATCTATTACTTTCCCATCATTTAAATTTAATAAATAAATTACTATAGTAGTTGTACCTATATCTACAGCCAATCCATAGTTTTGTTGCAAACAGTTGTCCTTTTCTAAATGTAAAAGACGATTCTTATAAAGTGATGCGGTAACATTAAAATTAGCTTCTCTTAATAAATCACTTATTTGGGGTAAATATTGTAAACCAATAAGTAAATCATCACTTTCACAAGCATCACTTAACCTTCTATAATCATCCCGTTGATCATTAATGGATGGTTCCTCAATTACTAAATATTTTTTCTTCACTACAGTATCTAGCGTATATTGCTGTTCTGTCCCATTTATTAATACTTTCATATCTTTATTCTTTTCTAAAAGTACTATTTCTACATCTTCATTAATAGTAAAATTGCAGGATAACCTAAATCCACTTTCTAACTCTTCTTTAGTTAATTGTTTTATATCAAGTGGAGTAGCTTCCTTTAATCCTTTTATTACTTTAACTTTACATTTTCCACAAATTCCTTTTCCATTGCAGGGACTATCTATAAATATTCCCTTATCCATTAATACATTAAATAAATTTTCCCCTGATTTAACCTTTATGATATCTTTACCCTTTTCTGAATTAATAATAAGTTCAATTTTCTTATTCAAAATATTCATGTAATTCCTCCTATGAAGTATTTTTCTTTAAATATAATTATATTCTACTTGAATATACATAATTTAAGTTTTAGAATATAGGAGTTCCCTATATATTAGACAATAAAGTGAGACTCGTGCTTGAATATGAAAAAATACATATCACAAAGTGTCCTCAACCTGCTGTGAGCCAGCACTTAAAGGTGATGAACTGACTTATGGAATGCACGGAACATATGGATCGGTTGAAATGTCATTAATAGAAAATAGTAATATAAGATAATTAACTTCTTTTTTGCATAAAAAGCATTTTGGATTAATTTATTTTTAACATTGATCCAAAATGTTTTTTATTTACAACAAAAATGTTTTATCTCAGTTATGTAGCTTAAAACATTTTTTTACTCATTTCATCTATTGCCTTAGTTACTGTCTCATATACATTTGGGAAATACCCCTGAGGTAAACCCGCAGTCAGGCATGGAATAAAGTATTTCTTTCCATTAGCTTTGCAAGCTTCTTCTACATGTTTGATACAATTTTCAAGTGTCCAATCTGGAAAATCAATCAAACCACTGTGGAGTCCTCCCATAAAGGATATTTTTCCACCATATTGCTTGATCAATTCAGGGATGTTATTAGTGTTCATAACGCCTTGCCATATATCGATTCCCATTTCGATCATATATGGAACCAAGTTAGCAGCATAAGAATCGCTGTGGTGAACAATCAATTCAACACCATTGGCTTTATAGTAACCATAGATTTTTTTATAAGCCGGAAGAAAGAACTCTTCAAACATTTTAGGAGCCACAAAAGAGTTTTTTTGACTTCCCCAGTCATCATGATGGAAAATGCAATCTGGATGAAGTTTTTCAACTATCACTTTTGCAACATCCAGCTCATACTGCGTAAGGGCGTCAATTAACTCATGCATAGCTTCAGGCTCTTCATATAAACTCATTAATGCATCTTCCATGCCCATAAGATGATGTGTCATTTCAAAGACACCTGGAGCATAGAAAGGTGCCACAAATTCCTCATTACGGTCAACAGAATTAGCATGAGCAATAGCTGGAGCCCAAGCTTCATCAGAAGTTGGAATTGTAGGAATTTTAACATATTTCTTCCATTCAGTAACATCTTTTAAAACTCTGTGTTCGTCATCATGAACAGGGAACGCACCAAGTTGACCTTCTGGCCACTGCCATGTTATCCCCCAATTATCTTTCCAAGTACAACCGTAGTTAGATCTACTTCCCAAAGGCATTTCCATGATCATATTCAAAAATTCGTATTGATTAACAAAACGATCTGGATTTCCACCTTTAATAGTTTCTAGTAAATTCTGTCTTTTAGTTAACATACAACAATACCTCCTTATATTATTTATAATATATTTATGCCGTTGCCAATTCTTTAGCCTTAACTGCAGCACTACCTGCATCAGGTGTATATGCATCTGCTCCTATTGAATCCGCAAATTCAGCTGTTACAGGAGCACCACCAACCATTATCTTGAATCCTTTTAATCCACTTTCTCTTAAAGTCTCAACTGTTTTCTTCAAAGCTGCCATTGTCGTAGTAAGAAGTGCTGAGCATGCTACTATTTTTACATTTTCATTTGCCTTAACTGCTTCAACAAATTTATCAGCAGGTACATCTACTCCAAGGTCTACTATTTTAAATCCAGTGCTTTCCATCATCATTGAAACTAGATTTTTACCAATATCATGTAAATCACCTGCAACTGTTCCAATAACACATGTGCCTAAAGAAGTTGAAGCCCCACTTGCAAGATGAGGTTTAAGCACTTCTACACCTCTTGACATTGCTTTTGCTGCTATTAACATTTCAGGTACGAATATTTCTCCTGTGGAGAATTTATCGCCTACAACACCCATTGAGTCAATCATAGCTTGAAGTATATCTTCTGCTTTGCTTCCCTCATCTAGTGCTTCCTGCACCAATCCTTTAATAAGTTTAGTTTTACCTGCCTCTAAATTAACTTTTACTTCTTCAATTTTAGACATTATTTTTTCCTCCTTATTGTTTATATAATTATTTATCCTTATTATTTATGTAATTATTTCTTTTTACCAAATATTCCTTCTCTGTATGCTCTAATATATTCCATGCAGTACTCGTCTTCACCTAATAGTGCTTCTGTTGCAAACAACATCCCTATTAAATCCTGATTTAATGGATCAAGAATAAAACTGTCCATTCCTGCATTCATAGCCAATACTGCAAATGCCTGATTGACAATTTTCCTGGCTGGAATATTAAAGGAGATATTACTAACAGCTCCAACAACATGAATCGTAGGATACAATTCTTTGATTTTCTTCATAACTTCGGTTACCATGTTAATTCCTTCTTCTGATGTACACAGCATTTCAATCAAGGGATCAATATGCATCCTGGACGGATCAATGTTGTATTCTTTTACTTTTGCCATTAACTCTGCAAATACATCCAAACGGTCTTTAGCAGTTTTGGGAATTCCTTTGTCGCTGTTCAAGAGAGCAACACACTCCCATTTTGTATCAGCGATTGCAGGAAATGCCACATCAATCTTGTCCCCTTCCATTGACACGGAATTGAAAAGGCCTGGCTTCTTACAGTATTTCATGGCTTCTACGCATGTGTGGGGGTTAGGACTATCCACTGCGATAGGCACATCGGTTGCATCCTGTACGATGTCTATAAGCCATTTCATTGTTTCCAGTTCAATGTCGTCATCCACTGAAGCACAAACATCAATAAAATCTGCACCTGCTTCTGTTTGCTTTATTGCAAGATTTCTTATGAATTCTGAATCCTTTGCTGCAATGGCTTTACCTGTGGAAGGAATCGCTCCATTAATTTTTTCACCAATTATTATCATAATATACACCCCTTCTTTAAACATTTACTTAAGTTACAATTGTGTCAATTAATACTACAACACTTTAAACTTCTTTGATTTGTACCTTATACTTTTCATCAAAACTTTTTTCACTTTTAATAAATCCAATTACGGCAAATACACCAGCCACAAGACAAATCACACCTAATATTGGCCATACGGACAAAGAGGAAGTAAATTCCATAATTGATTTCATACCTGTAACTGCATATACACAAAAAAATAACGCAATTTCGTTTACTACGCCCATTATACCAATTGCTGTATCCTGAATATTTTCCAGTACTACTTCTAATCCCAATACGACGCCCATAACAATCAAACGGCATACCAACATATAGTAATCGTTGACAATTGCACTGTCAAAAACAGAAGTAAACGTCAACAAGACAAAGCTGATAATTATTAATGTCTTTTTGTTTATTGTGTCTACTAAAGTAGCACCAATAAAGCAAAAATAACACCTATCATGGATGATCCGCTAATAATAGCATTGGCTAAATTATCATTTTTAATACCTAGTATAAATTACTTACAATAGGTATCACGACCATATCACCCATTGTACACATAGTTGATAAAAATAACACAGCGGGATTCAGGAAAATGAGATTAGGTGCTTTTACAATATTTTTGTATATAATATGTTCATCATCCTACACCCCAAAAATCCTATTAAACATTTACATTAAGAAAATACAGGTCCTCAGCTGTTCACAACATTTAATTGGCCCTAATCAGGATATGTATCTGCTGCCTTAATTGAAAAGATATGTCATAATCTCTAATTCTCCTGACTAAATTTATACATTTTTTATTATCGTATAAGTAACAAAAGAACCAGCAGAAATCGTCGTAATTTATCAACTATTTGATATAATTATATTATAGCAAATGGAAATTTGTAATTCTATTTGCAGAATGTACATTTTTTTAATAATAATTTATACAAAATGTACACATTAGAGTTGCTCATGAAATTAAATTTATATTAAATTCATATATTGTAAAATATTACGCATTTTTCCTTCCAACCATTGATATAACTAATCTCCTCTCTTTTTAGGCAAAGCAAAAAAAGGATTTCTATAACATAACTATTATAGAAATCCCTTTAAATATATAATCTATTTTATGTAATCCATCTGAATCCTTGATATCTAAAGCTTGTAATATCAACTGGCGGGAATATGTGAGAATCGAACTCACCCATCGTGGTATTAGCACGACAACACAGTTTTGAAGACTGGCAGGCACACCAGCACCTATCTACTCCCATTTGAAATCGCCAAGTACTATTATAAGTAAACCAAAACCTAATGTCAACGAATTCATATGTGGTTAATAAAGGATTCTTTTATCTTCCATTCTCTTGGTAAACTTTATAGCATCAAAATGTTCCATAAGTGCTAAAGCATACTTTCTGCTGGTTTGCAGTTCATCTCTAAATTCAGCAATTGATATGCTTCCATGCTCCTTTATAAAATTTATTACAATATCTTTAGCTTTTTCATAGTACTCAGAAAGAAGCCAGAAATTCTCAGAAACTTTAACTATATCTTCTCTATCAACTAAAGATTCAAATACCATTTTAAATGATTTTTTATCCTTGCACATACTCTCTAAATCTGAATACTTTGGTGGAATAAACTTTTGCTTTTTAAACTCACTCAGTATATTTTTTCTAATATCATTCTGCATATCATTGTATTTAGGTTGAAAATCTATTAGGGATACAAAATTTTTGTAAGTGTTTATAACATTTTCATTTTCCAAAAACTCCATTATACAATCATATATTTTTTGCTTAATTTTTTTTCCAAATACTTTATTTTTAATTTCCTCTTTAGATATTCCTATTTTTAAAGGATTATCTTCATGAAACTTTTCTAGTATATTCTCTAATACATTAATTTTTTCATTCAAAAAATCTTTATGAAGATATACAGTTTTTTCTCCTCCATTTAATAATATTATTATTCCACTATCTACTAGCTTTTTTAACTGATTCTTTATGCTGACTTCGTTTTTGCCCAAAGCTTTTAATATATCCTCTTCTTTAGGATAATTTTCGCTTAAATTTTTAATGACACCTTCTAGTATATTTTGTGTATTCCCTTTTTCTTTTATTCTTAACTCTTCTATATATTCCTCATTAAATCTTTTAGCTTTCTTAGCAGAAGGTTCTATTATAATTCCCCCACCTATTGTACTCATAGGAGAATAGCTTCTTATTACAAATCTATCTTTTCTCTGGGAAGTAAGCTGCTTTTCCAATCTAAATTGAACGTAAGAATCTTCTCCTGGATTTACTTCCTTCTTATCAAGTATTACTACCCTACATATGATTTCACTGGTACCATGGTAAATCCTTACCCTTTGTCTATTTTTCAAAGGTTTTGGTGCACTCTTTAAATAATGTAATTTGCAGTCTATCATGAGAGATGGTTCCATTAAATTTTCTAGCGATATTACATCTCCCCTATCTATATTACTGGTTTTTACATTAGCTAAATTTATTCCACATCTTTCACCTGCTTCAGCTCTTTTTACCTGCTTATCATTTATTTGTATACCTCTCACTTTAGATAATACTTTGGAAGGATATATTTGTACTTGTTCACCTTCTCTAATACTTCCACTAATTACGGTACCCGTTACAACTGTGCCAAATCCACTTATAGAAAAAACTCTGTCTACTGGAAGTCTAAAATGCCCTCTTACATCTTTACAGGAAACATCTTCTGTAAGTCTATCTATTTCTTTCGCCAGAGAATCTAAACCAATTTTAGTTTTAGAAGAAACTTTGCATATGGGAGCATTCTCTAAAAAAGTTCCTTTAAACTCTTTCTTTATATCCTCTAATACCATATCCAGCCACTCTTCATCTACTAGATCTATTTTAGTAACGACAATAATACCTTTATTTACATTTAAAAGTTGAAGTATTTCAAAGTGCTCTCTGGTCTGCGGCATAACTCCCTCATCTGCTGCAATCACCATGAGTACTAAATCTATACCACTAACCCCAGCTAACATATTTTTTATAAATTTTTCATGGCCAGGCACATCTATAATTCCAGCTTTTTTCCCTGATGGCAAATTAAAGAAAGTAAATCCAAGGTTTATGGATATTCCTCTTTCTTTCTCTTCTTTTAAAGTATCAGTTTCCCTTCCTGTCAAGGCTCTTATAAGTGCAGTTTTGCCATGGTCTATATGCCCCGCTGTTCCTATTACAACATGCTTCATGCAAAATTACCTCCAAACTGAAATGTATCAAGTTAGGCATTTGAAAGAAATACCTTAAGCTAAAACTCTGTAAAAGCATCTACCAAAACATCAAAATCCCTATCTAGCATAGTTCTTAAATCCATTATAACTTGATTATGCGCTAACCGTACAATTATAGGTACTCTTCTCTTTCTAAACTTTTTATCAACCTGCTCTGGTGATACACTGCTGCTTTCTGCTTTAATTACATAGGTAGGTATTTTTTGTCCCGGCATGGATCCCCCTCCTACCATGGAATAATCTCCTTCTACAGTAAATTTAAAATTCAAATTCTTATTTTCAAGCTTTTCCTTCAAAATAAGAGCCCTGCGTTTTTGCTCGTCTTCACTTGCAAGTATCATATGCAGTGTTGGTATATTTTTTATTGCTTCACTTTCATCTAGATAATATTTTAATGTGCCTTCAAGAGCTGCAAGAGTCATTTTATCTATTCTAAGAGCCCTTGTAAGCTGATTTTCTTTCATCTTGTCTATATATTTTTTCTTTCCTACAATTATGCCCGCCTGAGGCCCTCCCAGCATTTTATCTCCACTAAAAGTAACTACGTCAACACCTTTATCTATACTTTCCTGTACTGTAGGCTCATACTCAAATCCATATTTAGAAAAGTCTACAAGTGTTCCGCTTCCTATATCCTCTACTACTGGTATCCTGCTTTTTACTGACAGTTTCACCAGTTCTTCTAAAGACACCTCTTCTGAAAAACCAATTATTTTGAAATTAGATGTGTGAACTTTTAAAAATGCTCCCGTATTTTCACTAAGGGCATTCTCATAATCTTTGAGATGGGTTTTATTAGTTGTTCCTACTTCCACAAGGTTAACTCCACTGAATTCCATAACTTCAGGTATTCTAAAAGAGCCCCCTATTTCCACCAGTTGCCCCCTGGACACTATGGCTTCCTTTCCACTGCAAAGAGTATTTAAAACCAAGACTACTGCAGCTGCATTGTTATTTACAACTAAAGAAGCCTCTGCTCCTGTAATCCTTTTAATCAGCTCTTCTACGTGGCTATACCTAGATCCTCTTGTGCCCTTTTCCAGATCGTATTCCAAATTACTATAATTATGAGCTGCGTCAATTACATTCTTTAAAGCACCATCACTTAAAATGGATCTCCCTAGATTAGTATGTATGATAACTCCCGTAGCATTTATTACATTTTTCAAGTTGGGCTGTTTTTTTTGTTCAATTATTATTCTAAAGCTTTTCAATATACCTTCTTTTGTAAAGTCTTCAATTTTACCCTTTAAAATAAGATTTCTATAATTGTCTACAGCTTCTCTTAAAGATTCCATTACAATTTCTTTCATTGTAGTGCCAGCCTCTAATTTTACAATTTCTTCATTCAAGAGTTCATCCATCTTAGGAAGTTTTCTTAATAATTGTTTTTTATCCACAACTTGATTTTCACCCCTTTAAACCATTATTCTACTTCTATATATTTCTTCACCTGAATAGGTATGACTTCACCTATTACAGAAGATTTTACTTCAAGCCTTGAAAGTTCCTCCATAATTTTAATACCTTCTGACCTGCTGCAAGTTATAAGAAGCCCACCAGATGTCTGTGGATCAAATAAAATATCTTCCATCCACTCAGGTACATTTTCTATTGAATATTTACCTTTCAAATAGTCTTTATTTCTATATGCACCTGCCGGTACCAACCCCATTTCGGCATATTCTCTTGCCTCTTGTATATAAGGTATTCTACTTGCATAAAGCTTTAATGTAACACCAGAGGCAGAAGCCATTTCATATGCGTGTCCCATAATTCCAAAACCAGTTACATCTGTACATGCACTTACAGAGTATTTACTTACTATTTCTCCTGCATACTTATTTAAAGTAGACATAACTCTAACTGCCTTATCATACGCTTCTTTAGATGCCATTTCTCCTTTTATGGCAGTATTAATTATTCCTATACCTAACGGCTTAGTAAGTATAATTACATCCCCTACTTCAGATCCACAATTTTTAAGTATGTTATTAGGATGTACGAGTCCCATAACTGACAACCCATATTTAGGCTCATTGTCCTCTACAGTGTGGCCTCCCACTACTACTGCACCTGCTTCAATAACTTTATCAGCACCACCTTTTAGTATTTCTCCTAGCACCTCTTCAGGAAGACAGGAAGGAAAACAAACTATATTAAGTGCTACTTTAGGCTTTCCTCCCATGGCATATATATCACTTAGAGAATTTGCTGCAGCTATTTGACCAAAAGTATAAGGATCATCCACTATTGGTGTAAAAAAATCAAGTGTTTGTATTACTGCTGTATCATCATCTAATTTATAAACCGCAGCATCATCCGAAGTTTCTATACCAACCATTAAATTTTCGTTTTCCATTCGAGGTAACTTACCCAGTATTTTAGAAAGGGCCTCCGGTCCTATTTTAGCTGCTCACCCAGAAGTTCGAGTAAGTTCTGTTAGTCTTTTATACTTCAAAATAACACCTCCAATAGAAATTCATTCTCTACAATATTGTACACCATTTTATAACAAACTTCATCTGTCTACATTTACCTTACATCTATCTTATCCTTTATCTTTTCAATGGTTTTATCACCTATTCTTCCCACTTTTTTTAAATCCTCAATAGAAGAAAAATTACCATTTTTTTCTCTATAGTCTATTATCTTTTGGGCAGTAACATCTCCAACTCCAGATATTGTTTTTAATTCCTCTTTGGAAGCCTTGTTTATATTTACCCTTCCGTCTTGTTCTACTCCTCCACTACTGCCTCCTTTTCCTCCGGATTCAACCTTATTTGATCCATTATCTCCTTTTTTGTCTACATATATATAATCTTCATCCTTTAACTTCTTAGCTAAATTTAGTTTACTTGTATCCGCTGCAGCTGTAAATCCACCTGCTTCCTTTACGATATCCTGTATTCTACTATCATTTTTCAATTTATAAACTCCAGGATTTTTAACTTCTCCATTTACATATACAGTTATGCCCTTATCTGATTTACTTTTAGAAGCTTCTCCAGTATTATCCTGATCTTTAAATACTTCTTCACTCTTCACTGCAGTATTACTGGATGGCCTTGAATTCACATATCCTATAATTAAGAATAAGGCAAATATAATCAAAATAACAATTGAACCTATAATTTTTTTCTTATCTCTCATTACTATTCTCCTTTTAGGCATTTTCAAAGAAATAACTAGTCAGTATACTAGGATATTTTTTATCATACTGCGTCGGTAGAACCCTTAGATAGGATTCACTATCTGCGGAACCTGCCTCCTTGTCTGATAAAAAATATCCGTCGCATCTTTGACTTGTTATTTTCTTTCAAATGCCTTATATAATTGTAATTTGCAATGAAATATATTTATGTTTATAATTTAAATTATTGACAATTTAAAAAAATTATGTCGCATATATATTATTTTTTTGATATAATATTTAGGAATTGTCCTAAAGGAGGAAAAAATGAAAAGAATAGTCACATTTGCACTACTGTTTTTGCTTATTTGTTCTAATAATCCCTATGGAGTAGTTCATGCTAAAGAAATGCCTCCTCCTGTTTCAGCTGATGGCGCTGTAATCTTGGATGCAGCTACTGGCCAGCTTTTGTATTCTAAAAACCCAGACACTGCGTATCCACCAGCATCCACTACCAAAATAATGACTGCACTTTTAACACTTGAAAATACAAATTTAAATGATAAAGTTATAATCGGTAAAAATCCACCAAATGTAGATGGAACTAGAGTTGGACTCTGTGAAGGCGAGCAATTAACTGTAAAGGATTTGTTATATGGTTTACTGCTAGCTTCAGACAACGATTGTGCAGAAGCACTAGCAGAGCATATAGGTGGTACTATGGATAAGTTTGTAGTTAAGATGAATAAACGGGCTAAGGAACTTGGCGCCAAAAATACCAATTTTGTAAATCCTACTGGATTATTTGATGAAAGCCATAAAACCTCAGCAAGGGATTTAGCTCTAATGATGAGAGCATTATCTAAGCATCCTGAATATTCTAAGATAGCTACTACTATATCTTACACTATCCCAGCTACCAACAAATCCCCACAGCCAAGAGAAGTATGGAATGAAAATAAATTGATACAAAAACAATCCACCTATTATTACAGTGGATGCCTAGGAGGTAAAACAGGATATACTGTACAATCATTTCACTCCTACGTATCTACAGCTACAAGAAATGGACAACAGCTTATAGTTGCACTAATTCATGATAAAAATAAAACTTTTTTTCCTGACGCAGTATCCCTATTTAATTTTGGATTTAACAATTTTACCTTTACTAAATTGTACCAAAAAGGAGCTTTAGTCACAACTTATAATAAAGATGGACTTTCTATTCCACTAATTGCTGCTTATGATTTTTACTATATTAAGCCTAAGGATGATACAAATGTACCCCAGGTAACCCTAAAGGATAAAAACTTAATGTTTAGATTCTTTAAAAAGGGAGATATAGTTGACGAAGCTTCTATATCCTTTGAAGGAAAAGAAATAGGGAAATTAAAGCTTGCAAGCAGTATAGCTCATGGTGAAAAACAAGTATTAAATTCTAATAATATGCAAAAAATTATCATGAAAAATAAGTATTTACTCGCTGTACCAATTATCATTATAATTTTAGCTGTTGTATTTGTGTTGAAAAAACGTGTATTCTCTAACAAATAATCATATTAAAATAAGCTGAAACTTAAAATACATAGGGTTTCAGCTTATTTTTTCTATTAATTTTAGAATATCTTCTGGAATAGCAGTTTCTAGCTCCAATATCTTATTTCCCCTAGGGTGTGGAAACTTAAGCCTATAAGCATGAAGTGCCTGCCTATTTATATACATACTGTCATCCTCTTTTCCATACAATGTATCTCCATAAAGAGGATGACCTAAATAACTTAAATGTACTCTTATTTGGTGGGTTCTTCCCGTTTCTAACGTAAGCTTTAATAACTGATCATTCTTAAAATCCTTTATTACCTTATAGTGAGTAATACTTTTCTGTCCTCTTTCATCTATAATTCTTCTTATATCTTCTCCTTCTTGCCTATATATTGGTAAATCTATAGTTCCTTCATTTTCTTTCATCTTGCCATGGATAACAGCAATGTAACTTTTTTCAAATTCTTCACTCTTCATATCTCTTGCCAGAGCCATATGAGCAAATTGATTTTTTCCAACTATTATAAGACCTGAAGTATCCATATCCAATCTGCTTACTAATCTGACTATACAGTCTTCTCCTTTTTCCTTAAAATAATACATAAGTCCGTTAGCCAAAGTACCTGAGGGATAACTTCTTGTAGGATGCACCACTATACCTGGTCTTTTATTTACAACTATCAGATCATCATCTTCGTATGCTACTTCTATATCCATCTTCTCAGGCTCTACATTTTGAGATTCCTCTTTTACAAGGTTTAAAGATATACTTTCCCCTGACTTTACTATATGGTTTAATTTTACCCTTTTATTGTTTATCTCTATCCTTCCACTCAAGGCCGCCCCTTTTATAAGTCTGCCTGAAAGTCTCTGAACTCTTTGCAGATAATATCTCAATTTCAAGCCTTCATCTTTTTCGTCTACTGTAAATACTATCTTATTTTCCGTCATACAACTCTTCCTTTCTGCATGAAACTGCTAAATATAATTAATAGTTATGGATGATTTTCTTAAGTGTTAGGAGTTTCTAACTTAAAATAAACTTATACGTAAAAATATTCTACAATAAGCAAGTACATTTAAATATTTTCCATATAAGTCTTAGTGGAAAATTCACAAAAAACTTAGGGCTTTTGAATTGTCTGAGGTACGACCTTTCAAAAGCCCTTATGTTTTTGTAAATTTTCTGCTTAGACTTATCAAAACATTTAATCGTACTTGTAATTGTAAAAATATTCGGAGTATAAATTTATTTTTCGTTTAAGAACTCTACAATTAATCAACTAATGCTATTACTTCTACTTCAACCAATGCATCTTTTGGAAGCTTTACTTCTACACAAGATCTTGCAGGCATATCCTTTTTAAAATATTTTGCATATACTTCATTTACAGCTGCAAAATCTGACATACTTTTTACATATACAGTAGTCTTAATAACTTTATCAAAACTTGTTCCTGCTTCTTCTAGTAAAGCTTTTATGTTTTCAAGTGACCTCTCTGTTGCCTTTTTAATGTCACTTGAGACTAATTCTCCTGTAGATGGATCCAGTGGAATTTGGCCTGATGTAAATAAAAAGTTTCCAACCTTAACAGCCTGAGAATAAGGTCCTACAGCCCCTGGCGCTTTTTTTGTGCTTATTATTTCTTTTTCCATTATAAAAAACCTCCTAAAATAAGCTTAAAATTTATAATATACTAATTATAGCGTATTTACTTGTATACAATTAAAATTTATCTATGAGCTTTTTTAAAAACCAAATAATTTCTGCCGCTAATTGTATTTACATGCAAGAGTTGTCCCCTATCAATTACAACTTTTATAGTATTATTAAAGGCATCTAAAAGCGCAGTATCTAAATTTGTAAACGCCTCTTCTCTAAGTATTTCTACTCCTGGGAAATTTCTTAAAGGCTCTATGTAATCTGCAATATACACTATCTTTTCTAAAAGATTCATATCTTTTTTACCTGTGGTATGGCAAGCTACTGCACTCAATATTTCCTCATCATAAATCCCCATAACATTTTTTGCTATAACTGCAGCAATGTTTCCATGGAGAAGTTGAGGATTTAATGCACTTACTTCATCTATAGGAATCTGATTCTCATGTGCCATAGACAAAATTTCATCATTTGACATGTGCTTAGCACAATCATGAACAAGCCCTGCTGTACTTGCCTTTTTAACATCCACATGATAAAATTCAGCTAACTTTATTGCCGTATCCTGTACACTCAAACTATGCTCATATCTGTTTTTCTTCAGCTTCTCATTTAAATATTCTTTGATCTGTTCTTCACTCCACATCCCTTATCACTCCAAAAAATTATTTAATTTTATTTATAAAGATTATGTTGTTTAATAATGTCATAAACACTCTCGGGAAGAAGATAACTCACATTTCTGCCCATTTTAATATTTTTTCGTATATCTGTAGAAGAAATATCAAATAGAGGAGCATCTAAATATATAATTTTAGTAGAATACTTTTTTTCTATTTTTTCTTTCTGTTCTTTTATGTTTTGTGCAGTAAAATCCGGAAACCCTGGCCTATTAAATACTATAAATTGACACAACTTAAATATATCCTCTACCCTGTTCCAATTTTCAATGTCCATTAGACAGTCTACTCCTGTTAGGAAATACCATTTGGTTTTCCTTTCGACTTTATTAAAATGTTTTAAGGTATTATACGTATAGCTTAAATTAGGCTTATTTATTTCATATTTACTTACAGAGAATTTACTTTCCGTACCTACAGCTGCCTTTACCATCTCGTATCTCAAAAAAGCACTTGTTACATCTTTGTTCGCTTTATGGGGAGGATTACCTGTCGGTATAAATACAATATTATTTACTCCCAATCTATATAAAGTTTCATAAGCTATATGTATATGTCCATTGTGTATTGGATCAAATGTTCCCCCAAAAATAGCTTTTTTAACCATCTATTTTCTCTCCATTTATTTTTTTATTACATTACATAATCAAATTCAAAATCATTCAGCTTAACTACATCCCCATCTTTAATTCCCATATCCATTAATTCCTGCATAACTCCTTTGTTTTTAAGTACCTTATAAAAATATCGTAATTCGTCAGGATCATTTACATTGACGCTTCCAAGTAACCTATCAACAAAACTTCCTTCCACTATAAAAGTATTTTCTTCTTTTCTTATGTTATAAGTAAATTTCTTTTCTTCAGGTACAAATTTATCTTCTTCATTTATTTCAATATTTTCTACAGGTATAGTACTTAGTATCCTAGCAGCTTCCTTCATAAGTTCTTTAACACCCTGTCCTGTAGCTGCAGATATTTTAAATACCTTGTCATATCCTAATTGACCAACTTTTTTTCTGAAGTTTTCAAATAATTCATTATCATATAACATATCTGATTTGTTTGCAGCAATTATCTGAGGTTTATCCCAGAGTTTTACATCATACTTTTTCAATTCATTATTTATTTTGGTAAAGTCATCGAAAGCATCTCTTCCTTCAATTCCTGATATATCTACTACGTGTATTAAAAGTCTTGTCCTTTGGATATGTCTTAAAAATTCAATTCCAAGGCCTACTCCTTCTGCTGCACCTTCTATTATACCTGGTATATCTGCTATTACAAAGCTTTTTATTCCTGAAATATTAGTTACTCCCAGATTAGGAGATAATGTTGTAAAATGGTAATTTGCAATTTTAGGTGTAGCCTTAGTCACTATAGACAAAAGAGTTGATTTGCCTACATTGGGAAATCCTAAAAGTCCTACATCTGCCAGTAACTTAAGTTCCAAGGATATATATCTTTCTTCTCCTGGCATTCCTGGCTCAGCAAAATCTGGTGCCTGCCTTACAGGAGTTGTGAACCTCACATTTCCTCTTCCACCTCTTCCACCTTTTGCAACTATGCATTTGTCTTCAGGATGAGCAAGATCTGCCATTATTTTATTCGTTTTCACATCCTTTACAACTGTTCCCATAGGTACCTTTATGTAAAGATCCTTTCCATTTCTTCCAAAACACTTAGATCCTGCTCCATTTTCACCTTTTTCTGCACGATACTTTTTCCTATATGCAAAATCCAAAAGTGTAGTGCTTTCTGTATCTACTACAAGTATAACATCTCCGCCTTTTCCGCCATCTCCACCATCTGGTCCTCCAAAGGCTACATACTTTTCCCTTCTAAAAGAAATGGATCCATCTCCACCATCTCCAGAGGTTACAAATATTTTAGCTGTATCTACAAACATGCCGCTCACTTCCTTTCAAAAGTTAATTATATTAAATTAAAAAATCACTTTATTCTAAATTCTATTATTCCCACAGATAAGTAAGTAATTCACTCTAACCACAGTATACAACTTTTTTCTTAAAATAAGGAATTTTAAAAAAGCACCCTCATTAGGGTGCCTTAATAATACTATTCAGCTGCTAATTCTTCTAACTTTAAAGGATATACGCTGGCCTTCTTTTTAGTCTTTCCTACTCTTTCGTATCTAACTACACCATCTATCTTTGCAAATAAAGTATCGTCAGATCCTCTTCCAACGTTAGTTCCAGGATGAATTTTTGTTCCTCGCTGTCTAACTAATATGTTTCCAGCTAAAACAAACTGTCCATCAGCAGATTTAGTACCTAATCTTTTAGATTCACTATCTCTACCATTCCTTGAACTACCTACTCCTTTTTTATGGGCAAATAGTTGAAGATTCATAATTAACATAAAATTACACCTCCTCTACCTTTACATTTATATATTCACTAAAATTAAATTCAATACTTTTCAAACCGAGTAACATAGTTTCCACAAGTACCTGACATTTTAAAATGTCATCCTGTTTCATATCTTTTAAAGAAAAGCTTAAAAATCCATCCTTTATAGAGTACTTTAATTCAAGCTTTAACACTTCTGTTATTCCTATTACAGTAGTTTGAGATATGGCAGAAACAGCGCTACACACCATGTCATACCCTTGGTTTACTGATTCCGCATGGCCTTTAAGTACAACTGAAACCAAATTACAAGATTCTCTTTTAAAAAACGCTTCAATCATAATTACGCATCAATTTTTTCAATTTGTAATTTAGTGTAAGGCTGTCTATGTCCCTGCTTCTTTCTGTAATCCTTTTTAGCCTTATACTTGAAGACTATAACTTTTTTAGCTTTTCCCTGTGCCAATACCTTAGCACTTACTTTAGCTCCTTCAACTACAGGTTTTCCAATAACTACACCTGCGTCATCTTTACCTACTACTAAAACTTTGTCAAGTTCAACTGTTGAATCAACTTCAGCATCTAATTTTTCAACATATATAACGTCTCCTTCTGAAACCTTATACTGTTTTCCACCAGTAGCTACAACTGCATACATTTAAAACACCTCCTCAATCCAGTCTCGCCTAAAAGGTATATAGAAAATCCATTCTTCTATAATTTATAAAACCTTTTTTGAGCGGTCTACAAATGCCATTTTAACACATATGTTATTGTTTGTAAAGTTTTTTCAATTTACTTTAAACTCTTTCAGATGTTCTATCTGGCTCATAAACTCAAGGGGTTCTATCTTATAAGATACTTTCTTTTCATAAGTAATATATATTCTCTTGTCCCCAGCACCTATGCCTTTTATAAACCTATCCATATTATTTTTAACATCTTTTTCATAAGATACATCTATCTGTATGTGAAAATCTTTTACATCCCTGTCACAACTTATATTTGAAATTTCATTTCTTATGAGAACCATCATATAAGATAGTTTTATTTTTTTTCCCGTTCCATCACAGTACCTGCAATCTTCCTCTATATAATCATATATTGGTTTACCCTGTCTTTTTCTAGCTATCTGCACTAGATTCAACTCCGTAAAAGGGTATATAACAACCTTACTTTTGCTATTTAAGAAACCAGCTTTAAGTTTGTCCATAACCTTTTTCTTATCTGCCTCATCTTCCATATCTATAAAATCTATTAATATTATTCCACTTAAATTTTTAAGCACTATTTGCCTTGCAATTTCTTCCGCCGCTTGCAGATTAGTTATAAATACTGTTTTATCCATTTTATTATTTCTTATGTTTTTACCCGAATTAACATCTATTACAAACATAGCTTCTGTTTTATTTATAACTATATATCCACCACAATTTAATTCTATTCTATTATTTCGTAAATTTAATATTTGATTTTCCATATTATAATGAGACAGAAGAGTTTTTTCACCCGTATACAGTTCTAGGTGTACATTTACATTGCATACACCTTTTAGAAAATCCTCTATATATTTATAATCCACATCATTGTTTACATATATCTTTAAATTACTATCCCACAATCTATCTCTAAGTACTTCACCCAGCGCACCCCCACTATCAAACATGAGTTCAGGCTTTAGGGCATACTGAGCTTTATTTTTTATCTTGTTATATATATCATTCAATTTATGGATTTCTTTATTTATAAATTCTGCTGGAACATTCTGGGCATCGGTTCTTATCATTACCCCAATACCTGATGGTATTTTTATTTTCTCCAATATAAGCTTCTTAAACGATTCATCCTGTATTTTTTGTGAAAACCTCATGCCTTTGCTAAAATTACTTAAAACGCAATATTTACCTGGTAAGCTTATAATCTTAATAACTTTGGCTCCTTTTCTTCCATAATCTTCCTTTGTTACCTGTACCAAAATTTTTTCACCTTTTTTTAAGTTAAGATTTCTAAACTTGCTGTCCATATACATATAGGCATTTCTCCTGCAGTTTATATCTATAAAAGCACATTTTATAGCTGGTACTACATTTTTAACTACACCTATGTACACTTCTCCCGGGTAAGCATTGCCTCTTTCTTCCTGAATATGGCATTCTTTTAGAATATCATTTTCCTTTATAGCAATTCTCAAAAAACCTTCCGCACTTCTTTCAACAAATATTTCTTCCAAACCATAATTCACCTCTCCTTCAGGTTAATATAAGTCTGATACATACTCATGTAATGGGAGTAACTTATTCTGTCTTCTCCCATACACTTCTTCTCTCATTATATCAATAAAACACTCTTTGTCAGCATTTTCAGTATTGTTTTGTATAAAACTTGATAAAAGTTCTGGAGATAAATTTTCTACACTTCCACAGCTTATAACAGTTTCTAGTCTAAGTCTATTTTCAGAGACTTCATAGTTCAATTCCTTTACTAATTTTTTTATATCTATTTCTTTCTCTCCTTTTTTGGTCTTTTTTATCGTATTCCAAGTTGGAGATTTCATTAAACTTTCCATACTTTCTTTAAGTTTACTTATGTCTTTATATTTTATGTTGATTATGTACTTAGCTGCATTTATTTCTGCCATGGATTTAAATACTTTTTTATTTTCTACATTTTTTACTTTATCCACCCTTAATACTCCTATTCCACTAGGTGCATTTTTATTTAATTTTTCTTTAATATGATCTTCTGAAATTTCTTTTTCAAAATATAAATCCATATATTCTCCACAGGAATAAACTCCTACAGCTAGAGGCTGTGCTATAGACATATTTATGTGTGGATTAAATCCATTAGAATATTCTACAGGAAGCTCTGATCTCTTTATCATCCTCTGTATGGTCCTCAATAAATCAAGATGCCCTATGAATCTTATATTATGTTTTTTACTGAACTTTATTAAGTACTGAGCTCTCAAAACATTCACCTCCTAAATTAATATTAACTCCGCAATTTTTACATCCCAATCTACAATCCGGAGTTACTTCAGCCCTTTTAGCTTTTTCATTTTCCTCTATTAAGAATTTCTTATTTACTCCTATATCTATGAAATCCCAGGGAAGTATTTCTTCATAATTTCTATTTCTATAAGCATAAAAATCGCCATCCACATTACATTCTTTAAAGGCTTCTTCCCATAAATCAAAATTGAAATACTCTGACCAGCTATCGAACTTAGCTCCCTTTTCATAAGCTTTAATAAGTACTTCACAGAGCCTTCTATCTCCCCTTGCAAATACAGCTTCCAAATAGCTTAAAGGACTCTCATGCCAATTATATACTATATGCCTACTGTTTATGGAAGATCTCAATTCTCTAATTTCTTCTTTAACATCTTCCATTTTTATTTGAGCAGTCCACTGAAATGGTGTAAAAGGTTTTGGCACAAATATTGAAGTACTAACTGTTACTTTTAATCCCTTTTTTCTTTTATCCTTAGGTACTTTGAAATATTCATCCACTACTTTTTGGGATAAATGTGCAATTTCCTTTATATCTTCCATAGTTTCATAGGGAAGCCCTATCATAAAATACAACTTTATGGTAGACCATCCAGATTCAAAAGCACTGCTTACAGAATCCATCAAATTTTTCTCTGTAACACCCTTATTTATTACATCTCTCATCCTCTGACTTCCTGCCTCTGGTGCAAAAGTAAGTCCAGTTTTCCTAACTTTTTGTATTTCATTTATAAGTCCTACAGAAAAAGAATCTATTCTAAGTGAAGGCAAGGATAACCCTACTTTGTCTTTTTCATGTCCATTTATAAAATTAACAACTAAATTTTTTAAATCTGAATAATCACATATACTCAAAGAAGTAAGAGATACCTCTGAATATCCTGTACTTTTTATAAGCTTATCTGCTGTTTCCAAAAGTTTAGATGTTTTTTTCTCCCTTACAGGCCTGTATATCATACCTGCCTGACAAAACCTGCATCCTCTAGTACATCCCCTAAAAGTCTCAAGAGTTATCCTGTCATGTACTATATCTGTATAAGGCACTATAATTTTATCTGGATATTCCACATCATTAAAATTTTTGATTATCCTTTTAGTAATCCTAGGTGGCACATCATCATAAAGCGGTTTAAATTCTCTTATGGTTCCATCTTCATTATAGTTTACATCGTAAAGAGAAGGCACATATATACCCTCTATATGGCACACCGCCCTCAAAAATTCTTTTTTTCTTCCTTTATACTCTTTGTAAAGGTCCATAATCTCGTTCATCTGTTCCTCTGATTCACCTAAAGCAAACATATCTGCTATATCAAAGAGAGGTTCAGGGTTATAGGCACAAGGCCCTCCACACATAATTATAGGATCTTCTTCTCCTCTATCAGAAGCCCTAATAGAAAGTCCAGCTAAATTTAACATATTTAAAATATTGGTATAACTCATTTCATATTGAAGAGTAAACCCTATAAAATCAAAATTCTTTATAGGATCTTTGCTTTCAAGTCCATAAAGTGATATATTATTTTTTCTCATAAGTTCTTCCATATCAGGCCAGGGTGCAAATACTCTTTCACAATAAGTATCTTTTCTTTCATTTAGTATATAGTAAAGTATTTTCATACCAAGGTATGACATTCCAACTTCATATACATCCGGAAAGCAAAATGCATATCTAATATCTACTTCATCCTTATTTTTTACATAGGAATTCATCTCCCCTCCAATATATCGGGCAGGTTTTTCCACTTTAAATAATATATCATCAGAAATTCTATTCATTAAAAATCCTCCTCTTAGGTATCATCCCTATATTTTAGCATAACCAAAAATAATTTAAAATATATAAACCTAAGACAAAGACAAAATCTATACAATCTTGTTCTTTCCTTAGGTTAAAAAGTATTATTTATCATTTAATATTTCAATAAATTTTTCTAGAGTTATATTTCCATATAACTTCAACCCTTCTATAATTTCTTCTTCGTATATTGTATCTATTAAATTCATCTCATCATCTAAGACCATAAATGTATTATACTTATTCTTATCAAATAGCCCCATAGCTGTAAGCAAATTCTGTTTATAGTATATTGATAAAGCCCTGTTTTCAATATAACCTCTCTTTATAAATTTGTACCTTTTTCTAATTATATCACCCATAATTATATATGATATCCTTTCATTTTCCTTTAAAGAAGTAGTAACTATAAATATCCCTATTATTCCTATACTAAAATTGCTATATCCATTTAAAAATAAGAGAATGTACATAAACATAAGTGATATTCCAATAAGTATACTTGTCATTATCATAATTCTATTTGCTTTTCTATAAGTCATTTTTAAGTTTAAGATGCTTCTCAATATTCTTCCTCCATCCAAAGGAAAAGCCGGTATTAAATTAAATAATCCTATAGCTAAATTTATAGAGAAGAACATATAGAAAATGCTTGAGCAAAAATTCTTATATGCAAAATAAAAAACTGCGCTAAAAATTAAATTAGCTGCAGGACCAGAAATTGAAATCATTAGATCTTCTCTTGGAAATGCTTCATCTATATCTTTAAGCTTTATAACTGCCCCTATTGCTATAAATTCTATGTCAAACCCAGAAAATTTATAATACCTAGCAACTAAATAATGAACCATTTCATGAAAGAAAACTATAATAAAAGTATAAATAAGTTTCCCTTTATACCCTATAAAAATCAGAAATATCACATATGGTATAAAATATTTACTTATTTTAATCACAGAAATACCTCTTAAAATTTATTCTTCTTCATTTACTCTAATACGATTCATTACATTTTCAGCCCCGTTTTTAATATCATTTATATTTATATTTTTGAGTTGAGTTTCTATTTTGCTATAATCATAATTTTCATTCACAACTTCCTTAGAATAACTATATACACTTTTAGTCTGTGGAGTTTGTACAATTTTACAAACTATAACGAATGCAAACAACACTAACACTCCTATTAGATCCCTTATAATTCTCTTGACCAAATAATTATCTTTTTGAAAAAAGAAACTTCCACTATTTCTCATTCTATCATGGTACGGTGAGTAATTGGCTCTTCCTTTTAACGAATTATAATAATTTTGGTATTCCGAATCATAATTTCCCAATATAGATTCCCCCATTTAAAATGATACACATAATTATATATATTTAAGGGACGACCTATTTATTACTTAAGCATATTTTTAATAATTAAAAGTTAATAGTTATGGAACTTAAATTAATTCACCGTTCACAATGCCCAATTAGTAAAAATATGCCTACGTATAAGTTTTCTAACTTAAAAATCAACTTATACGTAGGCATATTTTTACAATAATGAATCTCTTTTAAATATTTTGTATATAAGACTTAGGTAAAAATTTTTAAAAAATCTAGAACTTTTGAATTGTTTGAGGTACGAGTTTTCAAAAGTTCTCAGTATTTTTTCAAAATTTTTTGCTTCGCCTTATCAAAATATTTAACGAGCTGAATGTTGTAAAGAATATCCGGAGTATAAGTTGATTTTTCGTTTAGAAACTCTATAGAATATAGCTTGTCTATTAATTATGTGACTTTAGTGCTTTTACAAAAACTTCTGCAGAACCTAAATTAGTAGCTAGAGGAACACAGTGAACATCACAGATTCTAAGTAATGCAGCAATATCTGGTTCATGTGGCTGTGAAGTTAAAGGATCTCTTAAAAAAATAACTATATCCATTTCTCCCTGTGCCACTTTACTTCCTATTTCCTGATCCCCGCCTAAAGGTCCTGAAAGAAATCTATTAACTTTTAGACCTGTCATCTCATTTATAAGTTTTCCTGTAGTTCCTGTAGCAAAAATCTCATGGCCTTCAAAAACATCTTTATATCTTTTTACAAAATCTACTATATCGTCTTTCTTCTTATCATGTGCTATAAAAGCAATTCTCATACAAAATTCCCCCCTAAAAGTTAATTTTTTTTCTTCTCATACCTATGTTTAAAATTAAAGCTATTTCTATAAATGCTGCAAGCAGCGAACTTCCACCTGCACTCATAAAAGGCAATGTTATACCTGTTATAGGAAGTAATCCTATAGTCATACCTACATTTTGAAAAATTGAAAATAGCATCATTGAAGCTATTCCTACACATACTATAGATCCAAAAATATCTTTAGCTTCCCTGGATATTTTTATGGATCTATAAAGTATAATAACATAAAACAGTATCAAAGCTAAAGCCCCAACAAGTCCCCATTCTTCTCCAACTACAGAAAATATAAAATCTGTATGGGCCTCTGGTACATACCCTCCTGATATCTGAGTTCCCTTCAAGAATCCTTTTCCCCAAATTCCACCTGAACCAATTCCTATTTGTGATTGGGTAACCTGAAGGGCATAAGACATTTGATATTTTTCAGGATTAAACAAAGATATAATTCTCATTTTTTGATACTCTTCTATAAGAGGCGTATTTAAAGCTATAACTATTAAAACAGTTAATGCCAAAAGCCCTCCTATTAATACTCTTAAATCCAATTTTGCAATAAAAACTATCCCAAGAACTGCAAAGAAACATACCATTGTCATTCCCATATCAGGCTGTTTTACAATTAGAGCCATAGGAATAAGTGGATAAATCATAAGCTTTATAAAATTTTTTACATTGTTTATGTTTCCTTCCATATCCTCTAGTTTTTTTGCAATCATTAATATAATACCTATTTTTGCAAATTCAGAAGGCTGCATTCTAATAGGACCAAGCTTAATCCACGATGAAGCTCCATTAACTGTAGCCTGAAATGCCGGTATACAATTTATTATAAGTAGAAACACACCAAACCAGTATATTATGCCGACATAACCTTTTATCACAGAATAATCTACTAGAAGTATAAAATAAGTTAGTACAAGCCCTACAGCCATATACATAAGCTGGGATTTAAGATAATAAGTCCCATCACTCATATGGGAAGCACTATAAATATTTAAACTTCCAAAGATACATATAATTATAACAGTAATTAGTAGAGGAAAATCAAATTCCCTTAAAAGCTTCCTGTTTATAACAAATTTTTCAAGCATTTTATACATCCCTCCAATGCAACTATAATGATTATAACACAGGAACATAAAAAAGCTATGCATAATTTATACATAGCCTATTTATTATACTTAACCTTTTTTATAGGTATACTGGCCACAAGTGCTGCTGAATTTCCCGTTAATTCCTCTGAATTTGTCATTTTTACATCTATTTCAGAACGATCTATCTCCATATATTTTGAAAGTACTTTAAGTATGTCATCCTTTATATTGTCTAATACCTCTTTTGACATATCACATCTATCGTGTATTAGTATTAATCTCAATCTTTCTTTAGCTACATCTTTGGAAGATTGCCTAGAGAACATCTTAAACAAATCCATTCCCTTACTCCCCCTTTATTTAATACCAAATAGTTTCTTTATTGAAGAAAATAATCCTTCATGGCTAGTATTCAAATCCATAAGAGGCACTTTTTCCCCTGTTATTCTTTTAGCTATATTTCTAAATGCTTGTCCTGATAATGAGCTGCTAGTGAGTACTATAGGTTCACCTTTATTTGTAGAAATAGTTATATTTCTGTCATCCGGCACTACTCCTATAAGTTCTATAGCCAAACTGTCTAATATGTCATTTACATCCAGCATATCTCCATTTTTAGTCATTTCATAATTTATTCTGTTTACTATAAGTTGATGTTTTTCAATTCCTTTAGCATCTAACTTTCCAATGACTCTGTCAGAATCCCTAACTGAAGTAACTTCAGGATTTACTACAACTAATGCCCTATCTGCCCCTACTATTGCATTTTCAAATCCATGCTCAATTCCTGCAGGACAATCTATAATTACGTAGTCATATTCACTTTTTAATTCTTCAATTAAATTTAGCATATCTTGGGTACTTATGTCATCTTTATCTCTTGTTTGTGCTGTAGGCAGAAGATACAAGTTTGGTAGTCTTTTATCCTTTATAAGAGCCTGCTTTAATCTGCACTTGTCTTCTACTACATCAAGTATAGTAAATACAATTCTATTTTCAAGTCCCATAAGAACATCTAAATTTCTAAGTCCTGTATCTCCATCTACTACTACTACACTTTTATTCAAAGCAGCTAATGCAGTACCTATGTTTGCCGTAGTAGTAGTTTTCCCAACTCCACCTTTGCCTGATGTTACTACAATTGCTTCTCCCATCTATACTACCTCCATCAAATAA
The DNA here is from genome assembly GCF_000143685.1 of Clostridium ljungdahlii DSM 13528. Lineage (NCBI taxonomy): Bacteria > Bacillati > Bacillota > Clostridia > Eubacteriales > Clostridiaceae > Clostridium > Clostridium ljungdahlii. The sequence goes on along the minus strand of NC_014328.1, from coordinate 807,222 downwards.
ATTTATTAGACAAATCTCTCTTAATATATGAACGTATACAATTAACGATAATCATCTAAGCAATAAAACCATCTATAGAATATTATACTAGACATAGCAAGAATAATCCAGAATATTATTCAGTACAATTTATACCAATTATATAGCTTTAAAGTTACTAACAAAGAACTTCAGCATAAAATAAAGCTGAAGTTCTTACTAACTATGAGATATCAAATAAACTTATTAGGCAAATAGGGTTCTACTATTATTATATTTTCCCTAATCTTAGCTACTTCTGGATACTGTGGTTTAATATTGTCCTCTGGTGATCTGGTAACTATGTCTGCAATTTGAAGCATTTCCGGCTGCAAACAAATTGAAGCAACTATAGCTTTTGCATTCCCCCCAAATCCAGCATGAGCATATCCATGAAGTGCTCCAAAAACTATTATATTACCCCCTGCATATATTTCGGAACCTGCGTTTACATCTCCAATTACAACTATATTTCCCGAATAATTTACTATTTGGCCACTTCTAACCGTCCTATGCAAAAATTTAGTTCTTCCTTCGTAAATTCCTGAAAATACTTTGCTTGGTTTTTCACTGCTGTCCTCAAATATGCAATCCTTTATGAGAAATTTTTCAAACAATATATTTTTAAGTTTATTAAATTGCTTTTCATTTAAGCTCTTTAATTCCGTTGTTATTTTCAGAGTACATCCCTTATAAAACATTTTTCCAGTTGAAAGCCTTTTAATTAAACTTTCAAGCATTTCGTCAAAATCTTTAAAACCATTATTATTTATAATTATATTTATTCCATCTCTATTACCCTTAATTACTATATTATTATTCCTCATAATTAGCCTCCATAAGTCACCTCATATACTATTTCAACACACTTTACATAAATCCTTCCTAATTTCTAACTTTATTTTTTAATATAATATTTGTTCTGGAAATTCTTATTTAAGCTAAATTCTAATTAAAATTATTATCATATAAAGAGCTGTCACATTAAGAAATTTACATACAATATATTGTTCTAAATATTAATGATAAACACAGTATATTGTAGTATTTATTCTTAGTGCAACAGCCCCTTTATTTTAATTACTGTTTTGTTGAGTAGATGTACTAGTAGGTGCACTAGTAGTTATGCGGCCTGTTTCAGTAAAATATGCAGAAAGAATATCTCTTGCTACATAAGCTGCACCACTTGCTCCCTGACCACCATCAAATATGACTGCATATACAGCTATTTCTGGTTTATCAAGAGGCGCAAATGCAACATATTCAGAGTAGTCGGTTCTTCCTATTTGATCCTGATTTCCTAAACTTGCAGTACCTGTCTTTCCTCCTGTACTTATTGGAAATCCACCAAATACTTGTGACCCTGTACCACCTTTCTCATTAACTGCACCCATTCCTGCTTTAATAGCAGCTATAGTTTCAGGACTAATTCCAGTTTTCTGTATGACTTCCGGTTTAACCTGCTCAATAATTCCTCCGTTAGAATTTAAATATTTATCTACCAAATGTACTTTATATCTAGTTCCTCCATTCACAAGAGTGGCAATATAATTTGCCATCTGAACAGGAGTAAACTGGTTAAGTCCCTGTCCTATAGCAGCATTTTCTATATTAGCCGGTACCTTTAACTGAGCATTTGCATCTGAAACAGTTATACTGTATATGACATCAATCAAATCATCCATCTTTTCATCACTTATATCTTTCTTGTTATTAGGATCTTCCTTTACAAGTTCAGAAAATAATTCTTTGTATTTTGCTTTATCAAAAGCACTCTTTCCATCTTTTACAGAATTCTTTATCAAAGTTTTGATATCATTTTTAATTTGCTTTACCTTACTTGAATCACTGCTATTATCATATAGGTTAAGTGAAACTAGCTTATGTCCCTTATCATCCTGGCCATCTCTAAGATAAGCCATAGTTTGCCACAAATAAGTACTGGCATAGGTATTTTTATTTGATACTGTATTGTATACCTGACCAAACTTTTCTGGAATCTCTATCCCAGTTGATGCTTTTACATCACTATTTACAGGAACGCCAAGTCCAAACTTCCATGCATACTTAGCTAATCCATCATCTCCTAAAGCCTGTCTTATTAGTTTACCTACAGTCATAAAATAAGGGTTACTGGATTTCTGTATGGCGGCAGCTAAATCCACTACTCCATTTCTACCATCCAATATAAACTTTACAATCTTGCCACCCTGATCAAACTGTCCTTCATCATCTACACAAAATCCTGGATTTATTGCTCCACTTTCAAGGCCTGCAACTGCAGTCATTGGCTTGAATGTAGAACCCGGAGGTATTAAAGACTGAGTAGCATAATTATAAAACGGCTTTGGATATATGTCATAAACATCCTGTCTTATAGTAGTATTATTTTTTATACTTGTATCAAGTGGAAATAATGTATTTAGTACCTGATCCTCTGTCTCTCCTGGAAAGTTTGAAGTTATATTTCTCTTTTCTATATATTCCTTCCCAAAAGCTCCTAAATCTGGATTGAAATATTGTTGATATAAATCTTGAGATATCATACCAGGTTGTGCGAACATATTTGGATCGTATCCAGGCCTGCTTGCCATTGCAATTATTGCTCCCGTATTCACATCAATTGCTACTGCTGCCCCTCTAGTTGCATTGGTAGTGTCAGATCTATTCTGCCCATAAGGATTAGCTCTGAGTTTTGCCATAGTAGTATCCAGTGAATCTTCTGCTGCTTTTTGAACCTTGGAATCCACTGTGAGCTGAACTGTTTCACCTGGGGAAGGGTCTTTTGTTCCTAATTCTTGAACTATTTTGCCATTCTTATCTAGTTTTACTATTTTCCCTCCCTTTGATCCTTTCAATCTATCTTCAAGTGCGCCTTCTATACCTGCCTGACCTACATAATCACTACTTACATCGTAACCTTTTTCCTTGTATTTATCATAATCAGAAGATATTTTAGATATATATCCTATAAAACTAGATCCTAGTTCATTATTAGGATAATATCTTATAGGCTGGGTATCCACGTCTATCCCCGAGAGTTCATTTGACATTTGTAAAAATTTAAAGGCAGTATCCTTCTTTATATTGCTTGCAACTGTTACAGGTTTATACCCAGAATAACTCTGCATTTTTAAAGTATCCTTAATAATCATATATCTTCTCTGATCTTCCAAAGAATATGCACTACTTATTTTGTACTTGGCAATAAGTTTTTTGAAAGTATCCTCTGGAGTTATTTTCAGTAATTCTTTATTTACTAAACTCTTCAAATCATCTTCAGATATATTTTTATTTTTGCTTTTAATTTTCTTTTCTATTTCGTCATTTAATCCTCTATCCCTTTTAAACTTAATTTCAAGATTCTTTCTAGTTTCTTCATCATCACTTCTAAATTCAAACCTATAAGGATTTATCTTAAGTTCAAAGTCATCCTTCTGACTTTCCCCACTTTCATCTAATATCTTAAATACTTTACTCATAGTAGGAAAAAAAGTCTTATCATTTTCATCCGTTTGATTGTATATGAGCACATAACTTTGGTTACTAGTAGCTAAAATATTACCATCCTTGTCCAAAATTTTTCCTCTTGGTGCTGGCTCTTGTATTTCTGTCAAAGATTTATTATTGGACTGCTCTTTATATTCCTGCCCCTTTACTACTTGGAGAAAGAGAAGTCTTCCTGCAATAGTTGCAAAAATAGCTACCATAATAACTGATAGTACAGTATATCTTGTAATATTAGAATGCTTCTTCTCTTTCAAAAAATATCATCTCCACCTTTAAAATTTCCATTTAGCTTCCATATAATCTTTACTGCAAAGATTATATATTGGTTTATACATAAATATACACAAAACCATATCGTAAATTCCTGTGAAAAATACATTTTTTACATTCACATACACTCCACATGAATATAGGATACCCATTATTAACAAACCCTTAAACAAAACAAGTAAAAAACAAGAAATAACAGGAATAAGTCTTCTTTTTCTAAATATACTATTTCCTATAATACCTGCAATTACACATACTATCATATTTGTGAACGAGTTTATTCCAAAACCATATGAAAAGTATATATCCTGTAGTAATCCTGCAAACACTCCAAGCCACATACCTTCCCACGTTCCATTTACAATGGAATAGCAAATTATAAATATTATAAGTAACCCTGGATAAAAACTCTTCACCGCAAAAAAAGGCATCAGTGAATTATCCAAAATAAATAGCAGAACTGATAATAGAACTAATACTAATAATTTTTTCATTTTACATCCACCCTAGTATTTTATATCCGTTTTGTCTTGAGGCACTACAATAAGTAGCTCCTGAAGCTTATCAAAATTCACATAAGGTTTTATCAAAGCATTTTTCATTACTTTTCCCTTATCATCCTCTACACTTATTACAGTTCCAATTCTTATTCCTCTAGGATATGAATTATTAATCCCTGATGTTACGATAACATCTCCTTTTTTTATAGTAGAGTCTTGTGGAAGATAATATAATTTTGCTAAAAATTGATTATTACTATCACTGTATCCTTTTACCATACCACTATTTGTCACATCATTTGTATCTGTGGAAGTACCCTCAATAGTCCCACCTACTGCTAAATTTTGATTAGCCAGAGACTGTACTATGGACCAATTGTTTTCCACATGGACAACCTGCCCTACCAATCCATCAGCAGTAACCGCAACCATCTGCTTTTTTATACCGTCCTTACTGCCTCTATTTATTGCAAATTCATTTAAAATTCCATCACTACTTCTACCTATTACGTCACAGCCTATATTATCATATTCCGATTTTTGGCTTTTAAAATTCAGTTCTTTTCTCAGCTGGGAATTATCATTTTTAAGTGAATTATATTCTACTAATTTATTTTTTAGTGAACTATTTTCCTTCTTCAATTCCTCATTTTCACTTTTTACCCTAGAAAAGTTTATTATAAAACTCAGAGAATTTTTTATACTATTATTGACCTTGTATAATCCTCCTTGAAAAGAATTAAAAGTAACACCTATGCCATTTCTTACAATTGAGTTGCTATTACCCTTGATACTAAAAGAGATCAAAGCTAAAAAAATAATCGAAAGTACTATTATAGCTAATACAAGTTTATTTCTCAAAAATCTCATAATACATCACTATTTTCTACTAGCTACTATTTTATCAATAGTATCAAGAGCTTTTCCAGCACCTAGTGCAACACAATCAAGAGGTGCTTCAGCTATATGAACAGGCATATGTGTTTCTTGATTTATCAACTGATCCAATCCTCTAAGCATAGCTCCACCACCTGCAAGCATAATTCCTTTGTCCATTATATCTGATGCAAGTTCTGGTGGTGTCTTTTCAAGGGTAGTTTTTATAGCATCAATTATTGCTGCTACAGGTTCCTTAAGAGCTTCTCTTATTTCACCTTCTGTTATATTTATAACCTTAGGTAGCCCTGATATTAAGTCTCTTCCTCTTATCTCCATGGAATTTTCTTCACCTATATCAAAAGCTGAACCTAATTCAATTTTTACATTTTCCGCAGTTCTTTCACCTATCATTAAATTGTATTCCTTCTTTATGTAGCCTATTATAGCCTGATCCAACTCATCACCAGCAATTCTTAAAGATTTGCTTGTAACAATTCCTCCAAGTGATATTATAGCTACTTCTGTAGTACCTCCACCTATATCTACAATCATACTTCCTGTTGGTTCATTTACTGGAAGTCCTGCACCAATAGCAGCTGCCATAGGTTCCTCCATTAAAAGCACGTCCCTTGCTCCTGCATGCTTTGTTGCCTCTTCTATTGCCCTTTTTTCAACTTCAGTAACTCCAGATGGAAAGCATACAAATATCCTAGGACTAGTAAATGCTGACTTAGGACTTACTTTTTCTATAAATTTTCTAAGCATAGTATGAGTAACATCAAAATCAGCAATAACGCCATCTTTTAGCGGTCTTATAGCCACAATATTACCAGGAGTTCTTCCTATCATATCTTTTGCTTCATTACCTATTGCCATTACCTTCTTTACATCATTATTTATAGCAACTACAGAAGGCTCTCTAAGTACTATTCCCTTTCCTTTAACATATATGAGTGTATTAGCTGTTCCTAAATCAATTCCCATATCTCTTGACATTCCAAAAAATCCCATTTATATTACTCCTTTCAATATCCACAAATTCCTTTTTGTTTTAAACTAACATATATTTCGTTTCCTATTATAAGATGATCTAATAGCTGTATGCCTAAAAGTTCACCGCATTCTTTTAATCTATGTGTTATATTTATATCCTCATTACTAGGTGATGGATCTCCCGAAGGATGGTTATGGCACACAATTATAGATGCACTATTTTTCTTTATAGCATAGTAAAATACTTCCCTTGGATGTACCAGTGCAGAATTTAAACTTCCTATAAATACATCTCTAATGCCTATAACTATATTTTTTGTATTCAACATAATAACTTTAAAATATTCCTGCTTCAATCCCTTCATTTCTTCCATGACAAGCATTGCTGCATCTCCTGGATTGCATATCTTATAATCATCACCATCCCTATAGGATTTGAATCTCTTTGCCAATTCCACCACAGCAAATATTTTAGCAGATTTTGCCTTTCCAATGCCCCTAATATTCATAAGATCTTCTAAATTAGAATTAAAAATTCCATTTAGTCCTCCATTGTCTTTTATAATCCTGCTGCTTAAAGATATTATATTTTCTTTTTTTGTACCTGAACCAAGTATTATTGCCAAAAGTTCTGAATTAGAAAGAACTTCTGGTCCATATCTGAATAACCTCTCCCTAGGTCTTTCATTTTGTGGTAAATCCATAATTTTTACTAATTCATTCATTTAAAAACTCCTTATTATAGATTTAACCCCATCTCACTTAACATATTATACAACTTATTTAAAGGTAATCCTACTACATTATAATAACATCCATGGATTTCTCTTACAAAAACTCCTCCATGACCTTGAATGCCATAGGCACCTGCTTTATCCTTATATTCTCCTGTTTTTAAATACTCCCTTATGCGTTTATCGTCTATTTTAGAAAATATTACACGAGTACACACAAAGTCCTTAATTATTTTATTTGAGGATTTATCTATAATTGCTATGCCTGAATATACCTTATGCTCATTTCCGCTTAAGGATTTCAGCATATGAAAACCTTCCTCTATACTACGTGGTTTTCCAAGTACCTTTTCTTTAAAAAATACTATTGTATCACATCCTATTATTATAGAACTACTGTCTTTCAACTTTGAGCACACATTTTTAGCTTTACCTTCAGCTAGCTCCATAACATAAGAACCACAATTTCCATTAAATTCAACAGAATTTTCATCAAAATCACTTACCATAACTTCAAAATTTCCTGTTAATCTCTTTAAAAGTTCCTTTCGCCTACTGGAAGCCGAAGCCAATACAATCTCCATGTCATCACTTCCTAATATCTTCTATATAGTATTATAGCCACAATTATACCAATTATAGTCATAATGTTTATACTAAACTTTGCTCCTAAAGTCAATACTACAACCTTAAGATTTAATATAACTGGTTCAGTCATCCCTACAGAATAAGAATTTTTAAAAAAGTTTAGAAAACTAAAATTATTTCCAATAGCATCTCCTATAAGACTTCCACATATAGCTCCTAAAATTATAAGAAACCATAAAAAGCTCTTACCTTTTTCAGCCCCTCTCACAAAAATCCCCCTACCTTAACATTATATCTTATATAGTTTATCATTTAATAAAAGCATAAACAAGTAGATATATTATTGTTCAAAAAAATTTTTTAATTAAACATAAAAATGACAAGTATTGGTGTAAATGTCCCCGTACTTGCCCTTATATTATGACCGATTATCTTAACAAGATAAAATTAATTAGATTTTACTTTTTTTAATATATTAAATATATACATATAATTTTCTTCAGCTTTATCCTTCGTTATTTCTTTAGGAAGCTTGTTTACATATTCTGTTAAATCTTTTAAAACTAATTTATTATTGCCATTTTCCGTTTTTTCACTTTTTAAAGAAGAACACCATTTTTTTAATTCATCTGTTTGTATAGATTTTACATCTTGTTCTGAAAGCTTATTTAGTATCTCTAGATTTGCATTTATTATTTCTGCTATTTCAACATTACACAGATCATCCCTCTTTATTGTAAATGCCATTTTTGAATTGTCTATTTTTTGGTCTGTAAGAGATTTCATCATTTTTTCTCCAACATCCTCTTGAAACACACCTAAAAATACCCTTGTCTTATCTGAATCCTGTATACAAAATGGAAATCCATATTTAGCTAACAAACTCTTTTCCTCTGCTGCGTTATTTTTATCTTTATAAACTCCACCTTGTACAGCTATAAATTCAGTAGATTTACCATCTACAGCTGAACTACTCTTATCAGAAGTATTTTGAACCTTATTTTGAGATACAGTACTGGCCGTATTGTCATTTAAATTTCCTGATGTTCTAAATACCACTTTAAATATAAAAGTTCCTAGTATAAATGCAGCTGCAAGTATTATACACGTAAAAAACACAAAAGACTTAGTACTTTTCTCTCTTTTTAAATCATATCGTGTGTACTTCATTTTTTCACCCCTAATTTTATACTATTTTTATATATTAATATTATGGGATAAAAAAATTATTACTGATAATTATTAAATTTTTTTCATAATTATCATGTCCATGTGCTTTCCATCTATGTCATAGAAATTCTTTACTATTCTAATAGCTTTATACCCAGCACTTTTCCAGATATTCATGTTTTCAATTTCATTTTTAATTGTTCTAGCAAAAAATTCAGTCACATCATATTCTCTAGAAAAATACTCTATTATTTCTTTTATTAAAATGCCCCCTAAACTTGTATTTTTATATACTTCAGATAGATAAAAATACCATATCCAAAGTTCATTTTCATTTTTAAACTCAATTCTCCCCTTTAATATTCCTATTAAAATACTGCCCTTTTCTATTTTTAAAAAGAACTCACACTGACTTATATAGCTCTCCAAAAATCTCTCTCTTAGATCTTCTAAATTTGTTTCTCCCTCTAGGAAATCCTTCCTATTCATCAATTTTTGTATGGACACTAAATCTTTTTCTTGCACATTAGAGATTTTTATATCTTTATATTCTATTTTAACATCCAGCATTGCTTCACCTCTTTTGTACATTTAATTTGATTTAACTCTATTAAAGGATTATACTTTTAAAATTCTACACAAATTTAAAAATTCCTTTATTTATTAAATCAATTGACATAAAAACAACACTGAATTCTTAAATCACTAATTCCAATTAACTACATTACCATTAGTAGACTAATTTAAAACTCTAGCTCCCTGTAAATCTGGATCAAGTAAAATAACCTTCCAAGTATCTTCTAGTTCACTTAAGAAATTTTTCATGGAACTTACAAATTTCTCTGCATTTTTATCCACTACTGCCATAAGTGTAGATCCTGAACCACTTATAAATTCTCCTATAGATCCTAAGTCTTTGGATTTTTTAAAAACATCATCAAAATTTCTTATTAAACTTTTTCTATAAGGTTGATGGATTTTATCTTCAAAACATATTCTAAGTTTGTCAAATTCATTGTTATAAAGAGCACTTATAAGCATAGCAGACCTAGAAGTGTTAAATATACAGTCCTCTTTTAAATAAGATTTAGGTAGAACTTCCCTAGAAAGAGCTGTGTTAACCTTAAAAGATGGTATCATAGCAACAAATTTTAACTTATCTGGTACATTTACCTTTGAATGTTTTATATCCTCGCCCACTTTTATAGATATTACCATTCCTCCAAGTGCTGCAGGTACAACATTATCAGGATGTCCCTCTATTTTCGTAGCCAAATCAATTACATCTTCCATATCCATTTTATTTTCCATAATTGCATTTGCAGCTGTTATACCACCTACTATACATGCAGAACTACTTCCAAGCCCTCTTGACATAGGTATATCACATTTAAGCACATTTATTTTAAATCCATTATAAGAATATCCTTGTTCATTCATAGCACTCACTATGCTTTGGTATATAAGATTTTCCCTAAAATCCTCTTCTAACTTTAATCCACCATTATATATTTCAGTTTTTCCAGTTATTTCTTCAACTTCAATTTCATTGTATAATTTGAGTGCCATACCTAAAGTATCAAATCCCGGTCCCATATTTGCTGTAGTCGCCGGCACCCTAACTTTGACTTTAGTCATATCTAATATCCCTCCAATTTTGTAAAAACCTTTGCTAAAATTCTATTCTCATTATTTGTCTAAAACCAATAACTTCTTCACAGACTGCACATTTTTTTCACTTTTTACTTTTTCAATATATTCATCTATTAAATCTTCGTTATCTGCATTTACAAAAGCTACAACTTCTTCCTTATTTCCAGAAACACTATTAGACAAAATATAACAGCTTTTAAAACTTGAAGATATACTTTCTATAATTTCTACTCTATTTTGTGTTTTAATTCTTAAAAGCCATTTACTTTTTAAATTCCAGCTCTTATTTATACTAGCCTTTTCACTACTAAAAGTAATAGTTTTTTCTCTTTTATTTTCAACTATATCTGCTATATCTGCAAAAACTGCACTAGCTGTAGGAAACATACCTGCTCCTTTTCCTGAAAACATCACGTCTCCTACTGCATCTCCTTCTACTAAAATAGCATTGTATTCATTCTCAATTTTCCCGAGCATAGAATCTTGTTTTACCATAACTGGCATAACAGTTGCATATATATCATCTTCAGATACCTTACTGATTCCAAGAAGTTTTATACTGCACTTTTGCATTTTGGCATATCTGAAATCATCGCTATCAATTTGTGTAATTCCTTCTATATTTATATTCTTCCAATCCACTCTTCTGTTATATGCAATAGTAGATAAAATTGAAAGCTTTCTAGCTGCATCATATCCTTTAACATCTGATTCTGGATTTGCTTCTGCAAAACCCATTTCCTGAGCAAGTTTTAAAGCTTCTTCATAACTCATACCATTATGACTCATTTTTGACAATATAAAATTTGTAGTACCATTTAATATAGATTTGATACTCTTTATTTCATTTCCCACAAGACATTCATTCATTGATTTCAATATAGGTATTCCCCCTCCAACACTTGCCTCAAAATGAATGGTAACTCCATTTTTTTTAGCTAACTGCAAAAGCTCATATCCTCTTTCTGCCATCAAATCCTTGTTAGCTGTAACTACATGTTTTTTCATATTTAAAGCTCTTTTTATATATTCATAAGATGGATTTAGCCCCCCCATAGCTTCCACTATGATGTCCACCTTTTCATTGAATATATCCTCTATATTTTCTGTTAAAAGCCCCCTATTTTTATTGTTTAAGTGTTTATCTACATTTCTAACCAAAATTTTTGATATTACCAATTCCTCATCTAGTTCATCTTTAAATTTATATCTATTTCTAGATATAAGTTCAGCTACTCCACTTCCTACTACTCCATATCCAAGCATTGCTATATTTGCCATTTTACTTCCCCCTAATTATTTAATCTTATCAAGTAATTCTAAAACTCAGATAAATTTATTTAAGTATTAAGTTACATTCTAATGTTAAAAAAACCCTTCCCTACTGGGACGAGTTTTATCGCGTTTCCACCCAATTAACAGTGTCAATTTTTAGTTATCACTAAAATAACTAAGCCCCATTACAGCCTAGGATATTCATCCATTACTTAAAAGCCATTACTGTCTCTCAATATCCATAACGCAGATCTGCGGAAATACCTACTATTAAATTTCAGTATACAACTCAAAGGTGGTTTTCAATAAATATTAACTTAGGGAATATTACAGCCTATGAATCCCCCTCTCTAAAAGCAATACATTATTTACTTTTCCTTTTCATTGTTTTTGCACATAATTAAAACAAACTTCATCATCTATTCCACTGCTACCAAACTTACACTTATAACGCTGTCTAACTTACCTATCTCTTCAACAAGTTCATTAATTTCTACTTCCAATTTAGAAGCATCAAAAGTTATAGATACAGCAGCCGCATTATTTATGGGTATATCCTGATTTAAAGTCAATATGTTGCCCCTTCTTTGCGCTATTTTATCAAGTATATTTGATAGTGACCCAGTCTTATGAGCTAATATAAGTCCAATAGTTACCTTGTGACTTGTTATACCTTCAGATAATGTAAACACTGAATCTTTGTACTTATAATAACTGCTTCTACTTATGCCTACTTTCTTTACACCTTCTGATATGTCTTTTACACAACCAGTTCTCAAAAGTTCTTTTACCTTTACAACTTTGTCAAACACATCAGGAAGTATTTTAGTATCAATTATAAGAAATCTATTATTCATAAAACCCCGCCTTGTCCGTCATTCAAACACACATGTATGTTGTTGAAGTATATGAATTATAATATCATAATAAAAATAAATATTCAACAGTTTTTATGAAAATTTTTATCTCAAAATGCAAGTAATCCTTTACACGTAAATTATATTTTTTAGTTAATAGCTAATGCGGATTTTTTTCGTTACACTACAAAAAATCTTTAATTAAATTTTTGAATACTCGTTTTCCTAAAGCAAAACATTACTAATGGCTAAATTATCAAAGAAGGCCTAAAATCCAAGTATGTTCCACCTTTTAACATGTGACACTATTGAAACCTTACTTAAAGCAGGAGATTTAATTATTTCATCATTGGAGAATCCTCTAATAGCTTGAAGTGCTATTTTTGTATATGATGACTTAGTTTTATTTTGTAGTTCAATTAAATCTTCTAACTTATACCCATGTAATGTATTAACCTGTAACATTGGTCTATCCATATTTATATGAGTGATTCTAATTGAAATTTTAACTTATACATAAAATATACTAACAAAATAGAAATCACACTTAAAAACTTTTTTATTAAATATAAGTAATCATTTACACGCAAACATCACAAAATCAAATATAAAGTTTTAACTAAAAAATAAACTTGTGCGTAGAAATATTTTACAATAAGCAAGTACATTTAAATATTTTGCATATAAGTCTTAGCTTTTTGTAAATTTTCTGCTTAGACTTATCAAAATATTTAACGTACTTGTGGTTGTAAAAATATTCGGAACACAAGTTTATTTTTCGTTTAGAAACTCTATATATTTTCTTTAATCTTCAAATATTATATATGGTACTGTAACTATAGCTATATTTCTTCTTCTCAAAAGCATGGTTTTAATAAATAAAGCCGTTTGATTATGAAGTATATTTCCCCACCATTTTGTAACTACAAATTGGGGAAGAACTACAGTAACTGTATCCTTAGATCCTGCTGAGTACTCTTCGGATTCTATAAATTTAACAAGAGGACCCACAATACTTCTGTAAGGTGATTTTTTTACTATTATTGGTATGTCCACATCATATTCGTGCCATTTTTTCAAAAGCTTATTTGTAGCCTCATCATCTACAGAAACATGAAAAACTATTATATTTTTAGAAATTGTTCTTGCATAATTTAAAGCTTTCAAAAAAGATTTATTCAAAGTGTCAATAGGAACTATTACGTATCTCTTTTGTTCTGCAAAATTTATTTCTTTAGGTTTTTCATCAATAGATAGTCTTAACTGTTCTGCTACTTTAGTATAATGTTTTTTTATAATCGCCATGAAATATACTATAGTTGGTATAAGTATAAAAACTATCCAAGCTCCACTTGTAAATTTTGTTATTCCAAGTAAAACAGCTGTAAATAAAGTTACAGAAGCACCTACACCATTTATAAAAGCTCTGTGAACCCACCCTTGTTTCCTTATTTTAACCCATCTTACAAGCATCCCAAACTGTGATAATGTAAAAGATATAAAAACTCCCACAGCATAAAGAGGCATTAAATAGTGAGTTTCGCCATTAAATAATACAACTAATAAACAAGATATAATTCCTAAAGTTATAATTCCATTAGAATATCCAAGTCTTTTTCCCCTTTTGGCAAACTGTCTTGGTGCAAAACCATCCTTAGCTATATATGCTAAAAGCATTGGAAGTCCTGCGAAGGCTGTATTACTTGCCATAATAAGTATAATTGCAGTAGTTGCCTGAATTATATAAAACATAACATTGTTCCCAAATACCTGAGCTGCTATCTGAGCTACTACGGTTACATTAGAATTAGGAACTGAATGATATAATGTTGCCAGGTAAGATAAACCTAAAAATACTATAAATACAGTAAAAGAAAGAAGTCCTAATACTTTCTTAGCATTTTTTTGACACGGCTCTTTGAAGTTAGGTATTCCATTACTTACTGCTTCAATACCCGTTAAGGCTGTACATCCTGAAGAAAAAGCCCTTAAAAATAAAAAGAGAGTTATATCTCCTGTAACCTGAGGTACTTTATAAGCAGCTACTGGAGTATATCCAAAAATTTTAACCTTACATATTCCCCATGCAATCATAACTAGTATAGATATAATAAACAAATATGTAGGTACACCAAACATTTTAGAAGATTCTCTAAGTCCTCTAAGATTTCCTATAGTCATAAATAGTATTAGCAATAAAGTTATTTGAACTTTATATGGAAAAAGTGATGGAATTGCAGATGTTACTGCTGCTGTTCCTGCACAAGCACTGACTGCAACGGTAAGTATATATCCTATAGTAAGTGATGCGCCTGCTACAAGTCCTGGTGTTGTACCTAGGTTATCTTTGGCTACAATGTATGATCCACCACCGCCTGGATAAGCATCTATAGTTTGTCTATAAGACATAGTAACTAAAAACATTAAAAGTACAATACACAATGTAGCATAAAACATATATTTATATGACATTATTCCAATTACAGGTATTAATACCCAAAGTATTTCCTCTCCTGCATAAGCCACTGAAGAAATAGCATCACTAGATAATATAGGTAGTCCCCAAAATACATTTAATTTTTCACTTTTTAATTCTTCAGTTTTTAAACTTTTTCCTATTAAAAGTTTTTCTAATTTAGATCCCATTTTTTTGCTCCTCTAAAAGTAAATTTTCTTTTAAGTTTAGTATGGAATGATTATATATTATAATTAACTTTTATCATAACCTTCTTTTGAATATTTAAAGCTTATTTTAAATTAAATTAGTCAATCTAAAGCTTAAAAGTAGGTTATTTATCTATATTATTCATTAATTCTTCAATTTAATACGATTTTAGCATACTACTAATTATTGACTATTAAAACTATTGATTATTTTTCACATATAATGTATTTATAATTCTAATTAAGCAAGTAAAAACTATATTTATATGTGTTATATAAATATAGTTTTTATAAGTATCCTATAATTGAACAATATTATTGCCCTTTAAGACCAATATATCAAATTTCTAATATGTACTTATTTTAAATCATGTGCCAGTTCTTTCATCTCAGTAGTCATAGATAATACTTCCTGTAACCCAGAATTAATTTGCTGGATAGATGCTGCTTCATTTTCAGTAGTTTTTGATGTATAATCAGAAGTTTCCAAGGTTTTTGAAACAGAAGTCTGAATATTTGAAGTAAGTTCTATAACTTTAGCAGCAGTTTCCTTTGAACTATCCGAAAGTTTTCTTATTTCGTCTGATACTACACCGAATCCTTTTCCAAATTCTCCCGCCCTAGCAGCTTCAATAGCCGCATTTAATCCAAGCATTTTTGTCTGATCTGCAATACTTTTTATAGAACCTATAATTTCATATATTTTAGACGACAGCTCCTTTATACTTTGAATTTCTTTATTTAAAGATTGTTGATTTTCTGAAACCGTAACAGCAGAAGATGCTAGTCCTTCCATAGCTTGAGATATTTGCTGTAAACTTTCGTTTATGTTTTTACCCATATGTTCTAACTTGTATTGATTATACCCAAGTTTAGATAAAGTATTTGCCATCATATATAATACCTTTGCTATAGCTTCTACTCTATCTTTTTCTACAACTTTTACTTTTTTAAGTGCCTCTATGTATTCATTTGGATCTACTCCTATTTCTAGGGCTTTTTTTCTAAATTTATCTTCATCAGGTGGTGCCGTCAAAACTTGTCCTCCAATAACGCTGCCAATAATCTTACCTTGTAATACTATTGGAGCTGCATAATCTGTAAGTCCAGCATGACAAGTATAAACAGCAGGTTTACCTGTTCTATAAGATTCTTCTCCACCTTTTTTATCACATTCCTGGCACCTTTCATTGCCAATTTTACATCCTCTTGTAAGCTTCATGCAGAAATCGGTAAAACAACTTCCTTCAGTTACAGGTGAACCTGTATCATCTATAGAAACACTTGCTGTTCCAGTACCTTTAGAAAAATTATCTTGAAGTTCTTGTAAAAACTTCAAGTCAATTATATCTTCCATTTTTATTTCATTAAAATCTTTTTTTTGAGTTTTATTATCCATATCGACATATATCCCCCCTAATTAATGCAATAATAACTTATTATATATTTATCGTAATTATAATCCATTTACTTTATACAATATAACTCAACTTTCGCACATATAAAACTTTGCGAAGCAAAGCTTCGCAAGTTAAGAATTAATAATGAAAAATTAATAGTCAAGGATGATTTTTAGCTCTCGCAAAAAATCTTTAAATTTATATGAACCAGCCATGTTTCGCTTTAGCGAAACGAGCTATCAAAAATTTAATCAAAGATTTTTTGTAGTGTAACGGAAAAAAATCCACATTAACTATTAATTTTTAACTCTTAATTTTTAATTATATTTATCAATTAACGTTCATCCCATTCAATAGAATCTACAATACCTACGATAGAAGCATCTATTGGTATATCATTTTGAGAATCACTAGAATTTCTTGATCCACTTCCTGTAACCACAATTACAGTGTCATTAGCACCTGCACCTACAGTATCTACAGCAACAAAATGATCACCTATTAAATTTTCTTTTTCATCTATTTTTTTTACTATTAATAGTTTGTTTCCTATAAGCTTTTCACTTTTTTGGGTAGAAACAACCTTTCCAACAACTTTGCCTAAAAACATACATACCCTCCTTTATTTAAGTTTTTCTAATCACTAGTATTATACAATTAAAATATTTGGCAATATTTTTCTACTTTTAATTATTTACATGTTATTTTTCGTTTTTTATTAGTATCACAACTATATTGCAATTTTAGACTTAAATCAATTTTCAGATTTATCATTATATAAATTCAAATCTATGTCATACTTAGTTATCTTTCTGTATATAGTTGCCTTGCCTATTCGTAGTAATTCAGACGCCTTCATGGCATTTCCTTTACAATATTCAAGTGCATTTCGTATACATCGTTCTTCTACTACTTCTAAAGGTAAAATTTCTTTTGATAAATCATTACTTATTTGTATTTCAGCTTTTCCACTCCTACCAATCAAGTACTTTGAGGTTATCATGGTATCCTCGCAAAGATAATAAGATCTTTCCACTACATTTCTAAGTTCTCTTGTATTTCCTTCAAAATTATACTTCTTCAACTTTTCTATGTAGGAAGGGTCTATATACTTGGGATCACATGGATTCTTAATATTAAGCTGACTCACAAAATACTGGGCTAAAAGTTCTATATCTTCCTTTCTGTCTCTTAGAGGAATAAGATGAATATTCATGACATTAAGTCTATAATAAAGATCTCCTCTAAAATTTTTGTTTTCAACCTCATCTTTAAGTACCCTATTGGTTGCCGCAATTACTCTTACGTCAATAGATTTTTCATAATTTCCTCCAACCCTAACTATTTTAAGGTTATCTAATACCCTTAAAAGTTTTGACTGAATATCAAGTGGGAGTTCTCCTATTTCATCTAAAAATATTGTACCTCCATCTGCTAATTCAAATTTTCCTGGATTTCCTCCTTTTGATGCACCAGTAAAGGCACCTTTTTCGTATCCAAAAAGTTCACTTTCTACTAATTCTCTAGGTATTGCAGCACAGTTTACAGCTACAAAAGGCCCCTTACTTCTACTGCTGTAATTATGAATAGATTGGGCAAATACTTCTTTTCCTGTGCCGCTTTCACCTTCTATGAGTATATTACAATTTGTTTTAGCTGCTCTTTTAGCTAACTTTATGACAGTTTTCTCCCTTTCGTTTTTTGTAATGACATCATCAAAAGTAAATGAAGCCTTATAACCCACTAAATTATTTACCATCTTATGTAGGTTTTTAGTATCTCTAATAGCTAGTACTAATCCTATTATTCGTCCTCTTAATTTTACAGGCACCAAATTTACAACACATCTTATCCTTTTTCCATCTATATAAAAACTACAATCTTGCGACCATTTGTTTTCTCCAGTAAGTACCACAGTTTTTAATATTTCATCCTTTAATATTTCATTTAAATAAGTTAAATATAAAGTTTCTTCTTTCACTCCCAGTATTTTAACAGTTGTTATATTAACTTTTTTTATTAAAAGGTTTTCGTCTGTAATTATGAGACCATCGTAACAGCAATCAAAAATAGCTTTAAGTATAAAAGATGATATATCATATTCCAATATACTGTCCATATCAATCCTGCACATACTACCTACATCATCTAGGAAACTCATATCTTCCATTCTTTAACCTCCTTCTATATGTAAATCTTCTATTTAGTTTTAGTATATCACATTTTGAGAACAATCATGAAAAATCATTGTATCATTATGATAAATATTTATATAATATCATAATGATATTGACTTTTTGTGTCATTATGATATTATATAAATATAAAGTGTCTTGTTTCAACAGGACAACAATTGGCACAAGAGTTGCTTAAATATAAATGTGAATATATGTTTGAAAAAACATTTTAATAGCCCTAAACCTAAAATCTAAGTAAAAATACTCCAGCATAGTTAGACCCCTATGCTGGAGTATTTTTTACTTATCCAAATTTCTTCTTTAATCTTTGTACTTTGGTATTTAAAAAATTGAGTTAAGTTATATACAACAAAAAACTAAGAGCTTTCACCATATGGCTATGATGAAAGCTCCTAAATATTATCTATAGTTTTATCCGATTGCTACCATTGCTAACCCCTCATCTTCTTCAAAGCAGGGGATAATCACTGCTACGCACCTGGATAAGTTCTTCCCCTAAAGGATAACGTATTCTAAGTGCTAAAGGCACTAAGAATACTGTTAATAAGGTTCAGATGGAGAAAAGGTATTCCTTATAAGCAATCTCCACCTGAACCTAAGAATCACTTGATATACTTTTTAGCTTACTTCACGTTCGTCGTCATCTTTTTTTTCAACTATATTATTATTGTCATCATAAGTAACTAGTTTGAGAGATTTTGTAGGACAAACTTCTATACAAGCAGGCCCTCCATCCCTATCCTGGCAGAGATCACACTTATTTGCTACCACTCTTCCTTTTCCATTCACAGTAGGATTACCTTCCTCACTCATCTTAAGTCCCTTTTGGTCTACAACTTCTCCATCCCTATATTGAGAAGCTAATTCAATAGCTCCAAAAGGACAAGCTAACATGCAGATTTTACATCCAACACATACATCTTTATTTACACTAACATAACCATTTTCATTTGAAATAGCGTTAACTGGACAAGCTTTACCACAAGGTGCATCTTCGCATTGTCTGCATTGAACAGGAGCACTTACTTTAGCAGTTTTTATCACATTTAAGCGAGGATTAAAATTAATCTTGGATACATTTGTGTTAAAAAAGTCCCCTCCTGAATGTGCAATACCACAAGCTGCTTCACAAGTCCTACATCCTATGCATTTATTAGGATCTGCTACTACGAGGCAATTCTTCATTTTATTAACTCTCCTTTTTTCTTGAGATATATTTAGTGTGCAATAATTCATGAGACTTAGCTCCTAATGGTTTGTCTAAGAACTCATCATATATTTTCTTTATTTCTGGATTTTCATGTGATTTTCTATAAGTAAGATTAGCGTCATGATTATATAGTCCCTTTTTCCTATTATTATAAGCTTCCTCTTTATCTGAATCAAGTATAACTTTAGGTTGTCCTCCACCACTTATACATCCTTGAGGACAGGTCATAACCTCTATAAAGTGCAAATCACATTTGCCTGCCTTTACTGATTCCATAACGTCTTTTACATTTTTTAAGCCGGAAACTACTCCTACTTTTAGTCTAATATCCCCTAAATCTACTTCAGCAGTTCTAAAACCTTCTCCACCTCTTACCATAGTAAGATCTATACTTGGAATAGTTTTTTTAGTATAAAGTTCATATCCAGTTCTAAGTGCTGCTTCCATAACTCCACCTGTAGCACCAAATATAGTTCCTGCACCGGTATACATACCAAGAGGAGTATCAAACTGTTCTTCTTCAATAGTATTAAAATCTATATCAGCATCTTTGAACAGTTGTGCTAATTCCCTTGTAGTTATAACTGCATCTACATCCCTGTGTCCACTGTCATGCATTTCTTCTCTTTCACTTTCAAATTCCTTGCATGTACATGGCATAACAGATACATTATAAATTTTAGCCGGATTAACCTTATTTATCTCTGCTCCATAAGTTTTAAATATAGCTCCAGCCATCTGATTTGGAGACTTACAACTTGAAAGATGAGGTAAAAGTTCTGGATATGTTTGTTCTGCATATTTTACCCATGCTGGACAACAAGAAGTAAACATTGGCAAAACTCCGCCTTCAGCTACTCTTTTTAGTAACTCACTACCTTCTTCCATTATAGTAAGATCTGCACCAAAGTTTGTATCATATACTTTGTCAAATCCTAATTTTCTGAGTGCAGCTGCCATTTTTCCTTCACTTAAAGTTCCAAGAGGCATTCCAAAATCCTCTCCTATAGCAACTCTTACAGCAGGTGCACATTGCACAATTTTAAATACATCTTTGTTTTGTAAAATTTCTTTAACACTCTTTGCCTGACCTTTATTATATGCTGCAAATAATGGTTCATCTACTTCCTTTAACAATCCTCTATCAAATAACCTTTTGCTAACTGGAGTAGGAACATCGTCGTATACAGATTGATAGCCTTTACAAACTTGAATGCATTGTCCGCACATAACACACTTTTCAGTATTTATCTTCTGAGGTTTACCCTGTTCACCTTCTATAGCATCTACAGGGCAGACATCCGCACATCGTCTGCAGCCTGTACATAATTCTTCATCTATATTTATCATAGAAGTACTAGTTGGCATATTTAACATTCCTTTCTTTTCCGGATTTTTATAACTTATAAATTAGAGATTTGCGTTTATATTTAACAGTTCCATAGCAGCTTTCACACTACGATCTTTTTTATCTTCTCTAGGATCTACTAACCTCAAGGCCTCTTTTGGACATTCTTTGACGCAAGCAGGTTCTCCTCCCTCTTCCTTACATAAATCACATTTATAAGCTGCTGCTCTTACTTTAACCTGAATTCCTCCTGTAACTACTTTACCTTGAGTTCTAGGCAGTAAACTTACAGCACCTACCGGACATACTATTGTACAGGTCTGGCATCCTATACATGCACTTTCATTTATAATGATACTTCCATCTTTTTCAACTATAGCATTAACTGGGCAGGCATTTAGACATGGTGCATCCTCACAATGTCTGCATTGTACTGGCATTACATTTCCTTTATTTTTAACAAAGAATAACCTTGGAGTAACTTTATTATTCATAGTTCCAATGGTTTTTCCTTGAGTATCTTCTCTATGTTTTGCAGCACAGGCAATCTCACAAGATCTACAGCCTATGCACTTGTCAGGATCGGCTATTACAAAAGAATTAAACTCTGGTTTCATTTAAATTACCACCCCTCTTTTAATTTTCACACGTTCTCAAAAATATTTTTGACATCTTTGGCTGTAATTTTCTTCTTGCAGCTGCTGCACATAAGTTTTTCTGGCTGCTCTTTTCCAAGCCTATTGTAAGCATATTTTACATGTTCTTCTGTAGCAAAATATTCTCCGCACAAATCACACTTAACCATCTTGAATTTTTTGCCCCATATTTCTCTTTCTCCATCTTTATCCACAACTTTTATTGCATTAGTTGGACAAACATTTGCACAGGAAGCACATCCTATACATTCCGGTGAAGATTCGTGATATGGAGTTGCTACTTCTTTATACATACCCCTATTAACTGTTGAAATTGCTCCAGTACCTAATTCCTTGCAAGCTTTTGCACAAAGTCCGCACAAAACACAATTTTGTTCTGGATCCAATTTGAACCTCTTTACTCTCTTTTCCTCTACTCCAAAGGCTTTAGCTAATTCATTTACCTCTTTATTTTCAGGGCATCTTACTTTTAAAAGCATAACTATGTTTTTTCTCATTCTCTTTATTTCATCGTCATTAGTTATAACTTCTACTTCCTTACTTACAGGGAATATACAGGAAGTTACTATCTTTGCACGTCCCCTATCTACTACTTTAACTATACATAGTCTACAGCTAGCAAGCCCAGGCAATGCATCGCTGTGACATAATGTAGGTATATATATGTTATTTCTTCTTGCTATTTGTAATATGAATTCTCCTTTTTCAGCTTCACAAGCTTTTCCATCTATTGTAATTTTCATATCTACATTCACCTCCCTATAGAACCTTAACAGCATCAAACTTACAGATGTTCATGCAGTTACCGCATCTCAAGCACTTATCAGCATCTATTGTATGTGGTTTCTTAATTTCCCCTGTTATACAATCAGCTGGACAATTCTTTTTACACATATCGCATCCCTTACATTTATCCTCGTCTATACCAAATGTAGTAAGTTTCTTACAAACTCCTGCTCTACATCTCTTATTCTTTATATGCTCTTCAAACTCATCTCTAAAATATCTTATAGAAGCAATTACTGGATTTGGAGCACTCTTACCAAGACTGCACAGAGATGCCTTGCTTGTCATGGAACATATTTCAAGAAGCTCTTCTATGTCTCCTTCTTTTCCATCACCATTGCATATGTCAGTGAGTATTTCAAGCATCCTCTTTACGCCTTCTCTACAAGGTACACACTTTCCACAAGATTCTTCAGCCAAGAAGCTCAAGTAATATCTAGTTACATCTACCATACAGGTTCTATCATCCATTACGATCATTCCGCCTGAACCCATCATGGAATCTGCTTTAACCAAAGTATCATAATCTACTGGCAAATCTAAATATTCAGCTGGTAAACATCCACCTGAAGGTCCACCTATTTGAACTGCCTTAAACTTTCTATCATTTAATACTCCACCGCCAATATCATATATTATTTCTCTAAGAGTAGTTCCCATAGGTACTTCTACAAGTCCAGTATTCTTAACTTTTCCAACTAATGAGAATACCTTTGTTCCCTTACTCTTCTCCATAGTTCCTATAGCATGATACCAATCTCCGCCTTTTTCAATTATTATAGGTACATTGGCCCAAGTTTCTACATTATTTAAAACTGTAGGTTGTCCCCACAATCCTTTTTCTGTAGTGTGTATATATTTAGCTCTAGGTTCACCTACCATACCTTCTATAGACGACATAAGTGCAGTAGATTCACCACATACAAAAGCTCCTCCACCTCTTACTATCTGTATATCGAAGGAAAAATCAGTTCCTAATATATTATTACCTAATAAATTTTCATCTTTTGCTTTATTAATAGCTTTCTGCATATTTTCTACAGCAAGTCCATATTCATCTCTTATATAAGCAAATCCATTTGTACCTCCTACTGCATAAGCACATAATGTCATACCTTCTATAACACTGTTAGGATCTCCCTCCATTATACTTCTATCCATAAATGCTCCAGGATCTCCTTCATCACCATTACATACTACATATATAGGTGATGTATCAATATCTGCAGCAGTTTTCCATTTACGTCCTGTTGGGAATCCTGCTCCACCTCTTCCTCTAAGACCTGATTTTGTTATTTCTTCAAGCACATCTTCAGGTTTCATGCTGCTTATTGCTTTTTTAAGAGCTTTGTATCCGCCTCTTTCAACATAATCTTCCAAACTTATTGGATCTATTTCACCAACATTTCTGAGAGCAATTTTGTATTGTCTTTTACAAAATTCACTTTCTTTATGATTTCTTAATCTCTGTTTTGTAGCAGTCTCAAAATATAATAATTTTTCAATTATTTCCCCATTCATCAATGTCTTTTTTACTACGTCTTCTACATCTTCTACTTTAACTTTAAAATATGCAATGTCATCTGGATATATTTTCAGTACAGGACCTTTCTCACACAATCCATCGCAACCTGTTGCTTTTAATTTAACATTTACTTCTGCATTTGCCCCTAATTTAGCTATTTGTGCCTTCATTTCTTCATATACTTCCATACTGCCTTTAGCTAAACAACCTGTCCCACAACATATATTGACAGTTTTTTTATCACTCATCACTCTCACTCCTATACTCACTAAGAATTTCTTCAACCAGTTTAGGTGTTAAATTTCCATAATATTTGTCATTTATCATCATGACAGGAGCTATTGCACAGCATCCTATACAGTTAACTGTATTTATTGAAAATTTGAGATCCTCTGTAGTTTCACCTGGTTTAATTCCTATTGCCTTTTCAAGTTCATCCATTACAACCATAGAACCAGCAACATGGCAAGCGGTTCCATCACATACAGTTATTATGTTTTCCCCTTTTGGAGTAAGGCTCAATGCCTTATAAAAAGTAGCCATACCATACAGTCTACTTACAGGCGTGTCCAAATACTTAGCTAAATTCTCCAGTGCTTCTCTTGGTATATATTTGTACTTTCTCTGTATATCCTGTAGTATAGCAAGAGTAAATCTCTGCTCTTTAGGATATTTTTCAATTACATCTTGTCCAGACAGGTCTTCATTTTGCTGTTTAGTTAACATTAAATACTTCACCCTCCCATTTGAATATTATAATTGATTTCCCCCTTAAAATATTAGAAGGAATAAGATATTAGCTCTAAACCAAAGATTTGAGCCTCTATACTTAAGAAATAATTTTAAAACATATAACACATTTAATTTAAAATTATTTTAATTACCTTATTTAAAAATTAAAATATAAACTTAGTCCTATTTAATTAGGGACTAATTATTAACATTAAATATTATATTATTTTTATATAACTATATGATTAATTTTTTAAGATTATATTCAAAAATATGTTAACAGAAATTACTATATTATTCTCTGTGGATTTGTATATACATTCATTCTTTCTCCCCTTACAAATCCAATTAATGTAACATTTAAAGCTTTTGCAAATTCTATAGAAAGACTTGTAGGTGCAGATTTAGATATTATTATAGGTACCCCTAGCCTAGCAATTTTATATACCATTTCAAAAGATACTCTGCTGCTCACAAATATTATTTTATCCTTTAAATAAATATTTTTTATAAATGCCTCACCTATAAGCTTGTCTACAGCATTGTGTCTAGCCACATCCTCACAAATAGATATTACTTTATCTTCATCACAAAGAGCTGCACAATGTGTTCCTCCAGTGAGTTTAAACGTCTTGGAATATCCAAGATTGTCCATCATTAGATCATAGATTTTATCGACATGAATGTAAACATTATCATTGTTGATTATACTAATTTCCATGGAATCAATAATATACGAAAAGAACTTACTTTTCTCATTTTCATTAAATGTTATAGGAAGCACTTGCTTTGAATACAACTCTTTATTAAATTGGCTATTTTTCAAAGTTACCCTGGACGCTCCACTTTTTTCATCTATCTCTAGAGATTTTATTTCATCTAGAGATTTTATAACACCTCTAAAGGTCAAGAAACCTATTGTTAATTCCTTAAGCTTTTCAGGCGTACATAAGAGTACTGTCAAATGTTCACCATTTACAAATACATTTAAAGGATATTCACAAATAGTTGATTCCTCTACTGTCTTTTTACATTCTTTGTCATATTTGACTACATGAAGTTCCATGGTTTTCTCCATTTTTGTTACCTCCTATAAAGTCGTTCTCAATAAAATCAGCTATTTTTTTTGTATCATTTATATCAAATACAGGAATATCAGTTATTAAGTTTTCATTGGTTACAATAGCTACAAAATTTTGAAAATTATATTTAGAATTTTTGTAAAGTAAACATTTGCTTGTATTTTTCCTGTATACTTCTATTTTAGGAAATTCGTTACCCTTGAAGCCTTCCACTATTACAATATCTACATCTTGAAAAAGCAACAGTAGTTCTTCTATACTTTTGGGTCCACTTACTTTTTTTATCATAGCCACTGTATTATCCGATGCAATAACAACATTGTCCGCACCTGCCTCTGTAAATCTAAAGCTGTCTTTTCCTGGGTAATCTATCTGTAACTTATGAGCATCATTCTTTATTGCACCAACCTTATATCCTCTGCTTTTTAGAATTCTTATTATTCCTTCTATCAAGGTAGTCTTACCCGAATTTGAACTAGATGAAATAATAGAAATTACTGACCTCTTATTTGAATATAAATTTTCCATTTAAAATATCTCCAGCTTTTGCTATACTAGTTCCCTTTTCCATGATGACGACTCCATTTGACTTAGTAAGCGTAAAAAGCCCATTGGAATCTTGTCTTCCTACATCATAGGCATAATAACGGTTATCTTCCTTTTTTATGTTTACATACATATAGCAGTCTCTTTCTTTTCCTGATTTAAAATCATCTTTTAAAGTTACAGGAAATTCTTCAGGAAACGCATCATCTCTTCCAATCATTTTTTTAATAGATGGTGCTACAAAACTTTCAAATGAATTTATTACCGAAAGCGGATTTCCTGGAAGTCCAAAGAACAATTTATCTTTAAAAGTTGCAAAAACAACTGGTTTTCCTGGTTTAATAGCTACCGAAGTAAACTTTATATCTGTTCCTATTTTCTGAAGAACATCTTCTATAAAATCGTAATCACCTACAGATGCTCCTCCAGTAGTTATGATTATATCTCCCTCTTCAAATGCAGTTTTTATAGCATTAAAAATCTTATCCTTATCATCTCTTATTATCCCATATGATTTAACTTCTGCATTTAAATTTTTAATAAGGGCAATTAATGTATATTCATTACAATTCCTTATTTTACCTTGCATTAAGTTTTGATCTATATTTATAAGTTCATCCCCAGTATTTATTATTATAATTTTAGGGGCTTTATAACATTTTATTTTAGTATAACCTAGTGATGCCAATAACCCTATTTCTGCAGGTCTCAAAATCTTTCCTTTTCTTAAAGCAACATCACCAATTTTTATCTCCTCACCAGTTTTAAATATGTTGGTTCCAGGAGATACATTTTCTAATACATGAAGTTCTTTTCCTTCTACTTTTACTTTTTCTATTTGAATAACTGCATCTGCACCTTTTGGTACTGGAGCTCCTGTCATTATTTTTATGGCTTCACCATTTTTCAATACTATATCAGAAAAATCTCCCGCCTTTATGCTTCCCTTAATTCGAAATTTTGACATTTTTTCCTTAGTATCTTCACTTTTTAAAGCATACCCATCCATACAGGATTTGTCAAATGGGGGAAGATTATCTTTTGAGCTTATATCCTCTGCCAATACCCTGTTAAGAGAATTTATCAACGATATATCTTCACCTTTAAGCAGTTTTGTGTTATTCATTACTATATTGAATGCTTCATGTACGTCTATCACAGTCTATCAACTCCTATTGATTTAAAGCTTTTGGCTAAAAGACCTCTTAATCAAGGTCTTTTTAGCCATCTTTATATTAAAATATTAAACATTCATCTTTTTCTTTAAAAGATCATATTGATCTTTTATAAACTTTTCAGCTTCTTTCTGATCTTTTATAGCTTCTATTTTTACTGCACAATACTTTAATTCAGGAGTTTTTGATACTGGATCTAGATTATTAGATGTAAGTTCATTACATGCGCCTACCCACCATTGATAGGTCATATAGACTGCTCCTTTATTTGCCCTTTCAGTAATAAGTGCACGGGCAACCACAGAACCTCTTCGTGAACTTATTCTCATAAGCTCACCATCTATTATTCCCTTAGCCTTTGCATCCATTGGATTAACTTGTACATATCCTGGTTCATCGGCTAACTGCTGAAGTGCCCTACAGTTTCCTGTCATTGTTCTTACAGAATAATGTCCTACTTCTCTAACTGTAGAAAGAACAAGTGGATAATCTTTATCTGTCTGCTCTACAGGAGGTCTCCATTCTGCTGCAAATAAGTTTGCTTTTCCAGTAGGTGTATTAAATTTATTACCTTTGTAGAGATAAGAAGTTCCAGGATGATTTTCAGATGGACAAGGCCATTGGATTCCTCCTAATTCTTCGAGTCTCTTATAAGTTGCTCCTTTGAAATTTGGACATAAATTTATAAGTTCATTCCATATTTCCTCAGTATTGTTATAATGCATATTATAACCCATAGCACAGGCAATTTTTGAAATTATTTCCCAATCTGGTTTAACATCTCCCTTAGGTTCTACAGCTTTTCTAAATCTCTGGAATCCTCTATCTGCAGAACTAAAGACTCCTTCATGTTCTCCCCAAGACGTGGAAGGTAAAATTACATCTGCATGGAGTGCAGTTTTATTCATAAATATATCCTGAACTATTACAAGTTCCATTTTATCCAGTGTCTCTCTCATTTCATTAGAATCAGGATCACTTTGAACTGGATCTTCACCCATTATATAATATGCCTTTATTTTATCCTCTTTAAGCGTTAATTCAGGAACTTGTGTCAGGTGATAACCAACTTTGTTTGGAAGTTTAACACCCCAAGCTTTTTCAAATTTTTCCCTAATTGCATCGTCAGTTACACTTTGATAACCTGGGTATACATTAGGAAGTGCTCCCATATCACAAGCACCTTGAACATTGTTCTGGCCTCTTACAGGTCCTATACCTACATTAGGTCTTCCAAAATTACCAGTTAATAATGCTATAGAAGCTAGTCCCTTAACTACATCTACAGCTTGAGCAAATTGACATACTCCCATACCATATAATATCATGGCATTTTTAGCACCTGAGTACATTTTCATAGCTTCTACTATATCCTCTGAAGGTATGCCAGTAACTTTTTCTGCATATTCAGGAGTATAATTTTCAACTATAGATCTATATTCTTCAAAACCAACAGTATGATCTTCTACATATTGTTTGTTATAAAACTGTTTATTTATAAGTATGTTGGCAAAAGTATTTACAAGAACCATATTTGTTCCATTTTTTATAGGGAGCCATAAATCTGCTATCCTACCAGACTCTGTTATACGTGGATCTACAACTATTACCTTTGCACCCTTTTGTTTTGCCCTAACTATTCTCTTAGCAACTATTGGATGCGAAGCTGCTCCATTATATCCAAAAATAAGTAGTAAATCTGTATCATCTATTTCATGTATACCATTTGACATAGCACCATTTCCTAAAACGTAAGCCAGACCGGCTACAGAAGGAGCATGTCAAACTCTGGCACAGTGATCTACGTTATTGGTTCCAATAACCGCCCTCATAAACTTTTGCATTATGTAGTTTGCTTCGTTTCCAGAACCCCTAGCACATCCTGTTCCCATTATGGAATCAGGTCCATATTTCTCTTTTATTTGTGACA
Organism: Clostridium ljungdahlii DSM 13528; assembly: GCF_000143685.1. Taxonomy (NCBI): domain Bacteria; kingdom Bacillati; phylum Bacillota; class Clostridia; order Eubacteriales; family Clostridiaceae; genus Clostridium; species Clostridium ljungdahlii. The sequence continues at coordinate 777,523 of NC_014328.1, read as the reverse complement.
ATCTTGAAGCCGTAAAACTAATAGCTTCATCCCAGCTTACCTCTTCTAGCTCTCCGTTTTTTCTTATCATCGGATGTTTAATTCTAGATGTCAATATTTTAGGATCGTTTAAAAAATCCCAACCAAAGTGTCCTTTTAAACACAGTGATCCTTCATTTGTCCTACCATTAGCAGGCTCTGCTTTAATTATTTTGCCATTCTTTACATGCAAGTATAAATTACAACCAGCGCCACAGTAAGGACAAACAGTTAAAACTTTTTTATCCATTGTTTTACCCCCCAATAACTTTATATATTAAATTTACCTATAAATTACTTTTACCGATTACAATTTCATTTTAAAATATTCAGAATTTAAAGTCAAGGTTACTAAGGTTACTTTTGTTTAATTTTTTTTAATACTTTATTGAGACTTTATTGCAATTTAAAATAATAGTTCCATTTTTTAATCACTTTTTAAATATAGTTTTAAAATATATTAAAATGAAATACAGATGCATTATGCTGGACATAAAAAGAGAGATCTCTCAACCTCTCTTTAGAAATCATAATCTTAAAGATTACTTTTATTTTATCCAAAATACCGTTTAACTTTACTTTGACACCTATCCCAAAATAGGTGGATGTCCTCACAGATGTCTCCATCCTCCTAAACTTTCAATTACAATTATAAGTAGGCTTCATGTACCCATCTAAATATTGAACTTCCGTTTACATAACGTAGGTTCAAAACTAAAGCTTACGTATACCTCAGATCTTTTATAAATATTTAAAATGCTTTGATAACGTTTTTACAAATTTATTATATAATAAGTCATTTGGCCTGTCAATTATACTTTATATATTTTTTTACAATATCTATTGAAACTGTAAAATATGCACATATCTGTACTACTATCATATACATATCTGTACCATTATTCTAGTAAATAGTTCCACACAATCCTTCAAATTTTGCAACTATTCCATCGAAATTTTACTTTCCAACTTTTCCTTCAATATCCTTCCAAACTTCTTCATCCTTTTTATCTTTAATTATCTTATATTCATTTCCTTTTATAGATGTATCAAATTGGCAAATAGCAGAATAAATACAATAACTACATCCTGTCTTGCTTTTATTTTTATATGGAGCTGCCTCTATATCCCCTTCTAGTATCTTTTCACTTAGGTCTACTATTATGCTTCTTACATATTTCCTTAGTAATTCAAATTGCTCCCTAGTTGCTAGAGACGATTGAGTCTTTGAAAGGTTGCCATCTTTCTTTATGGAAGCACATATAATATCTGAAGTTCTTTCCATTTCACTATCCATTTGCCTTATTATCTCAGGATCATTTAAAAGCAATCCATTCATCCTAAGACTCTTAAGTATCTTCTTCTCTATCTCAGAGTCACTTATATTTCCTTCTGTTTTTATTATGGGATCATCCAATTTAAAATATAATATTCCTCCCGGTATACCTTCTTTATTAAATTTTTCATCCAGTTCCGCAAGTATGGCATCCAAATATATTAAAAGCTGCATTTGAAAACCATAATATATGTCTGACAGCTTAAATTCCTTTGTACCAGATTTGTAGTCTATTATTCTAAGATATACAACTGAATCCTGCTCTAATAAATCTATTCTATCCACTCTACCTATGAGACTAACTTCTTCTCCCGAGTGAAGTTTTATTGAAATAGGAGGTATATCTCCGGAGTCTCCAAAAGAAAGTTCATAAGCCCTTGGTACAAACTTACCTCTTTTCATATGTTCTGCTATAAGCCATACTGACCTTGTAAGTATTTTTTTTAAATTATCTGTAATATGTTTATACTTCTTTGAACTGTTCAATATGGATCCTGGCATACCACTTAAAGTACTATCTACTACAACTTTTACATTTTCCTCACACCAATTCCTATCTATATCATTCCAGGTTAACTTTTTTTCTTTTAACTGTATGGAAAACTTTTTAAGTATATCATGCATAAAGCTTCCTAAATCCGGAGAACTTAAATTATACATTTTTCTATCTTCAACTTTAAGTCCATACTGTACAAAATATGCAAAAGGGCACTCTGAAAATTTCTCTAATCTTGAAACACTTATATTCAAATGGCTTCCATAAAGTCTTCTAACTTTACTTTTATCTAAAATTTCAATGTAATTGTTATAGGAAAATCCTTTTAAAACAGTTTCAACTTTCTTACTCCAACTAGGATCATTTTTATACCATCTATATACGTTAATCCAAAGTGGATCTACAGAATTGTTATCTTCTATGCTTCTTCTTATATTTGAAATCAATTCATTAAATGTATCTTTAGGTCCATTTACAGCTTCTATTCCTGCTTTATCTCCCAAAATACCTTTTAAATTACTCTCTTCTTGAACCTTAGGAAATAATTTTTTTATAATAGATATGACAATAGATTGTCTCTTACTTTTTCCTTCTTCATCACTCATTGAATAGCTTAATGTTAAATATTTATCTGCTTTAGTAAGTATTCCATATACTAAAAGTTGTTCTTCAAAAGCCCTGCTTCTAGTATCTTTTGCAAGTTCCATTCCTCTTTTCCTCAATTCATCCCTGTCTTCATCCGTAAATACTCCATCTGCAGATATAGATGCTGGAAATATTCCATCGTTAACTCCAACAATATAAAGTATTCTTACATCGTGACTTCTTAACCTGGTTACACTACTAACTAAAACTTGGTCTAAGGATGCAGGTATTACTCCTATTTCATATTGGGAAAAGCCATTTGCAAGTACTTCACTAAATAGCTCCATTCCAATGGATTCATCTCCTATAACAACTGCTATTTGATCTAATATGTCTACCACTATATTCCATATTTGGCTATACTCATTTGCTTTATCTAATTTAGAAGTATTTCTAAATTCCTTTATAAGTGTCTCCACTTTTTTTGGCACCTCTAAATTAAGCAAAAAATTATATAGTCCTTCACACATCTGTTGTCCTGTCTTCTTACCTTTTATATCCTTTGAAAGCTTCAAAATAGGTTCTCTAACTTTATCCCTTATACAGTTTATCTTTTTTAAATATTCTGTCTCTTCTTCAGATATTTCTTCATCAAAATTTCCATAGTTTATTCTATAATTCCACGGCTTTGGATTGGTCCATTTTTTTCCTATTATTCCATTGGCAAGCACATAATTTTCTAACATATCTATCTCATCAAATTCTAAATTCAAAAGTCCCGTTTTTAAATATCTAAATACAGCTTCATAGGACCAATTTTTTGAAAGTATTTCTATAGCTGAAATTATTAAAATTATAATAGGACTATCATCAATTTCCCTTTTCTTATCTATAAAATAAGGTATATTATATTGATTGAACACAGCTTTTATAATATTTTCATATCCATCTAAATCTCCTGTCACAACTGAAATATCTCTAAATCTAAAACCTTCATCCCTACACATTTTTAATATGTCCCGAGCACTATTTTCCACTTCAGTATATTTATTTAAGGCTTTAAATATCCTTATGCTCGAATTTGATCTTTTATAAGTTTTGTAAGGATAAGAAAATATATACCGTTCTAGGTGTCCAAGCTCTGCATTACCTTTAAATCTACTGTAAGAATTAGATTTTAATGATATTGGTTTGTCATAGGATATATTATTATTTTTAGCTATTTCTAAAAGTTTTTTTTCAGTGATTTTTGTAGGTAAAAATAAGTCCATACTTTCAAGAGAAGAATTTTCACTTAGAATATCTGTACATAAGGTTATATTTGTCCTGTATGATTTATATATAACTTTTTCCAGAACTTTATATTCCTGGGGCGTAAAACTATAAAATTCATCAATCCATACTTCCGCATTGTTAAAAAAATTAGATTTATCAAGTTTTTCATATAGCAGGGATAGTATATCCTCAGAATCTATATAATTTTTATGAAGCCTCTCCTGAAACTCCGAGTAAATTATTATTATATCTTCTAACTTGTTTTTCAGATTTATATTTTCTATTCTATCTAGGCTATCTTGTAAGAGTTTAATTGATGTGTTATACTTTTTTAATTCAGTTATCATATCTGAAATCATATTTACAAAGCCTTGTTTTTTAGTAGATTTCCCAAATACTTTTAATTTCTTTTTATTCCTCTCTATTATTTCATAAAGAAGTATAGCTTTTCCTGAATCATTTACATGCTTTCTTGTACCACCACCTACTTCACCAAACACTCTTTCTGCAGCTCTCTTAAAACTCAGTACCTGAGCTTTTAACATCCCCTTTTGTCCCACTGATTTTAATAAATTTTTCTCTGCTTGAAAAGAAAATTGTTCAGGTACCAAAAGTATGAGATTTCTATTTTCATTTTCTTCTATTCTCTTTTTTATGCTCTGAAGGCAATAATAACTTTTACCACTTCCTGCCCTTCCATATATAAACCTTATGCTCATAATAATCACACACCTGTAATATTAATTTTTCTTCATATTCTTAATTAATTTATTCCATTCATCTACATAACTTCCTAATGACCACTGAGACATAACTGCTGTTTCTCCATTTTTTAAGTCAAACTCCTTGTCTAGTTTACCTATTTTTTTATTATTTAAAGAATAGATTTTTAACTCAGTTTCAGTTAAAACAACTATAAAGTCCCTATTTGGAGAAGTATATGCATCTACTGCATCTGGTATATCTTTTTTTATTACATCAAATGATGGATATAAATCATCATAATCAGTTAAAATTGTGGGAGCTGCATACATCACATCAAAATCACCATAAGGGATTCTTCCTCTTAGCATCCATCTTCCGCTTCTCCTATCTACAGACCAATTAGTTTGCAACTTATTTTCATCTATTTTATTTTTACTTAAGTTTACCTTTTTTAAATATAAATCTGCACTATATTTTAATCTACTCCCTGCATCATCCCCAAAAGCTTTAGAAAAATCCATCTTATTTCCATCGAAATTATCTAGAGGAAGTACACTAAAATCTCCTCTTTCAAATCTTTGGTCACCATCATCATCATTATAAACTTTCTTGTCATCCATAGAAATATATTCTTCACCTACAAATAATATTTCGCTGCTAATCCCAGAAATGCTGCGATATTTAATTCTTGAAGTTTTATTGTTTCCAAGGGTTTCGCCCCAAACAATATCCTTTTTCACACCTTTTTCCCATACTTTTTTTACTCCAACCTTCCAAAATCCACTTTTCCTTGGGACTACTAAATCTTTTATATTAACAATAGGCATAATCTTCCCATATGAGGAACTTATCCACAAAGTTCTATAATTATACCCTAGTCCCGTCTCATCAATACACTTAAGTCCTAAAAGCAATCCGGATTTAGAATTCGTCTCTTTTTGACTCTTTGGAATTATAAGCTTAGAATTATTTTTATCTATATTTTTAAATTCAGAATTGTTTATTTGTGTGCCATCCTTAACGAAAAAAAATATTATTCCATCTGTAAACTTTAACATTACGTTTTTATTTATCTCAATAAATTCATCAAAAAAATTATCTTCAGAAGACACAGTAACTACTTTTATGTATTTTTCATTTATCCCTATGGAAGAAGGATCAATTTTAAAATTATTTTGAAAATAATCTTTACTATCTAAAATTTTTACTTTAAAACTAGGATTTTTGCATATCAAATTATCAAAGTATACTCCCTTATCACTGAATTCAGCCTTTTCACCTAGCATACTTTTAGCCTTGTCCTCAGAAATAGAAGAGTCACCTGTAAATACATATCTATCTAAAATCCATGTTCCTGCTATAGGTAAATTTATGTTCTTTACGGGAACAATGTTGGGATTAAGAGAAGAATTTATATTTTTATACACTACAAATACTATACATACAACTAAAATACCAATAAGTGCAGTAAGCTTTTTCAAAAATATCACCTTTTCTAAAATTCTAGTTGTCTTCTACCGGAATGGTCAAAGTTATTTCCGTTCCCTTAACCAGTTCACTTGTTATCTCAATTTTTCCTCCATGAAGTGAAACTATTTCTTTGCATATTGATAGTCCTATTCCATTGCTGCACTTGTCACTTTTGCCTTTAAAAAACTTCTCAGTGACTTTTGGAAGTTCATCTTCAGGTATCCCGATTCCAGTATCATCTACTATCATAATTAAGTTTTCATCTTTCACGAAAGCCTTTAAAGTTACCTTTCCCCCTTCTTGTGTAAATTTAAAAGCATTGTCCAGCAAATTGTTAAGCACCTGTTTAATTCTATTTTCATCCAGTAAAACCAAAGGCATGTTATCCTGAACTTTTACAGAAAAGTTTATATTTTGTCGCCATGCCCTTAGAGAAAATTGTTTTTTTATATATTCTATAGTATTTTTTATATCTACATAATCTTTTTTCAATGTAATTTTACCAGATATAAATTTAGAAAAATCTAAAAGTTCTTCTACCATTTTAGTTAGCCTATCACTTTCATTTTCTATTATCTCAAGTCCAGTTTGCAATTCTTCCTTATCACTGAAATCTCCAGTTCTCATAGTAGACGCCCATCCCTTTATAGATGTAAGTGGGGTTCTGAGTTCATGGGATACGGAGGCTACAAATTCATTTTTTAACTTCTCATTTTTTAATATTTCATCTGCCATAAAATTTAGTGCATCAAATAGTTCCCCTATCTCATCGTCTCTCTTTTTTTCAATTCTCTCATTAAATCTTCCACTAGCCATTTTTCTTGCCATAGCTGTGACCTCTCTTAAGGGTCTTGTTATACTATTTGAAATGAACACACTTATAATTCCTGCCATTATTATTACTGCAATTCCTATAAATATGAGCATAAAAGATATTTTTTTTATTATCATGTCCACTTCTGAAAGAGAAGTAACAAATCTAAGTACTCCTTCAACTTTTCTATTAGATTTTAAAGCTTTAGATACATACAACACTTTTTCACTAGTTTTTTTATCTGTTTTTATAGAAATGCCTAATTCTCCATTTAAAGCATCTTTTATGTCTTCCCCCTTCACTTTACCAGGTATAAAGTTTCCTATAGAATCCATAAGCATTCTTCCTGAAACATCTATTACTTGAACTTCTGCAGAAGTATTTTTCCAAAATATATCTGCATTGTCACTTATATTTTTTTTTAAACTGGAAGAAGCCAGATAGCTATTATAAAAATCTACGGAAACTTTTATCTGATTAGAAACCATATTCTCCATATTTTTATAATAGTATCTGCTAATGGAGAATATTAAAAAAGATTCAATTATCACTACAGTAAAAATTATTATAAATAGATAGCTTCCTATCATTCTTTCCTTTATTCCATTTAACATATTATTCTTTTCTCCACCTATACCCTACTCCCCAAACAGTCTCAATATACTTTGGTTTTGAAGAATTTTCTTCTATCTTCTCTCTAAGCCTTCTAATATTTACGTCAACTATTTTTGCATCTCCAGGATAGCTATACCCCCAGACAAGATTTAGGAGTTCATTCCTATTTAAAGCTTTTCCTTGATTTTCTATAAATATTTTCATCAACATATATTCTTTTGGGGTAAGTTCTAATTCCTGTTCACTTCTATAGACTTTCATGGCTCCTTCATCTATTTTAAATTCACCCGATACAAGCACTTCATTTTTACTATCACTTTGTAATCCTATTCTCCTCAAAAGTGCATTTACTCTAGCTATTAACTCTTGGGGGTTAAAAGGTTTTATTACATAGTCATCTGCTCCAAATCCAAAACCCATTATCTTGTCCGTATCCTGGCTTCTGGCTGTAAGCATTATTATACCCATCTTAGGAAATTCTCTTCTAAGTATTTCACAAGTCTTGAATCCATCCATTCCAGGAAGCATTACATCTAATATCGTAACTATTGGATTTTCAACTCTTGCCTTTTCTAAAGCTCTTTCTCCCGTACTTGCTTCTATCACTATAAACTTGTTTCTTTTAAAATTTATTTTTAAAAACCCTCTTATAGAAGCTTCATCTTCCACTATTAAAACCTTTTTCACACAAACTTCCCCCATATTTCAATTATCAATTTCAATTTAAAAGTATATAATCTCTCAAGCTGCAATTTTTTAACCTTTAACTAAAGTTACTAACTGCTTTTGAATTCAACTACCTATATAGATAGTCAACTCTACAATTAAACTTATCCAAATTGTCAGTTTGATTTAAATTCTAAAGTTATAAATACAACTGAAGTTTATAATAAGCACTTTTAAGTAATTATAGATTAAACTTTATAATCTATAGGGTCTCCAATTGAAATTTAAACTTATACATAGCATATAATGACAAGTTTCAATTAGAAATCCTATAAGGATTCTCATCTTAAATTTAAACCTATTCGCAGAGATATTCTTACAATAATGAAGCTCTTTCAAATATTTTGCAAATAAGTCTTAGAAAAAATTCGTAAAAACTTAGGGCTTTTGAATTGTTTGAGGTATGAGTTTTCAAAAGTTCTTAGCTTTTCTAGAATTTTTTACTTAGGCTTATCAAAATATTTTACGAGCTGAAGGTTGTAAAAATATCCGAAGAATAGGTCAAATTTTAAGCTGTAACACCTATAAGGATTACTTCTTTTGAAGCATATCTGCTATAGCAGCCATATTGCCAAGAGAAGAAATGGACTCATTTGGCAATATCAATTTATTTGCTGGATTTTTAGCCATTTCCTTCAATGCTTCTACCTGTTTAAGTGCTATTACCTTTTCATCTGTACCTGAATCAATTATAGATCTATTAACAAGGTGAATTGCCTTGGACTGCGCTTCTGCTACAGATTCTATTGCCTTTGCTTTACCTTCTGCTTCCAACATTTGAGACTGTCTTAATCCTTCAGCTCTTCTTATATTTGCTTCCTTTTCAGCTTCAGCTTGCAGTATCTTGGCTTGCTTTTCACCTTCAGCTCTTGCTATATCACTCTGTTTCTGACCTTCTGCCTGAAGTATAACAGCCCTTTTATCACGCTCTGCCTTCATCTGTTTTTCCATAGCTTGCTGAATCTCAGCCGGTGGAATAATGTTTTTAATTTCTACAGACAATATTTTTATGCCGTATGCGTCTGTTATCTCATCCACTACTTTTAAAAGCTCTGCATTTATTTTATCCCTTCCCGACAGTACTTCATCTAAGGTCATATCTCCTACAATATTTCTCATATTGGTTATAGTTGAAAAAACTATACCTGCTTTGTAATCTTCTATATTATACACAGCATCCTTAGCACTTAATATCTTGTAAAAAATAACATTATCAATAGATATCTTTACATTGTCTTTAGTTATAACACTTTGAGGTTCAATATCTAGTATCTGCTGTTTATTTGAAATTTTTCTTCTTGCAAAATCAGCAAAAGGAATTAGAAAATGCCATCCTGGTTCCAATACCCTATGAAATTGTCCAAATCTCTCTATAATAGTTACATAACCAGTGTTTACTACCTTCATAGAAGAAACTATAACTGCAATAATAGCTACAAGTACAATCAAAATGAAAATTTTACTTATCATATATTTACATCTCCTTTTTTATAATAACTTTATTTCCTTCCATACCAATTATCTTTACGGTATCTCCATCCTTAATAGTATATCCTTCATTCTTTATATTCCAGTATACTCCATCAATTCTTATTCCATTATTCTTTTCCATTTCCTTATCTATAGTGACCTTTTTTCCCACATAAGTTTTTTCCCTAAGCAAAGTAGGTTTTATAGATTTTTTAATATTCTTTTTAACTATAGGATAACAAACAGCTGTAAGCACTATACTAACTGCTAAAAATACTACAAGTTGAACTATAAAGGAATATTTTAATATTCCTGCTACAATGGCAGCAATCGCTCCTATAGTAAACCATACAAATAGGAAAGCACTAGTTACCATGTCTACAAATAGGGCTACTAAACCAATTACAGTCCATAAAATAATATTAAACATGCAAATTCCAACCCCCTATCAAAATTTTTCTATCTTTATATTATAAATAGTATACTACATCTATTCATCAATAAAACTGATTTTATATAAATTTTATTTTTACATCCATAAATTAAAGCTAGCATCTGAAGGCATTCTCCAATCTCCTCTAGGAGATAAACTTACAGTACCTACCTTAGGTCCATCTGGAATTGCAGATCTCTTGAATTGTTGAGTGAAAAATCTTTTTGTAAATACTTTCAGCCATTTACAAATAACATCATTAGTATAATCATTTTTAAAAGCTTGTTTTGCCAAAAACAATATCTTCTCAGGCGAATAACTATGCCTAACAAAATAATACAAGAAAAAGTCATGAAGCTCATATGGACCCACTATGTCTTCTGTCTTCTGAGCTATCTTTCCATTTTTGTCTTTAGGCAAAAGTTCTGGGCTTACTGGAGTATCAAGTATATCTATTAAAATATCCGATATATTTTTTGATACCTCTTTATCTGCTACATATCTTACTAAATATCTTACCAAGGTTTTAGGTATGGAACAATTTACACTATACATAGACATATGATCGCCGTTGTAAGTGCACCATCCAAGTGCAAGCTCAGAAAGATCACCTGTCCCAATTACAAGTCCACCTTCCTTATTTGCTATGTCCATTATAATCTGCGTTCTCTCCCTTGCCTGGACATTTTCATAAGTTACATCATGTATTTCTCTGTCGTGGGATATATCTTTAAAATGTTGAAGGCATGCATCTACTATGTTTATTTCTCTAAGTTCCGTTCCTAAACTTTTACACAAATCCACCGCATTATTATAAGTTCTATCTGTAGTACCAAATCCCGGCATAGTAACAGTTATTATATTGTCTCTCGATATCTTTAACATATCAAAAGTTTTCACTGTAACAAGCAAGGCCAATGTAGAATCAAGTCCACCTGATATACCTATAACCGCTCTTTTTAAATTAGTATGACTTACTCTTTTAGCAAGAGCAGAAGTTTGTATATTAAATATTTCCCTACATCTAATTTCCCTTTCATCTTTACCTGAGGGTACAAAAGGATGTTTGTCAACAGTTCTATCAAATTTTCCATAATTCATAGTTTCAAATTGAAATTTAACTTCTATAGGTTTCTCCAAAAATAACTTTACGCTGTCCCTAAAACTTACATTTCTTAAACGCTGTGCAGCTAATCGTCCTAAATCTACAATTGTAGTAATAATTTGATTTTCTCTTTTAAATCTTTCCCCAGATTCTAGAATTGCTCCATTTTCAGAAATACACATATCACCACTAAACACTAAATCTGTAGAAGATTCAAACACTCCACAAGATGAATATATATAAGAACACATGCATCTAGCACTTTGAGATGATATTAAACTCCTTCTATACGTGGATTTACTTACGACTTCATTAGATGCAGAGAGGTTTCCTATAATGTTTGCACCCATAAGACATAAATAACTGCTTGGAGGTACTACTGTCCATAGATCTTCACATATTTCAATTCCAAATTTAAAATTACCACAGGTAAATATCAAGTTTGTTCCAAATGGAATATCTTCTTGAAAATAAAAGTTAACCTTTTCATCTGTAACCTTTAGCCCCTCTGTAAACCACCTTTTTTCGTAAAACTCCTCATAATTTGGAATATAACTTTTGGGAACAATACCTAGGATACTACCCTGGAATATTATGTATGCACAATTATAAAGACAACAATTATATGTAAGAGGTGCCCCTACAGCTATTAGTATGTCTATATCTTTTGAATAATCACACAACTTTTTTAAAGCTTCTACGGATTTCTCCAAAAGCAGCTGCTGTTCAAAAAGGTCTGCACAGGTATACGAGGTTATACAAAGCTCCGGAAAAACTACAAGCTTTGATTTTTCCTCTAGAGCTCTATCTATACAAAGCTTTATATTATTTAAGTTAAATTCTATATCTGCTACATTTGTTAAAGGACATGCTGCAGATACTCTTACAAAATCCATTGATGACATTATATTTTCCTCCCTAATAATCTTTTAACTTTTATTATATACTTTATATTATAAGTGATATAAAGCAAATTTAAAGCTATTTATGAGTTTAATCTTAAATCATAAGAAATTGCCTTTTCATTTAGATAAGTGTAAACTGTACAAGGATATTTTTTACTTAGGAGGAGGAAAATATGACTAAAGATAGATTAGCAGAATTAGACATAATGAGAGGAATCGCTTTTATTTTAGTAGTAATACAGCACACTTTTGGCGGTTATTCTTTTATAAAAGATATTTCTCTAGAAAATAGACTTATTTCAAAACTTATTTATTCAATAGGTAAAACTGCTGTACCTATGTTTGTAGCATTAACTGCCATATGCCTCATTTATGTATATTATGATCGTATGGATGTATTAAATTTCTATATCAAAAAATTAAAATTTCTAATTTTACCTTATATTTTTTGTTCCCTTATAAATGATTTAATTTTAAATCACAGCACTTATGGTTTTACAAACTTTATAGGACAAATAGTTACTGGTAGTTCTGCCTACCATTTATGGTATATGGGCATGATAATCAGATTATATTTATATATACCCTTAATCTTTCTATTTATAAAGAAATTAAATGGTACAAGCACTTTTATAAAAAAATTGTTTTTTATATTTTCTTTTGTGCTATACTACTTAATACTAAAAGACAACAATCATGTTACTTCTGCAATTGGAAAATTATTATTTGGAACACCATCTAAATTGCAGCAAAGTTTTATAAATATAACACCTTTACTATGGATTTTTTATTTTGTAGTGGGATCATATATGATTTTTAATTATACAAATTTAAAAGCTATGATAAAAAAATACAAATATGCACTTATTGGCGGATACACTATACTTTTATCATATTTTTATTATGATGATGTAAAAGATTTTATAGGTAATCCACTTCCATTTATTAAATTTGACCATGCTTTATATATAGTATATGTAACTACAGCAATACTTTTCTTCTATATGCTATCTCTCTATATAGACACCGTCAGCAAAAAAATTAGTATTTTACTATCATTTATAGGAAAGTATTCTTTTCCAGCATATATGCTCCATATTATTGTTATTCAAAAATGGTCAGAAAAGATACCTTCAACTCACTATCTATATAGTCCATTAATAAAACTTTTAGTAACTATAATAATAACTCCTATTATTTGTTGTATGATAAGTTACATTCCTGGAAGTAGATACCTGATAGGTATTAGATCAAAATTTAAAAACAAATCTATAATAGTACAGAAGTTAAAAATAAATGTTAACAGGTAGATTGTTTTTGTTTAAATGAATTTATTTATTCTTTTTATGTACTAACATTTTAATCAATGAATCTTACTTAGTGGGAGTTTTTTTCTCCCACTAAGTTTAGATGAATTATCTAGGGGCATAACTACTGTTATCTCCCACTTTGATAGAAGTGGGAGTGTTACAGTAGGTAGCCATCAGATAAATTCAAATTCAAATTCAATAATATTAATAAAAAAGAAGACTTTGGGAAAAATATTCTAGAGAAAATCCAATATTCTATTTGAAAAAAGCCAGCTTCAGTTGGATATAAATATATTTTGGTAAGCTTCTTTAGATAGCCATTATATAAAACCTACTTTAAATACTAACTTAACTAGCAGTAACTATAATATTATTATATAATATGTTTGAAGTAGAAGTATTTTAAACATTACAGGGGAGTGAAAATATAGTTGATACTAATAGGGAAATTTAATAAACTAAAAATAACCAGGGAAGCAAGTTTCGGATACTACTTAGATGCAGGAACAGGTAGAACTAAAGACGATATACTTCTTCCTAAAAATGATATTACTGAGGATACCCTTTCCATTGGCGATGAAGTCAATGCATTCATATATAAGGACTCAAAAGACAGAATAATATCCACTTTAAAAAAACCTAAGGCAGAAATAGGTGAACTTGCATATTTAAAAGTTGTAGCTAATACTAGTTTCGGGAGTTTCGTAGATATAGGCTTGGAAAGAGATGTACTTGTACCTTTAGCAGAACAAAAATATAAGCTTACTCCAGAAAAATACTATTTATTTTATCTATATGTAGATAAAACCAATAGAATTGCAGCTACTACGGACATAGACAGATATCTGCTTACCTTAGATGTTGAGAGCAATGAAAAAGATGAAAAATACACACTTGGCAGTGAAGTAAAAGGGACTATTTATGGATTTCAAACCAATAACAGTGCTATGGTAGCCGTAGATAATCTTTATCGAGGGGTTATATTGAATAATGAATATTTTACAGATATTTATCCTGGGGATGAACTCAATTTAAGAATAAAAAAAATATACGAGGATGGCAAATTAGGACTCACTCCTAGAAGCGTACCTAAAAATGAAAGATTATCCTTAGAGGAGTCTATATTAGATTATTTAGAAAATCATAATGGTTTCATGCCATATAATGATAAAAGTTCTCCAGAAGATATAAGAAATACCTTTCATGAAAGTAAAAATTATTTTAAAAATGCTTTAGGTGGACTCATGAAAAGACACCTTATCCTACAAGATGAAAACGGAACAAGACTTAAAAACACCAAATAATATAGGGGTTTGCAGCTTGAAAGTTAACTTATGCAGGCCATGTAATGACAAATTTCAACACCATAAAAACTTTTGACAAGTCTAAAGCTCGGTATTTTGAAAATCTAAAGAAGCTTATATAAACTCGTACCTCAGACATATATAAACTTCTAAGGTTTTCTAAAATACCTCGCTAAGACTTACGGAAAAGTTTTTAACGGTGTTTTCAATTTTGTCATTACATTTTATGCATAAGTTTAAATTTCAATTGAAAACCCTATATTCTAACTTAAAAATCAACTTATGTGCAGGAATATTTTTACAATAATGAAGCTCTTTTAAATATTTTGTATATAAGTCATAGAAACTTTAAATTTTCTATGCAATATTCCTCACTGATTTTCTATAAGCAAGCTTTATAATTTCGTTCACTAAAAGAGGTACCAAAGAAAGTGCTAATACAAATATCCAATCATTTATTGTAAGTTTAAACACTTTAAATACTGAAGACAAGAAGGGTACTGTAATAACTATACTTTGCATTATTATACCGACAACTATTGCACCTATTAAATACTTATTACTGAAAATTCCAACCTCAAACATAGATTTTTCATGATGTCTAATACTTAAAGTATAAAATAGCTGTGATACACTTAACACTACAAAAGCCATAGTCTGCGCATGTATAAGTGAATTAGCATACAGCTTAGTTCCTATATAAAAGGCAGCTAAAGTAAGTACTCCTATTAAAATACCGTTCACTACTAAAAATACTCCGCTCTTACCTGAAAATAATCCTTTACGTGGATCTCTAGGTTTTTCTTTCATTATATCAGGATCATCAGGATCTACTCCAAGAGCTAAAGCTGGAAGACTATCCGTTATAAGATTTACCCAAAGGAGATGAATTGGCCTTAAAATTGTAGGCCACCCCAAAACTATTGCCATAAATAGTGCTATTATTTCTCCTATATTGCATGAAAGAAGAAATACTATAGATTTTCTTATATTATTATATATATTTCTTCCTTGTTTTACAGCTTCCACTATAGTTGAAAAGTTATCATCTGTAAGCACCATATCTGCAGCTCCTTTTGCCACATCTGTTCCCGTAATTCCCATTGCTACGCCTATATCTGCAGTTTTTAATGAAGGCGCATCATTTACACCATCTCCTGTCATAGATACTATATTCCCTTTTTTCTTCAATGCCTTTACTATATTTACTTTATGCTCTGGAGATACCCTAGCAAATACTTTTAAATTATCGATTCTATCATGTATATCTTTTTCTGATAATTTATCAAATTCAGCTCCTAATATAGCCTGAGACTCGTGATCTGCTATACCAAGTTCTTTTGCTATAGCAAAAGCCGTATTTTTATGGTCCCCGGTTATCATAACTACCCCTATGCCAGATTTTTTACACTCATCTATAGATTTTTTTACATTTTCTCTAGGAGGATCTATCATTCCCACAAGACCCACAAAGGTCAATCCACTTTCCATTGAATCAATTTGAATTTTAGGTGAATCTATAACTTTAAAAGCAACTGACAAAACCCTAAGTGCTTCATTTGACATAGAATTTGCTGCATTAAGTACATTTGACTTTAATTCTTCTGTAAAAGGGACAGCCTCTCCCTTCAGATATATATTTTCACAAATTTTAATTAAATTATCTACTGCACCTTTCGTAATTATACGATACTTATTCCCATATTTATTTAAAGTAGTCATAAGTTTTCTGTCTGAATCAAAAGGTATTTCATTTACCCTACTGTGTTCCTTGTTTTCATCAGATTTAAATACATTGAATTTAACACCCATTTCTAAAAGTGCAATTTCAGTAGGATCTCCAGTCTTAGAACTTTCTGAATAAGTAGCATCATTACAAAGTACCATATTTTCTACAAGTTCTTTATGTATATTATTTTTTAAATCAACAGCCGAAATGTTATTTAAAATATTGTCTGCATAAAACTTTGTAACAGTCATCTTATTCTGTGTCAAAGTCCCTGTCTTATCTGAACATATTATATTTACAGAACCGAGTGTTTCTATAGCTGGGAGTTTTCTAATTATTGCATTTTTACCTATCATCCTCTGTACTCCTACTGCAAGCACTATAGTAACCATAGCTGGCAAACCTTCAGGAATAGCAGCTACAGCTAAACTTATAGCCGTTAAAAACATCTCAAATAAATCTCTCTTTTGAATCAATGATGTTATAAACATAAGTACACATATAATAATAACTACAAAGCCAAGCATTTTGCCAAGCTGACCTAACTTTCTCTGCAGTGGAGTTAAATTTTTTTCATCATTATCTAACATTTTGGCTATTTTACCTATTTCAGTATTCATGCCAGTTGCTACAGCCACACCTATACCTCTTCCATAAGTGGCTAGGGTGGACATAAATGCCATATTTTTTTGATCTCCAAGAGCTATATCCTGATCTTCTAAAATATCTTCTACATACTTATCAGAAGGCACAGATTCTCCTGTTAATGCAGATTCCTCTATTTTCAAATTTCCGGTTTCAACAAGTCTTAAATCACAAGGAACGTACTTACCCGCATCTAATATGATTATATCTCCTACTACTATATTTTCAGAAGAAATTTCTATAACTTCTCCATTTCTTTTAACCAATGCTTTGGGTACTGAAAGTTTTTTTAGAGAATCCAATGCTTTTTCAGCTTTTGATTCTTGAATTAAACCTATCACTGCATTTAATACAACTACAACCATTATTATGATTGCATCACTTATTTCACCAAGTGCAGCTGAAACCACTGCCGCTGCAACCAATATATATATAAGTACATCATTTACTTGTTCAAGTAAAAGCTTTAAAATTGATTTCTTCTTTTTTTCAATTAGCTTATTTTCTCCATATTTTTTTATTCTAACTGAAGCTTCCTCAGATGTTAACCCATTTATCACATCTGTAGCAAATTCTTTTGTTATTTCTTCAATACTTTTTTTGTACCACATAAAATCCCCTGCCTTTCATTCTATTTTTTGAATTCACCGCAATCTTATACACATTAAATAATTATTGTTGTCACAAAATGATACTCTGCAGGATAATATATGTTTATATATTATCAAAATCAAAAAATATGTATTTTAATTTAATTTTAAATACAATTAACTATATTTTTTACAAAATATTATATATAATAGATATATAACTCGACTTTCGCAAGTTACGAATTAATAATGAAAAATTAATAGTAATGGAGGATTATTATGGAAATTTCTAGAATTGGTGTAACTTCTAAACCTTCTTCAAGTAATAAAAATATATCTGTTAAAAAAGACTTTTCCCAGAGTTTTAATTCACAAATGGAGAAAAAGTCAGAGCAGGAACTTAAAAATATGTTTGATAGTATAAAAAAGAAAGGAAACAGACTTGCCATAACAAAGTGCTATTCAGATGTAAGATCTTATAAAAAAATGATAAAAGAATACCTTGAATCCGTCTTAAGTTACATGTATAGCGTAAAAAAGGATATAAGCTTCTGGCAAACTCAATATTTCATAACTGTAGATACTATAGATAGTAAATTAGAGGATCTAACTAATATGCTCATGAGTGAACAAAAAGATAACTTAAACGTAGCAGCTACTATAGACGATATAAGCGGTCTTTTAGTAGATATATATAAATAAGGGCTTATTTATATAACTGAGGCTAACAAAAGAATTTCTTCATTATCATTATATATTTTGGGAAATTGGGTTATTGGAAGTGGATTAGTACCTTTTCCAACTTCTATAGTAAATCCAGGTCTGCCATGGCTTTTTATGAACCAATCCTTATATCCTGAATAAGATGTTATTCCTGAAGTCTGTTCTAATCTATATCCACTTACCCTGGCAAACAATTCTCCTATCCTCCTTGATTCTGGAGGTGTAAGTGCATTGTACTGCCAGTAAATAACCTCACCCTGACTGTGATATGCCAAAACTAACCTAAAATTATGACTATTTGTAAATGCTACCATAGACCTAGTTTCAGGTTCTGATTCAGGATAAGGCCCTGAATACCTGGTAGGTCCTGGACCATATACACCATAACTGGGCTCTGCAGCTTTTGAAAACTCCCACCCTGCATTATAGTTATGATTAATATCTACTCCTCTATTGTTAGCTTGCCAATCCTTAGAAAAATCAGTTTTTCCTTTATTCCACCTTATAAGTTCATTATAAAACGGATTACTTCTCTGTAATCCATTTAAAACTAAATCCACGCCATCTGGATTTACCATTGGAACTATATATATACTACTTCTCCTCCATATATCAGCAGGGCTATAACCTCTTATATTTCTGCCCTCTGCGTAAGCTTTTGCAAAGTTTTCTATAAACTTCATTAAAAGTGGGGTGGTAATCCATTCCAAACTATGATGAGATCCATTATAAGATACCTCATTAGGACCCACTCCAAGTCTCACATAGTAAATCTTCCTTCCAAGCACACTTTGTCCTGCATTTCCTATAATTATAAAAGGATATCTAGCTTCTAGTCCCACTAAATCTTGTTCCAATATATCATAAGTGTAATTTATATTTGTATCAACTACGTCTATATCATAAGGCACCTTAAGTATTGTTCCCGGGATCAACCCTAATGCATGTACTTGTGGATTAGCTACTGTTATTTTGTAAACTTGAGTTTTATATTCTTGGGCTATATTATACAATGTGTCCCCTGGCTTTACAATATAAGTATTATAACCAAGTATAAAATCTCGTAAAACCCTATACGTATTAGAACCTATTATGCCATCAGGAGCTAATCCATTATTTTTTTGAAAATTTTTAACTGCTTGCTCTGTTTCTCTGCCATATATCCCATCTATGGTATTTAAATTGTATCCTATTTTCCTCAGCACAGCCTGTATTTTCATGACCTGAGTGCCTCTGGAGCCCAGTTTAAATATTGGCATATGAATTCCCCTAAATATTATTACTATATTATTTTTATGCAAACTTTATAAATATGTGATTAATGTATTGTTTTCTAATATTCACTATAATTTTTAGCCCTTTCAATATAGTCTTCTGCTGACCGTCTAAGAGACTTCTTTTCTTCCAAAGTAAGTCTCCTAATTACCTTTGCAGGTGAACCCATACATAACACCCCTGAAGGTATTTTTTTATTTTTAGTTACCAAACTTCCTGCTCCTATGATGCTCTCGGAACCAATTTCCGCATTATCTAAAATTATAGATCCCATACCAATTAAAGAATTATCTCCAATTTTGGCTCCATGTATCACTGCATTATGACCAACAGTAACATATTCTCCTATCTCTGCTGGGCTTTTTTCACCAGTATGAACAGTGCAGTTATCCTGTATGTTACTTCCTTTTCCTACATATATATTACTTACGTCACCTCTAAGTACAGCCCCAAACCATACGTTTGCATCTTCACAAAGTTTAACTTTTCCTATAACTTCTGCATTATCTACTACAAAACAGCTTTTATCTATATCTGGTATGTAATGTTCAAATTTTCTTATCATATAATTTACTCTCCTTAAGAATTTAATATTTGAAAACCTATATTTAAATTATAAATCATTATAGTTGCAAAATAAAAACATATGAAGAAAAAAAACTATATTATTTTAAAAATATGCTAAAATATAATACATATCATGAATTGAGTTTTTCTAAAATATATCATATAATATAATGACACTATATATGGTATTTATGTAATCTTATTTACACTATATATAGTATCTTTATTTAATTATGCTTATGGAAACTAACAATTTCATATAACACTTTAATTAAAAAACCCTTAAATATTATTAGGAGGTAGGCCAATTGGACTGCGTAAAAGACTTGTTTAAAAGATACTTTACAAAATCTCTTAAACAAAACAATAATAAAACAGTATATGATTTATTTAAATGGAAAAAAGTTGACGTGTTCTTAAAAGATCATAAAACAGGAAAAGTATTAGTTGATATGAAGAATCTAGAATTTCCTGAAAATTACTCTCAAAATGCTTGCGATATAATAGCTTCTAAATATTTTAGAAAAGCTGGAGTTCCCGGAGAAAATGGTTATGAAAATAGTATGAAATCTGTAACTCACAGGATGGTAAATTTCTGGTGTGAATCACTAAAAGATGAAGGACTTATAAAAACAGAAGATGAGTCTTCTATTTTTTATGATGAATGTGCATATGCTCTCTTAAATCAGATGTGTGCTCCTAATTCTCCTCAATGGTTTAATACAGGTCTTAAATTATCTTATGACATATGTGGTGCTAAACAGGGAAATTACTACTTCGATGAAAACCTCAATAAAGTAGTAGAGTCTAAAGATAATTATACAAGGACTCAGGCTTCTGCTTGCTTTATACTTTCTATTGAAGATAAACTTCTAGGATCACATTCCATATCAAATCAATTTGTCACAGAGACAAAATTATTTAAGGGAGGTTCTGGAACTGGCACTAATTTTTCTACTATAAGAGCAAAAGGTGAAAAATTATCTGGTGGAGGATCTTCTTCCGGACTTATGAGTTTTTTAAAAGCATTGGATAAAAATGCAGGAGCTATTAAATCTGGTGGTACTACAAGAAGGGCTGCAAAAATGGTATGCCTTGATGTAGACCATCCCGAAATAATGGACTTTATAAACTGGAAATCCAAAGAAGAAGACAAAGTAAGAGCTCTTGGTAAAATGGGATATGATACAGATATCGATGGTGAAGCTTACGAAACTGTATCTGGTCAAAACAGCAATAATTCAGTAAGATTTTCCGATGAATTTATGAATAAGGTAAGCAAATTAGAACAAAACCCAGATGATACCATTGAGCTTATTGGTCGAACTGACCCAAAGCTTAATAGGATAGAAAAAATAAAAAACATATGGGATGCCTTTAATAATTCTGCCTGGAAATGTGCTGATCCTGCACCTCAGTTCAGTACTACATTTAATGCCTGGCACACCTGTCCTGCAGGTGAAGATGGCAAACTAAATGCTCCTTATAACAGGATAAATTCTACAAACCCCTGCGGAGAATATGCTTTTTTGGATGATACTTCCTGTAACCTTGCTTCTATAAATATATACAAGTTCTATAATATAACCAATAACACTTTTGACATAGAAGGATATTTGCACATAATAGATCTTGTTCAGCTTATTCTTGAATCTTCAATACACTGGGGACAATTTCCTACAGAAGATATAGCTAGAAAAACTTATCTTTTTAGAACCACAGGACTTGGTATATCAAATATAGCTTCGTTATTTATGGTTATGGGGTATCCTTACGATTCAGATGAGGCTAGAACTTTAGCTGCATCACTTGTTGGAATACTTACAGGTGAGTCTTATTACGTATCTTCTCTTATGGCAAAAGAAATAGGTCCATTTAAAAAGTTTGAAATAAATAAGCCCTATATGATGAGAGTTTTAAGAAATCATGCCAGAGCAGCCTCTGTAGATATAGAGTCTCTCCAAGCAATTCTAGGGAATAACTTTTCAAATGAATTTGAAGATCTAAATTATGTTCCGTTAAAAGTAAAACACAGCGTTTTAAAAAAGGAAGGACTTTCTTACATAGGAAAGACTTTAAAAGATTGCTGGATAAATGCACTTAAAAGTGGTATCAAATTTGGATACAGAAATGCCCAAGTTTCAGTTATAGCACCTACAGGAACCATATCCTTCGCCATGGACTGTGGAGCTACTTCAATAGAACCATTTTTCAGTCACATTGTTTATAAGAAGTTATCTGGAGGAGGATTTATGACTATTATAAATCCTGTAATAACCATTGCCCTTAAAAACCTAGGCTATACCTCTGAACAAATAGAAGACATACTGTCCTATGTACTTGAAAAGGAAAATGTATCTGAAAATGACTATACTTATGAAAAAATACTGGATGGCAAAATAGAAGGTGCACCTCACTTAAAAGATGAACACCTAAGCATATTTGATACTTCAAATAAATGCGGCAGCGGCGAAAGATATATTGATCCTATGGGACATGTAAAGATGGTAGCTTCTTTGACCCCTCTTATATCGGGTTCCGTATCTAAAACTGTAAACTTGCCTAAAACTGCTTCAGTACAAGATTTTAAAGATGTTGTTCTTACCTCTTGGAAACTAGGAGTTAAAGGCATTACCCTTTATAGGGATTCTTCTAAAGCTGCTCAGCCTTTAAATACCACTTTGTCAGATTCCAATGATATAAATATCGAAGATTTTACCTATAACCAACTTTTATCAAAGGTAAAGGAACTACAAAAAGGAATAAAGTATTCAAAGCGAGATAAAATTATTGGAATTCGTAAAGGAACTACGCACCCTGCTCAAATAGATGACGTTAAAATATACACTACAGTAAACAGAAATTCTAATGATGAAATATCTGAAATATATATAACTACAGATAGAGAGGGTACTATAATAATGGGGCTTCTAAATTCCCTGTCTAAAGCAATATCCGTTATGCTGCAATACCATGTTCCACCTCAGGATATATCACGAATGCTCAGGGGACAAAAATATGAGCCTTATGGATTTGTTCAGAAGCATCCCTACATAAAATATGTATCCTCAATTTCAGACCTTATAAGTAAAGTAATTGATATAGAACTGGGGGATTTTTCAAGGTGTCAAGTTAAACCTGAAAATTACGATAAAGACAGCTTAGTTTTAGGCAATTCTTCACCTGAATTAAACACCATAAAAACTAATGGAAATGAGACAAAAATAAAAAAAATAGATGGTGAAAAAGTTTATGGTACAGTATGTCCTACTTGTTCAAGCACTAGAATGGTGAGAAATGGCACCTGCATGGTATGTCTTGACTGCGGTTCTACTACAGGATGCAGTTGATTGGGTAAAGTAGTTGGTTCACAGTTTAAAAAAATTACAAAACAATTTAATTGGAAGTTGAGTTAATAAATATAAATTTAATTAGGTGGGTGTTAAATTTGAAAAAAATACTACATGTAATAGCTCAAAGGCCTGAAAAAACAGGCAGTGGTACATATCTTCAAGCTTTAATAGAGCAGGGAGATAAAAAAGGTTATTCTCAAGCTGTAATAGCAGGTATCCCTGCAGATGAATTTAACATACACTTTAAAGAAAATGTTAAGTTTTATCCTGTAGTTTTCCAAACAGAAAAGCTTCCTTTTCCCGTAGTAGGTATGACAGATATAATGCCTTATAAAAGTACTATGTATAGAAAATTAGATAATGATATGCTAATCAAATGGAAAAATGCCTTTTCTGAAGTTCTTACAAAATCAGTAGCAGAATTTAGACCTGATATAATAATAACTCACCATTTGTGGATACTTTCCGCAATGGTGAAAGAAATGTTTCCACTTATAAAAACAATAGCAATATGTCATGGTACAGACTTAAGGCAAATGGATTTAGCTCCTAATTTTAATAATTATGTATCCAAATATTGCAGAAAAATAGACAATATAGCTGCTCTGCATGAAGATCAAAAAAATGAGATAATAAAAAAATATCAAATAGACAAAAATAAAATTACTGTGGTTGGAGTTGGTTTTAATCCAAACATTTTCTATACTAATGATACTGAAAAAAACATGGATAAGATAAAACTTATTTATGCCGGGAAATTAAATTTTGCAAAAGGAATTCCATCCCTTATAAAATCTTATAATAAACTAGATATAGATAGAAATTCTATAGAACTCATTTTAGCAGGCTCTGGCACAGGCAGCCAATTTAAAGCCATTGAAAAAATGGCTGAAGAAAGCAGATTAAGAATAATATTAAAAGGTTCGATTTCTCAAAAAGAATTATCAAAGCTCTTTAGAGAAAGTCATCTTTTTGTATTTCCATCCTTTTTTGAAGGGCTCCCTTTAGTATTAACTGAAGCCCTTGCATCTGGCATGTTAATAGTAACTACAAACTTGCCTGGTGTCAAAGATTTTTTTGGAGATTACATTAACAAAAAAGGTTTAATAGAATATGTTAAAATGCCTTCTCTGAAAAGTTTAGATGAACCTTTTGAAGAAGACTTACCTAACTTTGAAAAGGAATTTTCCAAGGCTATAGAAAATCAATTAGAAAAAATTAAAAATAAATACTATAAAAAAGACCCAAAAGTAAAAGAAGTCATAGACAATATGTCTTGGAAAGGTGTTTTTAATAAAATAGAAAATTTGTTTTAATTCATAATTTACTTCAACATTGCTCATTGTATACAACTTATTTTTTATACAATGGGTTTATTTTTTATATTGCTCATCAAATAAAAATAAGCTCTAGATACTTAGAGACAAGTATTTAAAGCTTATTTTAGATAACAATTTTAAAATATATTTTCGTCAGTCTATGCTATGATTGAAAGATTAAACACTTAATCATTAGAAGAAAAAAGCATAAAAATTTTAACTAAATTTTAGAATCTCTCTTATTCCTTCCAATACCTGTCGTACAGGCTATTCATGTGTTTAGGCATTTTTTTCATTGCCTCTTCACCATCACAACTTTCAATGGATTTAACAATCTCCATATGTTCACTTACATTGATATCCCTGTATTCCAGTCTAGTAACAGTTCTGTCACGAAGGAAAATCCACATTTTATGCTCTTTCATCACATTGTTTATATCATTGGTAAATTTGATAAACAAATCATTATGAGAAGCTTTTGATATCTCAACGTGTAATTTTTTATCTGTTTCCGGATTGTATATGCCCTCATTTGCTTCTTCTTCAAACTTATTTTCAATCTTACGTATGTTCTCAATCTCCTGATCCGTAGCCCTTTCAGCTGCAAATTTAGCAATTATAGGAATTTTCATTTTAGCTAAAATACCAAAATAAATTTTGTGAAATACTAACTATATTATCCGTATTAATTAGTGATAAGATAATACGAAAGGAGTTAAAAATGAAAATTAACGATAAAAACTTTTTATTAGAACTTAAAAGAAAAAATCCTGCAGCCTTAGAATATATAATTAATATTTACTGTAATTTAGTTTTTAAAGTTGTACTAAATGTACTTGGAAACGATAATTATGAAAATGCAAAAGAATGTATTAATGATGTATATCTTTTAATATGGAATAAAAGTCACTTATATAATCCTGAAAAATCTTCATTTAAGAATTGGCTTTTAGCTGTAAGTAAATATAAGGCTATAGATTATAAAAGAAGCTTAGTTAAACAGGACAACCTTCAGATAGAAGAACAAATGTTAATCTCTAATACTGATATTGAAAATGAATATATATTGAGGGAAAAGAAAGAAGAATTAATAAAGCTTTTGCAATATGAACATAAGCTGGACAGAGAACTGTTTATACGAAAATACCTTTTGGATCAAGATATGGAAACCTTGTGTAAAAATTTTAATTTATCAAAAGGGGCTATCTACAATAGATTATGGCGCACTAAAAACTCGATTATAAGAAAATTACATATTTCAGGTGAAGTGGAGGTATCAAAATGAATTTAAATTTAAATGAAGATGATGTTTTAAAACTTTTAAATGATGTTAATATAAATGAAAATGAATTTAGCAGTGATGACCTCAATGAATTTGAAAAGAAAAAAATCTGTAAAGATATTATTAGTAAAGTAAAACCTAAGAAACCTAAAGGTAAAAAAAATTTTATTGCAGCAGCAATCATCTTTCTGATAACTATTCCTATAATCATATCCCAAAAGAATGTTTTAGCTAATATGATAGAAAAACTCACTGTCATATCTGGTATTGGAGAAGTAAAAGTTTCTTCAGATAGGCCCAAAATTCTTAAAAACAGTATTAAACAAGGTAATATAACTTTAGCTAATATGTATATAGACAATAATAAAATTATAGTTACTTTAACTATTGAACCTGAAGAGCTTAAACGATCTTATTACACTATTACAGACAATCATGGTAATTCCTATGAACTTCATAGCAGCGACAATCTTGCTCTGATGCCAGATAATCAAATAGGTTCATACCGGGCAGAATACAATGGTAAAGTAAAAAAAGCTAATAGCTATACTTTAAGTATTGTAGATAATGATAAAAAATTTACTAAAGCAACTTTTAAACTAAAAAATTCTAATTTTAAAGAAGCTGCTGAATCAAAAATTTTATATACTGCAACTAATGGAATAACTACACTAAATGTGACTTCATTAAAAAGACAGGGGAATATTTTAAAAGTAGATTATTATTTTACAGATACCTTACCAGATTTTAAATCGAAAAGAATAGATACACTTAATTATGGAACATTCCAAGAAGGCAAAGAGTGGGGTTGCAAAGAACCAATTAGTACAAAATTAATAAATAATAATTCTATACAAAATTCCCATATTATAATTTCTGATGAATATAATAATGCAGTATATGGGCATAACAATATTAATTATTTAGATCAAGGAAATGAATCTTTATTTGATTTAAGCAAACTCACTGGCAAAAAATTAAAGTTAACTGTTCCAAATGTAATTTATCATACTGATAGTATTAATTTCAAAGCTATTAATAATGATCTTAATAATTTTAACAATGAAACTTCTGATTTTAATTTAGAATTAGATATTCCCAAATCAGGCAAAAGCATTTTAAACAAAATAGTTAACTATAAGGGATTTAAATTCAAAATTATTAGTATAAACCGCTTATCAAATGACAGTATAGAGTTAATTTACAATTATATAAATGACAGCAATTCAAGATTACAAACTTCAAATATTTTATTTGAAAGTGTTACTGATGGAGATGGTGAATGTAACCCTAGCCAAAATAATGGTAATATTAAGGTCTTTTATAAACTACAAAATGGAATAGGAGACAATTTAAAATTAAATCACCTTCAATATACTTTTTCTTCGGTTGGTCCTTTTGAAATAGACCTTAATCCATCAACAATTAAATAACTTTTTAGTTTATCACTAACTAAAAAAAGAGGCATGTCAAAAATATTCTTTTTTGAAGATATTCTTGGCATGCTCATAATTAAATCTAATCTATTGGTTTTGAATCAACAAATCCTTTAACTATTTCATCCTGGTTTGCTATATTTGCCATTATTGAAACTTCGCAATAAAATCCATTTTCTTTCCAAACATAAATATCTTCCTTTAATTGTTTATTTGCTACTGATTTTTCATAAGTCTCATATTTAAGAACTTCTTTACCATCAATTTTTATCGTATTAGCTTTTTTACTCATATCATCATATGCTTTTGAACTTTTCCCCTGTGTAAATACCAACAATCCATTTTTTAAATTATAAAATGTACCCAATTCATAGCCAATTTTTTTATTTTTTATATCAGAGTCTCCTGAAATTCCCACCAATGAACCTTTTATAGTTATATTCTTATTAATACTTAATGGAAATTTAGGATTAAATCCTAATAACTCCTTAGCTTTTTTCAAATCCTCTTTATCATATATTGGTAAAGTTGCAACTTCAGTAGAAACATCTTTCGGTATGGAATAACTTACATTTTTAACATCTTGATCATATTTTATAGAAGTTGCAATTTTTCCTACATCATCTATAGGAATACCTATAGTTGAGCTTTTATTTTCTTTACGTTGAGTTTCTATGCTGTATCCTATACTATACCACACGCCTTCATTTTGCCATATAAAACATTTATCTATTATTTTATAATTATAACCCATAGGCAATGTCCTTTTTATTGTAATATTATATCCATTTATTCCTTCCAAATTCATTGCTTCTTTATTAACTTCAACTTTTCCTTTGCTTTGATCTTCTGCAATCTGTTTTAAACATTGTTCCATGTCAACTTTGGAAGCTTGAAAATTAAAAACACCATCCTTTTTTGAAAAAGACACTTCTAAAGAATTGTCTGTATCAGAAACTTTTATAACATGAATACTTGCTAATACGTATTTTGTTGGAATATAATCGGGTACTTTAACTTTAAAACCTGTAACTTCTTCTGCCCTTTTTAAGTTATCATAATATTTAATTGGTGCATCAATAAGGAATTTACTATTTTGATTTTTTACTGATGAGTTATTGCTGCTAACCACTGCAGCAGTTTTATATGCTTTCATACTTTTAGCATTTACAGCAGTTGTAAGTATAGCCCCTGAAGCTAATACACAGCATATTACTGCAGCTGCTGACATTTTATAGGAACCTTTCTTAAAATTTTTTATCATTTCTATTCTCCTTTTAATTTGATTTTTCGTTTCAAAAAAAACTGCTAATCGTGGGACTTTATTGCTTGACACTAATTTTGAAAAATTAATTAACGTCATTCCATAGTCTTCAGCCTTCTCTTCCCCAATAATTTCAAGCACATAAGTATCACAAGCACATTCCCTTTGAAGTTTCATTCTCTTCATACAAAACCACACAATAGGATTAAACCAATGCAGTATAACGGCAAGAACAGCAAGAAAATTATAGACCAAATCCATTCTTTTATAGTGAATTAATTCGTGTAAAAATATATAGTATAATTGTTTTAAATTATTTTTAGTACATACACACTTAGGAATATAAACTTTAGGTTTTATTATTCCTAATGTGCATGGACTTTTAAAATTATCACAAATATAAACAGGTATATCCCTAGTTATATTTACTTTGTTTTTACATTCATTCAGTAATTTTATACTTTCCAAATCTCTTACTTCTTCTAAATTTAGAATTTTCCTTTTGAATTGCAGTCTAACTGCTGATAAAAATGCAGCTATACTAAAAACTCCTACTATCCATATAAAAGAAGCTATACCTAAAATACGGGAAGTTATATATTCTTTTATTATATTTTCTCTACTATAAACTATTTTTGATGGAGATTGGTTTACCTTGGATATTTGATTCTTAGAAGTATAACTATATTGGATTTTTCCTTCTCTTAAAAAATCAGATGCAGCGTAAGTCATACTTTTTATTGTACTTTTATTTTCAATATTTGAACTATTTTGATGATTTTCATGTAACAAATTAAGTAAGCTTAAATTACTTTGAAACTCCACTGGTATTATTAATCTTATAACAACTATGATCCATAAAGCATGTTGAAGTCTTACTGAAATGTGTTTATCAAATAACTTTAAAATTAAAATTATTAATAATCCTGCAATGCTTGCTGTTATGGAATCACGAAAAAAACATAAAAAGCTTCTAATTAAAATATCCATATTTAGTATCCCCCTATTTTTAGTCTCAAAGACTTAAACCCTACTTTCCTTGTTTTTTATTTTTAAGAATCTGTTCTAACTCTTGAATCTCTTTTTCTGATAGAGATTCTTCCTCTAAAAACTTGGTAAATAGCATACTTACAGCCCCATCGTATACCTTTTCAAGAAAAGATTGATTTTCAGCCCTTACACATTCATCTTCAGATATTAATGGATAATAATTATATATTCTGCCTACTTTTTTAAATCCTATTGCTTCTTTTTTTGAAAGCCTTGTTATAAATGTTTTTACTGTTTGTGCCGACCAATTCATTTTAATTGTTAAAGAATTAATTATTTTTTCAGATGTTAAGGAATTTTGTTTCCAGAGAAGCTTCATTACTTCCCACTCAGCTGCTGAGATCTTTGGCATTTCCTTCATACTTACTCCTCCATTTTCAGTTTACAAGTGTAGATCTACAATTTCAGTCTACATTTGTAAACCGAAATTGTCAAGGCAAAACCTGTATTATTTACATACTTTTGTTTTACAATTCTTTTTATAACAAAAAACTTCCAGTATACTTAGTACACTAGAAGTTTTATTTTTTGTTTGAATCACTATAATATTCTATTTTTAATCTGGATCATTTATATTACAGTATATATCAGAAGTATTACCACTTTTCTTAGAATTTGTCTTTTCACCTTCTGATCTTACTTTAATCAGTTCTCCTACAATACTTACTGCAATTTCTTCTGGTGTTTCTGCTCCTATACTTGTACCTATTGGTGAGTAAACACTTCTAATTTCTTCTTTTGCATATCCCTGATTAAGTAATTGAGTAAAAATCTTATCTCTCTTACTCTTACTTCCTATCATGCCAATATATTTGGCATTACTGCGAAGTACCTGCTCTAGAACAACTCTATCATAAAGATGTCCCCTAGTCACAATCACTAAATAACTATCTTCATCAATATGTAAATTTGGTAATTTGTTAAATGAATCAATGACCATAAGTTCTGTAGGTTCTGAAAATCTGCTGCGATTAGCATACTCTTCACGATCATCTAATACTACTGTTCTAAAACCAACTGTTTCACTTAAAGGTGCAATTCTTTGAGATACATGCCCTGCCCCAAAAATATAAACTGTTCCTTCAGGACGTAAAGGTTCTACCAAAAAACGCTGATTATCTATTACTTCAGCATGTATTGATATTTTTGCTGGTCCAGCTATCAGTTTCTCTAATATATTTGGATCACAATCAACTTTACCAATAAGAGTTTTATCTGGTTTTACTATGCATTGTTGGCATCTCAAATTAGAAGTACCAGAGACATTATCTAGTACTGTAATAAACCATGCCTTTTCCCTCTTTTCCTGAATTTTTACTACTGTTTCATAAATTATTCGATTATTTTCATCCTGAGCATCTATAAAATCTATTAAAATCTCACCTTTACCGCCACAAATCATATCCATAGAAGCTACATCATTGTGAGTTAAATCAAAAGACTGCATTACAGTTTGTTTTAAAGACAGTGACTTTTTAGCAAGACCTATAGCATCAGCTTCTAAACGTCCTCCACCTATGGTTCCAATAATTGAACCGTCATTTCTAACTACCATCTTAGCACCAGCAGTACGTGGTGCCGAACCAGTTTTATCAAATATAGTCGCTATTACAAAACTTTCTTCTTTCTGTAAAAGTTTTACCACTTCTTTGTATATCTTTTCCATTTACATACCTCCATATTCCTTAAATATAAGATAAATTAGCGTTTTGAAACGTTTACTCTTAAATTTTATAACAAAATTTGTAATTATTCAACTTAAATCATTTTAGACTCTATAGCTCTGAAGTTAGTTTACCTTCCATATTTTTATAACTTTCAACGTAAAAATCGCCCATACGAGAAAAAACAATCTATATGTTACTTATAGATTGTTTTTTTAATATTTATTTCATTTTAAAAACTTTTTAGTAATTAAAACCTACTTTTATTGACTAACCCCGTGTAATTTAATATAATCTCCTCTAAAGTAAGTTATTCCAAACCCAATTGGCTTGTCTTTAACATCATTTAATTTTTGTTCTACAACAAATAGCGCAACCTCATCATACATTTTTAAAAGTTCTTTAATCTCTTCTCCAGGCATTTTAGCATACATTACAATTTCCTTATTTAAACTATAAAGAGAAGCCCTATTGGACATCATTTCTGGGAAAGTAGCATTTTCGATTTCATTTTCTATAATTGGAACTCCCTTTTGGTATACTAGATATTTTAAATCATAAGCCATAGGATCCCCTTGTGTATAAAACAATCTTCTAATTCTTATTATCTTTCTATTTTTACTTATACGAAGATTAGTTGCAAGTTTATCATCAGGCAAAACAACATCTACAGATAGAAGTTTTATGCGATCCACATCATTTATCAAATTGTTTCTCTCACTATAAAAAATAGTATATTTGTTGTAATTAGGCTTTTGTACAAAATATCCTTTTCCTGGTATAGAATATATGTATCCGTCATTGGATAAAATAGTAAGTCCCTTTCTAACCGTCATCCTGCTTGTACTATATTCACTGCATAAAGCTGTTTCAGAAGGCAAATCATCCCCTGTTTTAAGTTCGCCACTAATAATTTTATCACGTATATCATCAGCTATTTTACAATATATAGAGTTTTTCATTATTTACTACTCCTTATTAAATTTCATCTAATCCATATAAAACAATTTTAACATAATTATAATATTAGAATTATAAAACGTCATTGTCAATATTATAGACTTTCAAAAATTAAGTCATTAATAAACAGAGTCCTGAGCATACATAAAATTTAATTTCAAGTACACTTAAGACTCTATGATCCAGATGCATATTTGCCTCTTCTTCCCAAGTGATAGCTCAAGTAATCACTTTATTATCTAGAGATGGGGGTCTCAGAAATGGAAGTTTAAAACTAAATAATAATCTGGTAAATATAAGCTGTAATTTATTTACTAAAAAAATTACAGATATAAACTATATATTTTTTAATAAGGCAATAACCTGTATATACATGTTAGCATATGTATACCTCATGTTTTCATTATATATCAGTTATTTGTGTTTTGTCAACGTTTTTATTACAATTCCTACTACTTCCGATAATATATTTAAGTAAAATGTACGTTCCTTAATTCATATGTACTGTTTCATAATTAGTGTCGAAAAATAGCATTTATAAATAAAAAATATTGATTTATGTAAAAATATATGATATCATGAATATGTATTAAAAGGTTAATAAATATCCCCTATTTATCCACATGCTCCCCCATGTGGATTTTTTTTATACAAATTAAAAGTCTACCTATAAGTAGACTTTTAATTTGTATAAAAAACTTACTTTTTGTTTTTATTATGTTTTGCTCTATTTGGCTTAGCTTTAGGCTTTATCTTTATGTTCTTTTCTTTTTGTGAACCCTTTACATCATATATGGCACCGCTTCTTAAATCCACAAACCATAAAAATAAAACTAAAAATACAGCAGAAGATATGTATTGCCATACACTCCCATTTAAGTTATATCTAAAATAGGCCGCTATTATTGTAGGCAAGAAAAAAGCTGCTATAGACAATAAAAGAATTATCCATCTGTTTGGATGAAACTTGTATAAAATACGTATTTTTAATTGATTATATACAAATAAAAATATTATCGCAATAAATGCTACCTGTAATAGTACTTGTAACCATAAAGGCATTTGTTCTCCCCCCTTAGTTTGTCTATATATATTATTATATACTTTCTAACTTATATCAATACCTTTTCTATTTATTTGTCTGAAAACCTGTATGACAGTAAAATTTCTAAGCAAATAACTAAGAAGGCTGTCCATTTTAGACAGCCTTCTTTTAGAATATATATTTTTCTTTTCCTGGTTTTCTACTAAATACAGTCACATCATCAATTTCTTTTTGTTGACATACAAATCTAGTCATTCTTTCAACTCCAAAACCAGCTCCTGCTGTTTTAGGGAGTTCTCCTCTTTTTGCAAGCTCAATGTAGTTTCTAAGTAAACTTTCATCCATTTTAGCTTCTCTCATTCTTGTAATTATTCTATCATATTTATATTCTCTTTCTCCGCCACTTAATCCTTCTACATAACCCATAGGCCATATTAAATCATAGTTTCTATAAGTACCTCTGTTATCCAAATCTTCAGCATCATAGAATTCCCTCTTATGGTTTATTAACCAGAATGGTTGTGTTGCTTTTTGTGAGGCTATAGCTTCAAAATCATCTCCATATTTTGCTTTTAACTCTTGAGTTGTATGTCTCTCAAAAGGACCTGTTATATTTAAGTGAGATGTTCCTATTCCTAATTTTTCAAACTTGTCTTTACATTCTTCTTTTATATAGTCAAATACATATTTTACGAGACCTTCCATAAATTCAAATACTGTATTCATTGTACCATCTTTAAATTCAAAATCAACTTGAGTAAACTCAAATAAATGCCTCTTATCTCCTCTTTCTGGTAACTCTAATCTTACATTTGGAGATACAATATAAATTTTCTGTAAGTTTGGACTTGAAAGAGCTATTTGTTTATGAAATATCATGGACTTTGTTAAGTTAAATTCTTGTCCTTGATAAGTAATTGCACACTCTTCTACGCTATGGCAAAGTGGATCTGTTATAGGTGCCAGCATGTTAGGTAAAAGTCTAACTACTCCATTTTTATACATATAATCATCTACTGCCCTCAATATAGCTTGTTGTATACCAAGTATAGTAGGCAATTTTTCTCTTCTAATTTTTTCCATAGTTTCATCTAAAAGTTTTAATTCCTTTTCATCTTTCAATACATATGTTTTCATATATGTGGCCTCCCTAAACAATTTATATAAATTCTCAATGAATATCTTTTCTCTAGTTTCATTACCAATATAATAATACTTTTTTACGTATTTTGCAATATCATTAATTAATATTATGTTTTTTTGTAAATTTATCATTTTAATATACCTAAAATTAAAAATTCATAAATTATTAATTAATGATAAGGTTTACAATTATTAATTTATCAAAATTTCTGTTATAATGTTATTGTACACATACTAATTTAAAGTTTTCAGAAAAAATACGGATAACTTTAAAAGGAGGAATATAAATTGAGCTTAAAAATTAATGGTTTAGATGACTTAGACCTTCAAATTCTTGAAATTCTTTTGAAGGATTCAAGGACTCCTTTTCTAGAAATAGCTAGACAATGCCACGTAAGCGGTGGAACCATACATGTTAGAGTTAAAAAAATGGAGGACATGGACATAATAAAAGGTACTAAGCTTATAATCGACAATTCAAAAATTGGATTTGACGTATGTGGCTTTATAGGCATTTATTTAGATAAAGCTAAGTCTTTTAATAATTCACTAGATGAATTAAAACAAATAAAAGAAATCGTGGAAATCCATTATACAACAGGAGATTATTCTATATTTGTAAAGGTTCTATGTAAAAATATTACTGATTTACAAAATCTACTTATGAATAAAATTCAATCCGTAGATGGAGTTCAAAGAACTGATACAATAATATCTTTATTTCAACCTGTAGATAGAAGCATTGATATCGATGTTTTAGATGAATAACTTGTTATTTACCTTCTTTTTTCATTTTCATTTTCTTTTTATTTAAACTCATAAATTTTATAAAATATGCAAATAATACTTTTGTATAAAAATAAAAAGGAGATGTAATTATGAGAACATTAGATATAATTGCACTAACATTGGTTGTAATAGGTGCGTTAAATTGGGGACTAATTGGCTTTTTTAGATTTGATCTCGTAGCATCACTATTTGGAACAATGTCAACAGCTACTAGAGTAATATACGCACTTGTAGGACTAGGAGGGTTGTATGCACTTTCGTTTTTCGGAAATGAAAGAAGCACTGGGGATACAAAAGAAGTCAAATAATTATAAGCGTAAGTGGAAAACAATTATAAAAGTCTTCTACTTACGCCTTAATTTTACATACTATCTGAGATTTTTCTTAATTCCTCTATTTAATGTATTTTCATAATTTATAAATTCATATACATCATCTGAAAAAAGAGAGCTAAACTTTTTCAATTCGTCTACAGAAACATCTTCTATAGCCTTATCTCTTTCTTCACAATACAATACAATTTCACCAATTACTTTATGGGCATCTCTAAAAGCCATTCCTTTATTAACCAAGTAATCAGCCGCTTCTGTAGCATTTAAAAATCCTCTTTTAACAGCTTTAAATGTATTGTCTTTTTTGATTTTTAATGTGGAGAGCATACCACTCATAACTTTAAGACAGCTTAATACAGTATCTAAGGAGTTAAAAAACTGTTCTTTATCTTCCTGCATATCCTTATTGTAGGCAAGAGGAATGCCTTTCATTGTGGTAAGCAGTGACATGAGCGAACCGTATACTCTCCCTGTTTTGCCCCTTATGAGTTCTGCAGCATCGGGATTCTTTTTCTGGGGCATTATGCTGCTTCCTGTAGAAAATTCATCATCTATTTGTACAAAATCAAATTCTTTACTGCTCCATAATATAAGTTCTTCACTTAAACGGCTTAAGTGCATCATTATTATAGAAAAATTCGATAATAGCTCAAGGACATAATCCCTATCACTTACACCGTCTAAAAAGTTATCTACAGGCTTTTTAAAACCTAATTCTTTTGCAGTAAAACTTCTATCTATATTATAAGTTGTTCCAGCAAGAGCGCAGCATCCAAGTGGATTTTCATCCATAATTTCAACTGCATTTGATATTCTTGCCTTATCTCTTTTTAACATATTGTAATACGCCATTATGTGATGCTTAAAAGTTACAACTTGTGCCCTTTGAAGGTGTGTATACCCAGGCATCATTATATTGTTATTTTCTCCAAGATTTTTAATTACATCTTGAAGTTTCTCTATGTTCTTTATAACTTCTAATGCACTTTTTTTACAGTATAATCTAAAATCTACTGCTACTTGGTCATTTCTACTTCTAGCAGTATGAAGTTTCTTTCCTACCTGTCCTACTCTCTCTATTAAATTTACCTCTACAAAAGTGTGTATATCCTCATAATCTCCTTCTATTTTAAGTTTTCCATCTTCAATGTCACTTAAAATAGATTGCAGTCCTTTTAATATGGATTCTCCTTCTTCTTTAGATAGTATATTGCATTTGGAAAGCATTTTTACATGGGCCATACTTCCCTCTATATCTTCACTATAAAGAAGCTTATCAAAGCTAAGAGAACTATTAAAATCCTCCATAAGCTTGCTTTCAGATTTTTTAAATCTTCCTCCCCAGAGTTTCATATTAATTTTCCTTTTCCTTTTTTACTGCAGCTCTTATTTTAGAAGGTAAGCTGAAGATTTTAATAAATCCATCTGCATCTTTATGGTCATATAAATCACTTGCACCAAAAGAAGATATACTTTCATTAAATAGAGGATGTATAGCATCTATACTTGCTGGCATTATATTTCCTTTATATAACTTTAATTTTACTGTTCCTGTTACATTTTCCTGAGTAGACTCAACAAAAGCATCCAGTGCCTCTCTAAGGCTTCCAAACCAAAGTCCATCATATACGAGTTCACCAT
This sequence comes from Clostridium ljungdahlii DSM 13528, assembly GCF_000143685.1. Lineage (NCBI taxonomy): Bacteria > Bacillati > Bacillota > Clostridia > Eubacteriales > Clostridiaceae > Clostridium > Clostridium ljungdahlii. Next base: position 740,149 of record NC_014328.1, on the reverse strand, counting down.
ATCTTTGAGATACTAATTGTTTATAGTGAAAAGTATCCTTGTCTATAGTTAATCTTTCAAGAGCAGTATGTGCAGCATATAATATTGCTCCACCAGGAGTTTCATATACACCTCTGGATTTCATGCCAACCAGTCTGTTCTCCACCATATCAACTATTCCAATTCCATTTTCTCCACCTATTTTGTTTAGCTGTTCCATCATATCTAAAGGGCTTAATTCTTTTCCATTTAATCTTTTAGGTTCTCCTTTTTCAAAATAAAGCTCTATATATGTGTCTTCATCTTTCGCTTTTTCCGGTGTAGTAGTCATAAAGTACATACTTGTTTTATGCTCATTTCTTGGATCTTCCAAATCCCCACCTTCATGACTTACATGCCAGATGTTTTTATCATTTGAATATATTTTTTCCTTAGTTACAGGAACATCTACTCCCTTTGAATTTGCGTAATCTATAGCATCTTCTCTGGACTTTATGTCCCATATTCTCCAAGGTGCTATTATCTTTATTGTAGGATCAAAACTTGCTACCCCGACCTCAAAACGTACCTGATCGTTTCCCTTTCCTGTACATCCGTGAGCTATATATTTTGCTCCTTCTGCATGAGCTATTTCAACTAATCTCTTGGCCATAAGTGGTCTTGCAAGAGATGTACCTAAAAAATACGCGTCCTCATACAATATATTGGCCTTTACTGCCTTAAATAAATAATCTTTCACAAATTCTTCCTTTAAATCCTCAATATATACTTTAGAGGCCCCTGTTTTAATGGCTTTCTTTTCTACTTCTTCCATGTCATCATCTTGTCCTACATTTATACAAGCTGCAATAACCTCTAAGTCGTAATTTTCCTTTAACCAAGGAATAATAATTGATGTATCTAATCCTCCTGAATATGCTAACACAACTTTATCTTTCATGAATTCGCCCTCCATATATATTTAAATTTTAATAAATAGCTTAGACAAATAAAAGTATTTAAAATACTGACTTTTTATTTTAAAACTTTATTTAAAAATTCCTTAGTTCTATCTTCTTTTGGATGTGAAAATACTTCCTCTGGAGTCCCCTGCTCAACTATCTTTCCTCCATCCATAAATATAACCCTATCAGCTACTTCTCTGGCAAACCCCATTTCGTGAGTTACTACTACCATTGTCATACCTTCCTTAGCCAGATCCTTCATTACATTCAAAACTTCCCCCACAAGTTCAGGGTCTAAGGCTGATGTTGGTTCATCAAACAACATTATATCCGGATTCATTGCAAGAGCCCTTGCAATAGCAACCCTCTGCTGCTGTCCACCTGAGAGTTTAGATGGATAATATTCCATCTTATCTGCAAGTCCCACCTTACTTAAAAGTTGCTTAGCTCTTTGTAAAACCTCTGACTTTTTTTCTTTTTTTACAACTAGTGGAGCTTCCATAACATTTTGAACAGCTGTCATATGTGGAAATAAATTAAAATTTTGAAAAACCATTCCCATCTTTGTAGTTATTTTTCGAAGCATTTTTTTGTCCTTAGGGTTTAGCTTATCCCCTTCTATAACTATAGTTCCACTATCTAATTCCTCCAGATGGTTTAGACATCTTAAAAGTGTACTTTTTCCTGATCCCGAGGCCCCTATAACTACGAGGACCTCACCTCTCTTTACTTTCACATTTAAATCTTTAAAAACTAAAAGATTATTAAAACTCTTAGTTAAATTAGACGCTTCTATCATATATTCATTTTTATCTAAATTTTCGCCATTATTTAAAATAGCATTTTCCATAAATCAAACCTCCACTTAAAATTACTCTAATTTCTAACTGTAAATAGCCAATCTTCTTTCGAATATTCCAAATACAGTTGTAAATACAGTTGTCATTATAAGATACAATATTGCTGCAGTTAAAAATACAGATATTGGATCAAAGCTGCTTGCATATATCTGCTGAGCTGACCTCATAAGTTCAACCATAGCTATAGTAGATACCAATGAAGTATCCTTCAATATAGATATAAATTCATTTCCTACTGGTGGTATTATTATCTTCCAGGTTTGTGGTAAAATAATTTTCCTCATAGTCTCTACATAACTAAATCCAAGAGCTTTTGCTGCTTCAAATTGTCCTTTGTTTATAGACTGTATTCCACCTCTTATTATCTCAGCCATATATGCACCACAGTTTAAACCAAGTCCTAATATAGCTGCGGTAAAAGGAGTAAGTTCTATTCCAATAAAAGGTAATCCATAGTAGAAGAAAAATAGCTGCAGCAGTAAAGGAGTTCCTCTAAATATCCATGTATAGAAACTTGATACTAATTTTAATACGATATTTTTAGACAATTTCAGGAGTGCCAAAAATACTCCAAGCATAGTTCCTAATATCAAGGTGATTACTGTAAGTTCAATTGTCATTACGCTACCCTTTAATAAAATAGGTAATATATTTTTAATAAACTCTATATTCACTTACTTTACCCACTTTCTTTTTGCATATACTATTTATATATATCTTCTCCAAACCATTTAGTAGAGATTTTAGACATTGTTCCATCCTTTTTTAACTCATCTAATGCTTTTTGTACTGCTGTCTCAAGTTCCTTGTCTCCCTTTTTAAATCCTACTCCCATAGGTTCATTAGTAAGTTTTTCATTAAGTACTGTATATTTTCCTTTCTTGTCAGGACTAGATATATAATATTTTCCAACTGGTTCATCTACTATAACCGCATCAATTCTTCCTATTAATAAATCCTGAAGTTCTTCTGTAGTCTTATCATATTTTTTAACTTCTTTTATACCTTGTAACGTTTGAACAACTTTTTCACTAGTTGTACCAAGTCCTACTCCTACTTTCTTTCCAGCTAAATCTTTTGAAGTCTTAATTGCTTCATTTCCGCTTTTAGTAACTATAATTTGTGCATTTTGTATATAAGGCTGTGAAAAATCTATTTGCTTTTTTCTCTTTTCATCAATACTAAGTCCTGATATTATAACATCAAATTTTCCAGAGTTAAGTGCTAAAATTATTCCATTAAATTCAGTACCTACAAATTGAGTCTTTACTCCCAGCTTTTTGCCTATAGCGTTTGCCATATCTATATCAAAACCTTTAAGTACGTTTTGGTTATCTCTAAATTCCATTGGTGGAAAAGAATCTTCAAGTCCTACCTTTAGAACTCCTGCTTTTTTTACCCTCTCTAAAGCATTCTGTCCTTTTTGTTCATCTCCGCTATTACTGTTACTGCTCCCACATCCTGCAAATAAAGCAGCTGCAAAAACAATTGTCAACATTACAATTATTGTCTTTTTTAACTTCTTCATTTTTTTTCCCCTTTTCTATAATTATTATTTTTAACTCCTTAGGTTAAATATATAAATAATTATACATTTAATATTATAATTATTCAATACCTTTTTTGTTTTTTCTATACTATTTTTATTCTGTACTTATACATATTTCTCTGTTTATTCAAAAATAAAAGAGGCTGCTTCAATAGCAACTTCTTACATTGCTTTGAACAGAGCCCCTGTTTATTACATATTCCTGTACTTTTCCATAGTCCCCTTAAACAATTCTGCCGTAGAAGGAGGACTATATGAAATAGCGTTTGCACCTGCTTCTATCGTTTCCTCTATACTTTCCTTAGTCCTTCCCCCTGTAGCTATAATCGGAATATCCTTATATTTTTCTCTTATTTTTCTCACAAGAGAAGCACTATTCTTACCCGCAGATACATTTAATATGGAAGTTCCCGATTCCATTCTCTTTTGAATATCATCTCTTTCAGATACTACTGTAACTATAATAGGAATGTCAATAGCCTCTCTAACAGCTCTTACAATTTCATTAGATGTAGGACTATTTAACACTACCCCCATAGCTCCAGTAAATTCAGCATTTAATGCTAAGTTTACAACCCTTTTTCCTGTGGTAAGTCCACCCCCTACACCGCAAAATATGGGTACATCAGAAGCTGTAACTAATGACTCTGTTATAACTGATTGGGGTGTAAAAGGATAAACTGCTAAAATTGCATCTGCATCTATATTTTTTATAACTGCTATATCCGTAGTAAATGCAAAAGATTTTATTCTTTTTCCAAAAACTATTATGCCGCTGGCCTCCCTTATTACACCAGGGAAATTTATCATATGCCCTCTAAGTACTCCTCTTATCTCTGGTACATATTTAACATCTTTTTTATTAATCTTCTCACCCATTTTTATATCTCCCAAAATCTATTTTGATATTGTCTCTCTTACATATTATTGTATATTAAACACATTAAATATTCCATAAAAATTATTTTTATCCGATGACTACCTGCTCTAATACTTCCACTTCTCCAAGTGGGAGTAAAGAGCAGCTATGTCCCTGGATAACGATTTCTAAGCATTAGGTGGAGTCAAAACTCCATCTGATGCCAAGAACTCTGTTTATCCTAAACTGAAAATAATTCTTCTGCTATCTTTACAGTTTCTCTAGCATCCTTAGCATAATAATCTGCACCTATCATATCTGCATAATTTTGATTTAATACTGCTCCACCTACTACAACTTTACATTGAAGCCCCTTATCTCTTATAGCATCTATAGTCTTTTTCATATTACTTACGGTGGTTGTCATAAGTGCACTGAGTCCTACTAACTTTACGTTATTTTTTATTATAGCATCTACTACTTCACTAATATCTACATCTCTTCCCAAATCTATAACTTCAAATCCATAATTCTCCAAAAGCACTTTAACTATATTTTTTCCTATATCATGTATATCTCCTTTAACAGTAGCAAGTATTATTTTTCCCCTGGATATCTTATTTTCGCCACTTTTAAGCATATCTTTCTTTATTATTTCAAAAGCTTGTTTTACAGTTTCAGCTGATTGTATTAACTGTGGTAAAAATATATCCTTGTTCTCATATTGTACACCTACCTCATCTAACGCTGGAATTATATAAGAATTTACTATATCTACTGCCTTCTTACTTTTCAAAAGCTTACAAGTTAACTCTACTGCTTCCTCTTCCATTCCATCAATAATGGTCTGTTTTAGATTTTTATCATTTTCACCTGAATTAGGAATATCGCTTCCCCATTTTGCTTTTTCACCTTCAGATTTACCGCTATATTTTTTTACATATTCCTTTCCTTCTTTATCTATGTTTGTTAAAACCTCAAAAGCTGAAATAATATCTTTCACGCCTTTGTCTGCTGTATTTATTATTGGCAAGTCAAGTCCTGCCTGAAGAGCAAGTGCAAGAAAAGTTCTATTTAATATACATCTTCTAGGTAGTCCATAGGATATATTACTTACACCAAGAGTAGTCTTTACTCCAAATTGTTCCTTTAGAATCTTTATGGCCTTTATTGTCTCAAGCACTTCCTTTTGTTGAGCAGATGCAGTTAGCGTAAGACAATCAACTATTATATCCTTTCTCTTGATTCCATAGTTTTCGGCAGTTTTGATTATCTTTTCTGCAATCTTTACCCTACCCTCTGCAGTATCAGGTATTCCATTTTCGTCTATAGTTAAGGCTATAACACAGCCTCCATACTTCTTTACTATTGGAAATACTTCTTCCATGCACTTTTTTCTACCATTTACTGAATTTATTATAGGTTTACCGTTATAAACTCTAACTCCAGCCTCTAACACTTTAGGATTTGGACTGTCTATATCTATAGGTAATTGTACTACTTTTTGTATTGCTTTTACTGCTTCTTTCATAGTTTGAACTTCATTAATCTCAGGTAGTCCTACATTAAGCCCAAGTATATGTGCTCCTTCTTCTTTTTGCTTCACTGCTTCTTTCTGTATAAAATTTACCTTTCCTTCCTTAAGCTCTTTCTTATAAATATCTCTACCTGTAGGATTAATTCTCTCCCCTATAAATTTTATCCTATTACCTAGGAACACAGTATCCCTGGCTGAACACACTGTGGTATAATTTTTTTCTTTTATATCTAAAGGTACTATATTTTTCAAACTTTTTACCATAGTTTTTATAAATTCAGGACTTGTTCCACAACATCCTCCAAAAAACCTAACTCCTTTTTTTGCCATAATCACTACATTTTCTGCAAATTCATCTGAAGTTATATCATAAATCGTATTTTCGCCATCATACTTTGGGAGTCCTGCATTAGGCTGAACTATAACGGGTATAGAAGAATACTTTAAGATTTCATCTACAATATCTTGCAATTCTCCCGGTCCCAAGGAACAATTCACTCCAAGGGCATCCACCCCCAACGATTCAAGCACAAATACCATAGTTTTTGGATCTGTTCCCATTAGAGTTCTTCCATCCTGCTGGAAAGTCATTGTACAAAATATTGGAAGAGAACTATTTTCTTTTGCCGCAAGAATAGCTGCCTTTGCTTCGTACAAATCAGACATAGTTTCTATTAGAATTATATCTGCTCCCGCTTTTTCCCCTATAATTACTTGACTTTTAAATAATTCATATGCAGATTCAAAACTTAAACTTCCTGTAGGCTCCATAACTTGTCCTGTAGGTCCTATATCAAGTGCTACTAATTTATCCTTTGCCTCTTCCTTTGCAATTTTTACTCCAGCTGTAATTACATCTTTTATTGTATAATCAGAAGAACTATACTTAAGTTCATTAGCACCAAAAGTATTTGTTATTATGATATCTGATCCTGCGTTTAAATATTCCCTATGTACTTTTCTTATAATCTCTGAATTTGTTATATTTAATGTTTCTGGAAGTTCACCTACTTTAAGTCCTGCTCTTTGAAGCATGGTTCCCATAGCTCCATCAAAAAAAACAAATTTGTTACTAAACTTATTTAATAAATCTTTAAATAACATTTGCTGCACTCCTTTTTCAAATACAAGTTTCATGTTCAAATTATTTAATCCATTACTTCTTGTATAAAATTTTAAACTTTAAACAAATTTTATACAATACATCTAAATTATTTAATATTGTATAAATATACAATAATATTATTTAGAATTAATATTTATTTACTCAGCTTTCGCTCACTAACTATTAATTTTTCATTTTTAACTATTAACTAAAAAAGCTGCCCTTCAATCAGAAAAGCAGCTTTAAATTTGACAAAATCAACTTTCCTTATCTTTCAGAATTCGTTTTATTCTGCAGGAATTAGCACCGATGCACTTTAGTGCCGGTTGTTGGGTTTCACTGGGCCAGTCCCTCCACCTCTCGTGATAAAAGTGCTTTAATATTAATACTTTAACTATCAATTGTCAATACTATTTACATGACTATTTTACTATAATTCGTAATATCAATGAATCTTACTTAGTGGGAAAAGCAGATATCTCAAATCTTTGATTTGATGATAGTCGCTTTCACAGAGCGCGTGGGAGTATTACAGTAGGTAGCCATCAGATAAAATTTTCTAAATATTTTTTTATTTTTCTATTGACAAACCTTATCTATGTCTGGTATGATTTTCTCAATCGAATACGGAACTTCTTATCCAGAGTGGCAGAGGGACTGGCCCTATGATGCCCGGCAACCTGAATGATCATTTTCATTCAACGGTGCTAATTCCAGCAGGTGTTAACCTGAAAGATGAGAAGCATGAAGATAGAATCTTCTTGTAACTTATCTTACAAGAAGATTTTTTTATTCTGCCAGGTTATAGAAGTTTCGCTCAAAATATTAAAAGGTATTAGGAGGACGAAAAAATGAGTGAAGAAAGAAAATTAGGATTTGAAACATTACAAGTACATGCAGGCCAGGTGCCTGACCCAACTACAGGTGCAAGAGCAGTTCCAATTTACCAGACTACATCCTTTGTATTTAAAGATGCCGATGAAGCCGCAGACTTTTTCCAGCTTAAAAAACCAGGAAATGTTTATGCCAGAATAATGAACCCAACAGAAGACGTATTTGAACAAAGAGTAGCAGCCCTTGAAGGCGGCAGCGCAGGCCTTGCTACATCTTCCGGACTTGCAGCAATACTTTACGCTGTATTAAATGTAGCAAGTGCAGGAGACAATATAGTTGCAGCTAGCACACTTTATGGTGGAACTTATGAATTGTTTTCAGTAACCTTGAAAAAGTTAGGAATTGATGTAACTTTTGTAGATCCCGATGACCCTGAAAACATCAGAAAAGCTATTACAGATAAAACTAAAGCAGTTTATGCAGAAACAATAGGTAACCCTAGAATCAATGTTTTGGATATAGAAGCTGTAGCAAACATAGCCCATGAAAACAAAATTCCTCTTATTATAGATAATACTTTTGGAACTCCTTATCTAGTAAGACCTATAGAATATGGTGCAGACGTAGTTGTTCATTCTGCAACTAAATTTATAGGTGGTCACGGGACTACTTTAGGCGGAATTATAGTAGATGGTGGAAAATTTGACTGGGCAGCAAGCGGAAAATTTCCTGACTTTACAACACCTGATGAAAGCTATAATGGGCTTGTATATGCAGATCTTGGACCTACAGCTTTTGCTACAAAAGCCAGAGTACAACTTTTAAGAAACACAGGCGCAACACTAAGTCCACAAAGTGCTTTTTATTTCTTACTTGGACTTGAATCACTTTCTCTTAGAGTAGAGAGACATGTAGAAAATACACGAAAAGTAGTTGAATTTTTAAGTAAACATCCAAAAGTTGCATGGGTAAACTATCCTGAACTTGATGGAAGTCCATACAAAGAATTAGCTAAGAAATACCTTCCAAAAGGGGCAGGTTCAATATTTACCTTTGGAATAAAAGGTGGATCTGAAGCAGGAAAGAAATTTATAAACAGCGTTAAATTGTTCTCCTTACTTGCAAATGTAGCAGATGCAAAATCATTAGTAATTCACCCTGCAAGTACAACTCATGCAGAGTTAAATGAAGAACAACAAAAAGCTGCTGGAGTTACTCCAGACCTTATAAGGCTTTCAATAGGTGTGGAAAATATTGATGACATTATATACGATTTGGATCAGGCTCTTGCAAAAGCTTGATAAATTAATTTAATTTGACTCCCATAATTTTTATATTATTTTAACCCATAAATAATGGGCTGACTACTAATTAATTAGTATGTCAGCCCTATGTATGATTTTAAATAGTTGAAAGTTGACAATTATCCACTATCAACTTTCAACTAAAAAAATTAAGTATACTTAATTACAATTTTCAATTTTCTCTATAATAGCTTTAGTAAATACAGTAGTAGTAGCATTTCCTCCTAAATCCTCTGTTAAATATTTACCTTCTCTAAGTACAGATTCTATAGCTATCTCAATTTTATTTGCCGCTTCTGTTTCACCTAAATAGTTAAGCATCATAACTCCCGAAAGTATTATAGCCGTTGGATTTGCTTTATTCTGTCCTGCAATATCCGGAGCCGAACCATGGGCAGCTTCAAACACTGCTGCATCTTCTCCTATATTAGCCCCTGGTACTAATCCAAGCCCGCCTATAAGTCCTGATGCCATATCTGATAAAATATCTCCATATAAATTAGGCATAACAAGTACATCATAGTCCTCTGGATTGAGTACAAGTTTCATACTCATAGCATCTACTATTACACTTTCAAATTGAATACCTTTATATTTTTCCGCTACTTTTTCAGCTGTTTTTAAAAAAAGTCCATCTGAAAGTTTCATTATATTAGCCTTGTGAACTGCCGTAACTTTCTTTCTTCCATTTTTAATTGCATACTGAAAAGCTGCCTCTACTATTCTTTCACTTGCCTTTTTAGATATTATTTTAACGCTTTCTGCTATTTCATCATTTATCATATGCTCAATCCCTGCATACAAATCTTCTGTATTTTCTCTAAATATTACAAGATCCACATTATCATATCTACATTTTACTCCAGAATAAGTTTTTATAGGCCTTATGTTTGCATATAGATTTAATTTTTTTCTAAGAGTTACATTGACACTTTTAAATCCTTTTCCAACAGGGGTAGTAACTGGTGCTTTAAGTGCTACTTTATTTTTCTTTATACTTTCTATAATATTATCTGGTATTGGTGTACCATATTTATCCAAAATTGAAGCTCCAGCCTCAAGTATTTCCCAGTCAATATCTGCCCCACTCTTATTTATAACTTTTTTTACAGCTTCACAAATTTCTGGTCCTATACCATCACCTTTAATAAGAGTAACTTTATGCGTCATTTTTAATCCTCCAATAATCACTTGTTATTTTCTTTCATCATATTTAAAAGTCCACCAAACTTTATCATATCTCTCTGTCTGTCCGTAACATTAAATACCATTTTGTATTCTTCATTTCTATTCTTATTTTTCACAGTAACTACATCATTCTTAATTTGTTTTAAAGTATCTTCTATAACCAGTTCATCCATAACATCTATCTTGTCATAATCATCTTCATTTTCAAAAACTAAAGGTATTATTCCATTATTTATTAAATTTGCCCTATGAATTCTAGCAAAAGATTTAGCAAGAACTGCCTTTACTCCAAGATAAAGAGGAGCAAGTGCAGCATGTTCCCTACTGGAACCCTGACCATAGTTACTTCCAGCTACAATAATTCCTCCTCCATTTTCCTTTGCTTTTTTAGGAAAATCTTCATCACAAGGAGTCAAGCAGTATTCAGCTAAATGAGGTATGTTTGACCTATAAGGAAGCAATTTTGCATTTGACGGCATTATATGGTCCGTAGTTATATTATCTCCAACTTTTGTAAGTACTTTGCCACAAGTTATATTCTCACAAGACTTTGCCTTTGGAAAAGGCTTTATATTAGGGCCTCTAACTACCTTAATGTTATCTCCTGTTTCATCAGGAGGAGCAATCATATTATCTTCTACAAGAAATTCATCTGGCATCTCAATATAAATAGGTTCTCCCAGTTCTCTTGGATCTGCAATATAGCCTTTTATTGCAGATGCAGCTGCAATTTCAGGACTTACAAGATAAATTTTAGCTGATCTTGTTCCAGATCTTCCTTCAAAATTTCTATTAAACGTTCTAAGTGATACTGCATCTGTAGATGGTGACTGTCCCATACCTATACAAGGTCCACAGGCACTTTCAAGTATTCTAGCCCCTGACCCTACCATAGATGCAAGTCCTCCATTTTGAGCAATCATGTTTAAAACCTGCTTTGAACCCGGTGATATAGTAAGTGATACATTTTCATTAACTGTTTTTCCCTTTAATATATGTGCAACCTTCATCATATCTACAAAAGAAGAATTAGTACAACTTCCTATACATACCTGATTTACTTTAACATCTTTAAGCTGGGATACTGGTACAACTTTATCTGGACTATGCGGACAGGCTACCATAGGCTCAAGAGTAGATAAATTTATTTCCATTTCTTCATCATAAACTGCATCTGCATCCGGCTGAACATACGAAAAATCCTTTACCCTTCCCTGGGCTTTTAAGAAATCGCGTACTGTATCATCACTTGGGAATATGGAAGTAGTAGCTCCAAGTTCTGCTCCCATATTTGTTATTGTCGCTCTTTCGGGTACAGATAAAGTTTTCACTCCTTCTCCCACATACTCAAATATCTTCCCTACTCCACCTTTAACTGTGCATCTTCTAAGCATTTCTAAAATAATGTCTTTTGCTGTAACCCAGGGACTTAACTTACCCCTCAAGTTAACTTTTACTATCTTAGGCATATTTATATAATATTCTCCACCGCCCATAGCTACTGCTACATCTAATCCACCAGCACCAATGGCAAGCATTCCTATACCTCCGCCTGTAGGTGTATGACTGTCTGAACCCAAAAGGGTATCCCCAGGCACTCCAAATCTTTCAAGATTAACTTGATGGCATATTCCATTTCCAGGTCTTGAAAAATATATGCCATGTTTTTTTGCCACAGTCTGAATGTAAAGATGATCATCTGCATTTTCTGGACCTGATTGAAGTATATTGTGATCTATATAAGCTACAGATTTTTTAGTTTTCACTCTATTTATTCCAAGTGCTTCAAATTGAAGATAAGCCATAGTTCCAGTTGAATCCTGGGTAAGTGTTCTATCTATTTTTATAGCTATTTCCTCTCCTACTATCATTTTACCTTTAACCAAATGATTTTTTATAATTTTTTGTGATGCATTTAATCCCATTGTTATCCTCCATTATATAGTTGTAGATAAACTTTCAACTTATAATCAATTGAATTTATTATATAAATCTTGTATCTACTCTAGCTAGCTCTTTCTTCTTTTTTTTGTGAAATATCTGGCAGCATCTTATCAACTAATAATTCTAGTTCATCATTTCCTATTATGCTAGTTCTTCCTGCTTTATATTGTTCATCCACCCATTCTTTAATTTTAGCAATTCTAGTATCCCATTTATCAATTTTTTCTTCATCTTTTAATCTATAATAGGTATTAATCCAGGCTGCAATTCCAGCGTGACCGGAATATTGATTTACAGCTACTACAACTGGCCTTCCTAAAATTTTATCCGTATCAAATATATTATAGATTTCTTCATCTTTTAATATTCCATCTGCATGTATTCCAGCTCTAGTTACATTAAATTCTTTTCCCACAAAAGGGGTTCTAGGTGGAACTGCATATTCCATTTCTTTTTTAAAATACTCTGATAATTCCGTTATAACCTCAAGTTTCATATTTTTAGTATTTCCTTTTATCTGTCCATATTCAAATATCATAGCTTCTAGTGGGCAGTTTCCTGTTCTCTCTCCAATTCCTAAAAATGAAGTATTTACAGCTGATGCACCATATAGCCAAGCTGTTGTAGAATTATTTACTACTGCATAAAAATCATTGTGTCCATGCCATTCTATACATTCTGAAGGAACACCACAATTGTTCCTAAGACCATACATAATAGCCTGTACGCTTCTTGGTAATTCCACTCCACTATAAGATACTCCTAGTCCAAGGGTATCACAGGCTCTTATTTTTATAGGAATACCTGATTGTTTCGATAATTCCATTAACTTATTTACAAGTGGAACTACAAATCCATAAAAATCAGCCCTGGTTATATCTTCTAGATGACATCTTGGACGAATTCCATTATCCAAAGCTTCTTTAACTATACCTAAATACATATCCATAGTTTCTTTTCTAGTCTTTCTCAACTTTTTAAATATATGATAATCTGAACAAGACATAAGCATTCCCGTTTCTTTAATTCCCATTTGTTTTACCAACTTAAAATCTTCTTTATTAGCCCTTATCCATGAAGTAACCTCCGGGAATTCATATCCTCTTTCCATACATACTTGAGCAGCTTTCCTATCCTTCTCTGTGTATAAAAAAAATTCCGTCTGTTTTATTATTCCCGAATTATTATCCAAATTATGAAGATAATCAAAAATTCTAATTATCTGTTCTGTAGTATACGGAGGCATTGACTGCTGGCCATCTCTAAATGTAGTATCCGTAATATATATATTTTCAGGTAAGTCTTTAGGTATTTGTACTCCATTAAAATTTATTTTTGGAATTTCATCATAGGGAAATATATTTTTATAAAAATTGGGACTATCTACATTATTTAATTTATATTCATAGGAACTTTTTTTCATTTAATTCATCTCCTCGGATTAATATTGGACCTATCTTTTAAAATGGCTTTTTGAATTATTTTATACATTATATTTCATATATGAATTTTGCGTTTATTTTTTGTAATCTATATTTATGTACTGTTTTTGAATATTTATAAGCATATTCATGGCTTATTAGTACCATTTCTATAATAAATATGCTTATATTGTATCACTTTTATTATTGATAAGCAAATATTTATTTGTTATTTTTGACGCAATTTTATGTAACGTATTCATTATGGGTCTTTTATAATACATAATAGGATTTTTAAATCAAATATTGGCTCTATACTAATTTGAAGTACTGTATATGTTATAATAAATGTTGTATTATCATGAACTCATAATTAGAATTTTCAAGGAGGAATAATTTTATGTTAAAAACTTTTTTATTTTATGTAGTTTTTTTCTTGTACATGGTCTATTCATTAGTTAAAAAATTGAAGTTAGACAGAATTAGAAAAAGTGGTTCTGAAAAAGAAGCTGAAAATTATATATATATAGCTGTGAAAAAATGGTCTAATTTTATATTAAAGCTTATAAATGCATCTGTAAAAGTAACCGGTACAGAAAACATTCCACAGGTTCCCTGCCTTTTTGTTTCAAACCATCAAGGTTTTTTAGATATACCTATAATACTATCTTCTTTAGACAGGACTGTAGGATTTATAGCTAAAAAAGAACTAACGAAGTTCAAATTAGTTTCTTACTGGATGAAACAAATTAATTGTATTTTTATAAATAGAAATGATATAAGAGAATCAATAAAATCTATAAATAAAGGTAGTGAACTATTAAATAATGGACATAGTATGGTAATATTTCCTGAAGGCACCAGAAGTAAAGGCCCTAGAATAGGAGAATTTAAAAAGGGAAGTTTAAAACTGGCTTTAAAATCTAAAGTACCTATAGTTCCAATTGCTATAGATGGAAGTTATAAACTAAGAGAGGGAAATGCTCATTCTATGATAAAATCTGCAAATGTAAATATAACTATATGTAAGCCAATTTATACAGATTCTCTTTCGAGAGAAGAGAGAGAATCTTTAGCAGATAACATAAAATCAGAAATAAGTAAACATATTTATTTAGAAAATTAATATAGGATTCATAAAGGAGGACACTGAATGAAATTTATAAAAAAATACTTTAATATACTATCAATCGTATTTATTTTCATATTTCTAATGTCAGGATGTACAAATAATACTAATTCAAATACTAATTCCAACTACAGTGGACTTAAAGTTCATTATATAGATGTAGGACAAGGAGATAGTGAATTAATACAAGTAAATGGAAAAAACCTTTTGATAGATGCTGGCCCAAATGAAAGTAGAGACAAATTGATGTCTTATTTAAATAAACAAAATATTAAAAAACTTGACTATGTAATTGCAACCCATCCTGATGAAGATCACATAGGTGGCATGGGAAATGTAATAAAAAAATACACTGTTAATAAGTTTTATACTCCTAAAAAAATAGTTAATACAAAAACTTTTGAGTATATGATTCAACAATTAAAAAATAAAAATATGAAAATAGATGCTCCAACTCCTGGATTACAGTTAGACTTAGGTAAAAATACAACTGCAGAAATACTTGCACCTAATAGTAAGAGTTATCCAGATACAAATAATTATTCAGTAGTATTAAAACTAACTTATGGAAATACCAAATTTCTTTTTACAGGGGATGCAGAAAAAACAAGTGAAATGGAAATGATAGATAAAAATTATGATCTATCAGCTGATGTACTAAAAGTTGGTCATCATGGTAGTTCAAGCTCCACTTCACAACAATTTCTGGATAAAGTTAATCCTAAAATAGCAGTAATAAGTTGCGGAAAAAATAATAAATATGGACATCCACATAAAAAGACAATAAATAAACTTAAAAAGAAAAATATACAAATATATAGAACCGATATAAGTGGAACAATCATTCTCACTAGTAATGGCACTAAGATAAGTAAACAAGACTAACAATCACAGAAAGGAATTGCAATGGATACTCAAATTACATTAAAAAACAATTCAAGGATGAAAGGGATACTACTAGTAGTATCCGCTTCTATGCTTTGGGGTGTTTCAGGACCTGTAGCTCAATATCTTTTTCAAAAAAAAGATATTAGTCCAGAATGGCTTGTAGATATTCGTCTTTTACTGTCAGGATCACTCCTACTTATATTTCTATACTTAAAGAATGGTAAAAAAATCTTTAATATATGGAAATCTAAATACGGTAGGAGAAACATAATTTTCTTTAGTATCATAGGATTAATAGGCGTACAATATGGTTATTTTGCATCGATTAAATATGGGAATGCTGCTACAGCTACAATACTTCAATATCTGAGTCCAGTAATAATTGTATGTTATGTGTCCTTTAAATCTAAAGAACTTCCTACCTTAAGGGAAACATTATCAATCCTGCTGGCTTTATTAGGTACGTTCTTACTCATTACTAGAGGTAATATACATAGCCTAGCCATCTCCAACTTAGCTTTATTCTGGGGAGTTTTATCAGCATTTGCTGCTGCATTTTATGTAGTTCAACCTGTATATATTATTAAAAGATGGGGGTGTGATATTGTAATTGGTTGGGGAATGCTTTTAGGTGGAATATTCTTTAGCTTCGTTCATCCTTTTTGGAGAATACAAGGAGAATACTCTACTGATTCAATTTTAGCAATTACTTTTGTAGTTGTTTTTGGAACCCTTGTTTCCTTCTATTGGTATTTGGATAGTACAAGGTACATTAAAGCTTCAGAAACAAGTTTACTTTCTTGTTTAGAACCTATGTCTGCAACTACAGTGTCAATACTATGGCTTCACACTCCTTTTGGTATATTTGATATTATAGGAAGTATACTTATTTTAAGTACAGTTTTAATCTTATCTTACAATAAAAAGTCATAATAATAGGATACACTAATCAAGTAGGAGTTGAATAATTATTTTATTTAGCAGATTTCCCACACAGTTCAGTACATAGTGGTTCAAAAGAAATTAGTATACTAATAAATATACTTTAGATACAGAAACTAAATCTATTTCTTTAAGATACTTGTTAGTTAACGACTTAGATAATATAAGGCTATTGGATATTCTCCAATAGCCTTTCTTGTATGCATAGCCCACACATCTCCCGTATCAGACTTTCAGCAATAAGATTATACCCATGTCAAAAGCATAAATAAAGCAGATTAATTTTATTAATCTGCTTTCACATATATTCAAATTTATTAGTTTTTAATCTATAAAATAAAAAATGGCTCCGTGGAGAGGGCTCGAACCTCCAACCCTTCGGTTAACAGCCGAATGCTCAACCATTGAGCTACCACGGAACAATAATTTTTTCACCTGGCAGCGACCTATTCTCCCACAGGGCCTCCCCTGCAGTACCATCGGCACCCTGAAGCTTAACCTTCCTGTTCGGTATGGAAAGGGGTGTTACCTTCACGTCATTACCACCAGATCTTATTGACGAAAATTGCTATTTCTATCAATTTTCATATATATTAACTTTTAAGAGTTCAAATTACTCTGTCCTCTCAAAATTGCACAGTAAACTTTTTTTCTTTCGTTTTTATTTGGTCAAGCCCTCGACCTATTAGTATCAGTCAGCTTAACAGGTTGCCCTGCTTACACCTCTGACCTATCTCCTCGTGTTCTTCGAGGGGTCTTACTAGCTTACGCTATGGGAAATCTTATCTTGAGGTGGGCTTCACACTTAGATGCTTTCAGCGTTTATCCCTTCCCAACTTGGCTACCCAGCTATGCTCCTGGCGGAACAACTGGTTCACCAGCGGTCGGTCCATCCCGGTCCTCTCGTACTAAGGACAGCTCCTCTCAAATTTCCTGCGCCCGCGACGGATAGGGACCGAACTGTCTCACGACGTTCTGAACCCAGCTCGCGTGCCGCTTTAATGGGCGAACAGCCCAACCCTTGGGACCTACTTCAGCCCCAGGATGCGACGAGCCGACATCGAGGTGCCAAACCTCCCCGTCGATGTGAACTCTTGGGGGAGATCAGCCTGTTATCCCCGAGGTAGCTTTTATCCGTTGAGCGATGGCCCTCCCACGAGGTACCACCGGATCACTAAGCCCGACTTTCGTCCCTGCTCCACCTGTTTGTGTCGCAGTCAAGCTCCCTTCTGCCTTTGCACTCTTCGAAGAATTTCTAACCCTTCTGAGGGAACCTTTGTACGCCTCCGTTACTTTTTAGGAGGCGACCGCCCCAGTCAAACTGCCCGCCTAACATTGTCCCGTCTCCAGTTTCATGGAGCCCGGTTAGAATTCCAGTACTATCAGGGTGGTATCCCAACATCGACTCGGTAATGGCTGGCGCCACTACTTCCTAGTCTCCCACCTATCCTGTACAGACAATACCGAAATTCAGTGCTAAACTGCAGTAAAGCTCTACGGGGTCTTTCCGTCCAATCGCGGGTAGCAAGCATCTTCACTTGCACTTCAATTTCGCCGGATTTGTTGTCGAGACAGTGCTCAAATCATTACGCCATTCGTGCGGGTCGGAACTTACCCGACAAGGAATTTCGCTACCTTAGGACCGTTATAGTTACGGCCGCCGTTTACTGGGGCTTAAGTTCTGACCTTCGCTTACGCTAAGTCTTCCCCTTAACCTTCCAGCACCGGGCAGGCGTCAGCTCCTATACTTCAGCTTTCGCTTTAGCAGAAACCTGTGTTTTTGATAAACAGTTGCTTGAGCCTTTTCTCTGCGGCCACTTGCGTGGCTCCCCTTCTCCCTAAGTTACGGGGTTAATTTGCCTAGTTCCTTAACAACAATTCTTCCGATGGTCTTAGGATTCTCTCCTCACCTACCTGTGTCGGTTTGCGGTACGGGCACATAAAAACTTCATAGAGACTTTTCTCGGCAGCGTGAAATCAGGTACTTCCCCTTGCGGATTCCCCATAACACCTCATCATTGATATACCGGATTTTCCTGGTATACCTGACTCGATGCTTAGACATACATCCATTTGTATGCACACCTTATCCTCCTGCGTCATCCCTTTTGTCAAACGCTTTTATGCGGTATCGGAATTTCAACCGATTGTCCATCACCTACGCCTTTCGGCCTCGGCTTAGGTCCCGACTTACCCTGGGCGGACGAACCTTCCCCAGGAAACCTTAGGTTTTCGACCAATAAGATTCTCACTTATTTCTCGCTACTTATGCCAGCATTCTCTCTCCTGTACAATCCACCGTTCCTTCCGGTACGACTTCTACTCATACAGGATGCTCCTCTACCACTCTTTCGAGTCCACAGCTTCGGTGGTAAGTTTTAGCCCCGGACATTTTCGGCGCATGATCTCTTGACTAGTGAGCTATTACGCACTCTTTAAATGAGTGGCTGCTTCTGAGCCAACATCCTAGTTGTCTTAGAAATCACACATCCTTTCCCACTTAACTTACACTTTGGGACCTTAGCTGGTGGTCTGGGCTGTTTCCCTTTTGACCACGGATCTTATCATTCGCAGTCTGACTGCCGGAATTCAAGTATATGGCATTCGGAGTTTGATAAGGTTCAGTAACTGTTGTCAGCCCCTACCCCATTCAGTGCTCTACCTCCATTACTCATTTCCGACGCTAGCCCTAAAGCTATTTCGAGGAGAACCAGCTATCTCCGAGTTCGATTGGAATTTCTCCGCTATCCACAGCTCATCCCATGGTTTTTCAACACCAACGTGGTTCGGTCCTCCACGGAATTTTACTTCCGCTTCAACCTGGCCATGGATAGGTCACTCGGTTTCGGGTCTACAACATACAACTTTTCGCCCTTTTCAGACTCGGTTTCCCTCCGGCTCCGTACCTTAAGTACTTAACCTTGCTGCATATCGTAACTCGCTGGCTCGTTCTACAAAAAGCACGCCGTCGTACTTTACGTACTTCGACTGTTTGTGGACACACGGTTTCAGGTTCTATTTCACTCCCCTCCCGGGGTTCTTTTCACCTTTCCCTCACGGTACTCCTTCTCTATCGGTCACCAGGTAGTATTTAGCCTTGGGAGGTGGTCCTCCCTGTTTCCCACAAGGTTTCTCGTGTCTCGTGGTACTCTGGATTAGATCTGACTGCTCTTTGTTTTCATTTACAGGACTTTTACCTTCTACGGCGGAGCCTTCCAGCTCTCTTCAATTAACACTTCACAGTATTTATGACCTATCCGCAACCCCAGGAACAAGTTCCTGGTTTGGGCTCTTTCCCTTTCGCTCGCCGCTACTTAGGAAATCGATGTTTCTTTCTCTTCCTCCGGGTACTTAGATGTTTCAGTTCCCCGGGTTTGCCTCTACAAACCTATGTATTCAGTTTGCAGTACCTAGCGTTGTCTAGGTGGGTTTCCCCATTCGGATATCTCTGGTTCTCTGGCTATTTGCGCCTACCCAGAGCTTTTCGCAGCTTATCGCGTCCTTCTTAGGCTCCTGGTGCCAAGGCATCCTCCATGCGCCCTTTGTAGCTTGACCTTTATTATTGAAAATTACTTTTAGTAATTTTCTTTGTATCATCTACAAAGGTTATATTATAACCTTAGCTTTACTTTATTTCTTATTTACTGTGCAATTTTCAAAGGACAATTTTTCAATTTACATTATAAATTGAAAATGGTTTTCTAATGAAAACCTTTGGTGGGCTTAAATGGACTCGAACCATCGACCTCACGCTTATCAGGCGTGCGCTCTAACCAGCTGAGCTATAAGCCCTAAATGGTGGAGATAAAGAGATTCGAACTCTTGACCCTCTGCGTGCAAGGCAGATGCTCTCCCAGCTGAGCTATACCCCCAAAATATTTTTATTCTATTTTTGAAGAATCTATGATCCTTCAAAATTAAACAGAGTAGATTTTCTAACTTACTTAAACCATCAATTTATAAGATAGATTATACTCTATCTTTCGACTCCCTAGAAAGGAGGTGATCCAGCCGCAGGTTCTCCTACGGCTACCTTGTTACGACTTCACCCCAATTACTAACCCCACCTTCGGCCGCGTCCTCCTAAGTTAGACTACGGACTTCGGGTGTTGCCAGCTCTCATGGTGTGACGGGCGGTGTGTACAAGGCCCGGGAACGTATTCACCGCGACATTCTGATTCGCGATTACTAGCAACTCCAACTTCATGTAGGCGAGTTTCAGCCTGCAATCCGAACTGGGGGCAGTTTTTGAGGTTTGCTCCACCTTGCGGTCTTGCTTCTCTCTGTACTGCCCATTGTAGCACGTGTGTTGCCCTGGACATAAGGGGCATGATGATTTGACGTCATCCCCACCTTCCTCCGCGTTAACCGCGGCAGTCTTGCTAGAGTGCTCAACTAAATGTTAGCAACTAACAACAGGGGTTGCGCTCGTTGCAGGACTTAACCTAACATCTCACGACACGAGCTGACGACAACCATGCACCACCTGTATCCCTGCCCCGAAGGGCTTCTCTTATCTCTAAGATATTCAGGGTATGTCAAGTCCAGGTAAGGTTCTTCGCGTTGCTTCGAATTAAACCACATGCTCCGCTGCTTGTGCGGGCCCCCGTCAATTCCTTTGAGTTTTAATCTTGCGATCGTACTTCCCAGGCGGAGTACTTATTGTGTTTACTGCGGCACAGAAGGGGTCGATACCTCCTACACCTAGTACTCATCGTTTACGGCGTGGACTACCAGGGTATCTAATCCTGTTTGCTACCCACGCTTTCGTGCCTCAGCGTCAGTTACGGTCCAGAGAATCGCCTTCGCCACTGGTGTTCTTCCTAATCTCTACGCATTTCACCGCTACACTAGGAATTCCATTCTCCTCTCCCGCACTCTAGATATCCAGTTTGAAATGCAGTGCCCGGGTTAAGCCCGGGTATTTCACATCTCACTTAAATATCCGCCTACGCACTCTTTACGCCCAGTAATTCCGGACAACGCTCGCCACCTACGTATTACCGCGGCTGCTGGCACGTAGTTAGCCGTGGCTTCCTCCTTGGGTACCGTCATTATCGTCCCCAAAGACAGAGCTTTACAATCCGAAAACCTTCTTCACTCACGCGGCGTTGCTGCATCAGGCTTTCGCCCATTGTGCAATATTCCCCACTGCTGCCTCCCGTAGGAGTCTGGACCGTCTCTCAGTTCCAATGTGGCCGATCACCCTCTCAGGTCGGCTACGCATCGTCGCCTTGGTAGGCCGTTACCCTACCAACTAGCTAATGCGCCGCGGGTCCATCTCAAAGCGGATTACTCCTTTAAATCAGTCTCCATGTGAAAACTGATTATTATGCGGTATTAATCTCCCTTTCGGGAGGCTATCCCCCTCTTTGAGGTAGGTTACCCACGTGTTACTCACCCGTCCGCCGCTAATCCACTCCCGAAGGAGCTTCATCGCTCGACTTGCATGTGTTAAGCACGCCGCCAGCGTTCGTCCTGAGCCAGGATCAAACTCTTAATTTAAAAGTTTATATGGCTCTATAGAAAATTGATATTAACTTCGCCCAGCTTCGTCAAATACTTCACTCCGGTGCTCAATTACGTTAGTAAGTTCCGCTCCTCGTTCAGCATTTTCCTCGCTGTACTCGTTACTATCAATTTTAGTATATTACTTTCAGTTATCACTGATCATAATACACCAAATTACGAAATTACTTTTTTAGCTGCTCTCGCAGCTCAAAAGAATTGCTGGTTTATTCTAAATAAGTTGTACTTATATCTTCCTCTGTTTAATTTTCAAAGATCATTTTGCCGTCTCACTTCGACAGCTTTTATAGTTTATCACGTCTTTTTTATTTTGTCAACATCTTTTTTTCTACTAACAAAATATAAATTTACGCGGCTCTCAAGCAACATTTATCAACTGCTCAAGCAACGTATGTAATCTTATCATATTTCTTATAACACCACTGATGTCTTATATTCAAATACTACAAATTATATTGTAAATAATCAATATTTCCCTCTTATACTTAATATTTCGCACATAGATACACCCGGTAGAGATTATACTGATTTTAACCTAATTACAGTGTTTATCCGCTAACTATCCTCTCTAATACTCTCATGCACTCTGTAAAAGCAACTATCATCAGATCAAAGATACCGAGAAGCCTGTTAATAATCATTAGATAAACTTATTTTTGTTTTGAATCGCTACATCATTGAAAAACATATTCCTCTTTTTATATAATAATTGTAGGATTATCAATGAATATTACTTAGTGGGAAAAGCAGATATCCCAAATCTCTGATTTGGTGATAGTCGCTTTCGCTGTGTGCAAGCAGATATTCCAAATCTTTGATTTGGTATAGTCGCTTTCGATGTGTGCGTGGGAGTGTTACAGTAGCTAGCCATCAGACAAAATTAATGAAACGAGGGTATCCAAATGAATATATCTAAAATACTTGTTATAGAGGATGATGAAGAAATAAACAACTTAATCTATAATACTTTAAAAAATGAAAATTATAATATAGTACAAGCTTTTGACGGAAAAGATGCACTTGAGAAATACGACAATACTTTTCAATTGATTATTCTAGATTTAATGCTTCCTTATATAGATGGTATAGAAGTTTTGAGAAAAATACGAGAAAATAGTACTGTACCCGTTATTATTCTTTCCGCTAAAAATGAAGAAACCGATAGAGTTATAGGGCTCAGCATGGGTGCTGATGATTATATGATAAAACCATTTTCCACAAGAGAACTTGCAGCTAGAGTCAAAGCTCAGCTTAGAAGATATATATACTACAATAATGTTCATGATAAAAATCCAACTTTAACATATAAATCTTTAAAATTAGATACTTCGAATCATAAGTTCTTTAAAGAAGACAAAGAACTAAACTTGACTCCAAAGGAATTTGAGCTTCTAAAGTTTTTTCTTAAAAATCCTGATAGAGTTTTTACAAAAGCACAAATATTTAATGGAGTTTGGGAAAATGACTATTTGCACGATGATAATACTGTAATGGTACATATTAAGAGGCTTAGGAACAAAATTGAAGATAATCCAAACAACCCTAAATACATAGTTACTGTATGGGGAATAGGATATAAACTTGGTGAATAATATGAGTATATTAAATTGCGTTTTAATATTCATAATAATTTTTCTAATACTTATACTAATGAGCTTTTATAAAAAAGCAAATTATATTTCAATAGTCATTGATCAAATATTAAATGGAAATTTGAATCAAAGGATAAGAACACAAACTCATGTAAGAACTTTAAGTAAACTGATTATAAATATAAATAGGTTGATAAACAGGCTTCAAAAAGTACAGGACAAAAGTAATACAAGTGAAGAATCTCGTAAAAGGATGATATCAAATATATCACATGATTTAAGAACACCACTCACATCAATCCTTGGGTATATAGAACTACTGTTAAATGATACCACCTTAACACTAGCTGAAAAAGAACGTTATATGAAAATAGCTTACAGTAAGGGAATTTACCTCTACAATTTGATAGAAGAATTTTTTGAAATTTCAAAGATGGACTCAAATGACTTCAAACTTGATGTAAAAGAAATAAATATATGTGAAATTGTAAGACAAAACATATTACTTTTCTTTAGTGAATTTAAAAAGATAAATATTGAACCTGAATTAAAGTTTGAAAAAGATGATGTTTATGCTGTGGCAGATGAAAAATCACTAAACAGAATTTTAGCAAATCTCATAAATAATGCATTAAAGTACGGCTCACATGCCACTAAAATAGGTATTGATTTAAGCTGTGACAATGATAATGTTTTTATTTCCGTATGGGACAATGGACCTGGAATACCTAAAGAAGATTTGCCTTATGTATTTGATAGATTGTATACCGTAGAAAAATCCAGAAAGTTAAATTTAAAAAGCAGTGGATTGGGACTTACAATAGTAAAAAAGTTGGTTGAATCATTAGGTGGAAACATTTTTGTATCCAGCACTCCTTTTGAAAGAACAGAATTTAAATTTACGCTGAAGCAGAATTTAAGAAAATTGTAAGAACTTATTAAATAGCATGTAAGGATTATGTTGTATATTATAGACATAGTCCTTTTTTATTAAATGTTAATGGAGGTATCGTGATGGACGACATTCTTAAAACTTACAATTTAACAAAAGAATTTAAACACTTTTGTGCAGTTAAAAATTTGAATATACACATAAAAAAAGGTGATATATATGGATTTCTTGGACAAAATGGTGCTGGAAAAACTACAACCATAAGAATGATTATGGGACTTATAAAACCGACTTCTGGAGAAATCGAACTTTTTTCTGAGAAAACTTCAAATAGAAAAGTGCTGGAGAGAATAGGTTCAATGATAGAATATCCAGGATTTTATCCAAATCTTACAGCAGGTGAAAACTTGGAAATACACAGGCGGATGATGGGAGTCCAGGGCAAGAATTGCATAGATGAAACCTTAAAAGTAGTAGGTATAAGTGATGTTAAAAATAAAAAAGTAAAAGAATTTTCACTTGGTATGAAACAAAGGCTTGGAATTGCAAGGGCACTTTTACATCATCCTGAATTTTTAATATTGGACGAACCAACTAATGGGCTTGATCCTATAGGAATTAAAGAAATAAGAGAACTTATTATAGACTTATGTAAAAAACAAGGTATTACGTTTTTAATATCAAGTCATATATTAAGCGAAGTTCAACAGATGGCAAATAAGATAGGCATAATTCATAAAGGAGAGCTCCTAGAAGAAATATCCTATGACGAACTTCAAAGAAGAAACAGACATTATATAAATATCAAAGTGAATAATGATAAAAAAGCTTCTTTCATCCTTGAAGAAAAACTTGGAATAAAAGATTATGTCATATGGGGAAAAAATAATTTTAGGGTTTATGAAAAGCTTCAGGAAATTTCAAATATAAATAAAGCTTTAGTTTCAAATGATTTACTTGTAGATGAAATATGTTTAAAAGTGGACAGCCTGGAAGATTATTTTATA
The DNA here is from genome assembly GCF_000143685.1 of Clostridium ljungdahlii DSM 13528. Taxonomy (NCBI): domain Bacteria; kingdom Bacillati; phylum Bacillota; class Clostridia; order Eubacteriales; family Clostridiaceae; genus Clostridium; species Clostridium ljungdahlii. The sequence continues at coordinate 714,646 of NC_014328.1, read as the reverse complement.
AAGCTTACAGGAGGCAATTAAATGTTTAATATAGTATACTCTGAATTTTTAAAGCTTAAAAAGTCATATCTAGTAATTATAACTTTAATTGCTGCTATTTTTGTTCCAATACTTGAATGTATACAAGCACTTTCAAACAACTATAGAGGTAGTTCAGAAACACTAAGAAATACTTTATTTATGAATTATAGGGTAAACATAGAAGTGATTTGTTTTCAGTTTTTATATATAGTTTTTTTCTCATTAATAGCAAGTTATGTTTTCTCAAGAGAATTTACAGATAAAACTGCAAATACTTTATTTATTTATCCATCTTCTAGAATAAAAATTTTCATTGGAAAATTAATTACAGTGTATATAATAATTGCATTTGCATATTTCATTCAATCTATATCCACATATTTGACACTTTATATATCATGGGGAAATTTACTTCCATCTTATCTTATTGTTAAAGATATAGAAGTCAACTTATATTCCATGCTATTTCAGTTTTTGCTAATACCGATTCCAATATTAATTGGGAACTTAACAAAGAACATTATCTTTCCTGTAATATATGGCATACTTGGAGCTGTATCTTCTGCATTTATGATGCTTATGGGCATATATATGCAGGTGGACCCACTCATGCTTCCCGCATTACCCATATACTACTTTTATAAAGGTGATCCAATTGATTATGTACTTGTAATTTCAAGTGCAGTTTTAACTTTTGGTGTATCTATATTTCTATGTTTATATCACTATATTAATGGAGATATAAACTAATTTTAATGGAGGAATTCTAAAATGTTAAATATGATATGCTCAGAATTTTTTAAATTGAAAAAGACTTGCATTGCACCTCTTGTTTTGATTGGCGGAACAATTATGACAATACTTATGTTTGCTGCAAGACATATAACTGAAGTTAACATGTCTTTTGAAAAATATGCTTACAATATAGAACAGACAAATTTTATAATGTTGTTTATAGTTTTATTTTCAATAATATCGGCATATGTATTTTCAAGGGAATTTACAGATAAGACAGCTAATGTATTATACGCTTATCCAGCAAGCAAATCAAAAATTTTCATGTCAAAATTGGTTGTAATATATATATTGATTTTTTTAACATATGTTATCGAAATCATATCAATACCATTAAGCTATTACTTTTTAAATGGAAATTTACCCGAGATAAATGTTATAACAAAGGATTTAAAAGCAAATATATTATCTATGTTATTTCAATTTTTATTAGTTCCAATTCCTGTATTAATTGCAAACTTGAGCAGGAATATTATAATGCCAATGACTTATGGTATATTAGGGTTTATTTTGTCATGTCTACTTAGAACTCAGTCTTTTTCATATTGTGCAAAATATATTCCGCTACTATCACCATGGCTTTCAGTAGATTATTTTTATTCAAATGCACATGTTGATTTGGATTATCGTGTTGATTTGAATTATATTATAATTTCAAGTGTTTTGTGTTTTATATTTTTTATAAGTATTTCTATATACGAATTTAACAAAAAGGATATAAATTAAAAGGAGTTAACGATGAATAAATTTGTAAAATTAGTTTTTGGTTTTATACTATTTTCTTTTGCTATAGCTGCTGCAGGATGTGAATCTGAGTATCTAGGTGGAGATAGAAATACAAAGTGGAAAAAAGACTTAAGTTATATGCAAAAAGCTCTTCCTAAAAAACATGTAAATTTATTTTTTAAAATAAATGAAGAAAAGTTTAATGATGAAATAAATACACTAAAAAATTCAGTAGATAATTTAAATGACGATGAAATAGCTGCTGGTATCTATAAAATAACTGCATCCATAGGAGATTCACATACATCTGCATATAAGGAAACCTTAAATGCATATCCAATGGAATTTTACTATTTTAAAGAAGGTGTATATGTTGTAAATACTACAAGTGAGTACAAAAAAGCTCTTTATGCCAAACTCATAAAGATAAATGGTAAAGACATAAAAAATATCCAAGAAGCGATTTTACCTTTAATAGTAAATGACAACGAAGGAATGGTTAAAAAGAGTGTGCCCAAGTATTTGTCAAATCCTGAAATTGTCCATGGCATAAAAGTTGTATCTGATACAAATAAAGCAGTCTTTACTTTTCAAGACAGTAATGGAAAAATTTTTAATTTAAATGTAAGTTCTATGGATAAACACAAAATTAGTGAAAAGTTTATCGTAAATGAAACATACAATAGTTCATATCCACTTTATATGCAAAAGAAAAATTTAAATTACTGGTATAAATATTTAAGTGATGAGAAGACAGTTTATTTTAAATATAATAAGTGCCAAAGTGACGAGGACTCAGGTAAATCCATAGAAGATTTTATAGCTCAAATGTTAAGCTTTATGAATACACATACTGTAGATAAATTTGTAATTGATATGAGAGATAATTCCGGTGGAAGTGATAAATATATAAAACCAATTATAGACTGGCTTAAAAATAAAAAGTTAAATAATAAAAATCACCTATTTGTGATAGTTGGAAGGAATACCTTTTCATCCGCAATAGTTGATACTAGCCTATTAAAAAAGGATACTAACGCAACTTTTGTAGGGGAAACTACTAGTGGTAAACCAAATCACTATGGTGCTGTAAAGGAATTTGAACTTCCAAATTCAAAGATGGAAATAAGTTATTCCACACAGTTTAATAAAAGTTCCAATAACAACAGCAGCACTTTTGCACCTGATAAGATAATTGAATTGTCTATAAAAGATTACATGAATAAAACTGATCCTGTTTTAAATTACATCTTAAAATTTTAAGGGAATGGGTATAGATTTAGTTTTTACACAAATCTATACCCATTTTCCCTTTCTATGTCCATTGTTTAACAACATTTTTAAAACTTAATTCCAGAACCATTTCTCCAATTTTCATTTACTGTACTGCTTGATGATAGTGCACTGCTAACTTGATATAGTATTTCACTAAAATATTTTTCTGGAACTTGGCTTAAGGAAAGTAAATGCTGTTCCTTTATCTCATCATATATGTAACTTCCTCTTTTTACTGTACCTGCATTATAAAATCTCAATATATAAATTGTCGTATCTTCATTTTCATAGCCAACAGACAATCCTTCAAACTTCAATTCAACTCCTATGCCCAAGCTGTTATCTTCCTTGTAAAATTCATAGTATCCTCCTGCATCCTGAATAGAACCTCTATACCAGCCATAGTTCATTATCTTACCTACAAGCGATAGACCATTTACGATTTTCCCTCCAAATCTATCTACATATTTCATTTTCTTTTCTTCTTCAGTCATAGTAAATACTTCTCTATCCAATTGTTTAATAGGCTGTACAATTTCATAGTCTTCAAGCTGTTCCTTCCAAAGATTTAAATCCTCTCTAGAAAGTTCAAGAGGATGCACAAGTCCTATGCTTGATTTTTCAGGTACTTCAAATTCATCTTCATCTTTAGTATTAAAAGTTCCATCTTCCATATATCTAAATGTATCTACTAATTTTGAATTTTCATAGATTCCCCATATAAGTCCTATTGAAAATTTATGCATAATAGGGTTTTCAACAAATAGTTTTATCCATGCTTCTTTTGTCCACTTTCTTTCATTTGAGAGTGCCAAATCCATTCTAGTAGTTTGAACTGAAATTGTATTTTTCAATTGCTTTTTAAATGCTCTAAATTCACTACGTGCTTCCTTTGCTTTTGATTCATCATCTTTTTTGCCTGGTGAAGGCAAGTTTTTAAGTTTCTTTTCATTTTGATCATATACTTCTACACTTAAATCCGCAGCAAGTCTTACAATAAACTTTCTACTTCCATAGTCAAATATTCTCTCTCCACTTGCATTAAATCCTAAGTTCGGAACAACTTTATCAGAAAGTTCTTCTCTATCTACTCCCATTTGCTCTGCAGCAAAATCAAGTGCTTCTGCTGCTGCTTTTTTAACCTGCTTGAACTTGAATTTTCTTGAGATACCATCAACTATTAAAAGTGCAGAAGAACCCCCATTTAAAGCTAGAGCCTTAACTGCCTGACTTGCTATGGCACCTCTTGAATTCTTTGCCCAATCATTGATACACTTTTGCAGCTTCATTACAATTTCTTCTCCGCCATAAATTGATGAAAATCCAGGCACCCATCTCTTTTTAGCTTCTGCACCTTTTTCAAACCACCTATCAAAAACTTCATTTGCAAATAATTTCAAGCTATCTCTATTTAACTTTTGAACAAGCCTGTCTCCATCGACACTCTTGCCTATAGTATTTGATGCTGAATAGCAAAGTAAAACGGCCTTTAAATAGTCCTCTTCACAGTAATTATTACTCTCTTCTAATTTAACTTTAGGTAATGAATCAAATTCAAGCCATGAAAGTGAATTCTTTTTATTGCCTTTAAGTAAATCTTTTATAAATTCCTCACCTTTTAATTTTTCTTTGTCCATGCCTTTTTGTTCAATTCCCAAAACCTCCATAAGTAAGGCTCTTATTTTCTGACTCTTTTCAGCCTCCAGAGTATAATTTAAACATTCTTTAATGAGCTTACTTCTTTCTTCTTCAATGCCTTCCTCATTTAACCATTTTGATAAAATTCTTATAGCAACTTCTCTTTCTCCCTGTTTCTTGGCCTTAAGCTTATCAAGCACACCTTCCATATATTTAAGATTGCTTGAACTATTTGTAAACAACTCTACTATCTTTTCCTTAACCTTTTTTGAGCCATCTCCAAACTTATCTAAAACTACTTTTATATTTTCTTCCTTTTTCACTTTAAATATATACTCTAAAAATACACATCTTCCATCTGCTGAAATATTATCTATATTTTTAACAACTTCATCTTTATCTTTTACCACAATATCTTTTAAAACAGTATGAAGTGCTGCTGCTTTCCTACCCATATAATCATAATCATTTATAATATTATCTATAAGTTTCATCTTTGCCAGGATAGGTACACTGTACTTTCTAAGTATATCAAATATTTTATGAAACTTTTCACTGCTGTACTCTGTTCCAGTGTTTCTCTTATAATCTGATGAAAGTTTTACAATATAATTCTTATAACCAACTGCTGCCATTACTGAAACTACTCTTTCATATAAATTAATACCTCCGCCTAAATTTTTGCATAAAATATTCAGTACTTCTATTAATTCATTATTCATTCTCCAATAACTTGTATTTTGTGGTTCTATTGAATATAGTGTGTTTTTCACATTTTCAAAGGAAACATCATCTCGTAAAAATGATTCTACTACACTTATATCCCCTTCATTTACTTTATCTTCCCTAAGAACTTTTGAAAACACATTTATACAATTTTCCTCAAGAGTTTTTATATAATTTGATTTTTCATCACCATCAAGCATAAATGACATTAAATAATTTTTACTGGCGCCTTCTGATAAGCTTATTGCTTCTTCAAAGGACTTCTTGTTCTCTTTTAATTTTTTCTTGAGTATTTCTGATGCCGTTTCATTACCTGCAAACTTTTCTGCATACCAGGCAACATGGTATTTTGAAGGTATTTCAAATAACATATCCATATTATTTACAGTGTCAGAATAACAACTTGTAACAGGTAAAATACTATATGCTGAATTTAAAGCATCTCTAAAATTTACTCTTACAAAAAACTGAAACATCTTCTTTAAAGTTGCAGATTTATCTGCATTTAATGCTGAAAATCCAACTAAAAATTTAAATAGGTAATCACTATATTTATATCCTTTAACTTCATCAATAATATTTTCAAGAAGTGCGTAGTCATTTTTTTCAATGAACATTTGAATTTTTTTTACCAAATCATCAGGCATTTTATTATCATAAAGGTTGTCTATAGAATTTGTAAAATCATCTTCTATGTCCTTTAAAAATTCATAATACTTGTCATTTTTTTCTATACCTTTATATTTACAATATATTGAACAGACTACCATCTTTTGATTTACATCCAAGTACTCACAAGCCTTTATTACATCCTCCGGACTTTCCCTGCACATATCATATATTGTTTTAAAATTTTTATTGTCTAATCTGCTATAGTCATATGCCAAACGGTTTACATAAACTATAAGAACTATATATTTTTCAACTCCAGCTTTTATAAGTTCATTAACCGTATATTCAGAAATCCAGTAACTAGATTTAAGTATTACATAGGTCACGCTTGCTTTTCCCATTTTAAACAAGATATTTATGTATTTTCTTATATATTCATTTGACTTGTATCTTCTTATAGAAGTATATGCTTTTGCAGCCTTACTCAATATATCCTTTGAAATCGAGTTAAAATCAACCTCAGGAAGCATATTTAAAAATTCATCTTCTTGAACTTCATCTTCTAAATAATCTTCTAGAGACCCCAATGCATCCTGTGATACATTTAGTTCCTCAAGTACATCCTCAATTTTATTAAGTAAATGTTCCTTTATATTCACACTATCCACTCCTAGCTGCTTATTTTTGTCTTCAAATTTAATATATTCAATCTCTTTTTACAAATTATACAGTACTCATTTAGTTCACAATATTCTTTAACACATTCACTATAGTTGAAATCAAATGAATGTCTTTTTGATTTCAACTTATCATGTATACTATTTAATTTTTGAGAACCATAACTCATTCCACAACTTTCTAAAACAAGTCCAAGCCTCAAAAATTCATCTATTACAAAATCACTAGGTGTATTAAATCCACTAAAAAATAATTCTTGAATGCTTTTTTGGACTTCATCTATTACATTAAGTATCTGTTTACATTCGTTCATATACTCACCACCAATTTACCATTTATAGTGTTAAATTTTCTACTTGTCCAGTATCATCATAATAAGTTATAGGATAAAATACGAGCTCCTCACCATCTATATAAATTCTTCCAAAAATATAATGTGATCTGTTATATTTTATAACTCTTTCAATTCTTCTTATCATATATTTTGTATCCAAGGAGAATTTAATAATAATTTTACTGCAGTTATTAAACTTATCATAAATTGGTACAGAAAATTCTTGAGTTACATCATTAAAATCCACTTCTCCAAATTTATCTATTTGTAAAAATATTAAATTATACTCTTGATCTTTTTCCCTCTTGTCTAAAAATATCCTGTCTAAAATTTCATTCCAGTTATCATAATCATACTTTTCAGTATTTAATTTAAAAATATTACTTTTACCTATTATTGTCCCATTTGATTCACTGCTTGAAGATATCCTATTTTGTGAATTAATTTTGCCGTGAATTAATTTGAAACTTATATTACTTAATTCACAAATACTACAATTTAAGTTCCATGGAGCAGGTTCATTAAAAGATTTCCTATAATTAACATCATCATAATATGTAGGTAATGCATTTGTATATGTATAAATTTGTCCATTTTTACTTTCTAAAAAATAATATGTAATTCCTTCATAACCAGAATTGCTTTTCCACTTTTCAGCTGCAAAACCATGAAATTCTACAGGTGGAATCTCGTAATATGAACTTTTAAATTCACCAACAAGCAAACTCAATTTATCTAAGTCTTTTACATTTTCAAGTGAAATTGCCCTTGTATAAAGAGATGTTATTTTATTTACTAGATTTTCTTTAACAAAGGAAGCATTTTTATTAAAATAGAGAGAAATTTCCTCTCTAATATCTCTTACACTTTTTTCAAAATTAGGGAGTTCATAATTATGACATATAACAGCTAAATTATTCAAACTATCCATGATAGTAACTGGCATTCTAGAAAGACCAGCTATAAGCATATCTTCAACTGCAAATTTTATCTTAAATGAAGCCTCTTTTAATTTTTGTTCATCAAAACCTTCTGATGTTTTTGCAAAAACTTTAAGCTCTTTTAAATTCAAATAGCCTTTTTTCAATTTGTATAAAATCAACGCTTCAGCTTTATGTACACATAATTCCTTGGATTTGCAAGTGCATGTTGAATTTTCAATGTTACCCAAGAACTTCACCAAAGTATTTTCGTCTATAAAATTGACTTCTATAATAGAACCTTCTTTTATTTCAAAATTCACTCCAAATTCTATTCTTTTAATTATGTCATTCAGATTTTTATCTCCTGTCTTTTTCTTTATTGTATCTATGGAAATTTCTTTTAAAGCTAAAAACTTTTCCTCTTCTTCAGATTGACTTCCACAACCCTGTATATCAAATAACTTTTCCTTATTTTTCATCAAATACAAATAACACATTATGACATGCTTACATATGCTCCTTGACGGACAACTGCATTTATAACCTTTTATATTTTCATTTATACTGCAGGTTATATCATCAAATTTAAATTCAATGCTATTATTCTTTACTTCATATTCTATATTTGAAACTTTGGACAAATCCTTATCTGCTCTCTTTGTAATACCTTTATTGCTGATTCCAGCAAGATAATCTGCATCCATGCTGTAAATAAATTTTCCAAGTTCTTTTAAGAAATTATCTTTGCTATCCAATCTGATAACCCCCCCGGTGTCATAGCTGCAACTTCTGCTCCAAGTGAAGCCATTTTTAAAGCAGCATTTTTATCATATGAAGGCGATGCCTCTACATCAAGAGCTGTTAAAATAATGAGCTTTGCTCCACTTTCAACAATGGACTTTGCCTTTGCATACATATTTCCATAACCATATCCCTCATATAAATCCGTAACTAGAACAACCATTGTCCTATGAGGATTTTCAATTAACTTTTCACAATAAGTCATAGCTTTAGTTATATTAGTTCCACCACCAAGCTGTACACTCATAAGTGTTGTAACAGGATCATCAATATATCCACTTAAATCAACTACTTCCGTATCAAATATAATGAGATTTGTTTTAAGCATAGGAAGTTTTGAAAATATACCAGCCATAATTGCACTATGAATCACAGAATCTAGCATAGACCCACTCTCATCTACTGCAATTATTATATTCCATGGGTTGAATTTTCTAACATTCTCATTAAAATATATCTTGTCCACTACGAGTCTCTTTTTATCACAATCATAGTTTTTTAAATTTTTCTTTATAGTCCTTTTAAAATCTATATTTTTAGAAGACTTTAAAGTTGTGGATTTATTTTTATTTACCCTACCCGTAATTGATCTTTTAACATCATTTTCAAGTTTCTTTGTTATATCCTCTGCTACCTTTTTTACAATGGACTTGGCAGTATCAAGTACATCACCTTTCATAAGGTGTTTCATCTGTAGTATATTTTTTAAAAGCTCTTTATTAGGTTCTAATTTTTCCAAAACTTCTTTATCCGTTAAAAGTTCTGTGAGATTATATTTTTCAATTGCATGCTTTTCAAGTACTTCAACAGTCTCCTTTGGAAAAAGTTCTCTTATTTTAGTTATCCATTTAGGTACAGTCAAATTTGATGGTGACGTGCTCCCACTGCTTTTACCTCTCTTAACTCCATCTTTTTCGCTGTATTCTCTTGAATATAAAAAATCCAGTAAGTCATCCATTTCCATATAGTTGATACCTGAATTGCTATCTTCAAATGGAATTTTACCATCTGCATATTTTCCAAGTATCAATCTCCATCTATTTAAGCTGACTAAACTTTCCTTCATAGGTTATCCCTCCTCTTCTGCCATTTTTTTAAATGCTCCACTGCATATTGTCCCAAAGTTACCTTAAACTTTATATCTTATTCAATAAGCAGTAATCCTTATTTGTAGAAGATAAGCCCTTAAAACTTTCTAAAATCTATATATTTCATATTTAGGATATCCAACTGCTGTTTTCAATTTATCTCTAAATAATTTTTTAATTAATTTTACTGAAGATGCATAGATAATTTTATTTTCTGTTCCATCCTCATATCTTTGTACAGTTAAGAAAAGCTCCTCATTTTTATCCTTTAAATAGGTACTGCAGCTATCACAAGCCTCATCTATCTGTATCAAAGAATATTCTTTGTTAGCTTTCCATTCATTTAAATTACTTTCCTCAAAGCTTGCCCTAACCCATTTCCCAAGGCTTGTTTTCTTGTTCTTTTAATTTTATTTTTACATATGGTTTTATAGTTTTTCTATTTTGTCTTTAAATTTTTCTAAACTCTCAGGTAATTCTATATTAAAATTTTTCATTATATTCCTCCATTATAATTTTCCTTAATAAACTTCACTTATATACTTAAAATTCTAAAATCATATCATACCACTTAGCACCACCATGAACTGATTTAGATACTCCTTTATTTTTGTAGCCAAACTTCATGTAATAATGAATAAGCCTTTCCTTACAAGTTAAAATAACTCCCTTTCGGCCTGATGATCTTGCTGTTTCTATCATATGCTTCATTAACTTTGCTGCAATTCCCTGATTACGATACTCTGGTATAACATCCAATCCAAAAATGGTTTGATAGTGTCCATTTGGAACATGAAGTGTAGAATCTTCAAAAAGTTCATCACATATAACAGTCTCATTTATAATGCATCCATTAATAAATCCAACTATTCTATCATTTACTTCTGCCACAAAAAAGCTTTCTGGAAATGTTTCTATACGCTGCTTAAAAGACTCTTTTGTAGCTGCTTCTGCTTTTGGAAAGCAAATGCTTTCCACTTCTGCTACCGAATTTAAATCATCTATAGATACCTGTCTAATTTTAATCTCCATATTAATCTTCCTTTCTTTATATGCATACTTAAGTCCAAAATAGAATAACTGCATTCATATTATGCCACTTTGCTCCATTTTCTCAGCTGCATATTTATCAATTTCCGATCCAAGCTTTAAAATTTCAGGTGAAATAACTTTAAGTCCATCAAAATGAACTTTACTCACCTTATAATTTTTTGCTACTTTTTCTCCTATTTCATCTACTTCTCTAGGTATAAAATAGCTAAATGCAAGCCTTAACTGTGGTATAATTCTTATAAAATCTTCATCTTCAACTTCATTTATAAACTTATCAATTGACTTTAAAATAGAACCTTCCACAAAAACTAAATCTCTTGCAGTTGAAAACAATCCATTTAAAAAAGACGGTGCTTTTAGTGCTTTTTCCTTAGTACCAAATATATATCCTTCCACAGACTTTGCTGCTTCTTCTGATTTAAGTTCATTTAATCCATATAGTATTCCAGATGCTGCTCCTTCAATTCCTGCATTTATAGAATCAAATCTTAGAAGCGAAAATAAAGCTTCTTTTAAAAGTGTGTCATCTAAATCTAATTCTCTTTTCACTACAATGTTAAATACTTCTTTCAGAGAATTAACTCCTTTTAAAGCTTCTTCTTCATTAATTGAAGCCATATCTGGAATCAATATGCATATTTTGCTGTACACGTAAAAAATTATATTTTTTACTTCATTCATAGAATTCATGAAATATAATTCTCTCATTGTGTAAATGTAATTTAAATAATAAAGGCAATTTATTAATGAATAGATGCTGCTATCTTCCGCAATAATATCTTTTAGTTCATTTATTGTAGAATTAAAAATTTCATCAAGCCCCATGTTAAATGATAAAACTAATAATCTTGAAATATTTTCTGCACTTCTACCACATTCATTCATATTCTTTTTTATAAGAGACGTAGATGCTTCTTTTAAGGTTCCTCCATAAACTGAATTTTCGATTAAAGCTGCATCAACTTGTGTGTTCCATTTATAGTACCAGGTTTCCCTTATTAAATTTACATCTCTCTTTAAAAAAATATTTGGTCCTTTTATTAGCCTAGAAAAATTAGTATTTAAAAATGCCATCCTATGCATTAAACAACTTATTTCTCTGTGTCTTTTTGATGAAAATATATCAAGTGAAATTTCCTGTTTTATAGTAGTATTTATCTTGAGCTTGTATTTAGCACAAGTGTCTTTAAAATCATGTACAAGAGGCGGCACATCTGCCTCCCTGCAAAGCTTGCCAATTTTATTTCCAGTTAAATCTTTATATAAAATTTTAAGTGGATCTTCTGTAGATATATTTAAGTCTCCTTTTATAAAAGATGAAGTTATACTGTCTATGAGTTCATACACTCCAGGCTGCCGCTTCCCCCTAAGATTTGAAAGTCCCTGGGCCATATCAAACGCACATATTTCATCAAAAGTAGAAAGACATCCATCATTTTTTCTAACCTTTTTACCATTTTGAATAATATTTGAAAGTACAGAATTCTTATATGCAGTTTCATAACTTTCATTTAATCTTTTCCACACACCTTCATAAAAATTGGGAAAGGGCATTCCACTTGAATATCCATTTAACTGATCAAGTGCTTCCATAGAGTATGGCATAACGTATACTCCTTTATCCTTTTCATCAATTTTCTTAATTCTAAATTCAACTTTTTTATTCAATAAATCTATTATTCCATATGTATGAAATCCACCGGTGATTACTAAAACTTTGTTATATACGCTGCATGCTTCTTGAATTTTAGATGCCATAAAAGTTTCCCTGGCAACACAGCCTTCACTTATAAGATCTTCTTTTGTGCTGCACATTCTTGAAAGATAACAATAAGAAAGCATATTTTTCACAAAATCTTCTTTACTTATATAAAGTCCCTGAATTTCAAATAGCTTTTCCCAAAACTCATTAAAACTTCTGCAGCCTTCTCTTTTGCACAATTCTTCTATAAATTTGTTTTCTTCAAGAAAATAATCATCATTGTAACTTAACTTATCTTCTTTTTTCAGAAGTCCCTTACCTTTCTCACTGTTTATAAGTATGTCAGCATAAGATAAATCAATAAACCTAGTTTCAACGTTTTTCTTTTTGCCTTCTCTAATTCCAATAAGTTCTGGTGAATAATCTAAAAAGGGATAATAACATCTATATTTTCCCCTTGTATCATCTATAAGTCCTTTTGAATCTGAATAAGAATAGTAAATAGCAAAAGGAGGATTACTATCTTCATGTGACAGTGAATCCTTTATGTTATTTCCATCTATAGGTCCTTCAATTAGTATAATTTCCGGTAAATATTCTTCAATTGTATTTCTTAAATGATACGAGCATGCTGGACTATGATGTCTTACAGGAAAAAATACAAGGTTTGACCTTAAATCAAAGGCGGCATTAAATAGTTTATTTATTTTATCCATTTCCTTGCTTCGTAATAACTTTTCCATAACTCCCCACCTTCTGCAGCTTTTGATTTAACTACAACATTAAAATAACTTTTAATCTTTTCAAGATCATCTCTACTTTCCTTTAAAGCAGCACCCATTATATTTTGGGCCATAGAATTGAGGTTAATCTTCGAATCTCCATAGTAATAAGCTGTTATCATTGTCTGGTAATAAACAGATACGGCTTCTGCTGTACTCATAACTGAAGAAGGCTTATCTATCCTTATACCATTTGAAGATATTCCTTCTCTCAGCTCATGGAAAGTTGAGGCCAAAAGTTCTACAACATCCTCATCCACTTCCATTTTTATGTTGTTTTGGTTTTTAAGTTTTTCAACTTCATTTACTATTATTTTTGCTTCCAGTGAAACATCTTTTATAGGAAATATGGTTTCAAAATTAAATCTTCTTTTTAAAGCACTACTCATTTCATTAACACCTTTATCACGTGTATTTGCAGTACCTATTACATTAAATCCAGGTTTTGCAAATAGTAATCCTTCACTTTCACCAAGTTCTGGTATATTAAGTACCTTATCACTTAATATACTTATTAAACTATCTTGAATTTCTGATGGACACCTTGTTATCTCTTCAAATCTCGTGATAATTCCCTTCTCCATTCCAACAAAAAGTGGTGCTTTAACTAAAGCTTCAGATGTTGGTCCTTTTGCTAAAAGCATTGCATAATTCCATGAATACTTAATCATATCTTCAGTAGTTCCAGCTGTACCTTGAACAGTGTTGGTGCTGCAGCCACATATCGCCGCAGATAATAACTCAGATAACATTGTTTTTGCAGTACCTGGTTCTCCAACAAGCATAAGTCCTCTATTTCCTGCAAGGGTTATAATACATCTTTCAACCAGAGAATCATTTCCAAAAAACTTTTTATTTATGTATATTTTTTTATTTCTATATGTTAAAGGTTCTAAACTTCCGAGTATAAATTTTCTCACAGCTTTTGGTGACAGTATCCAATTTTCTGGTTTTATTCCATCATCATTTTTCTTTAAAGCTGCAATTTCTTCTTTATACAAAACCTCTACTGGAGGTTTTAATATCTTTTCTGTCATGAAACCACTCCCATTCTTTGCTAAATTTACATTATGGTTATATATCGTATATTTATTACTGTGACTTAAAACTGCACAACAAAATATAGTATAAAAAAATAATTTTGCATATAAACTATATGCAAAATTATTTTTAACTTAAAACTTTATAATTCTTGTGTTTTTTCTAATTCATGAGTCAAATTTATGATTCTATCATTTAAAACAGGGTGAATAACATAAGGTGCAATATCTGACAATGGCTTTAAAACAAATAATCTCTCATGCATTCTTGGATGGGGAAGTATAATCTTTTCTTCTGATGTAACTAAATTATCATATAATATTACATCCAAGTCTATAGTTCTAGGTCCCCATTTTATTATTCTCTCCCTTTTTAATTTTTTCTCTACCTCTAACAAAAAATCCATTAAATCTTCGGGCTCCATTAAGGTTTTAACCTCTAGAGCACCATTTAAAAAATTATCCTGATCTAAATATCCCACAGGTTTAGTTTCATATAATTTAGATACTTTTGTTACATTATTATAATGTGAAGAATCTATTATATCTACGGCATCTTTTATATTTTTTTCTTTATCACCTAAATTAGAACCAATTGAAATATAAGCTGTATGCCAGCGCCTATTTATTTCTACCGCTACCCACTTTAATGGCTTTCCTATAGGCGCCCAGGGCTTTTTTATTTTAACTGTCACTTTTTCTACTGCTATATATTTTTTCAATATAAAATTAGCTAGTGACTCTGCAGACTTTTCAATAAGATCATATTTTTCCCTTTTAAATTCTTCCTCTACTTCACAGCATAATTTAGCGTAATTAATAGTTTTACTCAGGTCATCACTTTTTCCTGCTTCACTTAAATTTAAAAATATTTGTAGTGATATAAGAAACCTCTGCCCCATATCTTTTTCAGCTTGATTTACGCCATGATAGGCATATACTTCTAAATCCTCTACATATATGATATCCATACAAAACATCCCCTAACTAAAACCAATTAATATTCAATACTATAGTTTTTCTTTTCATCTGGCCAATTACACTCTGAAACAGCTTTACACATAAAACAATTTCTACATGCTTTGTCACTATCATAAAATATACTTTGAAGTAAACTATCAGAATCTTTTTTTCTGTGATTACTTATCAAATCAAATATTTCTTTTTCTTCTTCATTGTCAAAGCCGCACTCATCCAAAATATCTTTTCCTAACTTAATACTAGCTAATTCATGAGGTATACCCTCTTCATATTGCTGCCATCTTCCTATATCATGCAGCAGAGCAGCTGCATATATAATTTCTTTTTTTACATGAATATTTTCTTCCAACACTTTTATATAAGTAATTCTAGCCACATCCAGTAAATGTTGAATATTGTGTTTACAATACTTTCTACTTTCTTCAAGCTTATTAATTTTAGATAAATAGGTACAAAACTTACGGTTTTTTAAAATAGCATTAACTTTTTCCAAATTCAGCACCACGCTCTATTCCATATTTATCATTCTATAAACTTCATCCCTAAGTCTAGGTTCACTTTTAAAAAGTCCCCTAGCAACTGCTGTAACAGTCTTACTTCCAGGTTTTTTTATTCCCCTCATAGTCATACACATATGCTCCGCTTCAACTACAACCATAACTCCCTTAACTTTTACATATTTCATCATTGCATCAGCAATTTGAGCAGACATTCTCTCTTGAAGTTGAAGTCTTTTTGCAAAAACTTCAACAGTTCTAGCCAGTTTACTTAATCCTACAACTTTGCCATCAGGTATATACGCTATATGTGCTTTTCCGTAAAATGGCAGAAGATGGTGCTCACACATGGAGTAAAATGTTATATCTTTTTCAAGTACAATATCATCACTATCTACAGTAAATACTTTTCTCAAATGCTTTTCAGGACTTTCATCCAATCCTTCAAATATCTCTTTATACATTCTAGCAATTCTATCAGGCGTCTCAACCAATCCTTCTCTTTCAGGATCTTCTCCTATAGCTTCAAGCATCATTTTTACTGCTTCTCTAATCTTTTTTTCATCCATGATAAATGTATATTGAGTTTAAAAAAGCTTACCCAATATTTCTCCTTCCCCTGAAACATACTTAGTTAATTAAATATCAAGATTATATCATTTAAGCTGGCATTGCACAAGTGATTTAATTCACTTAGCAGAGCTACCTTCTTATTATTGCATCTGCCATTACTGCAGCTCTTTTGTTTTCCTTTACATCATGAACCCTTACAAAATCACACTTTTTCATTATTCCTATTACTGTAGTAGCTACAGTTCCTTCTATTCTTTCATTTACCGGGAGATCTAATGCCTTTCCTACCATTGATTTTCTAGAAGTTCCTAAGAGTACTGGATATCCTAGTTCTGAAAGCCTTTCTAACTGATTCATAACAGCTAAATTTTGTTCATAATCTTTAGCAAAACCTATGCCTGGATCTGTTATTATATTTTTGGGGTCAACTCCAGCTTTTAACGCTATATCTATGCTTTCCTGTAAATCATTTAATACGTCATTCATCAAATTTGTATAATTTCTATTATCTCTGTTGTGCATCAAACAGCAAGGAACTCTATAATGTGCAGCTACTTCTGCCATATAAGGGTCTCTTTTAAATCCCCAAACATCATTTATTAAGGATGCTCCTGCTTTTATAGATTCTTCTGCAACTTTTCCCTTATATGTATCTATAGAAATAGGAATGTCTACACACCTACTTAATTTGCCTATTATTGGAATAACTCTTTCTAGTTCTTCCTGCTCAGATACAGGATCATAGCTTGGTCTTGTAGATTCTCCACCTACATCTATTATATCTGCCCCTTCTTCCTCCATCTGTTTAGCATGTTTTATAGCCAGCTCTATATTGTTAAATTTTCCGCCATCAGAGAAAGAATCTGGTGTAACATTAAGTATACCCATAATGTAAGTCCTTTTTCCTATTTGAAAATCTTTTTTGCCTATTGTAATTACTTTATCCATGATATCCCCTCTTATCATTAAATTCAAAACTTTTATTGAAATCGTCTCCAACATTATAACATATTTTACTAAAAACATACATAATAGATGACTATTTAATTGACTTTAAATATGACACTTTCCTTATGTATTACCTCTTTTTACAAGCTTCAACTTTTGCATGGCAAATTTCCCTAGGTTTCACCTGACATATAATCATACCTGCAAGCATAAGGCCACATCCAAACATTGCCCTTAAACTTAAATATTCATTCAAAACTAAAAAACCTCCAATAGCTGCAAAAACTGATTCCATACTCATTATAATAGCTGCATGTGTTGGTTCAGCATTTTTTTGTGCGACAATTTGCAATGTATATGCAATTCCCACTGAAAATATACCACCATATAGAATAGGTATTGCAGCCTGTAAAACTCCACTTATTGTTATACTTTCAAATAAAATAGCTGTTATTAAACTTAAAACCGAACAAGTTATAAATTGAAAAAATGCCAGTTTGAGTGTATCAAACTTTTTAGAAAAAATATCTATTAAAATTATTTGAACCGCAAAGAAAAAGGCACTTCCAAGTTCAAGTAAATCACTGTGTGATATAAAAAAACTACTTGTAACGCATAAAAAGTATAATCCTACCACAGCAATTAAAGCTCCAATCCATGAATTCAGCCCTATATGTCGTTTTAAGAACATACCCATAATTGGAACAAATACAATGTACAATCCAGTTATAAAAGCAGCTTTTCCTGCTGTAGTTCCTATAAGGCCTACTTGTTGGAAAGAAGAAGCTAAAAACACTATTAATCCTGTAAAAAGTCCAGATAAAAATACGCTTTTAAAACTTTTATTTTTTTCTTTATTTTTATCCTTTTCTTTATAAAATATTATAAGTGGAAGTAAAGAAAAAGCACCTAGTCCAAATCTTACTCCATTAAAAGTAAACGCACCTACATAATTCATACCCACTCTTTGTGCTACAAATGCAAATCCCCATATAGCAGAGGTTATTAAAAGCAACATGCTAGATTTTAAAACACCTTTATTCATATTTCACATCCCCTTAAAAAAAATCGTCACATCAATAAGTTTTCTTTTATACGAAAAAAAAGCCTCACATATAACTTGAAGCTTTTTTAATATAAACTTTTGGTGGCCAGACCAGGAATCGAACCAGGGACACGAGGATTTTCAGTCCTCTGCTCTACCGACTGAGCTATCTGGCCAAAAAAATTACCTGGCAGCGACCTATTCTCCCACAGGGCCTCCCCTGCAGTACCATTGGCACTGTGAAGCTTAACCTTCCTGTTCGGTATGGAAAGGGGTGTTACCTTCACGTCATTACCACCAGATTTACTATCAAAAATTGCTATTTCTACTAATTTCCTTATATATTGTTTTTTTCTTCGCTACAATTTAGTATTATACTGTATTTTTAGCTAGCTGTCAATACTTAATAGCAAACTTTTAAAAAGTTCAAAGAACAAATATCAAAGTTTAAATAAGAAATTCCTCATCATCTGTTATTTTTTATTTGCTATTTGTTCTTTGATAACCTACATATTAAATATTAACTTACTTAAGATCATCAGGAAGAACCCAATATCCTTTAGAATTATGTGTCTTTATGTAATTCTTAAAATCTTGTGATTTATAAGCTTTTATTATATCCTGTGCCCATTTAGCATTTTTATTTTTTCCATCCACTGCAACAGTTATATAAAGATCATCTGAAAGTGTTTCTGAAATAAGTGCTTTCGATGCATCTATTTTTGCCATATATTCAATAGCCCCTGGAAGTACGGCATAATCTGCTTCATTCATAGAACGTGGTATTTGTGAAGAATCCATTTCAATTATTTTTATGTTATTTTTATTCTCAACTATATCTTTTTGAGTTGCAAGTGTCTTTACTACACCTGATTTTATCTTAATCCATCCTGCTTTTTCAAGTAATGCATAAGCTCTAGCTGCATTTGATGGGTCTTTAGGAATAAATACTTTATCCCCCTGCTTAACTTCACTCATTGATTTATGCTTGTTCGAAAAAATTCCTGCCCTCACTGTTGGTATTTTTATTATAGAAACAAGATTTGCCTTTTTCTCCTTATTATACGCTTTAACATAAGCATTATGTTGTGCAACGTTAAAATCAACACTTCCTTCTGTCAGGGCAACCTCAGATGAAAGAAGTTCCGAGAAATTTACCAAATTAACCTTATAACCTTCTTTTTCAAGAATAGGTTTTACGCCTGCGTTAAAAAGATCGTTGTAAGGTCCAGGAGAAACTCCCAGCTTTATCTCTTTCTTTTCGCTTGAATCACTGCTATTTTTTGATCCACATGCTGACAATCCTATTGCCGATGTAATTATAAGCAGTGATGCTATAGTAGTTTTTAAAAATTTTCTTATCATTATGTTCTCCCCCTTAAAATTTTTAATTTCTTCTTACTTTTCTAGCTATTACATTACCTATTGTCTGTATAAATTGTACAAATATTATAAGTAAAATTACCGTAATAACCATTACTTCTGTATCAAATCTTTCATATCCATAGGATATAGCTACATCTCCTATTCCTCCACCGCCTACAGTTCCTGCCATTGCAGTAGCCCCTATAAGACCTATCGTAGCAGTAGTAAGTGAAAGCACAAGTGATCCCATTGCTTCAGGAAGAAGGAAATGCCATATTATCTGAAAAGACGTAGCACCCATTGCCTCTGCAGCTTCTATAGTTCCACTATCTACTTCCAAAATAGAATTTTCCACAAGTCTTGCAATATAAGGAGTAATAAAAATAGTAAGAGGAACTAGTGCAGCACTCGTACCTATAGATGAACCTACTATAAGTTTAGTAAAAGGTACTATTGCAACCATCAAAATTATAAATGGCAAAGAACGAAATATATTTACAATAGGATTTAAAACATTATAAATATATTTATTTTCCAGTATTCCATTAGGCCTTGTTACTACCATTAATACTCCCAAAAGAGTTCCTACTACAGATCCTATTAAAAGTGGTATGAAAATCATGTACAGTGTTTGTAATATTGCAGTATAAATCTGCGATATAGTTATAGTCTGCATTTTATGCCACCTCCTCTACTAAAATATTTTTACTTTCAATATATTTAACAATTTCTTCAGCTAAAGTAGAATCACATTCGAGTTCTATTACCATATTTACCATAGGTGTGTCCTGAAGTTCTGTAACACTTGCATTAAGCACGTTTATTTCAGCATTAAATTTTTTCGTTGCCATAGATATCATAGGTGTAAGTGTTGAATTTCCCATAAATTTAAGCCTAAAGAATTTTCTATTTTGACTATTCTGTCTGTTGTTTTTAATAAGATTTAATATGCTTATTGGAATATCGTCATTAGTTACACTATGTACAAAATCTTTTGTAACTTTTTCTTTTGGATTTCCAAAAACATCTATTACTCTTCCCTTCTCTACTATCTTTCCTTTCTCCATTACAGCAACTTTGTTACAAATTTTCTGTATTACATTCATTTGATGGGTTATTAGCAAAATAGTAATATCATATTCTTTATTTACTCTTTTTAAAAGTTCGAGTATTGATTCCGTAGTTTGTGGATCTAAAGCAGATGTAGCTTCATCACATAATAGTATTTGTGGATTTGTAGCAAGTGCCCTGGCGATCCCAATTCTCTGCTTTTGTCCGCCTGATAGTTCATCTGGATAATTTTTTGCTCTATTATCCAGGCCTACAAATTTGAGAAGATCATTTACCCTATTTGATATTTCATTTTTAGGAACATGATCAAGAATTAAAGGAAGAGCTACATTTGCAAAAACAGTTTTTGAATTTAAAAGATTAAAATGTTGAAAAACCATTCCTATTTTTCTTCTAGTACTTATAAGCTGCTTTTTATTGAGTTTACTAATATCTTGCCCATTAACAAGTACACTTCCAGATGTAGGTTTTTCAAGAAAATTAACCATTCTTAAAAGCGTACTTTTTCCTGCTCCACTAAAACCTATAACTCCATATATATCTCCTTTATCTACTTTTATGTTAATTCCTTTCAAAGCCTCAATTTTCATACCATCCCTATTAAAGGTTTTATACACATTTTTTAAGTCAATCATCTCACGGATTCCTCCTATAAAGTATTTAATCCCTTTTGCTATTTAATACTATTAAAGCTTGTTCTGCAAGATTTTTAAAATATTTTGTACTTTTTTCAAGAGCTAATTCATCTATTTTAAATTTGGGACTATGAAGAGATTCTCCTTTTCCAACTCCTATATTCACAAAAGTACCTGAAAGAGTTTTTTGATAATAAGCAAAATCTTCTCCTCCCATTTTAGGAGATATAATTTTAACCTGATAACCATCTTTTTTAGCAACACTAATTGCCACTTCTGTCCAATCTTTATCATTGTTAGTTGCTGGTGGTCCTTCATACCAGTTGAAATTAGCTTTTGCCCCGTAAGCCTCAGCGATATTTTCCGAAATCATCTTTATTTTCTCAGGTATGAGCTCCCTGTCTTTCTCATTAAGTGTTCTTACAGTACCTTCAAAATATGCTTTTTCAGGTATTACATTCCAAGTATGTCCACTTTCCATATGAGTTACACTTACTATTGCAGGATTTAAAGGATGCATATTTCTACTTACAATGGTCTGAAGTGCTGTTATTATATTAGAAGCAGCAACTATTGGATCTGTTCCAAGCTCAGGGTGTGCTGCATGTGTACCCTTTCCTGTAACTTCAACTTCAAATCTATCAACAGCAGCAGTCACAGGACCTACATTTATGCCAAGCGTTCCAACATCCCAATCAGAATTGCAATGTAATCCAAATATGGCTTGTACACCATCCAGTGCACTAGTTTTTATAACTTCTTCAGCACCATGACTAGATTCTTCTGCAGGTTGAAATAAAATTCTAACATTTCCTTTAAGCTTTTTTTGATCTCTTTTTAGCAAGTAAGCCGCACCAAGTATAGTTGTCATATGAAAGTCATGACCACAAGCATGCATTTTACCTTTATTTTTGGATTTGTATGTAAGGTTTGTTTCTTCCGTAATTGGCAAAGCATCTATATCCGTTCTTATTGCAATGGTAGGTCCACCTTTCTTTCCTTTGATTTCAGCTACGAGACCTGTCTTCATTGGTAGATCCAATATATCTATATCACCTTCTCTTAGAAGTTTTGCTAATTCTTTAGTTGTATCATATTCCTCGTAAGATAACTCTGGTCTCTGATGGAAATATTCAAAAATATCTTTCATCTTTTTATTAAATTCAGTATCTTCTGAATTTTCCAAAAATTTTACATTTTGTTGTGTCATGTAGAGGCTCCTTTCTATCTTTTAAATAGACTTCTATCTTGTAATAAAAAAACGGATTCAACACCCCACTAAAGGGACGAAAAATCCGTGATTACCACCCAAATTCATATAAGCCTCACGACTTATACCTCATAAAGTACTTCAACAAACAATTGCTGATAATACCCTGTCACTATAACGTATGATAACGTAAAAACCTACATATCGGCCTTTAAGCTCCAAGTGCACGTTCAGAAAATCTTTCATATCCTCTCTCACCATACAGGACTCTCTTTAATGATTTAATTAACTTACTTCTCTCTTCATAGCCATCATTTAACTGACGAAAATTGTTACTATCAATTTTCATATATATTAACTTTTAAGAGTTCAAATTACTCTGTCCTCTCAAAATTGCACAGTAAACTTTTTTTCTTTCGTTTTTATTTGGTCAAGCCCTCGACCTATTAGTATCAGTCAGCTTAACAGGTTGCCCTGCTTACACCTCTGACCTATCTCCTCGTGTTCTTCGAGGGGTCTTACTAGCTTACGCTATGGGAAATCTTATCTTGAGGTGGGCTTCACACTTAGATGCTTTCAGCGTTTATCCCTTCCCAACTTGGCTACCCAGCTATGCTCCTGGCGGAACAACTGGTTCACCAGCGGTCGGTCCATCCCGGTCCTCTCGTACTAAGGACAGCTCCTCTCAAATTTCCTGCGCCCGCGACGGATAGGGACCGAACTGTCTCACGACGTTCTGAACCCAGCTCGCGTGCCGCTTTAATGGGCGAACAGCCCAACCCTTGGGACCTACTTCAGCCCCAGGATGCGACGAGCCGACATCGAGGTGCCAAACCTCCCCGTCGATGTGAACTCTTGGGGGAGATCAGCCTGTTATCCCCGAGGTAGCTTTTATCCGTTGAGCGATGGCCCTCCCACGAGGTACCACCGGATCACTAAGCCCGACTTTCGTCCCTGCTCCACCTGTTTGTGTCGCAGTCAAGCTCCCTTCTGCCTTTGCACTCTTCGAAGAATTTCTAACCCTTCTGAGGGAACCTTTGTACGCCTCCGTTACTTTTTAGGAGGCGACCGCCCCAGTCAAACTGCCCGCCTAACATTGTCCCGTCTCCAGTTTCATGGAGCCCGGTTAGAATTCCAGTACTATCAGGGTGGTATCCCAACATCGACTCGGTAATGGCTGGCGCCACTACTTCCTAGTCTCCCACCTATCCTGTACAGACAATACCGAAATTCAGTGCTAAACTGCAGTAAAGCTCTACGGGGTCTTTCCGTCCAATCGCGGGTAGCAAGCATCTTCACTTGCACTTCAATTTCGCCGGATTTGTTGTCGAGACAGTGCTCAAATCATTACGCCATTCGTGCGGGTCGGAACTTACCCGACAAGGAATTTCGCTACCTTAGGACCGTTATAGTTACGGCCGCCGTTTACTGGGGCTTAAGTTCTGACCTTCGCTTACGCTAAGTCTTCCCCTTAACCTTCCAGCACCGGGCAGGCGTCAGCTCCTATACTTCAGCTTTCGCTTTAGCAGAAACCTGTGTTTTTGATAAACAGTTGCTTGAGCCTTTTCTCTGCGGCCACTTGCGTGGCTCCCCTTCTCCCTAAGTTACGGGGTTAATTTGCCTAGTTCCTTAACAACAATTCTTCCGATGGTCTTAGGATTCTCTCCTCACCTACCTGTGTCGGTTTGCGGTACGGGCACATAAAAACTTCATAGAGACTTTTCTCGGCAGCGTGAAATCAGGTACTTCCCCTTGCGGATTCCCCATAACACCTCATCATTGATATACCGGATTTTCCTGGTATACCTGACTCGATGCTTAGACATACATCCATTTGTATGCACACCTTATCCTCCTGCGTCATCCCTTTTGTCAAACGCTTTTATGCGGTATCGGAATTTCAACCGATTGTCCATCACCTACGCCTTTCGGCCTCGGCTTAGGTCCCGACTTACCCTGGGCGGACGAACCTTCCCCAGGAAACCTTAGGTTTTCGACCAATAAGATTCTCACTTATTTCTCGCTACTTATGCCAGCATTCTCTCTCCTGTACAATCCACCGTTCCTTCCGGTACGACTTCTACTCATACAGGATGCTCCTCTACCACTCTTTCGAGTCCACAGCTTCGGTGGTAAGTTTTAGCCCCGGACATTTTCGGCGCATGATCTCTTGACTAGTGAGCTATTACGCACTCTTTAAATGAGTGGCTGCTTCTGAGCCAACATCCTAGTTGTCTTAGAAATCACACATCCTTTCCCACTTAACTTACACTTTGGGACCTTAGCTGGTGGTCTGGGCTGTTTCCCTTTTGACCACGGATCTTATCATTCGCAGTCTGACTGCCGGAATTCAAGTATATGGCATTCGGAGTTTGATAAGGTTCAGTAACTGTTGTCAGCCCCTACCCCATTCAGTGCTCTACCTCCATTACTCATTTCCGACGCTAGCCCTAAAGCTATTTCGAGGAGAACCAGCTATCTCCGAGTTCGATTGGAATTTCTCCGCTATCCACAGCTCATCCCATGGTTTTTCAACACCAACGTGGTTCGGTCCTCCACGGAATTTTACTTCCGCTTCAACCTGGCCATGGATAGGTCACTCGGTTTCGGGTCTACAACATACAACTTTTCGCCCTTTTCAGACTCGGTTTCCCTCCGGCTCCGTACCTTAAGTACTTAACCTTGCTGCATATCGTAACTCGCTGGCTCGTTCTACAAAAAGCACGCCGTCGTACTTTACGTACTTCGACTGTTTGTGGACACACGGTTTCAGGTTCTATTTCACTCCCCTCCCGGGGTTCTTTTCACCTTTCCCTCACGGTACTCCTTCTCTATCGGTCACCAGGTAGTATTTAGCCTTGGGAGGTGGTCCTCCCTGTTTCCCACAAGGTTTCTCGTGTCTCGTGGTACTCTGGATTAGATCTGACTGCTCTTTGTTTTCATTTACAGGACTTTTACCTTCTACGGCGGAGCCTTCCAGCTCTCTTCAATTAACACTTCACAGTATTTATGACCTATCCGCAACCCCAGGAACAAGTTCCTGGTTTGGGCTCTTTCCCTTTCGCTCGCCGCTACTTAGGAAATCGATGTTTCTTTCTCTTCCTCCGGGTACTTAGATGTTTCAGTTCCCCGGGTTTGCCTCTACAAACCTATGTATTCAGTTTGCAGTACCTAGCGTTGTCTAGGTGGGTTTCCCCATTCGGATATCTCTGGTTCTCTGGCTATTTGCGCCTACCCAGAGCTTTTCGCAGCTTATCGCGTCCTTCTTAGGCTCCTGGTGCCAAGGCATCCTCCATGCGCCCTTTGTAGCTTGACCTTTATTATTGAAAATTACTTTTAGTAATTTTCTTTGTATCATCTACAAAGGTTATATTATAACCTTAGCTTTACTTTATTTCTTATTTACTGTGCAATTTTCAAAGGACAATTTTTCAATTTACATTATAAATTGAAAATGGTTTTCTAATGAAAACCTTTGGTGGGCTTAAATGGACTCGAACCATCGACCTCACGCTTATCAGGCGTGCGCTCTAACCAGCTGAGCTATAAGCCCTAAATGGTGGAGATAAAGAGATTCGAACTCTTGACCCTCTGCGTGCAAGGCAGATGCTCTCCCAGCTGAGCTATACCCCCAAAATATTTTTATTCTATTTTTGAAGAATCTATGATCCTTCAAAATTAAACAGAGTAGATTTTCTAACTTACTTAAACCATCAATTTATAAGATAGATTATACTCTATCTTTCGACTCCCTAGAAAGGAGGTGATCCAGCCGCAGGTTCTCCTACGGCTACCTTGTTACGACTTCACCCCAATTACTAACCCCACCTTCGGCCGCGTCCTCCTAAGTTAGACTACGGACTTCGGGTGTTGCCAGCTCTCATGGTGTGACGGGCGGTGTGTACAAGGCCCGGGAACGTATTCACCGCGACATTCTGATTCGCGATTACTAGCAACTCCAACTTCATGTAGGCGAGTTTCAGCCTGCAATCCGAACTGGGGGCAGTTTTTGAGGTTTGCTCCACCTTGCGGTCTTGCTTCTCTCTGTACTGCCCATTGTAGCACGTGTGTTGCCCTGGACATAAGGGGCATGATGATTTGACGTCATCCCCACCTTCCTCCGCGTTAACCGCGGCAGTCTTGCTAGAGTGCTCAACTAAATGTTAGCAACTAACAACAGGGGTTGCGCTCGTTGCAGGACTTAACCTAACATCTCACGACACGAGCTGACGACAACCATGCACCACCTGTATCCCTGCCCCGAAGGGCTTCTCTTATCTCTAAGATATTCAGGGTATGTCAAGTCCAGGTAAGGTTCTTCGCGTTGCTTCGAATTAAACCACATGCTCCGCTGCTTGTGCGGGCCCCCGTCAATTCCTTTGAGTTTTAATCTTGCGATCGTACTTCCCAGGCGGAGTACTTATTGTGTTTACTGCGGCACAGAAGGGGTCGATACCTCCTACACCTAGTACTCATCGTTTACGGCGTGGACTACCAGGGTATCTAATCCTGTTTGCTACCCACGCTTTCGTGCCTCAGCGTCAGTTACGGTCCAGAGAATCGCCTTCGCCACTGGTGTTCTTCCTAATCTCTACGCATTTCACCGCTACACTAGGAATTCCATTCTCCTCTCCCGCACTCTAGATATCCAGTTTGAAATGCAGTGCCCGGGTTAAGCCCGGGTATTTCACATCTCACTTAAATATCCGCCTACGCACTCTTTACGCCCAGTAATTCCGGACAACGCTCGCCACCTACGTATTACCGCGGCTGCTGGCACGTAGTTAGCCGTGGCTTCCTCCTTGGGTACCGTCATTATCGTCCCCAAAGACAGAGCTTTACAATCCGAAAACCTTCTTCACTCACGCGGCGTTGCTGCATCAGGCTTTCGCCCATTGTGCAATATTCCCCACTGCTGCCTCCCGTAGGAGTCTGGACCGTCTCTCAGTTCCAATGTGGCCGATCACCCTCTCAGGTCGGCTACGCATCGTCGCCTTGGTAGGCCGTTACCCTACCAACTAGCTAATGCGCCGCGGGTCCATCTCAAAGCGGATTACTCCTTTAAATCAGTCTCCATGTGAAAACTGATTATTATGCGGTATTAATCTCCCTTTCGGGAGGCTATCCCCCTCTTTGAGGTAGGTTACCCACGTGTTACTCACCCGTCCGCCGCTAATCCACTCCCGAAGGAGCTTCATCGCTCGACTTGCATGTGTTAAGCACGCCGCCAGCGTTCGTCCTGAGCCAGGATCAAACTCTTAATTTAAAAGTTTGTATTGACTCTTCTTATTACGAAATTACTTTTTTAGCTGCTCTCGCAGCTCAAAAGAATTGCTGGTTTATTCTAAATAAGTTGTACTTATATCTTCCTCTGTTTAATTTTCAAGGATCATTTTGACGCCTCATCTCGACGACTTTTTTAGTTTATCATGTATTTCTAACTCTGTCAATACTATTTTAAAATATAAATTCATAATTTAAAAAATATATTCTAACTATAATTAGTATCTGACAATTAGCAATAATGGACAATCAATAAAGATTTTTCTGATAACA
This sequence comes from Clostridium ljungdahlii DSM 13528, assembly GCF_000143685.1. NCBI lineage: Bacteria > Bacillati > Bacillota > Clostridia > Eubacteriales > Clostridiaceae > Clostridium > Clostridium ljungdahlii. Next base: position 686,571 of record NC_014328.1, on the reverse strand, counting down.
CAGAAAAATCTTTATTGATTGTCCATTATAAATTATAAATAGTGACTCATTTATATGTATGGATTGAGTCAAGCCTTACATCTTCTTACATAGCATTAAATATTTATAACTTTAGCAAAATACAATATAAGTATTATTGCTCCTATAAATATTCTATATACAGCAAAAACTCTCATTGGTTTTCTCTTTAAAAAATTTATAAACTTTTCTACTACAACTAACGCTACTATAAATGAAACTATAAATCCAACTGCCAGAGCAATAATTTGAGAAATATTCATAGATACATTTACTTTTATAAGTGACCATCCTGATGCTGCTATCATAGTAGGTATAGCAAGGAAAAAGGAAAACTCTGCTGCAGCTACATTTGTAAGTCCGCTTACCCATCCACCCATTATTGTGGACGCAGATCTAGACATTCCTGGCCAAAGTGAAAGGCATTGAAAACATCCTATCTTAAATGCTTGTACGAGGTTTACATTTTCAATTGTATTTGTACTATTTCCTTTCCTGTATTTGTTCTCCATATATATCATAAGGAAACCACCAAATACTAGTGCACAGGCAACAGTAACTGGATTAAATAATTTACTCTTAATTAAATCATTAAAACGCAATCCTAAAACAGCAGCAGGTATAAAAGCAACTAAAATAGTAAGCCAAAGTTTAAATCCCCATTTGCCCGGTTTAAGATTTTTAAGCGAATTAAAAATCTTATCCCAATAAAGTACTACTATAGCAAGTATGGCACCTAGCTGAATTACTACTTCAAACATATCTATATAAGCACCATTATATGTTGGTGCTTTGAAGTTTATCAGATTTCCTACTATTATCATATGACCTGTTGAAGATATTGGCAAGAACTCTGTTATTCCCTCGACTACTCCAATAGCAGCAGCTTTAATAATAAATAATAATTCCATTAACTTCACTCCCTATTAAATTTATAAACAAGTATTATTATACTATTACCGTAAGCTTTTTCACAGCATATATATTATTAATAATTTGTTACATAAGTAAAATTATCTTTTATTTCATATATGAATAAAGGATTTAGTGATGAAAATAAAATCAACTCATCACTAAATCCTATTTTTCCATATAAATTTCACTTAGATTATCTATAATAAATAGTTTAAGCTTCAGGTCCAGCTTTTGCTATATCTTCGGAAACATCTTTAAACTTCTCAAAGTTTTTACTAAACTTCAGCGCCAGCTTTCTCGCTGTCTCATCATATGCTTCTTTATCTTCCCATGTATTTCTAGGATTTAATATTTCATCAGGTACACCTGGACATCTTTTAGGCATCATTACTTTAAATACAGGATGTTCCACAAATTCAACATCCTTGAACTTCCCTCTCAAAGCTTCTCTAATCATAGCCCTTGTATAGGAAAGTTTTATTCTATCTCCATTTCCATATCCTCCAGATAGCCATCCAGTATTCACTAAATATACCTGAGTGTTATACTTGTCTATTCTTTCGCCTAACAATTTTGCATAGACAGCAGGATTCATTAACATAAACGGTTCACCAAAGCAAGAGGAAAAAGTAGCTTGAGGTTCAATTATTCCTCTTTCAGTTCCAGCTATCTTGCTAGTATATCCAGACATAAAGTGATACATTGCTGCTTCTTTAGAAAGCCTTGATATAGGTGGCATTACACCAAAAGCATCTGCGGTTAAAAATATTATAGTCTCTGGATTTCCTCCTACACCACTTTCTTCTATATTATCTATATAATTTATAGGATATGCTGCCCTTGTATTTTCAGTATATCTAGCATCATTATAATCAGGTACTCTATTCCCATCTGCCACTACATTTTCAACTACAGTTCCAAATTTTATGGCATTGTATATCTGACTTTCCTTTTCCTTATCAAGTCTTATAGTTTTAGCATAACATCCACCCTCAAAATTAAATACACCTTCATTAGACCATCCATGTTCGTCATCACCAATCAGTCTTCTTTCACCATCTGCTGATAAAGTAGTTTTTCCTGTTCCTGACAATCCAAAAAATAAGCAAGTTTTATTATCTTGTCCTATATTAGCAGAACAGTGCATAGGCATGACTCCTTTTTGTGGAAGCAAGAAGTTCATTACTGAAAATACTGATTTTTTTATTTCTCCCGAGTAACTGGTTCCCCCTATTAATATAATTTTTTTATCGAAATTTACTAAAATAAAGGCATCTGAATTTAAACCGTCTTCTTTGCCCTTAGCCTTAAATCCAGGTGCCGATATAATATTAAATTCAGGAGTAAAACACTTTAAATCCTCCTCCGTTGGTCTTCTAAACAATTGATTTGCAAACAACGCCTGGGATGCCCTTTCGCATATTACTCTTATAGGAAGGGTATATTTTTTTAAAGCTCCAACAAATCCATCAAACACAAAAATGTCTTTATCACTTATATAATTTAAAATCTTATCATACATTTTATTAAAAATATCTTCTTCTATAGAAAGATTTACATTTCCCCAGTTTATTTTGTTCCTAATGCTTTCTTGATTAACTATAAATCTATCTTTAGGAGATCTTCCTGTGTACTTTCCAGTATTAATCATAAGAGCTCCCTTATTTGATAAAAATCCTTCTCCTCTTTTAATTGAAAATTCCGTTAATTCTGATGGTGATAAATTTTTATACATATTTCTATATTTATTAATATTTAAATATGATAAGTCAATATTCATGATGTTTCCCCCTAAATTAGTTTATATTTATATATTACACCATTTATAGAAAAATGCAATAAAAAAATTATTTTAAATTTAATTATAAAGTATTTTATATATTTATACCTGTAATACTACACTATATACTTTGTGTATTTTATATGTACTACATTAATTCTATGTATTTTTGAATATGAGCTATACTTTTTATTTATAAGTTAGGTCTATAATGAATTTTATCTTATTTAAACTTGCAAAACTACTTGATAAATTACTTCCATATTATAACTTATTTAACTATGCCCTTATATTATAATTTTAACAGTCTTATATATATACATTTATAAATCATACATTACTGTGGATGTTTATTTCCAAATTCTATTATTCAGCTTAAGAAATACAGTAAATTTACAACTTTTTAATGTAAAAATTATAATATTGTATTATAATATTAAGAGTTATTTACTTGCTCGTGTATTTGTTGTGTACTATAATAGACTTCAATCTTAAATTTAGGGCCTATAGACTTATGACAAACAATATGTAAAGTAAATAAACAAATGCTTTACTTAAGTTGAAGGTGGTGTTAAAAATTAACATAAAATCTTTTTTTAGTATTATTATTTCCAAGATCGTAATAAAATTATCAAATTTTTATTTAAAGGAGGAAGTAATTTTCCTGGAAAAGTTGCTTTAAAATTAGATAAGAATATTCTTAAAACCATATGTAAGGATTATAAAATTATACTTATAACAGGTACAAATGGTAAAACTACAACTACAAGTATGGTCTACAACATGCTAAAGGATGGGAAAAAACGTGTAATTACAAACAATACAGGTGCAAATATGCTGACAGGTATAGTTTCATGTTTTATAGAAAATTATTCGTTTAAAAAATGTAGTGAGACAAACTATGCAGTTATAGAATGTGATGAAGCAAATGTTCCTTTATTTACAGATTATATAACTCCAGAAATTATAACTGTAACAAACTTATTTAGAGATCAACTTGACAGATATGGAGAAGTTTACACTACATTAAACAAAATTCTAAAAGGTATCAAAAAAGTACCTCTTTCAAATTTAATACTTAACGGAGACGAATCTCTTCTTGGAGATCTAAATTTACCAAACAGAACTATTTATTATGGATTTAATTGTTCTCCAACAAATATAAAAAAAGTAGATACTAATGCAGACGCTAAGTTCTGCAAAAAATGCAAAAATCCTTACAAATATAATTTTCTTACATATAATCATTTGGGCGATTACTACTGTGAAAAATGTGGTTATAAAAGACCTGAATTGGATTATACTTTAGATGAAATAAAAGAGCAGACTCCAGATGGATCATTAGTAATAATTAATGAAAAGGAATATTATATAAATCAACCGGGTACATATAATATGTATAATGCCCTATGTGCTTATTCTATAGCAATGGTTTGTGGAATATCTACTTCCTGTATATATGATTCTCTAAAAAAACAAAAGAGCAGTTTTGGAAGACAGGAAGTCATAAATATAGAAGGTAAAGAAGTTAAAATAATCTTAGTAAAAAATCCTGCTGGTTATGATCAAGCTATAAATACTTTAAGCCTTGACAACAGGACCTTTAACCTAGCTGTACTTCTAAATGACAATTATGCAGATGGAAGAGATGTATCTTGGATATGGGACGTGAATTTTGAAAAGCTGTCTTCACTGGATATAGATAAAATAATGATTTCAGGTATAAGACTTTATGACATGGCCGTAAGATTAAAAGTAGCAGGATTACCCCAAGACAACTTTATAATTTGTAAGCACTATGAAAATCTAATTGATGAAGTAAAAAGTTGTAAGTCAAATACAGTATATGTATTAGCCACTTATACTGCTATGATAACTTTCAGGAAATTTCTCAATTTCAAGGGATATATCAAAAAGCTGTGGTAAAATATTAGAGAAATAGGGAGTGTATCTAAAATGGAATTAAACATATGTCACTTATATCCTGATTTATTAAATGTATATGGAGATTTAGGAAATATACTCATATTAAAATATAGGGCACAGCAGCGGGGTATAGATATAAATGTATTTAACATATCTCTTGGAGATCCCTTTGACAGCTCTAAATATGACATAACTCTTTTTGGTGGTGGCCAGGACTATGAGCAGTCTATAGTATCAGAGGACCTTGTCAAAAATAAAAGAGAAGGTATCGTAAGTTACATTGAAGATGGTAAAGTATTTTTATCAATTTGTGGAGGCTATCAACTTCTTGGAAAGTACTATTCTACACCTGATGGCCAAAAACTGCCAGGTCTTGATGTACTTAATATATATACAGAGGGCGGCAGCAATAGATTTATAGGAAATACAGTTATATATAACGAAAAATATAAAGAAACTTATGTGGGCTTTGAAAATCATTCTGGAAGAACTTATATAGGAGATTTAGAACCTCTTGGAAAAGTAATCGTAGGTTATGGTAATAATGGAGAAGATGGATACGAAGGCTGCATCTACAAAAATTGTTTTTGCACTTATTTCCACGGTTCTCTCCTTTCTAAAAATCCTGAATTAGCAGATAGATTTATATCTACAGCTATTTCTAAAAAATATGGTGATACAAAACTTGACCCTCTAGATGATACCTTAGAATTAAATGCTAAAAAGTTTATAATAGAAAGAGAAACCAAAACTAAATCTAATTAATCTACATCTTTATGTAGAATTTCTAGCTTGAAAGTTTACTTATACCAGCCATATACTAACAAATTTCATCACACTAAAAACTTTTAATAAGTCTAAAGTTCGGCATTTTGAAAATCTAAAGAAGCTTATATAAACTCGTACCTCAGACATATATAAGCTTCTAAGATTTTCTAAAATACCTCACTAAGACTTATCAAAATATTTAACGAACTGAAGGTTGTAAAAATATCCGGAGTATAATTTGATTTTTCGTTTAGAAACTCTCTATAATTTTAGTCATCTATTAATGATTCCTTTATCTGTCATTCTAAACTCCTCTTCTAAAGTTATACCATCAAAAGTTCTAAAAGCAAAGCCTTCTTTTTTTAAATAACTTATAATATCTGGCAGTGCTTCTACTGTAGAAGTTTTATAGTAAGAATCATGCATTAAAACTACTGCAATTTTTTTATTCTTGCATCCATCTATTACATTTTGTTTTATAATATCTTTGGACACAAAACGTTTATCTGCATCCCCTGAAACCACGTTCCAATCTACATACTTCATTCCGTTTCCCTTTAAAGTCTTCTTTATAATATTTAAATTGCTTACACTTGCTACTAAGTTATCTGACCCACCTGGAAGCCTCACAAATACTATAGAATCTTTTCCCGTTATATTCTTTATTATATTTTTACAAACTCGAAAATCCTCTAAGTATGCATCCAAACTGCTGTACATCTCTTTATAATTATGAGAATATGTATGTACTCCTATACTCATACCGCTGTCACTTAGCTGCTTTAATATAGAAGGATTTTCTTTTGCCTTTTCACCTACTATAAAAAAAGTAGCTTTTACTCCATTTTGTTGTAATATATTTAATATCTTTGTAGTGTTATTTACAGAAGGACCATCATCAAAAGTTAAGAATACTTCTTTAGAATACGTTGGTGCATTATCTTTAGCTAAAACAATATTTTTTCTCTCTTCCGCAAAATTATATTTTACACAATCCCATTTACATATTAAGCTTATACAAGCAATTACAAATAAATAGATAAAAATACCATATATGATTGAATAGACAGGTTTTTTCATAAAAAACACCCTCTTTTTTAACGTTCTATCATATATGGTAACCTTTATTTTAATAAATAATTATAGTTTTTCTATTTTAAACTTATCATTTTCATAATCTACTCTTACCTTGCAGCCTGTATATATATCTCCATTAATTATCTTCTTTGCAATAGATGTTTCCAGAATGTTTTCTATATATCTTTTTAAAGGCCTTGCTCCATAAACAGGATCATAACCTTCTTCTGCCATAACTTCTTTTGCTTTTGGGGTTATTTGTATGGATATATTTTTCTCCTTAAGCCTATTTTCTATATCCTTTAGGAATATATCTATTATGAATTTAATTTCTTCTGTGTTTAGGGGCTTAAACATTATTATATCATCTAGTCTATTTAAAAATTCAGGTTTAAACTTAAATTTCATGTCACTCATTACTTTGTCTCTTACATCTTTATCTATTCCATTACTGCTTTTGTTCTGTAATAAATAACTGCTTCCTATGTTAGAAGTCATAATTATAATAGAATTTTTAAAATCAACTACCTTACCCTGATTGTCAGTAAGCCTTCCATCATCTAATATTTGAAGGAATATATTAAACACATCTTCATGAGCCTTTTCTATTTCATCAAATAATATTACACTATATGGTTTTCTTCTCACTGCCTCCGTAAGCTGACCTCCTTCGTCATATCCTACATATCCTGGAGGAGCTCCTATAAGTCTCGAAACAGAATACTTTTCCATATACTCTGACATATCTATTCTTATTATATTTTCTTCACTATCAAACAGAGTCCTTGCTAAAGTTTTTGCAAGTTCAGTTTTACCTACACCTGTAGGTCCTAAAAATATAAAAGAACCTATTGGCCTTTTAGGATCTTTCATACCCGCTCTTGCTCTAAGTACCGCATTTGAAACTGCTGTAACTGCTTCCTTCTGACCTATAACTCTCTTTGCAAGTTCATCTTCTAATTTTACTAATTTCTGTCTTTCCCCTTCTACTAATTTTGAAACAGGTATTCCAGTCCATTTAGATACTATCTGAGAAATTTCTTGTTCTGTAACTTCTTCTTTTAACATTGCAGCTTCATTGTTTTCTTTAATAGATTGCTCTTTTTCATCTATAGTACTTTCCAGTTTTGGAATAACACCATATTTTAATTCTGCAATTTTATTTAAATCATATTCTCTCTCTGCTTTTTCAATTTGTCCTCTTGCCTCATCCAGCTGTTTCTTTAAATTTCTAACCTCAGTTATATTTGCCTTTTCCTTTTCATACTTAGCAGTCATCTCATTATCTCTATCTTTAAGATTGCTAAGTTCCTTTTCTACTGCTTTAAGTCTTTCCATTGAAGCAGTGTCTTTTTCTTTGGAAAGCGCCTCTTTTTCAATCTCAAGCTGAAATATTTTTCTTTTAACATTATCCATTTCAGTTGGCATGCTGTCAATTTCAGTTCTTATCATAGCACAAGCTTCATCAATTAAATCTATAGCCTTATCTGGAAGGTATCTATCTGTTATATATCTATCTGACAGCTTTGCGGCAGCCACAATAGCAGAATCATGAATTCTTATACCGTGATATATTTCAAACTTTTCCTTAAGCCCCCTAAGTATAGAGATAGAATCCTCTACAGTAGGTTCATCTATAACCACCGGTTGAAATCTTCTCTCTAAAGCCTTATCTTTTTCTATATATTTTCTATATTCATCAAAAGTAGTTGCCCCTATGCAGTGCAATTCACCTCTTGCTAGCATTGGTTTTATTAAATTTCCAGCATCCATAGAACCTTCTGTTTTTCCAGCTCCAACTATGGTGTGAATTTCATCTATAAAAAGCACTATTTTTCCTTCGCTTTTCTGTACTTCTTTTAATACGGCCTTTAATCTTTCTTCAAATTCTCCTCTAAATTTGGCACCAGCAATTAATGCTCCCATATCTAGTGAAAATATTATCTTATTTTTTAAGCCTTCTGGTATATCTCCTCTTACAATTCTCTCTGCCAAACCTTCAATTATAGCAGTTTTTCCTACCCCTGGATCACCTATTAGTACAGGATTGTTTTTAGTTCTTCTTGAAAGTATTCTAACAACTCTTCTTATTTCTTCATCTCTACCTATAACCGGATCAAGTTTATGTTTTTTTGCCTCTTCCACGAGATTTCTCCCATACTTTGCAAGTGCTTCATAAGTTCCCTCTGGATCCTGAGTTTCAACTCTTTGATTTCCCCTTACTTGAGACAAGGCTTCTAAAAATGCATCTTTTGTAATATCAAATTTCTTAAGTATACCGTCTACGTCAGAAGAGTGAACTTCCATGATACCAAGCATTACGTGCTCTACACTTATATATGAATCTTTGAATTTTTGAGCTATCTTTTCTGCTTGCAAAAAAACATCTTCAAATCTTCTAGTTGCATAGACGGAGGAACTTTGTGCTCCTTCTCCCAGCACTTTAGGCATCTTGTCTAATACATCTTTAGTTTCCTTTACCAGAGATTTTAAATTTACAGACATCTTTCCAAATATATTTGGAATAAGTCCATCTTGCTCAAACACTAAAGCTGAAAACATATGAATCACATCTACCTGTTGATGATTATATCTCACTGCTGTAAGTTGTGCTTCATTCATTGCATTTTGAACTTTTATTGTAAGTTTATCTATGTTCATAATAAAAATACGTCACGCAAAACTTAAAACAAGTTTTAACGCAGCTCCTCCTTTCTAAACCTCTTTAGATTAATTTAATTTATATGATAACTACCCACTCTAATACTGACACTTAGCGAAGTGTGAGTATTAGAGCGGCTATGCCCCTGGATAATGAGTTCTAAGCATCAGGTAGTTAAAACTCCACCTGATGCCTAGAACTCTGTTTATTAAACAAGAAAATATAATTTTTTCAGTTTTATAAGTAAACCTATAAAAAATTATATTTTTGTTTTAAATCAATGGCAATATTAAAATATTTAAGAGCCTCCTGAACCTTTTTCATATCATAATACATACATCCTATTTCCATATATCTTTCATACATGCAGATATTTGTTTGAAATTTCGATAGAGCATCCAGTGAAAGATTCATATACATTTCCCCTTCAGCTAACTGACCTTTTTTTATAAATATCAACGCTTTATAATAGTATGCTCTTTCTATAAGAACTATATCATTTAACTTTATAGAACAATCTAAAGCTATATTACATATACTTTCAACTATATCCCAAATTTGATTTTTTATCAAAATACCTACTATTTTGATTACAAAATTAGCAAATTCCTCTGCATGCTCTTTAGGATGTATTTTCAATGCTTCATTTATATAAAATACTGCCTTCTCACTCATATTTAAAGTAAACATAACTTCAGCATATTCAACCATAGATGTGGATTTATCTTTTAAATTATCTTTATAAAATTCATTTGCCTTTTTTTCATATACTTTGAATTTTTCAGTATCATTTTTTAAAGAAAGTATTGCTAAAATATGATAAACTTTTGCTTTTTTTATGTCTCCATCTATCATGTTTATAAATTTTGTAATCGTATCAGACAATTCATAAGCCTTTTCATAATCATTAAGAGCAATAAAACAAATTATTTTATTATATGTAATTTTTCCTAGTAATTCATTACTACCAGTTTCTGCTGCAATGTCTAACACATTATCATAATAATTTATAGCCTGTGAAAATTCTTTTGTTTTAAAAAAATATTTGCCAACATCCATATAATACAGGATTGCTTTTTCTTTAGAAAAATTTTTTTGTAAATATTCATAATACTTTACAATTATATTATACAACTTTTCTAATTCACTTTTTTCTAGATAATAGTTAAATAAGAGATGTATTATCCTAAAACATATATTATCATAGTTATACCGTTCAGCAAATTTAAAATTATATACTAAATTTTTTTCATAATTTTTTTTATCTTGTTTTTTCTCAATATCATCTATATTTTTTATTATTTGATTTTTTATATCTAATTTCAGATACTCAAAACTAATTTCAAGTTTGTCTGATAAAAATTCTAAAATCCAATCTTCTGGTTTTATTTTATCATTTTCAATGCAGCTCATTTTAGAAATTGATATCTTACTATTACACAGTTCCTTCAAAGTATATCCCTTATATATGCGTGCTCTTTTAACTTTTTCTCCAGTAGAAAGTATCTCCATAATTATCACCTATTTTATTTAATACTCTTTTAATATTCCAATTCTTTTAAAAATTTCAACACCTTCACTTAAATACTTAGCTGCTTCCTTATCCATCTTGCTATCTTCATAGAATTTTCCAAGTTTTATTGATATATCTGCAGCTTCTTTAGTATAATTCATTTTTATCGCAAAATTCAATGCATCAATTAATGTATTTTCTGCTTCTTTTTTATTACACTCAATCATATTTATTCTAAATTTCATCATGTAATAATATACTAATGATTTATTATTTTTTTCGTCTATCTTGTCCCTTATTTCTTCTAGAACTTTCTTTGAATTTATAATATCCTTTAATTTTATATAATTTTCACATATATTTATAAGTGTGTCCACAATTTTGCCATCTTTACATTTCATTCGCAGCTCTTTTGCTTTATTTAAATGTATAAATGATTCTTCAATATTATTAAACTCTCCAAAAAGTTTACCTAGATTATTTTCAATTCTTGCAGTATTTATTACATCTTCTAATTTTCTGTATACATTTAATGTTTTTTTAGAATACTTTATTGCATTATTTATATCTCCCTTTTTATTATACTCTTCTGCAAGTAAAAATAAGCTTTTAGCATATTCTTCCTTATTATCTATCTGCCTAAACTTCTCATTTGCCAGATAAGAATAGTTTATCGCTTCCTCCATATTTTCTAATTTAAAATTTATACAAGCTGTATAATAATATATTTGTCCAAGCAAGAAATCATTTCCTATATTATTTTCCTTATATACATTCTCCGCCTGCTGCAAATAACTGCTGGAAGCATGATATGATTTCATGCTTATTGTAATCTTCCCCAAACTTATAAAAGTTTTTATAATTTCTTCATATTTATTATTTTTTATAAAAACAACATTAGCAGACAATAAAAGCTGTTGAGCAATAGGATATTCTTTTCTCGCTGTATAGATTGTCCCCTTTAAATATAAATTCTTTGCTTTTTCATATTGTAAGGAATACTTTTCTGAATAATATATAGCCTCTTCTATATACTTTTCCGATTGACTCAAATTTCCACTTATTATATAAGATTCGGCTATATTTTCAAAATAAGTACATATTTTTTGTGCTTGAGTTTCTTCTGACTCCATTAAATACTCAATGGAAGTATTCAATTCACCTGCTAAGTATTCCAACAAATCCATACTAGGATTTGACTTTCCTGATTCCACCAAACTTATTTGTCCAGGTGTAATTCTATCCCCTGCCAAATCTTTTAAAGTCATATTGAGTTCTTTTCTTCTTCTCTTTATTTTTTCTCCTAAAGAAAGTATTTCCATCATTCACTCTTCCTTTATTAATCACAATTTTTGTTTCATGCCTACTTGTTCCAATATGTTACATTTTTTTCAATATATAAAAAATAAAAGCTACACCTTGGGATAACAATATCTAAATATTACATATAATTAAAGTTATATGTAATGTGAAGATTTTTGTTTAGGATAATTTTTAAACCATATTAAAATATTATCCTATATTAGTATCATTATAACATATTTTTAATTATAATATGAAAACTTTAAAAAATAAAAGCATATTGCCACAAACCTAAACAATATAGTCTAAATTAATAAAAAAACAATGTAAAATGCACATCTTTATTATTAAAAGCGTACATTTTACATTGTACTTATTAGGATTCTATACTATCTCATCCAATTCATAACTCCACCGTACATATTTCCTGCAGTATTTCTTAAGTATCTAGAAGTTTTTCTTATCATTCTCTTTTTAGATCTATCTAATTCTGGTACTACCATCATTCCTACTGCTGCACCAATTACTGCACCTGCTACAAACTTTCCACGCATTTTATTACACTCCTCTCTTTAAAAAATGCTTTTTCTTTTACAGAACTATGATTTTTTATGTTCTTTAGATAGATTATGCAAATTTATTTTTTTTAAACAGCTTAATTTTTACATTTTCATATATCAATAACCTTTATATTTTTTTCACCTTTAGGTGCAATTTTTAATATCTCATTCTTTACCTCATCATTAGCTGTCTTTATCTCATTATTCATTAACCATTTTTGAACACTTTTTTTTGATTCTATTTGTAACTTTTCCTTGCACTTTTCATCTGCCAATTCATTAAACAAATCCCCAGTATGACTATCTACTTTAACAAATATAACCTCAATGTTTTTCATAAGCTCGCTCATTTCTTCGTAATATTTTATAGATGAGGCTTCTTTTCTCTCCCATAGCCCAAGGGCGTGCTTGCAGGTTCCTTCATAGTCGTGGAACAAAACGACTTTTTTCTCTCCCTTAGACAAAGCATATTGTACTCCTCTAACAGCTGCTTTTAATTCTCCAGATATTTGCCTTATATTCTTACCTTCTTCACAAGAATGTGAATCGCTTTCTATATAATAAACTACATTACCTTTAACTGCCACCAATGCATAAGAATACATCTCCGTTGAAATGTTATAACTTCCATCCACATATACATGTAAACAATCTTTAGGATAGTTGCCCTCAGACTTTTTTAAAATCTTATCCTCTCCTTTTAAATATTCCAAAGCTGAATTTGTATCCTTAAAACTCTTATATGTAGCACCTTTAACACCTTTTACACGTTTTAGACATTCTCCCCAGGTGTTTACTATAATATTTTGAACCTTTTCATTTTTTTCAAAATCATATCCTTCTTTTATAGCATATACTTTTTTAACCATATCAATTTACGTGTTATATCAATCCCTTATGTAACACTTCTCCCCTCTTTTTCTTTTCTTTCAGATGATTTGAATACATTGCTTAGCTGATTTAAAACCTTAGAAACATTTGCACTTCCAATTATTTTTGTAATATATTGTACTGCTTCTCTTGTAACCAGAATTATATTTTCCTTACCATGCCAATTTTCAATTATGATTTCTTCTGGTATTTCATCTATTATAGTATTAAGTGCAAAAAACGCCAGAGCAACATCATCTATTTTCCCAACAAAAGGTATAAAATCAGGTATTATATCTATAGGACTTGCAAGGTAAGCTATTACGCCTGACAGCATAATCTTAACCTTTATTTTAACCCTTTTGTCCTTAAATAATCTTATAAATAACATTATAATATCCGGTACAAGCATCCCATACTCTACGATTTTTTCATATTTTTGCGGCACCTTACTTACAACTTTTTTTCTAAACTTATGATACTTATCTAGAATAAGTATACTTCTTTTCTTTTTCTCTATGTTTGGAAATTTCTTTTTTTCCTCATATCTTATATCTTCTGCTTCTACCTCTAGTGCTCTAGGAAGTATTTCTACTTTTTTTAATTTAAGATTAAAGTAAGGTATCAGCTTTACTGCCAGATTTAAATCCACTCTTACTGTATCTCTGTCCACCTCTACCCCATAAGGAGAAAAGTTATCTAATAATTTCTTAAGGACAATATTTTTTACATTCTTAAATACCCTAAACTTATACACATGTACATCAAATATTTTTAAATTTATTATATTGTTATTTATATTTCCTATTCCCATCTTAACTTGAAAATTAACAGATATTTTGCTCTTATATGTCCCTTCTATTGTTATTATTTCATTTATACTTATCTTTTCTATATTAAGTCCTTCTATATTCACATACTCATGAACTATACCAAGTATGTCTTGTTCTGTCAAAATTGCTTTTCCAAAGGACACTTTCATATATAAATCTCCTCCCTAAATTTACAAACTTCTTATTATAAAGTATACAGTAAATTAAATTTTCTGCAATAAACAATTCTAAAATTCCCATACTAGTTCCATAAATTACTTTAGCAAAATTTATGATTTTAATTAGACTAATTTATAAAAATATTATAATATCATTATATGATTTTATAAAGTTTCGTTTGTTTTTACAAAATTCGACTATAGAACTTATAATTTTAAGTTAATTCATATAAATCACTGTAAATAATCTATCTCAAGAAAGGAGAACTTAAATGAAAAAGATAAAAAATAAGTTTATAATAATTCCTATTTTAACCTCTATTTTATCTCTTTGCATGTTACTATTTATGAATTATAGTAACAGCTCTGTACCCTATAAGTCATATATTTCGTTTCAAAAAGATGTATCAAAGAAAATAGTTTCAACAGTGTATATGACAGATTCCTCCCAAATAAGAGTAAAATTAAAAAACGGAAGCATATATGATACGGATAATCCTAGAACCCCTAATGCTAAAGAAGTACTTTTAAACGATGGAATAAGTGTATCTGAGCAATATACTGTAAATAACAGGCAAGCTTATCCTACTGCTATACTTATAATTTCCATTATGACAGCTGTTTTTATGGCACTTAAGTTTTCTAACAAATCTTCTAAAAAAATAGTATCTCTCGATTCCTTAGATGCTTCTGCCATAGAAGATTCTAATTGTAATTTTAAAAGTGTAGCGGGAAATGAGGAAGCTAAAGAGAGTGTCCAGGATATAGTTGATTTCTTAAAGAACCCTAAAAAATATGCGTCTTATGGTGCAAGAATGCCAAAAGGGATTTTATTATTCGGTGAGCCAGGAACCGGAAAAACTCTCCTTGCAAGAGCCATTGCAGGTGAAGCAGAAGTCCCATTTTATGCTGTTTCAGGCTCTGATTTTGTACAAGTATATGTAGGTGTAGGTGCCAGCCGTATAAGACAGCTATTTAAAAAAGCTAAAAGCAATAAATCTGGAAAAGCGGTTATCTTTATAGATGAAATAGACGCTATAGGTAAAAAAAGAGATGGCTCAGGAAGTACCGGAGGCTCTGATGAAAGAGATCAAACTTTAAATGCTCTGCTTACAGAAATGTCTGGATTTAATGAAAAAGAGGGAATTGTAATAATAGCTGCCACCAATAGGTTAGATATGCTAGATCCTGCCCTTTTAAGACCTGGAAGATTTGATAGACATATAGAAGTAACTCTTCCTGACGTTTCTTCAAGGGAAAAAATTATATCTCTCCACTTAAAAAACAAACCTGTAGACAATATAGATGTACATGAGTGGGCTCAAAAAACTTCTTACTTTTCAGGTGCAAAAATTGAGAGCTTAATAAATGAAGCTGCAATACTCGCCTGTAAAGAAGATAGTACTTATATAGAAAACAAGCACATTGATAAAGCTTTTTCCATAGTACTAACAGGGTATGAGAAAAAAGATAGGGATTATATAAAAGATATAGATAAAAGAATAACTGCTTACCATGAAGTAGGCCATGCTCTAGTATCCTCAAAAGTACTTCCAAATGAAAAGATTTCTAAAATAACAATCATTCCAAGTACTAAGGGAGCTGGAGGTTATACATTAAGTATACCTGAGGACAAGCTCTATCAAAATAAAGATTACCTACGTAAAAGAATAATGGTACTTTTAGGTGGAAGAGCTGCTGAAGAAGTTATCTTTGGAGCAGATTACGTAACCACAGGTGCCTATAATGATCTTCAGCATAGTACAAACATAGCCTTTAAAATGGTAACTCAGTATGGAATGGGAAACACTTTAGGTCTTTTAAATATGAGGGAGCTATCAGATTTAAATATAAATCAAAACGAGATTATCAAAGAGTGTAAGTGTCTTACAGATTCAATATATAATGATGTAAAAAATATTCTTATTGAAAATAGGCACTGTCTTAAAGCCACAGTTCAGTTACTTATGGAAAAGGAGACCTTATTTTCAAATGATTTAAAAAACTTATTTAACTAGCAATTTATTTATTGGGCAATGTTTTTACATTGCCCAATAAAATATGTTATGACTACTCCTCCTACAAGCCCTCCTAAGTGTCCAAAATTATCTACATTTGCTATAGAAAATCCTATTATAAGGTTTACCACAATTATAGATATTACATTCATTAAAAATTCCTTACCAATTTTATGTTTCATTTTTATAGCAAATACCAATGCCGCACCTAAAAGTCCAAATATTGCTCCTGACGCTCCTACTGAAATAGATGACGAAAACATAAAACTAAATACCGAGGAAACTAAACCTGATATAAGGTACATCACTATGTATTTAACTTTACCATACACTTTCTCAACAAAAGAACCCATTATATAAAGTGAATACATATTTACTCCTAAATGAACTATTCCAGCATGTAAAAACATACAAGTAAAAAGTCTATAATACTCACCTGAAGCTATAAGTGAGTTAACCTTAGCTCCCATAAATACAAGTACATTTATATTACTGTCAAATATATTTCCAGAAAGGTATGCAGTTACCGTATATACAGCAACATTTAAAGCTATTATGATCCACGTTACAATTAGGTCTTTCATTTTATATATATTTTTTGACTGCTTATTTGCTAAAGTACTTTGTTTTACATAAATCATACAATTATATATTTCTTTAGCTAATTGCTCTAAATCAGGAGTATACAAAGTTATTTGATTAAAATAAGGATTTAAAAAAATTAATCCACATTGTGGATTATTATTTTCATCCACTGTGACATGTACTTCCCTATCTAACACTATTTGTACAAGTCTTACACTTTTACTGTCAAACAGTTTCTTTAAACGTAACTTTATATCTTCAGCATTTATATTTCTATAACTTTCCACCCTAGAAAAGAAAACTACCTGCATAATAGAATTTTGCTCTCTGCATAACGCCCATTTACTGCATGTTCCATTTATACCTTCTAGCTCTATAATATTAAAATTATAGTTTTTGCATAACTTGTCTATTAAATTATCAATATATGAACTCATATTTTTCTCCTCAAAAAAACGAATACACAGTATATTATCATAAATATTTTGATATCTATAACACACTGTGTAACTTATTTTTCTCAACTTAATTCCATTTATACTATTTCTTCTACGATTATACTTAGATTTTTAAGTAAATCGACTTCATAACCTGATATGTTATCTCCAGTTTCAGGATCTTGTAATACCCTTATCACCGGTCTATCCGGAAATCCTCTGTTTTGCCTTACAACATACCCCTTAACTCCATTTGATAACTTAACGCAGCATCCAAGTGGATAAACAGCAAATGTATTTTTGAAATAGGATACTATTTCCTGGTCAAAACTACTTCCACTTCCTGAAAGTATAAGTTCATAAGCATCATTAGGGCGAAACTTTTTTCTATAACATCTATCGTTACTAACAGCATCATATACATCACATATGCAAACCATCTTTGCAAAATTTGTTATCTGTTTGTTTGTAAGTCCATAAGGATACCCTCTACCATCAACCCTCTCATGATGCTGTTCAACTATTTTAATTATAGGACTGTATGTACCAACCGTTTTTTTTAAGATTTTTGAACCGTATACAGGATGTTTTTTTATTTCAGCAAATTCTTCATCCGTCAACTTACCTTTTTTATTCAATATCTCTATAGGCACCTTTGTCTTTCCTACATCATGTAGGATAGCTCCCACACCAAGTTCCTTTATATCAAATTCATTGTATCCTGCGGAAATTCCTAAAAAAGAAGCCATAACACAAGTATCTATTGAGTGTACAAAAGTATAGTTATCATACGTCTGTATGTCATAAAGGCTTTTATTAACATCTCCAACATCAACTATGTAATTAATCATTTCTTCTACTGTTTTTAAAGAATGTCTTAATCCTTTTTCATCATAATTATTTAGATTTACCATTACTTTTGACATACTTTTCATAGTGGACTGTTTAAGTTGCGACAATTTTTCATCTTCGACATATACATCTTCTAATCTTTCATCTTCGACGTATACATAAAATACACCTAATTTTTTTAATTTATCTATATAGTTACTATTCAACTTTACTCCTGCTCGTAATAAAACTTGTCCTTCACAGGTTAATATACTCTTTCCAAGCACATCTTCTTCCATAACCCTATCTATAAATTCCAGTCTCATAATTTCACCCCAATAAAGTTTTACATTGTAATGTTTGTTAATAAAATAATACCATACAACCGTAAAAATTTAAATAATTTAAAATTAAAAATGCCTTAGCCTTCAAATAAATCATAACTCTACAAAATATTTTTCTAGATAAATAAAAATATGTATTTACTTATTTTGTAAATTTGTATATTATAATAATGAAAGCATTATTTCCATTATATGGAGGAGAATTATGAAAAAATTTATTATTATATTTATAAGTATTTTACTCACTGTTACAATAGTGGAAAAAGTATATGTGTCCTATAAGTGCAGAGATATCAACTACGCAGTTAAAAACTATTTTACTACTGGCATCTTTAATAAATATAAGCTGTGCAACATGGGTGATATAAATATGTATTTTTCCAATGGAACAGTTGCATTTATTAAAGTTTCTGGTATGTCTACTAAAATGCCTCATGAAAAACTAGAATATACCGTATTTATACAAAAAAACGCACGAGGAGTGTGGAAAATAAAAAAAGTATATCCTGCACAGATAACTTTAAAATAAAACTCTTTAGTTTTTACTACTTTTTCTCTTTCTACAATCTGCACATATTCCATTTAATTTAAAATCCAGTTCTTCATCCTCAAATACAAAGCCTGTTTTGCTTTTTATAATTTCCTCTATTTGCTGCATAGGACAGTCTATTTCTACTTCCTTATGACATATTTTACACTCCAATATATGTTTATGCTTTTTTCTCATTATAGCGTAACTATATTTATTTTCACCCAAATCAAATTTTCTAACAATTTTCTTATTTTCAAACAATTCTAAGGATCTATAAATAGTGGATAAATCTACATTTATGTTTCTTTCTCTACACTTTTCAAATAAATTATCAACAGTTATAGCATTCTCACTCTTAGATAATATATCTAAAATATTTAATCTTGCTTTTGTAACTTTTATTCTACGTTTTCTCAAGTACTTTTCTACATCCATAAATTCACCCCAAATTTTCACTTAAAAAACATCATTTTAATACCAAATATAATAAGTATTACTCCCCCTATATAATCTGCATATTTACTTACAATATGTATTTTCTGGAGGTACTTCGAAATAAAAAAAGCAAATAAACACATAATGAAGGTAATTAATCCTATAAACACAGTGCTAATAAGTAGATCTATCCTATTTGCTATATTATTTAAAGTTGTAAATCCTATTACCATTGCATCAATACTTACTGAAACTCCAAGCACTAGAATCATTCCTGGTTTAATGAGTATGCATTCTCCTTTACTCCCCAAACCTTCTTTAACCATAAAGATGCCTACTATAGATACTAATGCTCCTCCAATTACCTGGGGAACAGATGCAATATATGTATTAAATAAAAAGCCTGCATAAGCACCGCATATAGCAAAAAAAAACTGAAAAAATCCACATGAAAAAGAAAGTTGAAACTTATTTCTTTTCTCCACTGCGCCATTCAATCCCACACACAGTGAGACACCAAAGGCATCTAAAGAAAGTGCCACTGCAATCAAAAGTAAAAAATAAAATTTCATATTATTTTCCTTTCACAATTAAAATTACTTACTTAATTTTACTTTATTATTTTTCTAATGTCTATAAGTTTACTTACTATTCATATGTATTTTTCTGGAAAATTAAGCATATATCCATTACATTTAAGCCATTTCCTTCTGTTTTTGTATTGTGGAATTATAGATTCTACTAATCTCCAGTAATCTCTAGAATGATCCATATATACCAGGTGGCAAAGTTCATGCACAACTACATAATCTATAACTTCCATAGGTGCCATTAATATTTTGTAATTGAAACTAATATTACCGTTAGAGGAACAGCTTCCCCATCTAGTCTTCTGACACCTAATTGTTATTTTTTTTGGATAAACATTTAGATTTTTGTGATAAATATCCACTCGTTCTCTAAAAATCACCTTAGCCCTTTGTTTATAAAATTCGCATATGCTCTTTTTAATATTTTCTTCATTTTTTAATAAAACAGCTTTGCCATAAACTATAATTTTATCTTCTGCAATTTCTACATAACATTTTTTTATGTCTGCCTGCTGCATTTCTATTTTTAAAAAATTCCCTATCCATAAAAGCTTTTTTCCATCTAACAGCCCCATAGACTTCATGTTATAAATTCTATTCTTTGTAACTTCCACGTTTTCCTGTATCCATTCCATTTTATTCTCAACTATTTTCTCTATGGATGGATAACTAACATTAAGAGGTGCTATTACATATACTTCACCTTTTCCATTAATTTTAATAGTTATGTTTTTTATATCCTTCTTTATTACCTTATATTCAAATGAAGAAAGTCTATGAGTTGTTTCCATTTTTCACCTTTCACTAATTTTTAACAGTAACTGGCTTTATAGTGTCGTTAACCTTTATATAGTAAGTCTTACCTTTTTCTAACTTTTCTTGTGGCACAATAACCACCTTGTTGTCTTCTACGCTGCCTATTTTAAAAGCAACCCTTTTACCAGTAGTACCATTTATAATTTCCATATTTATTTTATTCTTCATATCAGAACTTATTTTTTTGTTAAAAATTACAGTAAATGCTTTATCCTGCGGCACCTGCTGCATTGTATCTAAAACCTTATCTTCTGGATAAAAAAACTTATATACATTGCTAAAGTATTCTTCTGGAACTTTTGCCCATCCATCTTTAGTGCCTATACAAATTTGTGATCTATCTATATTATTCACTATATACTTAAAAGCAGACCAATATTCCTCATTTTTAGCAATACTTAAATCTATATAAAATTTTTCATTATTTATTGTAACCTTTAAAAATCCTCTTTCATCTGTTCCATCTTTACACTGTCCCGACAATAATTGCGCTACTGCCAAAGAATTCTCATTACCTGTATCAAAATCAGGTTTTATTCCTACTTTTTGTATTATATTCCCTGCAGGGGAATAAAACTTTTCTACAGTTAATTTCAATGCTCCTCCATCTGAAAGATCAAACATCTGCTGTGCCACACCTTTTCCATAAGTAGTATTTCCTATAAAAAAGGCTTTTTTATAATCCTTCACTGCTGCAGACAATATTTCAGAAGCACTGGCAGTATATTTATCTACCAAAAATATAGTAGGCTTGTCTATTATATTTTGTTCTTCTCCTGCCAGGTAACCTGTTTTTTTACCATTTTTATCTTCAACTATAAGTGCTAAATTTTGTCCTATAAAATTTCCTGCTACATTTAGGGCAGAATCCATATATCCTCCACCATTATCTCTCAGGTCTATTATGTACCTTGCAGGTTTATTTGCTTGAAGCTCTTTTAACTTTTCATTAAACTTTTGTGATGTGTCTTCTCCAAAAGATGCTATATGAATATATGCAGTATTACTATCCAACATTTTTCCATCTACTATTGGAATACTTACCTCTCCCCTTTTTACAGAAAAGCTTAATACCTTGTCCTGCCTTTGAATTACAAGATTAACATTTGTATTTTCGTCTCCTTTAATATATGAAGAAGCTTGATCAAGTGTTATATTGGCAAGCGAATGGGAATTAGCCGAAATTATAATATCCCCTTCCTTAAGTCCTACATTTTCTGCTGGAGAATTCGCAACTACAGAATCTACTTTTATTCCTGAAGGAACCTGAGACATATATATGCCTATTCCGTAAATTTTATTATTTATAGAATTTAAAAAATTTGTTTCTTCCTCTTTAGAAAAATACTCAGTATATGGATCATTAAGTTTTTTCAATGCTTCATCTATACTAGATGCATTTAATACCCCGTCTGGTATATTGCCTACATAATAGGTTTTAATATCGTTTTTCACTTGATTCAGTACTTGTGACGAGTCTGCTGCCGATGCTGTAAATGAAAAGCCAAGTAAAAAAAACATAGTCCAAAATACTACAAATAATTTTTTTGCATATAATCTCATATCTAATTTTCTCATTGAGTTACTTTTCATATAGTAATCCTCCCAAAATTATTATAGGTTGTAATTGAAATTTGAACTTATTCGCAGATACATTTTTACAATAATGAAGTACATTTAAATATTTCATACATAAGTCTTAGTAAAAATATCCGGAGAATAATTCAACTTTCAATCTAGAAACTCTATAATTAATGAACTAATTATATCATTATTGAACATTTACTTCCATTGAAATTTATCTTTTTTGCTTACTATAGCTTAGGAGGATATAGTTACGGCAAACTTAATTATTGATATTTAATTACATATAATTCCACACTATGTAGTAATATATTATCTTACAACAATTCATAATATTGAAATATCAATTTATTTATTATATAATTAAATTGCATAATAAATGATATTAAATTTATTATTATAATTACATAATAAAAGGAGCTATAACATGAAAGAACAACTCTCTCCAATAGAATTACATAAAAGGCATATAAAAACCGCTACTACAATTTTTTTTATAGCATTAATATTAGCAGTATCTATAATAACCTATATCATTTCATCAACTTAAAATAAAATGGCAGAATCTTAAAGTTCCGCCATTTTTTATTTTGCCTATACAATAACTATTTAATTTTTTTACATTAAGTCAAAATTTTATATGTGCAAAGTTGGCATATTAATTATTTATCCTAAATTTAGTTATATTGCCCTTAAGATTTTCTGTCATACTTTCAAGGTTTTCTGCAACTTCGTATACTTTATTTGCAGACTTACTCATTTCAGCACTGGAAGCAGCTATTTCCTCAGTAGATGCAGCCATCTCTTCTGCAGTAGCTGAGGTTTCTTCTACACTACTCACTATTTTATCTTTGCTTTTTTCAAGGTTGTCTACAGATACATTCACTTTTTGAATTTTAGGTATTATATTATTAACTGCATAAGTTATATTAGTAAAAGCTTCTATAGATTCATTTATAGACTTAGTTTGATTTACAATTTCATTGTCCATCTCTGAAGTTTCCTTTACTATGGCTCCTATTTTATTAGAAAGCAATTTAATTAAGCTATCTATACTTGTAGAAGACTCCTTAGTTTGTGAAGCTAATTTTCTTACTTCCTCTGCCACAACTGCAAAACCTTTTCCAGCTTCTCCAGCCCTAGCTGCTTCTATAGCTGCATTTAAAGCTAGCAGGTTAGTTTGATCTGAAACACTGTTTATAATATTAGTTATGTCATTTATTTTCAGCACATTACTGCTAAACTCCGTTATATCTCCCTTAAACATTTTAAAAGAATCATTTACCTTTGCGATAGACCTTTCTATATTAGGCAGTTTTTCACTATTTTCTTTTGCCATACTGTCTATCTCATTAGAGCTCCTATCTATTTCATTTATATCCTCTACTATCTTAGACAATTCATTGCTAAAGGAATCTATAACCCCATTTACAGCAACTAATTCTTGTGCCTGATTTGTATTTGCTCCTGCCACCTGATTTATAGTCTGGGATACATCACTTGAAGATCCAGATAATTCTTTAGAAATCAGAACCAAGCTATTTGATTCATCAACTATAGTTTTAAAATCATTTCTAATAGTATACAACAAATTATTCACAGATTTTCTCATACCTTCTATACCTTTGGCTAAAACTCCTCCTTCATCTTTATAATTCAAGTATTCTCTAGGAACTTCTTTAGTAAAATCTCCTTTTGATAAAGTATTCATATACTCTGCAGAATAAAGTAATACTTTAGTTATCTTAGATACAAAAATATTTGCTGCTATAACAGACAATATAGCTATTAGTAACACAATAATACCTATGCTTTTAAAAACTTGAAATATCTGATTATTTATTACACTTTTACTAATACCTATAAAAAACATTCCCAGTACATTTCCTTCATTATCCCTGATTGGTTTATATATTACCTCATAGGGTACATTCAATATTTTTGTTTCTCCCCTAAAGTCTTCTCCAGATTTCAACACTTTATTTGAAACCTCAGATAAAGCTTTTGTATTTACGGCTCTATTTCCTTTGTTCATTACCGTCGTAGAAATCCTTGTATCTTTTAAGAATATAGTAACTTCTTCACCTGTCTCCGCTTTTATAGAATCTACAAATTTAGTATCTCCACTTATGAGTTTACTCCCCTTGTATAATTTGCCACCCTTTTCTTTCCATGCTCCACTATATTTTTCATCTAATAACTTTAAAGCCATACCAGAATTTGATTTCAATTGATTGGAATAGCTTTCATCTGTTATATTACTCAAATTATGATGTACTAATATAAGAACTGAAGCACTTAAAATCAAAATGATACATACTATTAAAAGATTTATTTTACCCCTAACTTTTAGATTTTTCATTTACACTCCCCCTGAAAATATAATATAACTTTATCTGATGGCTACCTACTGTAACACTCCCACTTTTATCAAAGTGGGAGCTAACCATAGCTACGCCCTAGATAATTCATCTAAACTTAGTGGGAGAAGCAAAACTCTAAAGAGAAAGCGACTGTCATCAAATCAAAGATTGGGGATATCTACTTTTTCCACTAAGTAAGATTCATTGATGAAAACGT